>CAYOYV010000003.1:0-189066 GCA_964408285.1 uncultured Nitrososphaerota archaeon | reverse complement strand
TCAATGAGCTGCCCAAGAGTAGGCGGGCTATTGCAGCTCTTCACATTACGTGTTAGGTGATGAAGAACCGTTCACCGTGCGAGGATAGCAAGGAATCACGTCATTGGTGAAACGCTGAAACCATCACAAGGGGCTGTTCGGGGTGCAAGACGTATATTCTTCGTCGGGTAGGACATCCTATCGGGTACTATCCCAGAACATTCCGGACGTGAGCGATAGTCTATTTAAGCGTTTGTGGACCCCCCGGAAAGTCTTATTAATTTTCAAAGGTAAAGTATTTCGGGTAAAAACATATGACAGGTGTAGTAGAAGAAATCAAATCAGGGTTCACAACAAGAGCAATAGTTCTAGCCATAATAATCGGTATAATCGGCCTCTTCGCAAATATCTCCACATGGTGGGCCATGGGCATAAGTCTTGAACCGATTTTTGCCGGCAGGATTGGATCTCCCATCTATCCTCCGTATGGACTGGTCTTCCTCCTGGCTCTGGCCTCTGTGGTTCTCGCGGGGGCAGGGCTGGCTGTGCAAGAAATTACGGTGGTCACGACAATCGCGTTCGTTGCAGCAGACAGCCCATTTGTCATAGGAGCATTCCTGCAGTTCATTTTCTCAGGAACCTACCTTGCAAAGACAAATGCAAACGTAGCTGCCCTCCTCAGTTACTATCCTGGGCTTTGGACTCCAGGCAACTATAACCTGATTAGCCCTGCTTGGTTGGGTGGGGCGTCGGTTCCGCTGGGCGCTCTGTTCCCCTATCTAGCTTTCTGGATGTTCATGACAGTCCTCTGGTGCTTGCTCATGGTCTTCCATGCCGCAGTCATGCGCCTACAGTTAATCAAGAAGGAGAGACTACCATTCCCGATGATGGTACCTGTAAATGAAATGCTGTCTCAACAGAGAAAGAATACCTTCATGTCATACGTTAAGTCCATCCCATTTCTGGCAGGTCTTCTCATTGGAGGCCTGGTTGGTGTAATCGCAGCCCTGAACTACATAATAAAGCCGGCACCATTCCCGATTTTCTTTGCATTCGGCCAATTTTATCTACAGTTCGTCGCAGACATTTTCAACGCCATTTCGCAAAGAACAATCGCCTCTTGGTGGCAGTTCATTCCAGCTGATGCAGTGGTCCTCTATCTAGCCCCTCTGGACATCTTGAGCTCGATAGTCGTGTTCTTGGTCATATTCCAAGTTCTCTTCCCGCTTGTCCTAGTGAATACTGGCGTAATAACACCAGGAACGAATCCCGCCGGCGCTGGGCCGTTCCCATGGAGCACCTTCGCTAACCCATGGGCTGTCCTGGCGATCGGAATCTGGACCGTGATATTCGGATACAGGACATACTCAGAGAGCATTTCGAGGGCGCTCCAACAGGCGAAAGCAGGAGAAGGAGAACTGTCTGACTTTCTTGTCTGGGGCGGGTTCGTATTGACATGGGTGGTTTGGTTCGTGATCTGGACCCTAATCGGCGGCAACGTCCTATTGCTTCTAGTTGGCTTTGTAGTCTGGCTGCTGTACCAGTGGGGAATAGTCGCAGTTTGCGGAGCCACAGGTACTTGGGTGGGCGGAGCGGATGCAACACCAGTGAGGACACTGACATGGAAAGCCGGTACATTCATAGGCACCTTCCCATCCACGGGTGCAGCTGCAAAGACCCAGTCTGCCTGGGCAACGATGGCTGGTACCGCAATAACGGCGAATGTCGGCGGCGTAATACTTCAGAACACGCATTCCCAATGGGCATACACCTCAACTTACACGATGGCGGAACCGGCAAAAACGAAAGAAACTGACATTTTCAAGGCTCAGCTCGTTGGCATTCTGATAACTGTGCTCATAGGATTCCCGTTTGCTACGTACATCATATTTGGCACCGGCATAGGGAAGCTGAAGGCTTGGGGATTGGGCAGCGGCGCAAACATAACGGGCTGGCAGATTCCATACGTGATCACTGACGCGGCACCTCCGGCAGACTTCAACTTCTGGATGTTTCCATTGGCGATCGTCGTGGTCGGAGTACTATTCTTCCTAAGATCGCAGTTTGCGTGGTTCTTCTTCAGCCCCTACGCGCTATTCTTCTATTCCGGCATGTGGCTCATAAACGGAGGATTGGCGTGGGTGCTCAAAGTAATCACACTGAAAGTCTTTGGAGCCAAGGCATATGAGGAAGTCGGAGTTCCCGTGGCGATTGGTTTCTTGGCAGGCGCAACGCTCGTTGCTGCAATACTGATGGGAGTGAATTCTGTCACAGGTGGCATATCGGTAGGACCCACGGGCTACTAAGCTCGTGGCCTCCAACATTTTTTTATTCTCGTTCTTAGGAGTCTAGGAGGGACTATTGGCTAAGGATACTCATCTGAAGAGGATTTTCATCGTTCTTCTGATTTTCGCTTTCATTTTGAACGACGGATGCCCAACTGTCAAGGGGCAGCAACCCGCCATTTCAATCGACCGAGTTAGGGACGACATTGCTTTGTTATCCTCTTTGGAGTCTCGGTTCACGGGATATCCTGGGTCCTATGAAGCCGGTGGGATCATAGCCGAGAGATTCAGGAGTCTGGGGCTTCAAGTAAGACTCGTCAATTACACGTTGACAGTTCCGTATGACGGAGGATCCAGCTTGAAAGTGGGAGGACGCACAATCAAAGCTCACTCACTCTATCCGAACAGCATAGCGACAGGAGAGGTCAGGGCCTCAGGCAAGCTTGTCTACCTGGGGCATGGAACCCCTCGGGAACTGAACGGCCGAGATATCCGAGGCAATATCGTCCTCCTCGAGTTCAATTCCGGAAGCGCCTGGATTACTGCAGTCAAGTTGGGGGCCTCAGCAGTAGTGTTTCTGGAAGATGGTGCCACGACTCGTTTTGAAGCGATGGCGAAGGTGTCATCTGCACCCCTAACGACTCCCAGACTATATGTGATGGGCCCTGAAGCGGAGGAGCTCAGGGAATTGTCCAGATTGAGTCCTTCGACCGAAATCCTGAATGGCATGCGATGGAAAGAAGTGACCGGAATGAACATCGTTGGGGAGATTAAGGGTGCCGAGGATCCCTCAAAGGTCATTATCATTACAGCCCACTATGACTCTGCATCCATAGTCCCAGCTATCTCACCAGGGGCCGATGATGCCGTAAGCGTTGCCAATCTGCTGGAATTCATAAGATCGCTAAAAGAGCAAGGATTCTCCCCCAAATATACTGTGTGGTTCATAGCCACATCCGGACACTGGCAGGCATTGAGTGGAGCAAGGGAATTCGTTGAGAAGACTTACTTCGATCCTAGTATCGGAAACCGGATCTTCCCCTATCTCGTTATCGATCTCGAATTGACATCCGGAACTCCTCACCTAAACTTGGTGTATTCCGGGTTGTTCTACAGCATCATGTCGAATTGGGGATATAGGAGACTGGACAATATCCAAAGACTCATCAGAGATTCACTCGGATCTTTTCAGAAATCGTACCCAGGGTCTTGGGCCAAGATCGGCACCATTCCTCTGGCTGGGCTGACTGGCCTTGGATATGACACTGCCAACCCGGGATACCGTCAGGGAATCGGTTTCAGGAACATGATGGACATGGAGCCATTTCAACTGGCAAACTCGATCGCATTGGGGGTCGTGAGCTATGATGACATGAGGCTGCGCTTCTTCACGCCCTCAGACACAGTCGATTTTGTGGAGACTGAGAACATCTTTCCTCAGTCACAATTCCTGGGCCATATTCTCCTTGATATCCTGAAGGCTCCAATTGATGGCATCTATTCAGGAGGGTGGGACCCGATCAAGCCATCTAGACTCGGCGAGACCTACAGCGGTGTTGGTTTCGCAACCCTCTACGTCAACGCGCTTGAGTATGACCCTACGAATCCGAGTCTCTACAATCCAGTCCCCAATGCCTTGGTTTTCACGGGAAATCCGTTAGATCCATTCTCCTTGATTGTTACAAGGGCGAATGCAACCGGATGGGCGGAATTCCACGGACCCGCTCCGCCCGTTATGGGGTCTGGTCAGGCCCCTATACTTCCCATCTCTTCCTACATGATCGACCAAGAAGGCCGAATAATGTACGCTCCCGACAAGGGAACCAGAGGGTCTGTCTATCCGAGTATGATCAACATCATGGGTCACCCAACGACTGCAAGAACAGCCATCGTCAAATGCGGTACCGCTACGGTCTTCGATATCACTAGCTCTGATACATTGCAGGCTGCATCATCACCGAACTCCTTGTATGAGGTCACGAATGCCTACTCCCTCAATCTCAGGAGCTATGGCGGCTATGAGGCACCCATCGCGCTGGGTGTTTCTGTGATGCGCATGCCAGGGTACGCTCCGTTGGAGTCGTGGGGATTTGACTTCGATGCCGTCCAATCTATCGCTCAGATCTACGCACCTCCTGGAACCAGATTCGGATTCATGCTGAAAAGCACATCATTGACAAGGACAATCGCAATATACGCGAATGTCACGCTTGAGAATCAGGACGGCTATGGGTACTTAATTGGAAAAGAGGGAGACAGGCTCCTGATAGATGGCGCCTTGACAGGCATGCTTCGTGAACCTTTGACTCTCGCCTATGGAAGATATGTCGCCCAGAGAGACATCCAAGTCATAGATCCAACAACGAGAGAGCAGTTGAAACTGGCTGCAGAGTTCAACAGCACTCTTTCGGATGAAATTCAAAGACTCGATTACGAAGCATCGTTAACTGACTCCCTTCTGGCGTGGGGACTTTCGGTCAAGGCCTATGAATATTCCCTCGGAGTGTTGCGGGACTCCGTGACAAGCATAGTGATGACATTCGCCTTGGCCATTCCCTTCGTACTTCTCTTCGTAGCTCTGATATATGGTCTCACAAGGGGGCTGAGAAGTGTTTCTATAACAGCCGCGATTGCCATAGTTGTTGCCACAATTCCGGCTCTCTTTCACCCGGGATTCAGATTGGCCGCAAACATCCCCGCGGTTTTCATGGGAACTCTAGTCTTGGCTTTGGTCATACCTGTCCTGTTCCTGCTATTTGTGAATTTCTCATCGAGTCTCTCAGAACTGAGAAAGGAACTCCTGGGTGCCCACTTTCTCGGAAGGAGTGGTTTTGAGGTTTCGTTTTCTGCCGTCACTATTGGAGTTAGCAACCTGCAAAAGCGCAAGTTCAGAACAGCCCTGACGTTGGCAGGCATCGTATTTGTGAGTTTTGCCTTGACCTCCCTGACGTCCGTTACGGAGATAAAGGTGCTCCAAGTAACCCCAGAATCGACTGACGTCAGATACAATGGCATTACTCTGCGTACTTCCAACTTCGCACCGCTCGAGAAAGACTTTATGACGTTCGCCTCAATATATCTGACAAACAAGAGCGAATTCGCGGCTCGATATTGGGTCTACATGCCATCAATAGCAAGGGAGGGCGCTGCCGGATTCATCGTTGTAACGTCTGCGAGTTCCACAGCCGAAATCAATGTCTTAGCTGGAATTAGCCCTCTCGAACTGAAGGCTTCCTTCGTGGATTTCGACAAATTCAAGGTCAAGGGTTCAATGTTCAAGCAAAATGATACCTTCTCTGCGATTATCCCATCTGGCCTCGCAAGCAACTTGAAGGTAGACATTGGAGACAGCATCCTCATGAATGGCTTCCGGCTTAGAATCGCCGCGATCCTGAACACCACAGCGATGCTGACCTATGTCAAGGATTCCGACAATCCCAGGGGTGATGTGATGCCGATGGACACATTCATGCTGAGCAGTCTGAGGGTGCCTCCTTCGTACGAGTATGCCTTCAGCGCGAGTTCTGTGATATTCGTTCCTGCCAGACTCGTTGAACTGATACCAGAGGCCAGCCTGACAAGCGTCTTCGTACCTGCCGAAGGAGTGCCTTTTGACGAACTTTACGTCAAGGCGGGCAAGCTGTTCTCTGCCTTCAACGGATTGAACGTATACTTGACATACAATGGCACCCGGTACACTTTTTCCAAGAAGAATGAGACAACCCTTTTTGGATTTCAGTTCGTGGTCATACCAATGATCCTAGCTGGGCTCATAACAATGTCAACGATCCTAGGTGGTGCAATGGAGAGGCTGAAGGAGGGATACATTTACAGCAGCTTGGGTCTTGCTCCTCTTCAGGTAGGCCTCATGTTTCTCGGGGAGAACATTGTCTATGCGATTGTCGGATCAATGATAGGCTATCTTTCAGGCCTGTCTGCCTCGTATCTTTTGAGGACCTTAGGGATCATTGAACTCACAGTCAATTACACTTCCTCATTCGTAACTGTGGCCATTGGCTCTGTGATTGTCATGGTTCTACTGGCATCTCTCTATCCGTTGTACAGGATATCAATTCTTGTGACTCCATCATTGGAGAGGAGATGGAGGCTTCCTACGAAGCCGAAAGGGGATCTATGGGACATTCCCATACCATTTAGGATTAAGGACGATGAGAGAGCGGGAGGCATTGCGGCGTTCATGAGGGAGTACCTCTGGAACAAGAGAATCGAGAGAGCCGGGGTCTTCTCCGTCGAGAGCGTTATTGCATCCAGAACTGAATCAACGTGGAACATCAAGGCAAGGGTGTGGCTTGCACCATACGAGCAAGATATCAGACAGGAAATGAACTTGACCATAACAAAAAGCAAGACGGAACAGAGGCACTTGGTATCCCTGAATCTCCAGAGGGTTTCTGGCCCATATGACTCATGGGTCAGGTTTAACTATCCCTTCGTGGATGAGGTGAGGAAACAGATGCTGGTCTGGAGCTTGCTTTCTCCGGAGGACGAAAAGGGGTACATCCAGACCGCGAGGGATCAGGATCTCTTGGGGTGAGTTCAATGGCAATCGAAAGGAAGCAGGAGAAGGAACCCTTCATTCCAGGGCTAACGGTTGTCTCTGTCTCAGCCGTTCTCTTCGGACTTGTAACCACAGTACCTGCCCTCATGTATCTGGGCTTCGCCGTTGGACCATTGGGGGGCACGGAGAGATTCGTGCCTGTGTTTGTGACCATCCTGCTATTCACCGAAGTTGGAAGGATAGTGAAGAGATACGTGACCTCCCAAGAAGCCTACATAATATATTTCATGCTTCAGGCTTTTGGCCTCTATTTTGTAGGAGGTGGCATGTTTGGAGGCTTTATCCTCAGTTACTACTATAGATCTGCGCCCTATACAATCCTGTACGGATTGGCGGACAAATTCCCTCTGTGGCATGTTCCGGCCCTTGACAGCTATGGGCCTCTTCACAGGACCTTCCTCTCCACCGATTGGATTGTTCCGATCTTGATTTCGTTGATTAGTACGGTTTCAATCCTGATGATCGATTATGGGCTCTCATTCATAACTAGCATGGCATACATAGAGGTCGAGAACCTACCATTCCCAGTTGCTCCAATTGACTATCAAGCTATCTCGACACTGACCGAAAGAACTCCTGAGAAGATCATGTACTTCTCATTCGCGGCTGTGATATCTCTCGTATACGAATTCACTGTATATGGCATCCCGAACCTCACGTCTGTTTTCTTGGGGACGCAGATTACCGTTATACCCTATCCGTGGATCGACCTCACCTCAACGATCGAAAGATTCCTTCCCGGCTCAGTCTTCGCGGTGGGAACGGACATCGCCAACTACATGGTCGGATGGCTGATACCATTCAATGCCACAGTCTGGTTGTTCATCGGTTCCATGTTCACTTGGGTATTCGGCAACGCAATAGCCTTGAAAATAGACCTTCCATATTTCAAGATGTGGCAGAAGGAATGGACCTACGGCGCACCGATCCAATGGTGGGCACAAAGATCCATATTCGATCTATGGGCCAGCCCACATGTTGGTTTCGGGATAGGAATCGCGCTCGCAGTATTCGCAATCGGTTTCAAGGGAATAGTGAAGGCATTCTCGTCGCTGAGACATCTTACAAGGGATCAGCTTAAGACCTCGTACATCCCCTTCAAATGGATCATTGTACTATTTGGAGTCGGTTCGTTGATTGGTGTGGCACTGGCCATTGCCCTCATGCCTGAATTGTGGTTAATCTGGATAATATCATTCGCCATTTTCCCGTTTTTCAATGGAGCATTGGCAGCGAGAGCTACGGCAGAGACTGGTCTATCCGTCACGATACCGTATGTGAGGGAGGCTTTCTTCGTTCCCTTCACAAGGGCGAACGATGTAGTCCCATGGATAGTTCCCGTGCAGGTCACAAGCGCCGCATCAATAATAACGCACAGAGTGAAGGTCGCCAAACTTCTCAACGTCAGACCTCTGGATTACTACAAGGCCTACTTACTCTTCCTTGGAGTCGCTATTTTCCTTTCCTTTCTCTATGTCTCGATCTTCTGGAACATGGCACCCATCCCATCCGCATTCTACCCATGGACGGCCTACAATTGGCCCATTAACGCCCTCTATTTCTCGCTTTGGGTCTCAAGATCGATTGACATCTTCAAGGTGGATGTCATAGCCATTTCGGCCGTCGCCACATTTCTTGTCACGATGGTTTTTTCTCACTTGCAAGTGGCCTTCTTCTCTCCCATAGGGTTATTGGCTGGCTTAACGACCCTTCCTCCCTATTCTACGACATACCTAATTGGCGCTCTAATAGGCAAATACCTTGAGAGAAGAATGGGAAAGGAACAATGGGAGGTGAGAAGATCCGTAATAATAGCTGGCACATTCGCGGGCATCGCCCTGGCTGTCGCAATTGCGGTGGCCGTCACAATTGTGGGAAGAGTCGTTACATCAAAGCCTTTCTAGAAGAATCCCGGACAAGGGCACCACCACATTTAAGACTTAGGTTCCTTGTATCTCCGAGAGATTCCGCCGTATGCCTACGATACTCGTCACGAATGATGATGGCATCGCGAGTCAGGGATTGTGGCCCCTGTGTGACAAACTGAAATCAGTGGGACGCATTACGGTAATAGCTCCTGAGTCGCCTCGAAGTGCGACAGGGATGAGCCTGACCTTTCACAAGCCATTGAGGGTCAGAAAAATGAGCATAGGTGGACGCCATGGCTATGCTGTGTCTGGAAATCCAGCCGATTGCGTTCTCTTAGGAGTGAGCCAGATCCTGTCTGGGGCTCTTCCCGACATCGTTATATCTGGAATAAATCTCGGGGACAATGTAACAGCGCAGACGGTTTTTGCAAGCGGGACCGTCGCAGCTGCCATGCAAGGAGCAGTGATGGGAATCAAGGCGATCGCTTTCTCGCTTGCTCTCCCTGAGAGTTCACGACCATCGAAGGGAGCACTGAACGAGAAGCTCGCAGTTGCTTCGGACTTCGCAGAAAGGATCTCAGCTCATGTCCTTCGGAAGGGTCTGCCAGTAGGCGTCGATTATCTGAATGTCAATTTCCCTTTCGAAATAACACAAACAACCCGCATGAAGATAACGAGACTTGGTAGAAGCAAATATGCTGACAACGTAATGGAAAGGAAAGATCCCAGGGGAAGACCGTACTACTGGCAATGGGGAGCTTTCAGGCCCAGCCCTGAGTTTGAAAGAGAAACGGATCTTCATGCTGTCTGGGCGGAGAGATCCATCTCCATCACTCCGATGAGTCTTGATTCCTCATTGCGGGTCGAGGAGGATTATTTCAAAGGGTTGTTCAGCGAATGACAAGTCTCCTGAGATGCCTACCTCTGATTGCACTTGCCGCATTCTGTCACCTCCCTCCTTCATATGCGGATAGTCCGGTTGTGGCAGTCGCAGTATCTTACGGAATGATTGCTGGCCCAGTCAAGGAGGTGGGAGGAGACTTGGTCAATGTGATAGTGCTGCTTCCTCCCACTATTGATCCTCACGAATATTCCTTGGTTCCGAGCATTGTTTCCGAAGCCATGAAAGCTGATCTGCTCGTGATCTCAGGGCATCTGAAATGGGAGCTTGATCTATCGTCTCAAATCGCTACCCTGAAGGGGAGATCAGAAAGAGATGTGGTGGTAAATCTGAGGACCGACCTAGCTGGTCAGCTGAGGTGGCTTAGATTACCGGGCGAAACTGAAGACAACTTACACGGTTTCTGGTATCTGCCGGAGAATTATCTTGCGATCGCAAAAGCAGTTCAGGCGAGGCTATCAGACATTAGGCCGGAGCAGGCCCAGAATTTCGAGCGGAGCTATGCACTTTTGCAGGAACGAATCCATTCGCTTATTGCCAAGACCGGCCAGTTGTCAAAATCCTTGGCCAAACAGAATCCCAAAGTGCTGATAACGTATCCTGAGGAGCAGTATTTGATTGCCCCTTTCTCCCTAGTCATTGGGGAGTCCCTGGTGGGGTCCACCGAGGAAATAACTTTGTCTGCGACCCGCATAAACGACATCATAGCAAAGCTTAGAGCGGGAGAATACAGTCTGATCGTATCATCTGACTTGACTGAATTGACGAAGGTATTTGAGTCCGCCGGGCAAATATCTGCCGAAACCGGCGTTCCCATGGTCGTACTGACGGCTCTGCCAGATCCTTCATTTGATTCGATGATCATGTATAACGCCGGGGCTCTGGCAACCGGTTTCAGGGCAGCGACTGGCAAGAACCCGAACTCACTTGATGATCTTCATATGATTCTGTTCGCCATTGTCGTTTTGCTTCTAGCGATTGCGTTTTTCGAATACTATGTTTTCGCGATCCGAAGACGGCAGACTTAGGCACACGAAGGATCAATTCATTCTTTTCTGAAAACGTATATATGACGTGGACTCTGCTCAAATGGGATTCATGTCGAAAGGCGAAAGGCGTGAGGAGGACTTCTTTGGCGCAGATTCGCTTACGATAGCTTACGATGGAAATGTGGTTCTTTCAGATGTGACATTTCGGATCGGACATCCCTCTTTCAGCATAATCCTAGGGCCGAATGGCGCAGGCAAGACAACCCTGTTGAAGGCTATGCTGGGAATGATAAGGCCGGTAAGGGGTTCCGTTCGAATGCTGGGTCTCGATCCGTTCTCAGACCAGGACAAGATCAGGAGCATCGTTGGCTACATCCCGCAGAAGGAAAGTGTCTCAACAGAGGTGCCGCTCACGGTTGCGGATGTCATTGAGATGGGCATACAGATAAGAAAGGGTTTGCCAAGGATCACCACGAAAGCTGATATCCAGCAGGTCGAGGAACTGCTGGGGACAGTGGGACTCCTTGAAGTCAATGATAAGCTGTTTGGCGAATTGAGTGGGGGACAGCAGCAAAGAGTTATGGTTGCCCGTGCATTGGCCTCAAGTCCTAAGATACTGTTTCTCGATGAACCTTTCATCGGGGTTGATGCCAGGGCACAGAAGAGCATAATAGGCTTCCTCGAGGAACTGAATTCGAAAAAAGGGATTAGCATCTTCATGGTTGTTCACGACTTCAATATCCTGTCGGAACACATAGACTCCCTTCTGCTTCTGAACAAGAGGCTGATTTCCTGCGGCCCTCCACTTGAGGCGTTGACTCAAGAGGCTCTTGAAGAGGCATATGGACCAGGCGTGAGAGTACTCAGTTTCGGAGGAGTGTGTTACACCCTTACAGGTGACGTACATCATGGGTAATATTCTTGACCTTCTAATCGAGCCATTCTTCATCAGAGCAGTGTTGGCAATACTCTTCTCCAGCATAGCGACACTGCCGGTTGTTTTCTCGAATTTCAGGGGCTTGGGATATCTGCCTGCCGAGGTGTCCCATGCTGCACTTGCCGGAGCAGCGATCGGCATTTTCCTGGGAAGCATTCTCGATCTGCAGCTAGATCCCGTCATATTCGCACTGGCATTCACGCTGGTGACAATCTTTCTCATAGCTCGGGCCGGAGAAAGAAGCACAACTCACGAGATGAGTATCGTTATGGGTTCTGTACTTGCACTCTCGGTGGCAATCTATGCTGTTCTGAAAGGATCAGGCTCAAGCGGGATCGCTGCTCGCATTGACGGATTCCTCGTAGGTGATCTGCTCCTGCTTACGTGGACGGACATTGGGTTACTGGGATTCTTCTCCACAGTCACCTTGTTCGCCATACTCCTTTTCAGGAAGGAGTTCACCTACATAGCGTTCGATCCAGAAGGAGCGTCGCAGATGGGGCTGAACGTCAGACTGTACAGCTATTTTCTCTTCTCTCTCATAGCTGCTTCTGGTGTGATAGTGGCTAGGACCATGGGGGCCCTCCTCGTGCATGCTGCGATAATTCCTCCTGCGGCTCTGGCTTCCATCGTTACCAAGAAACTCGACAAGATGCTATTGGCCTCCTTTGCGATAGCGTTCTCTGCCGGAATATTCGGTCTGGGGCTATCGGCTCTGGTTAACGTGCCATCCTCGGGTACCATAGCTCTCGCGTCAAGCTTGATCTACATCATTGCTTTGCTGATGAAGAGTGATTAGGGTATCAGGTGGGTGCCATCACATGTTCTGGCCGAATTCAGGTATTGGAGTCCCTCTCTGCAAGTGGCGAAACCAATCCCTCTATCCTTAGTCGCGTGCTTGGCCATACTCATGAGCGCAAGTCTTACGCCCTTTGGTAGATATCTAGTCCTTTGGATCTGCGTGCCTTCGCGAAACGCCGTGAGGAGCTTCTCCCTAATCTCCGGAAATGAGCCCGAGAGTCGAGACAAGCTGTCCCATCTAGCCTTGTAGGTAGAACAAGTTATCTGCCTAACGCCGGCATTGGCCAATGCGTTGATGAGTTGATCAATCTCCTCATCATTGACCCATGGTATTATGGGATCTATCCTAGCAAACGTCGGAATTCCAAGATTGGTGAGGCTCTGTAGAGCACGGACTCGTATGCTCGGCGAAGAAGCATTTGGTTCCAGTTTCCTAGCTACTTTCTCCATTATCGTGGTTAGTGTCATCCCGACACTGAATCTTCCCCGACTCAAGATATCAGCATCCCTTAGAACCAGATCGGATTTGGTGAGAATCTGTACACGACAATCGTGATCCGCCAAGAGTTTGAGTGCTCCTCTAGTGAGTCTGAGGACGGCTTCAAGAGGTTGATATACATCCGAACTTGCCGCCAACTCGACTGGTTCCTTTGGAATCTTCTTGGATAGTGACCGTTCCAGCCTTTCCAGGAATTGCTTCTTGGGCCTGGGCTCGAAGGCCTTGGGAATATACGATGTTATGTAGCAATAGACGCACGAGTGACCGCACCCCACGTAGGGAGAAAGCACCATCTTGGGGGGGCATGTGCATAGCCGGCTCTTCCATGGATCAAAGGGCGTGATCACATTGCTTGACAACTTTCTAGCCCGCCGGCCTAGCCTCTGTTCTATGGTTCTCTTGCGATGTCGAGCAAGCCATATGTCTCCCAGAAATTCATGCGCTCTCGCTTAAAACCATATTCTTCAGATCCCCTTCAGTATCCGGTACCTGAATCACATTAACGCCCCCCAAGGCGGCGATCCTGTTGGCCTCCCCCTGGATATGCTTCTTGCGCGAACAGAGTGATAACTATTCGCGAACCCATCGGAAATGAATCTAGACTGATGTGATGATTCCCATCCCATCTGAAGTCATCTTGATCTGGTACCTGCCTGACCTGGATCCCATGTTCTCTATTGGGAATCCTCAGGACAACAAAAAATCTGACAATCTTTATAACTTCGCAACAATCCCGCGACCCTTCAGATGCAATATGGAAGACTTGCTTAAGATGGCCTTGAGACTGTCTTCGAGTAGCGGAGCGAAATACTCTGAAGCTAGACATCAATCAGACACTGGATTTTCATTCTTCGTCAAGAATGGCCTTCTAGAAGTGTCCCGTTCATACAGGTCTGAGGGACTGTCGATAAGGGTGATCGTCGACGGAGCCCTTGGATTCAGCTCTACGAATGAACTCTCCAGACCTTCTGTGAGGAGAGCAGCAGAACGCGCAGTCTCGTCTGCGAAGGCAACTTCGTCGTTGGCGAAACCGCCAGTCCAACTGAGTTCTGAAGATCTCTCAAAAAGCAAATTCATAATCAAACCAAGAATAAGATTCGAGAATGTCGAGTTGGATCAGGCTGTTGAACTCATAAGGGATTCGGACAAAGCAGCAATTGAGATCGCGGGGAAAAGAAGCGTGAAGATGGTCAGCCGCTTCCTGACCATCTTTTCAGGAGTCACTGAGAAGACAGTCATCAATAGTGATGGCGCTGAGATCAGCAGCTCAGTACCGAGAACGGCGTTCAACTACATGTTGATCGGATCTCATCCACAGAAGGGCACTGCCATGCGCTCCAGCCAGTTCGGTGAATCAGGCGGATGGGAAGTGATTGAGAAAGGAGACGTAATGCAAGTCATGGAGAAGGAGGGGGAATCGATGGCGAAGGTCCTCGACTTGGGCAAGCCCTCACCTATGGAGAAAATCGATGTTCTGCTAGGAGGTGAGGTCGTTGCACTCATATGCCACGAATCCAGTGGTCATCCCGGTGAAGCCGACAGGATCCTAGGCAGAGAGGCAGCTCAAGCCGGAGAAAGCTATCTTTCCATCAACTCAGTTGGGATGGAGGTGGGCTCGCCACTAGTCAATGTCGTGGACGACCCAACCTTGAGGAATTCCTATGGTTTCTACTTGTACGATGAGGAAGGGGTGAAGGCTAGAAAGAGATACTTGATCAAGGAGGGAAGGATCACAGAATTTCTGCAGAATAGGGAGACAGCTGCTGTCACCGGAATGAAGAGCAACGGTGCTTCAAGGGCTTCTTCGTATAACAGAGAGCCTATTGTCAGGATGGCCAATACCTACATGGAAGCGGGTGACAGATCATTCCAGGAACTGATAGAAGACATCAAGAAGGGAGTTTATGTGAGGAATTTCACTGAATGGAACATAGACGATAGGAGATTCAACCAAAGATATGTGGGTTTCGAGGCATTCCTGGTGGAGAATGGTGAGATTACAGATCCGGTCAGGAATCCTGCAATAGAGATGACCACTGTGGGTCTCTACAAGGCCGTTGATGCGGTAGGCGAGGATCTGAGATTCTGGTCAGCAACGTGCGGCAAAGGCGATCCCTCACAAGGCATTCCAGTTTGGACCGGAGGGCCCACAATCAGGTTGAGGGATGTGAGATTGGGAGGTGCGTTCTGATGGTAGCTTCTGGCACTGCAGCAACAGCCTTGAAACTGGTCAAGAAGGGAGGGGCCGAAGATGCTGTTGCCATAGTACAGAGCCTAGACTGGTATATGGTTAGATTCGCGAACAACGGCGTCATTGCATCGAAGGCAATGAACGACACTCAACTCTCGGTGTTCGCGATAATGGGGGGTAAGGCCTCGACTCTTTCAACGACGAATCTCTCTAGACAATCAGTTGAGAATCTGGTCACGAAGCTGATGAAGATAGTACGGCTTTCTCCGCCTGGCGAGCAGCGAGCTCCTCTCCCGAAGGGACCATTCAGATATTCGAGAAAATTGCGCTCAGTTGGAGATCCAAAGATAGACCAAGCGAAATTGCCAGATGTAGTCAGAACATCGATGGAATCTGCTCTGTCTGCAGGCGCGAGCAGAGTCGCAGGCGCGGTCACAGCGGAAAAGGAAACGAGAACAATCCTTACGACGGCAGGGGCCGAGGCAACATTCACAGCATCGATCTACGACCTCAACGTAAGGGCTTTCGCGGATTCAGAAGCGACGGGGCAGTTTGCCAATGCCACAAATTCAATCTCTAAGCTAGATGCGGAATCTGTGGGAAGGCATGCTGGGGAGATTGCCAAGAAGTCTTTGAATCAGGAACAAGCGGAGGCAGGGAAATATGATGTTGTCCTAGGACCAATGATCTCAGCGAATCTCATTGAACGTGTCGCATTTGCCTCTTCTGCTTTCTCCGTATTAGCAGGATCCTCATTCCTGACAGACAAACTTGGCCAGAAGATTGCGTCACCCTCATTGTGTCTTGAGGATGATCCAACCAATTCAGAAGCTCCAGGAGCAGCGATGTTCGACGATGAGGGACTGCCCACTCTTGGGAAGGCGATCATCGAAAAAGGCACGCTGAAATCATATCTCCACAACTCGAATACTGCAAGGAAGATGAACACTGTCAGCACAGCAAATGCCGGTCTCGTTGGTCCAAGGCCTTTCACCCTCGTTGTGGGCGCGGGAACAAAATCCCTTGATGAACTCGTTGCCATGGTCGATCATGGTCTATACGTAACAAACAACTGGTACCACAGATACCAAAACATGAGAAGCGGCGATTTCTCAACAATAATACGGGACGGGGCTTTCAGGATAGAAGGCGGACAGATTGCCGGACCAGTAAGAGGTCTCAGATTATCAGATAACATGCTTAGGATCCTCGGCAACATCGATGGTTTGGGACGTGAAAGAAGCTGGATAAAATGGTGGGAAGTCACAATCCCTACGCTGACTCCGTCAATGCTTGTCAGAGGTGCCAATTTCACGAAGCCCACGTTGTAATATCTCAAAGACTGTGAAGTACTCAACGCGTCCTGATGACTCCGATCTCTGTTACGATAAAGTCAACGGGTTGATCTGCTTGTGTAAAAGGAACAGCATCAACTATCTGCTTTGATGAGCAAATTGCCGCAACCTTGACAGAGGGATTGAGTGTGCGAGCAACAGATATTTCCTCGTCACCATACCCCCCTCCCTTCCCAAGCCTGTTTCCAGATCTATCAATTGCCACGCAACCTTCTACCACGAAATCCACACCTATTGCTCTTTTCATTCTGATCCCGTATCTGAAGCTTCCAGATATCGTTGATGCGGCTTTCTCCAGTCCCTTTAGCTTGTCATGCTCCAGAAGTAAGTATCCCTCCCTCAGTTTTGGAGTAGCCAGAAGTATGGATTTGCCACCCGAGAGCGTTTTCACCCTTGCATAGAATAGAACATAGTCCGGCGCAATGAGGACGATGCTGGCCTCCCGGTATTCCTTGATCTCATCAAGGTGATTCGCAGCCTGCTCCGAACCTACGAAATTCGGTATTCTCCCTCTTACGGGAAATGGAGGGACTGCGAGACCTTCTGCGACAAGAAGCTCCCATATCACCTCCCTGAGTCTCTGTTTCCGCGTTTCCACAGAATCTGAAGTCGTCTTCATCGTCCAACTCCCTGCAGCTCATGGACCGGGGATATCTTTGTTCAAATGCCAGCAATCGCGCGAATCCACACAGTCATTGGTCCGGCGGTTCTGTTTGACCATGCATAGTATGGAATGGCTGTGAATCTGACTGGGCGGGCAGCCAACCACTCATTGCCAACGTGGTCATACAACGAGTTTCCAGACCACTTGCAATCAAGGGACAGACCCATTCCCCGAATGAGGACTATGTCATTGAGCAAGTCAGGGATGCGTTCCACCTCTAATCGAGCATTCATGGGCAATGCCAATTCCCAGACATCGTATCCCGGATTATCGACCTGTTCAACGCAATAGATGAGAGGACCCCGTCTTAGCGCCACTCTCCCAACATTCTCGAAGACATGTGGATTGCAGACAATTCTCTCTGCAGGCATAGGCATCGAAAGGTGGACGCGATCCCCCGCCCTCCAGACTCTATCCAGAACAAGGAATTCACTCGGACGAGGATTTGCCTCCACTGATCGCCCGTTCAGACTGACCTTGGGATCCCTACACCAACCAGGGATACGCAGGTGAAGACAGAGCTGGATGTCCTTCTCTGGCCTAACGACTAGTTCGACCTCTCCTTGCCATGGGTACTCCGTATTCTGCTCTATTGTGATCAGGTTGTCTCCCGTAGCAAGATGGGAGACGCTTTGACCGTAGAGATTTATCCAAATTCCATCGTCCGAGAGTGCATAGAAATAGCCAGGAACAGAGGCCAACGTCCTCGCAATATTGGGCGGGCAACATGCGCAATCGAACCAGTTTCGACGCCTGTGTCTCCCGCGATCTGCGAGGGGGTTCACATAGAAGAATTGTTCGCCGTCCAAGGAGATACCTGATAAGGCTCCATTGTACAAGGCCAATTCCAGGAGATCCAAGAACCTACCCTCTCCGCTTATCAGGAACATTCTGAAGGCCCACATGATGTTTGCAATCGAAGCGCAGGTCTCTGCATATGCTCTCTCATTCGGCAGCTCATAGTCTACTCCGAATGCTTCACCATCGTAGCGAGCTCCTACTCCCCCCGTCACATACATCCTCTTTTCTATCATGCTCTTCCAGAGGCGTTCAAGGGTATCCCACAAGGCGCCTTCGCCCGTTTCCATAAAGAGATCTGCTGCGCCGCAATTGAGGTAGATTGACCTCACTGCATGACCCACGATGTCAGTTAATTCACGGAACGGTTTGTGATCGATTAGGGTTGCACTACCCCCAACTATCCCCTTGCCTCGGTTGTCAATGAAGAAGTTGGCCAGATTCAGATAGGTTCGGTCATTGGTCTCCCGGAATAGCTCTACAAGTGCCATTTCAATCTCAGGGTGGCCTGGAGTTCCGTCCCGCTTTCCTGGCCCGAAGACCTTGGAGATATGATCCGCTAAACGAATCGCCACTTCCAAAAATCTTTTTGAACCAGTTGCCCGGTGATGGGCTATCGCTGCTTGGATAAGATGGCCTGCACAATAGAGTTCGTGCATCTCCCTTAGGTTCTTCCATCTCTCTCCCTTCTGCTCAAACATGAAAAAGGTGTTCAGATATCCGTCCTCATCTTGTGCCGCAGATATATCGCCAACAGTTTGCTCAATAAGCTCATGCAGCTTCTCGTCGGGAGTTACTGCAAGAGAGAATGCAGTTGCTTCCACCCATTTGTAGACATCGGAGTCGTTGAAGAAGAGACCGCGGAATGGTCCCTCCTTCCTTCCGGAGGCACGCCGGAAATTGAAGGTGCGGCCTGTTTCCTCCAGAAGAGTGAACTGTGCTGGCAGGGTCACCCCCTGTAGAGATCTGATGCGGGGAGACCAGAACCTATCCACCAACCTCACGGCTTCGATCGGCGCCGGACATACCTTTGCATAATGACTGTGCGAGGTGTCAACGACAAGGGTTCCTGCGCACTTGGTTCTTCCCATTGGAGAAACGAATCACGCATCCCTATTTATGCCAAGTGCTCTGCGTCAGATTCAATTACGTTCCAGTCCAATTGCTTATATGAGCTACGTAAGAGGACTGACGAACAACGGTGGCACATACCTCAGGCCAATGCTTTAAGTGTGTCCAGGGAAACTGAAACGGGGAATGAGATGCTGGCCCGTTATGCTCTCGTGACTGGAGGCGGTGGCTTCATAGGTAGTCACTTGGTAGATGCGTTGGTGAGAAACGGCTATGAAGTAACGGTTCTTGACAATTTCTCCTCAGGCCATGAGAGGAATCTCTCCAACGCGGTGAAGACGGGGAGAGTCAAAGTCCTCAAAGGGGACATTATGGAAAAGGCAGACATAGGCCGCGCAGTACAGGGGTGTGGAAGTGTCTTCCATTTCGCCGCGAATCCGGAAGTCAGAAATGGAGATCCAAACACTCATTTCGAGGTGAACATCCGAGGGACCCTCAATGTCTTGGAGGAAATGAAGGCCCACGGTCTGAGGGAATTGATATTCGCTTCGTCATCGACCGTATACGGAGATGCCACCTTACTCCCGACTTCTGAGGACTATTCTCCCATGAGACCAATCTCCGTTTACGGTGCCAGTAAGCTCGCATGCGAATCACTGATCTCGTCATATTGTGCTTCCTATGATCTCAAGGCAATCATTCTCCGATTCGCGAATATTGTGGGACCGAGGTTGAGCCATGGTGTCGTGTATGACTTCATGAACAAGCTGAAGAACGATCCCACACACCTCGAAATATTGGGAGACGGTACGCAAAGAAAGTCCTACCTGTTCGTCGATGACGCGATAGAGGCAATAACCTATTGTGCTAGAATCGCACGACAAAGTTTCGACGTGTTCAATGTTGGCTCAGAAGATGATATCGAGGTGAGAAGGATAGCGCGAATAGTGGAGGAAGAGATGAGAGTCGACAATCCGCGGCATGTTCTTACTGGCGGTGTCGGAGGAGGAAGGGGATGGGTTGGGGATGTCAAATTCATGAGGCTTGACGTGACCAAGCTCAAGTCATTGGGATGGGGCCCCAAACATAGCAGCGAGGACGCAATAAGAATGACAGTCAGGTCGATAATCAACGAATGGCACAATCGATGTTTGGTATGACCTGAGACATGCGCGCGACGTATATTAGGGATGATCTTGTCTAGCGAGCTTTCGATTCAGCAATGATAGCTTGTATTGCCTTGACATCATCCTGCGTGAGGTTGATCTCGGCGGCTTGCAGATTCTCCCTGAGTTGGTCTTCACTTGACACGCCGATTATGGGCACTATGCTCACCCCCAACGAAGACTGCTTGTTAAGTATCCAAGCTATGGCCAGCTGTGGAAGGGTGATGCCTTTCTCCTTGGCGAAATCAGCAAGCTCTCGGATGACTGATAATCTTTCCTCAGTTATGTCCCTCCTGAGAGCTTCTGAATAGCTCGCTCTGGATCCCTCCGGAATACCTGAGAGATATTTCCCTGAGAGCAATCCTTCTGCTAGCGGCGAATAGGCCATTATCGAGAATCCGTAGTGCCTCGCCAAGGGCATCTTCGTCAATTCGATCTGGCTTTCAAGAAGATTGTAGACCTCTTGCAGAGTGATGAATCCATTCAATCTATTCTCCTTTGAGAGATCCATGAAATTCACTATCTCCTCCGGACTCAGATTCGACGATCCTATGTAATGCACCTTGCCCATCGATATCAAATCGTCCATCGCCCTGAGTGTTTCTAAGTTGGGCGTCTCCGGGTCCGAAGTGTGTATTAGGTACACATCGATGAAATCCATCTGCAATCTCCTGAGACTTTCTCGGTTCTGCCAGAATAGGTGCTTTCTCGATAGCCCCTTACCATTCGCCCAGGCGGTCATCTCTGCCCCAACCTTTGTAGAGATAACATAGCTCTCTCTGTCATATTCCCTGAGTACTTCTCCCAACACCTTCTCAGAATTTCCTCTGTGGATCAAGTCTACAGGACTCATCGCGCCATGGTATCTGTTGGCAGTATCTAGGAAGTTCAATCCCATATCCATCGCAGTCTTGACAACCCTCCTCAAGGCTTCGATGTCGACTTCCAGGGCGCCGAACTGGTCCCTCTCCTTTGACCGCGGGAGATGCCAGCTGCCCATGCATATCTGTGAAACTTTGAGGCCACTCGTGCCGAGGCTTACATATCTCAAGGTTTCTGTCTTCAAGGGACGCGCCCTATGCATAAGAGCATTTCTTGCCTCTCAATGCCAAAGGATGCAATCTGTCCGGGGTGAATTTCAACTTCACAGCCTCTGGAAAAGCCCCTCTAGGTCGTCAAGCAGTCCTGAATGTCGTGCGCTCAGGAAATCGATGAATCTCGAGCCTCCCTCATAGAACGAAATCCTCGTGAAGGGCTGCTCTAGTCCCGAGTGATTCTCAGGGATATCAAGTCGCCTTCTTATCCTATTCTCAATAAGGCGGGCAAATCCTTCCTTCCACTCCTGCCAGATCATGTAATCGCAATCTCGCCTCCCTAATGTCTTCTTCAGGGTGTCCCGATGCCTCCGTATCTCGTCTGCCTCATTCGTCTGAAGTGCTCTTGCGAATAAAGAGTAATCCTTGATGAAATCCGGGTCATGGTAGGGAAAGGGGTAGTCGAGCTCCCAGCTGATATTCCCTTCAGCCATAGCCTTTTGCGCCACGCCTAGCGTCATCTTCAGCTTCTCCTCGCATGTCTCCCACTGGAAGCAATGAACGAATTCGTGGAAGATGGCAGCATAGCCTTCAATAGATTCGAAAACATCCTCAGAAACCACACATACTGCCCTGTTATCGAAGGATTCTATAGGGAAGGCGGCTCTGACACAGTTCGGAATTGGCATGTGAGTCGGTGTGTTCTTCACATGGAAGTAACCCTTCTGCAACGGATCGGCTTCGAATATCATGAGAACTCCATCAGAAACAATCGCTATAGCGAAAGCCTTGTTAAGCAACCGATGTATGTCTTTTATCTTCTCTTGGATTTGAAATACCTTCCGAAGACGCTGGGCGTATCTCGACGACTGATTTTGGGGAATCATATCGAGCCCACGAAGCCCCTCAGTCTCCTCAGCGATTGGACCCGCTCCTTCTCGCCCATCTTTGCTCTAGAAATGGCATCTTCAAGAAAATGGATCGTCTCATCATATGACTTCCTATTCACAGGGAATGGAACCCCATCCTTTCCGCCCAAAGCAAATGAGTATCTGATTGGATCCCGCCAACTTACTTTCGCGTCGTATATCACTTCTGCGACAAGCGAAAGGGCTCGGATGGTTGTCGGACCCATGCCCTTTATGCCAAGTAGCTGTTCATAGTCGGCGGGCTTCAGCTGATAGGCCGCCTTCAGTGCGCCCCAGTTCACTTTTGCTTCATGGATCACCCTCAGGAATCTGTTCGGATCTGAATGATAACCCTCTATCCAATCAGATAATCTTGATTGTTCAAGAGATCTGATCGATCTAAGACTGCGTCTCAGTGAATCCGGATTCTCAGATGCGATATCCACGCTTGCTTTTCTTCCTTCCTCGCTGTCACGAGAGGTCATGTTGAGGGCTTTTTCCAGAACCATATCCCCTACTATGCCAGAGTGAGGCTCCTCAACAAATGACCTGACCTTCTCGCCTAGCCAGTGATATCTCCTCGCTGACTTCAATGTCGGATTCATGCCTTGTTGGATGACCACCCATTTGCCACTGTTCGAGAAGACGATAACATGATGGTAGATTTGATGCCCTGTTTGGATCGCTGCAGTATCTATCCTAGCGCACATCCTTGAGGAATGGACGAGATCTCGTTCCTCGACATTGTTGAAGTGGGTAGAGGCACACAATCGTTGTATTTCAAGGGGGACACCTCTTGATCTCTGCCCTTTCCCCCCTGCAGCCCTCAATCCGAAACTGCTGCTATTCAGGATATCCTTCACCACAGCTGTTGTCACCGTCGTGGATCCGCTGCTATCCCAATCATATCCCAGCACATTCGAGAAAGCCTGGAACCATACAGGATCTGAGAGGCGTCTGAGAAGCTCATCGCTGTCTGATTCCATCTGAATGGCATCTAGTATCTGTCCTCCAAGCCTCTCCATTCTCTTGAACAACCAAGACGGGGCCCTGCCTCCGTGCAGTCTCAGTTCGAAAATGCCGGGCGAAAACATCAATATTCAGGCTTTGCGTGAATGCATCGGCGAAATCATTATATGTTTTTCCCATGTCGCCGACGAGTCAAGCTTTACTAAATCCCGAATATGTAGAAGCCCAAGCGTAGAGGACTCTTGACTGAGCTAATACAAGTGGACCCAATTGCTCCCGATCGTGAAAGAATAGCCAGAGCTGCCTCCTTCGTCATCAATGGCGGCCTAGTGGCTTTTCCCACAGAGACAGTCTACGGACTTGGATGCGATTGCTACAATCCAGAGGCCATTAGAAGAATCTACGAGGTCAAGAAGAGGCCCCCTGATAATCCGCTCATTCTTCATGTTTCGTCTCAGCATCAATTTGAGGAGGCTGTCGTGAACATTCCAGAGACTGCCTGGAAGGTTTTGGAGAAAGCCTGGCCTGGACCGTTGACAATGGTATTGAACAGATCGGCGAAGGTTCCCAAGGAAGTTTCTGGGGGGCTTGGATCTGTTGCAGTGAGGATGCCTGCACACCCAGTCGCTCTAGCGCTGATTGATCTGTCTGGGAGGCCGATCGCCGCCCCGAGTGCAAATCTCTCGGGCAAGCCAAGTCCCACTAATGCCAAACATGTCGAGGAAGATCTCTCCGGGGTGATTGAAGTGATAGTTGATGCGGGAGAGACTTTTTTCGGCGTTGAGTCCACGATTGTTGATCTGACAGTCGAACCGCCGAATCTTCTGAGACCTGGGGCCTTTACTGTCGAGGAGCTTCGACAGATTATCGGACGACCTCCTGCATTGTCAAGAATGGCGAGAGGATTCGCCGAGGCTGAAGTCGCAATCTCTCCAGGCATGAAATACAGGCACTATGCTCCCAGGACCAAGATGTTGCTAGTCGAGGTCGCTGATTCAATAGAGAAGATAGAGGACAACATGCTCGCTATTGGAAGAGAGAGCTCGCAGCGCGGAGAGAGGGTGGCGATGCTTTGCTCTGATGAAACAGAGCACAGATATAGGAACGAAGGATTCATAACAAGAAGCCTTGGGACTCGTCAGAACCTCTACACGGTCGCGAGATCGCTTTTCAGCGCACTCAGGGAGGTCGACTCGCTAGGTATTACTTTGATAGTATCAGAAGCCTTCGAAGAGAAAGGGATTGGTCTGGCAATAATGAACAGACTAAGGAAGGCCTCGAGCAGTTCAATGGCAGCGAACTCCCGTCGCTAGCATGAGGGAATGCCTCAGGCTTTCGGACTTGACTCTTCATGCGATGTAATCGAGCTTGCTCTAGCCCATAACGCTCTGCAGATTCTCGCCGTGGCTTCAGTCACTATCTCCCAGGGAGAACAGAAACTGATCCTTATGTGACGCTCTCCTCCTTTCCCAAAACCTTTGCCCCCGCTAACCTGTATCTTCGCCTTTTGCCTGATGTATACGACCGCATTCTCGTCGTCTTGGAACAGAGGACTGAGATCTGGGAATGCGAAGAAAGCTCCCTCAGGTGGGCTCATATTGATCATTGGTACTTCGTTCAGTTTCCCGGTGATGTGGTTCCTGACTTTCTCAAGATGGGCCTTGAGGCTTTCCACATAGTAGTCGCATTTGGCTAGAGCTACTGAGCCCGCGATCTGATCGATTGTGCTAGGTTGAATAAAAACACGCGAATTCTCCTCCTTCATTCCTTTGACGATCTCCTTTGGGCCGACCAAGTAGCCAATCCTCAATCCGGACATCCCATAGATCTTGGTGAATGCGAACACAGTGACGGTTCGTTCCTTCATTCCTGGAAGTGAGGCGAGGCTTAGATGCCTTCTCCCGTCATATGTCAGATTCTCATAGAGTTCGTCAGAGAAAGCATATAGGTCATGTCTTGTTGCAAGCTCTGCCAACCCTCCCAGCTCTTCTCGCGAATAGACTGCCCCACTGGGATTATTCGGATTGCAGATCGAGATCATTCTCGTCCTCTCCGTGATAGCGGCTTCGATCGCCTCCAGATCCATGTGGAAGTTACCGCGGGCCATTGTCTCCACGACCTCAGCTTGAGAGACGGTCCTAGGCATCTCTATGATCGGGGGATAGTTTGGCGTTATGGCTATCACCTTTTCTCCGGGCCTGACGAGGCATCTGGAAGCCAACCAGATACCATTCATGCCTCCGGCGATTGGCATGATCTCGTCTTCTCCCACTCTAAGATTGTTGAATCGCCAGAGCTTTTCCTTGGCAGCTTCAAGGAATCCAGGAAGCCCATCGAACTGATAGTGATATTCCCCATTCATTATTGCATCTATCATGGCCTGTTTGACTTCAACTGGCATCTCGAAATCTGATTCCGCCAAGCCGAGACTTATCTCATCCTGATTCAGCCCTCTGTATTTAGAGGGCCTTTTCTTTCTGATCTCGTCTAACTCTCTGTGATCTAAGTCTGTTTTCAAGGATTCCCAGGAGGATCGATGCGATTTCGGTTATTAATGTTGTGACACCTCCAAAGGTGTGGCGATATTCTACCAGCTTATCACCATGTCTAGAGTCCCGAGCCTCTTGGCCCTGTTTACAGACCAATTGAAGAAGTATATCCCTAGGCCCAGGAAAAGCAGAGAGAATCCTATGCCAACTATCTGGAAGGTTAATGACAAGTCGGCCATATTTCCCACTATCGCTGACCTCAGCATCTCTATCCAATATGTCCATGGCACGAAAGAAGAGAACCAGTTGATTTGAACAGGAAGTACTGTGGCAGGATACAGCACCCCACCCAAAAGTAGCGAAAGACCTGTTATTCCATCTATCAACCCCCACACGTAGCGAGATGTGAAGAACCCGACTCCTCCAATGATCAACGCAAAGCCGACGAATCCGAGTCCAATCACAGGAATGTAGAACGCTAGGCTTGCAAGAGTCCAAAGTGAAGGACTCAGTTTCACCCCCAGCAGAAACACCCCGATTCCTAGGTTCACAATGACTGAAATCGTTGAGCTGAATAGCAATGGCGCAGCTATCCTTCCAAGATAATACAGGGTGAAATCAGATGGAGCTATCGAGAGACTTCTAGTCATGGCGTAGTGCTCTCTGTCTTCGTGAACTGCGAAGAACGAGCTGAAGATAGCATTCGCTGCATAGTTGAAAAGCGAATTTCCCACCAACAGATAGGCAAGCTTCTCCGGACTCGGGGGGCCAGCGGCCGAAGCCGCAAAGTACATGAACGCAAACGTCAACATCCCAAACACCGGTCTGATGATTGTATAGGTGGCAAAAACGAAAAGGTCAGTCCAATTCGCATCGATCTGCCAACCAAGCCAAGCCGCGGCCCTAAGCGTTTGCAGCTTACTCACTGCCATCTGAGAGTCAACCTTCCCTCCCTCTTAGAGAATTTCTCCATATAATCCAACGCTAGTTTTGCAGACGCGATCAGAATGGGAGCCATTATGGCAAGTGCTCCGATTTCAATAGATAGCGAGACTACTCCTGATCCGAAGAAGATCATCGTCCTCATGGCGTCAAGACCCAAAGTCATGGGTATCAGTGAGGCCAGCAATTGAAGCCAAAATGGAAAGAAACTGATCGGATAGTAGAGACCTGAAACGAACGAAATGGGTTCGGTCAGAAGGTTCGACACATGCCAAGCCTCCCGTCCGTACATGAGGTAAAGAGAAGAGAACACTAGACCCAAAGCATAAAGATCAACGATAGTCAAGGCAAATACTAGCAATGCATCAATGCTCCTCGACGGATCGAAGCTGACCCTGAAGACCAGCACCCCGACCAATATCGTCAATACGACCCTGATAGAGGTATTCAAAAGCCCGCCCAAAGCTATTCCAGTCAATATGGACATCTTGGAAGCTGGTGAAACAAAGAACGCTTCGAGGTTACCTTGTTCTTTTTCCCAATAGAATTGGGATCCAACATTCCATAGCACATTCATCCAGAATGCAAGCATTGCGCCCCCCAAGACCACGAAACCCACATACTGCAATGAGGCACCTAGGAAGTAGTATGTGTAAACGTATGCTGAAAGATTGAGAACGGGAAGGGTTGAGTCCAAGAGCACCTCCGTTAGAATGCGGTTGGTCCCCAATATTCGAATGTACGCTCTTGCGAGACCTGGCCTGATAATCAGGTCTAGTTTCGTTGTCATTCCAAACCCCGTCCCACCAAGCTCATGAAAACCGTCTCCAAAGTCGTCTCTGCTTTTTGCATGAAGTGGAGTTTGGCGTTCATTTCCTTGAGCGTTGACATAACGTCCGGAACTGCGCCTTCTTCTTCTAGAACTAGCTTAAGTGTGGTCATATTCGTCTCTGGGCTGTGCGAAGTCGAAAGACCTTTGACGCCCTTCACTTTTAGCAGCTGATCCGCCTTGTTTCCAATGAATGAGGTCTGAACCAGTAGGTTCACCTCCTTGGAGAAAATCGCTTTCAGTTTCTCAGGAGCTCCAACCACCAAGACCCTACCCCTATCGATTATTGCGACTCTGTTGCACATCTGATCTGCCTCAGCCATGTAGTGTGTCGTGAGAAGAATCGTCTTATCTGGACGCTCCTTCACGAGTTTCTCTATGTATTGTCTGATCTCTTGCGCGACCATCACGTCAAGTCCTAGAGTCGGTTCATCGAGAAAAAGTATCTTTGGGTCATTGATCAAGCACCTGGCGATGTTGAGTCTTTGCTTCATGCCTGATGAGAGTCTGTTCATTCGCTCGTTTATTTTTTCCTTCAGTCCGACAGTCTCTGTCAATTGCTCTATTCTCGTTTTGGATAGCTCGTTCGAAAGACCATAGAGTTGCGAAAAGAACCACAGGTTTTCCTTAACTGTCAACATGCCGTAGCCCGGGGTCTCACCTCCGCTGGCAAGATTGATCACTTCCTTCACCTTCTGTGTCTCTCGTACTACATCATGCCCATCGACGAAGGCCTTCCCAGAAGTTGGAAGGAGAAGCGTTGAAAGGATCTTTATGAGAGTGGTCTTTCCTGCGCCATTTGGTCCGAGAAGACCGAAGATTTCGCCAGGCAGAACCGACAGTGAGACGTTGTCTAGGGCCTTGATATCGCCTTCCTCTCCCTTGAAGATCCTAGTTAGATCTTCGGTCCTTACGGACTCCTTCATGTTGTCTTTTGCGCAACCATACTATTGGATATAAACGTTCCAAGGTGAAATAGATACGCTTCGCCCAAGAATTCCCCAGGACGCCTTCAAATGGGTTTGGGATCGAGATAAATGCCATCTCTTCGTACTGCCGCTTCCACCCCTGCAAAAACGGCTTTTTGGAATGCCCCCACGTATCATGGTCTAGAGTTCGGGAATGTTGGATCCGCGCGAGTGTTGTAGGCGGTTTTGCCGGATGATTGGTTTCTTTCTATTTCGACAGGACCATATCGCTCCATTTCTTGGACAGCTCATCCCTGACTGGCTTGTATACCTCTTGGAAGAACTCGTTCTGGGACAACAGTATAGACCGGGGGTGCTTCCTGATTATCTTCAAGGCCTCATTCCAAGCCTTTTGGTACTTTTCGGCAAACCTCGATGCTATTTGCCTGTCGAAGTCATCCCCTGTTTGCGCCTCGCCACCGATTGTGAAGTACAGAGCGTCACCTTCTTTCACCTGATAGGCGATCTCATCGCCCAGCTGGAAGACCTCCTCTTTTGGCTGAAACCTTCTTTCAGCCTCCACTCGCGGGATTCCTGCGACTGGCCGTTTCATACGGAAGGTTTTGAATCCCCTCTTGGCCGCGGCATAGAAGATTGCCCTATTGAGGCCCCAGCTCTTAGACAAGTCCTCGGAAAGCCCCAAGCACGAGGCCCGGGCCGCCTGAAGGACAGCCATGACCTGAAACCTTCCAACTGGCTTACTCCCCGGCATCTTAGTCCACGATTTGCACCGCATCATATAAGCCCTCGCCCTGGGTCCTTGATCTCAATAGTCGAGAAAATGCTTTTATAACCGCGTTATATATCCCTTGTTGGTGCGAATGATTATGTCCTCCCAAAAAGAGAAGGATCCCTTCTGCGGGATGCTCGTTGACGCGAGAACGGCAACGAGGATATTCGTGGCAGGAAAGACTTACTACTTGTGTCCCATGTGCGTTGGGGATCTCAAGAAATCGCTAGCGAGATAGCAGATGAACGAGGTCGCCCATGGTACGAGAGGAGAGGAAACGGAAAAGACCGCGATATATAGGATAGGGGGCCTTGACTGCTACAGCTGTGGGCTATCAATGATATCGGCCTTCAAGAGAAATGAGAAAATAAAAGAAGCCACTCTAAATTTCGTCACGCAGCAGATAAAAGTCAGATACATCGGCGACGACGCTACACTGGACGAAGTGGAGAAGGAGATTGTGCGATCTGGATATAGACCGATGTTACAGAAGAGGTAGCCGAGAATGGCAAGGGACGTAGTGTGCGGCATGTATGTGGATGAGAACACGACCCGATTCAGACTGGACAGAAGAGGCAGAACCTACTACTTCTGCAGTAGGACATGCTACGACGAGTTCCTGAGGCCTGAAAGGGAAATCAGGAGATACAGAGATCTGTCAATCATCAGCTTGGCGGTGGGTGCGATGACTATGCTATCAGATTTTGTGGCGATTTCTCCTGACACCCAACTCACACGAGTAGCCATTTTTCTTCTAGTCACTCCAATCCAGTTTGGGGCTGGTTATGTATTCTATAGAGGACTTCTTGACGCACTGAGGTCTAGGCAAGCGAATATGGACTCACTCATAGCTATCGGGACATCCGCGGCCTATTTCTACAGCGTTGTTGCAACGTTCTTTCCCCAGATGATCCAGCAAGGAGCGGGCGAGATGCCGCCGACCTATTTCGCTGATTCGGCACTCATAATAGGGCTGATCCTCCTCGGCAGGTTCCTAGAGCATTCGACCAAACAGCGGGCCTCTGAATCGGTGACAAGATTACTGGAGCTTCAGCCACCCATGGCCACTCTCGTTCAAGATGGCCTAGAGAAGGAGGTAAGAGTGGAGGAGGTCAGAGTGGATGACACATTAGCTGTCAGACCCGGATCGAGGATTCCAGTTGATGGACAAGTCATGGAAGGTTCCTCATCTGCGGACATGTCGCCTATTACGGGTGAGTCGATACCAGTTGACATATCCCCGGGAAGCCAAGTCTTCGCCGGATCAGTGAATCTCAATGGGTTTGTCAAGATAAGGACTACCAGAACGGTAGCGGATTCGACCCTTTCTCAAATAACTGGCCTGATAGAAGAAGCAATTCTCACTCGATCACCAGCACAGAAATTAGCAGACGCTATAGCGAGCAGATTCGTACCCATTGTGGTTCTGACATCGATCCTGTCCTTCAGCATCTGGCTTTTTCTCGGTCGGATGCCGTTGAGCTTTGCCCTGACGACTGCGATTGCGGTTCTGATAATAGCTTGCCCCTGTGCCCTCGGCTTGGCAACCCCAGCTGCTTTGACCGTAGGATTCTCAAGAGCCGCTCAATTTGGGGTACTGATTAAGGGAGGGGAAGAGTTAGAACGAGTAAGAAAGGTCACTATGGTTGTGTTCGACAAGACAGGAACGCTTACGACGGGAAGACCTTCTGTTGTCTCAATATTGCCACGTGGTGGCATGCGGGAACTCGACGTTCTCTTATTCTCTGCCTCTGCAGAGGCCGGTTCTGAACATCCCATCGCAAAGGCGATACTTGAGGAGGCCAAACGAAGAGAGATAAAGCCGGATCGCGCAGATCTGACCAAGGTTCTGCCGGGAGGATTGCGCTCGGTCGTGAATGGTCGGCAGGTCATTGTCGGGACAAAGAGACTGATCGAGACAGAGGGACTGCGCTTGGATCAAGAAATGGCCAAAAAGCTAAGTGAATCAGAGAATCTGGGGAATACAGCTTTTCTGGTTGCATTGGATGGTGATTTGATTGGCATCCTTGCTGTGGCCGATGTGCCGAAAATCCATTCCCGGGAAGCAGTCGAGTTACTGGCTCGCAGAAACATAGAAACAGCCATGCTCACGGGCGATAACCAGATTGTGGCAGACGCCATAGCTGGGAAACTTGGGATAGGTGAGGTCATCGCCGGGGTCCTCCCCCAAGACAAAATTGACATTGTAAGAGGACTTAGGTCAGAGAACCGGATCATCGCAATGGTCGGTGATGGGATAAACGATGCGCCCGCCTTAGCGGCAGCGGACGTGGGCATTGCAATGGGAGGTGGAACTGATGTAGCGAAGGAGACAGGTCAGATCATATTGGTCGGCGACGATCCCCGAGGAGTTGCACTGGCAATTGACGTGAGCAGACTCATTTCCAGGAAAATTAGGGAGAACCTATTTTGGGCCTTCGTCTACAACGTAGCATTGATTCCTCTTGCAGCTGGCGTTCTGTACCCTTTGACTGGTGTCCTCCTAAGTCCCATTTTCTCTGCTCTGGCCATGGCATTGAGTTCGATGACAGTGACGTTGAATTCCTTATCATTGAGCCGATATCGGCCTGAATGGCTTGAAGGAAGAACTGCTAGGTAATGCGATTCGCGGGAGTCCCTGGAATTCCTGTCGGGCCTGCACTGAAACCGGCAAGGAAAGCTTCAATGTTCAAGGATAAATAGCTGGAACTAGGATGCAGGATAGAAACTCATTAAACTATTACGGAGGTGATGAGACCTGGCAAGACGCAAGGTGATCATTATGGGAGCCGCGGGACGCGATCGAGGGCAAGTATTCTTGCACTCCGCGCATTCCACAACTTCAATGTCTTCTTCAGAGACAACTCCCAGTATGAAGTTGTAGCGTTCACGGCGACCCAGATCCCGAACATCCAGAATAGGAGATATCCCCGATCATTGGCAGGTTTGCTTTATTCAAACGAAATACCGATCATCCCTGAAGAAGACCTTTCCGAGACAATAAGAGATCAGAGGGTTGATCTTGTTGTGTTTTCATACTCCGATGTATCTCACGAATATGTCATGCACAAGGCCAGTGAGGTGCTTTCGTCAGGGGCGTCCTTCATGCTGCTTGGGCCTAACGATACGATGCTGAAATCAAGCAAGCCACTTATAGCGATTTGCGCGGGTAGGACTGGATCAGGAAAGAGTCAGACCACAAGGAGGGTCGTTGACATATTGCGGAAGAAGGCAAAGAACCCGGTTGTCGTCAGACACCCGATGCCATATGGAAATCTCCTGGAAGAAGCAATTCAGAGATTCGAGAGATTCGATGATCTCGACAGGGCACGTTGCACGATTGAAGAAAGAGAGGAATATGAGCCTCATCTCGAGAGAGGAATAGTTGTTTTTGCTGGCGTGGACTACAGCATGGTCTTGAAAGAGGCTGAGAAGGAAGCAGATGTGATCGTGTGGGATGGAGGCAACAATGATTTCCCCTTCTTCAAGCCGGATCTCCTCATAACAGTAGTCGATCCCATGCGTCCCGGCGACGAGATAGAATATCACCCTGGCGAGACTAACGTCAGAATGGCGGACATAATAATAGTCAACAAAGTGAATACTGCAAGCGAGAGAAGCATCTCCATCGTGATGGACAACGTGCGATCCAAAAACCCGAATGCACTCATTGTCAGAGCATCTTCAGAGATCTACGTCGAGAAGCCTGAGATGATTAGGGGAAAACGAGCTCTTGTCATAGAGGATGGACCAACCATAACCCATGGAGGCATGTCGTACGGGGCAGGATATCTTGCAGCAAGGCAATTCCAGGCGAGTGAGATCGTGAATCCAATTGAGTATGCAGTCGGTAGCCTGAAGAGGACATTCGAGAGCTTTCCGCATGTTACAAAGGTCCTTCCGGCGATGGGATACGGGCCTCAGCAGATGAAGGAGTTAGAAGAAACGATAAATAGCACAACAGCAGACGTTGTTGTGAGCGCAACTCCCATCAGGCTTAATGGATTGCTCAAGATCAACAAGGCCGCAGTCCATGTCAGATATGAGCTGAAAGAGATCGGCCTTCCGAATCTGGAGGATGTACTGACCGACTTCCTAGAAGACATTGAACGAGGATGAGAATCAGAGATAGTCCCGATTCTCAAAGCCAAGGAAGGCCATGAGAAAGGGCTCTGAAATAGATTAGGAAGATGAGCGATAATGTTCTGCGTTCTGGAGTTCTTTCTTGCCCTTCTCGGTTATCTCGAAGTATTGCTCATCCCTATTCTGCACTATCCTTACCTCATTTCTGTCGCTGACTAGTATTGCAAGCTCTGCGGCGAGTTCGGCCTGGCTTGTATTAGTGGCTCTAGATAGTTTCGAGAAATCAACCGGCTCCTGTGAAAGATCAAGGAATCGAGGTATTGACAGCCTCAGGTCGTCGATCATCTTGGAGCTGGTCGCCTTCGAGCCATAGTATCTAAAGCTGACTATTCTAAGTCGCAATCCAGTCACCGCGGTCAACGACCTGACCTACGGGAGTCGAGGTCTTGCCACCATGTTAAAATATCAATCCCTCACTACTCTTAGCGTTTGTGAATGGAAAAGGCATTCTATGCTACTTGTAACGGTGTCACTGATCCAAGCTCCGCACAGAACCTTGTCTCGAAATGGGGCGATCTGGGTGTTACCAGGATATACCTCCTGGCAAAAGACGGCGATGGAATGGTGACATACAGAAGCAGCATAGCGAAGTCAAGAACGAGAGTTGATTTCGATGCGTTTGGGGACATAACGAGGAAGGCGCAGAACGAGGGCATACAAATCCATGCATGGTTCTGCTGTTACATCGAGAGCTCCCAAAATCCAAGTGACTATCTGAAGAATCACCCGGAAGCCTTGCTTGTAAACAGGTTCGGAAAGACCAACATCGAGGAGCCAACCTGGAGCAAGGTGGATGCTCGTTACAGTAGGTATTGGGTTTGCGCGAGCGACCCGGGCTATCGTAGCTATCTAACATCTCTCATGAAGGAAGTCGGAGAGAACTACGAGGTGGACGGAATCCATCTGGACTATATACGGTATCCTGAAGCAGTCGAAGGTAGATACTACTGCTACTGCCCTAGATGCAGGGATCATTTCAAGCAGGAGTACGGCTATGAATTGCCGGCTAACGACGTGATCAAGAACCGATATTACGTATCTATCATGTGCGAGAATGTCTCCAATTCAGTTGAGGAATTCTCTAGATTGGCTCGTGAAATGGGGAAGAAAATCTCAGCCTACGTGTTCACGGACTACGTAACCGCCATAGAGGCCGCATATCAAGACTGGCCATACTTCTCAAAATTCCTTGATACATTGTGCCCGACGACGTATGAGGTGTCTCCTGACCATATCAGGACTCTGGTCAAGAGAGCAAAGTCGGTTGTAGCGGGGACATGTAGCCTTACCCCTGTTGTCCTCTCTGCCCCTGAAGTCGTCAGATCTAGGGAAGGGGGAAGGAGATGGAGTAGGGAAAGGACGATTGACTACGTGTTGTCCTCCACGAAAGCCTGCCTGGATAGTGGAGCACAGGGCGTGGTATTCTTCATATACGATGGCACTCCACCTGAGATCCGAGAAGCTCTGAGACGAGATCTATCTGACCTCTAGGAGTGACTCAGCTTGAATGATCATTCTGACGACCTGACTGATTGGCCCGACATGTGTTCTCGATGGTTGCTGGATCTGCCCACCGAGCCAACCGGGCAGAAGCGATTATATCTCACAATATCAAATCGGAACAGTGCGAATTGTCCAAGATAACTGCAGTAAAGATCCCAAACAAGTCATTCGACGACGAGGTTATGCAGGCTGTCAGAAGCGCTGTGGATACGATGGGGGGGCCGGGCAGATTCTCGAACCCAGGAAGAAAAGTTCTCGTTAAACCAAACTTCTGCTCATACTCGACATCGGCCATGGTCGACAGAAGGATTCCATGGGCTGTCGCTAGGCTTTTCAAGGATTTCGGATGCGATGTCAAGATAGGAGAGAACCCGGTAGTCGATGTACCTTCCAGAAAGATGTTTTCGAGTCCTGAGATTGAGCAACTGAGAAGGGCTTCGGGAGTCCCCGTACTCAATCTCAGGGAGGAGGAGCACGTTCCCATCGAGGTGCCAGGTTCAAGATCCTGTGGCTGGTATGCATTCGCGAGGATAGCACTGGATTCTGACCTCATAGTGAGCGTGCCTGCCATGAGGAGGCATGCCTTGCTCGGTGTGACCCTAAGTCTCAAGAATATGTATGGGTTGGTTGCTCCAAGCACGAGGCATAGAGTCCACCGCTCGAGCCTGAATTGGGGTCTAGCAGAGATAAATCAGGTATTGAGACCAAGGCTGACGGTCATGGATGGCATCAGCATCGTCCACGATGGGAGTCTCTATCCCTTGGGCTACATCTTTGCCAGCGATGATTCAGTCGCCATCGATTCTCTCGCTGCTACTTGCATGGGTTGGGAACCTATGAAGATAGATCACATCAGATGCGCCTACGAGTTGGGGCTTGGGGAGATTGATTTGAGCAAGGTTGAGCTGAGCGGCCTCACCCTCGAAGACGCGAAGAAACTGGGCGAGAAGAATAGGGAAAAGGTTGCTGAATGGCCAGATCCCAATGAAATCGCATCACAGTTGGAGAATATCGAGCTGATCAAGGGAGAACCATGTGGAAGTTGCTTGATGTCATTGGGTACGGCCATGAAGGAAATCGGAATCGACAAGCTCGCCCGAGCGCGCGGGCTGGCAATAGTTATCGGGCCAAAGGCGATTCCAAGAGAAGGCAAGAAAAATGTGATTGTTGGCAGGTGCTCAAGTGCTCACGATGGAGAAGGAATTTTCGTCGATTTCTGCCCTGCGTATGCTTCCGACATCAAGGGCGCAATAGAACAAGCTCTGGGCGAAAGAGAGAGTTTCGAAACATTATGGGAAGCAATTCTGAGGACTCGCGAATCAGACTTGCCAGGGGCGTAAACATTCGCCCGCGTAGTACCTGACTATTGAATTCTCTTCATCAGATCCATCAGTTGCTTCTCTGTGGGACTGCCCCTTGTCTCAGGTCTCGTTGCCTTGAATGCCCCGGCCAGATTCGCCATTGCTAGACACTCCTCTTCATTCTTACCGAGCGACAAGTACGACGCGAAAGCGCCGAGAAAAGCATCTCCGCAGCCAACTGTATTCACGACCTTGAGCCCAAATCTCCCCAAGTTGATGCCTTCGGCTTTGATCATCCTCCCTCTGTCGAATAGCATCGCGCCCCTTTCTCCCAATTTGACCAGGATTTTCGGCTTCATTTCCTGCAGTTGGGGGATCCCTTGAGCGTCTTCGGAGAAGAAGGTGCCAAAGACGTTTTCATATTCGACTTCGTTCAGCACCAGGTAGTCCACACGCTTGAGTAAGTCTCTCAATGCCTCAAGACCCAGCTTGCTTCTCACTCCCGCGTCCCAGATTACCGTTTTGCCAGCCTCCCAAGCTTGGGAAATGATCTCCTCTATTGCATCCATCGGCGGATCAATCACCACCACAGCATGGGAACCCTCAACAAGACCACTGATTTTCTTGTTCCTGAAATCCTCTGCGGTGATGTCTGTGTTAGCGCCGAAGAGCGTGTGTATTACGTTCCTACCCTTGTTGTCAACAGCTATGTACGCTTGCCCGGATTCGGATTGCCTGCTAACCTTGATGCCAGGGGTCAAGATGTGCTCGTTCCTAAGTATTCTTAATTGCGTTCTTCCGATTTCGTCTTTTCCGATAGCCCCTATGAGGGCGACTTGATTCTTACCAAGAATTCTCGCAGCCGCGACAGCGGCGTTGGCGCCCTTTCCTCCTGGAACTCGAGTTATCTTCACCACCGGAACCTCCTCCCCTATCCGAGGGAAGTCCTGAACGAACAGATTGATGTCCCAGTTAATCGCCCCTGTGACCACGAGCCTAGGCATCTCACGTCCTCACCTTCCTTGGGAACAGTCAATACAAAACCTTTTTTCCGGAGACGCTGGAAAATCAACAAATCCGTACATGGATCTCTCGGAACATCCATTTCTTGTCCAATCTGCAGAAAGTAATTCAGATGGATGTGGTTCAAGCGTTAAATGCTGGGGGCTTCCAAGGAGACCGAGACCCAAGATGGGCGAATGGTGGAAGAATCGATTCATCTGGCTGACTTGGGGCAACTATGGCGAATATCGAACGGAGGACATACAGAAAGTTGCGAGAGATGCTTTCGACAGGAACTGCAATCTGCTTGAAACTGTTTCCTACACCGGCACCATAAACCGCGAATACACGCTGTTTGACAGCTCGGTCTTGCCGAAATGGGAGAAGGCAGGTGACAGGGATCTTCTCAGAGAACAGGTAGAGGCAGCGCATCGTCTTGGCCTCAAGACAAGGACCTATCTAAACGCTCACTTCTACGGAGATGATTTCTACTTAGAGCACAAAGATTGGGCCCAAATCAAAGCCGATGGAAGCCCTATTGACACGTTGTATGGGCACGGGTACAGCATGTGTGTAAACACGTCCTATAGAGACAAGATCTACACATTGATTCGGGAGATTGCGGATAGGGAGGTCGATGTCATTTTTCTAGATGGTCCAGCCTATTACCCAGGGGCTTGCTATTGTGCATCATGTGCGGGGAGGTTCAGGGAGGAATATGGGTTCGATTTACCAGCGCGGGAGGATTGGAGAAATCCCAAGTGGAGGAGATTTGTCATGTTCAGATATCATTCCATAGCGAGATTCCTGGAGCAAGGACAGGACGTATTGAGGGAAGGAGGATACAAATCGCTCCTTTACAGCAACAATAGCGGCCAGGTCTGGCCCTCGTGGAGCTTTGCTTTGAGCGCAGAGGACGCCTATGGAGGCCAGAGCATCATTGGCATGGAGAGTTATCAGTATTACACGGCTCCCTCAGGAGTCCCGATGTGGTTCCAGGGATGGACAACCAAACTGGCGAATTCGATCAAAAGAGGAAAACCCTTCTGCCTCTTCTTGTCAACATCGCACCAGCCTTGGTACAGGCAAAACATACCAGATACGGAGTACCTAGTCGGTAAGGTTCAGGGACTCGCGAATGGGGCAGAAATGTTTGAAGACTCCGGGTTTGCGAGAGACGCCTTACCAGAGGGAAGGAGGATATTCGATACGGCAAGGAAGTATGAGAGATATTTCCAGAACTCAAAGTCCAGGGCAAGGATAGCCGTCGTTTGGTCGAGAAGAACTGGTGATTTCTTCTTTGAGATTCCGCCGAAAGCGATCTCCGAGGAAGCCCAGGCTAGGGTCGAAATGGCCCAAGGGCAGACTCCAGGGGTGCAGGCCGGCGACTTCCTAGAAGCTCAAAGGATCGCGGCTTGGAAATTCGAGAGCGAAAAAAGGATAGTTGAGGAAGCCAGAGGTTTCTACGAGGCTCTCTTGAGACTCCATGTTCCGTTTGACCTAATCAGTGACCTGAACCTGAATTCCGAAGAACTGGCTAGATATCGCGTGCTAATTCTCCCCAATGTTGCATGTATGAGCGACGGACAGATAGAAGATGTCAAGGTCTTCGTTGAATCGGGAGGGGGCCTCATTGCCTCATACAAGACTTCGATGTTCAACGAACTTGGGGACAAGAGGGCAGACTTGGGACTAAAGGATGTATTGAACGCATCAGCAGGCGAAGAAGTGATGGGGGCTCTCAAGTGGGATTACATGGTCATAAAGAAGGATCATCCGGTTGTAGAAGGGATTCCCACCTCGAAGTCGCACTATACCGACCAGAGGTTAATCCCCAGTCCGGAGTTCCTCCTCCAAACGCAAGTCCCTGAGGCGAATAAGATTGCACTTCAGTTGGAGCCAGCCAGGGCCAGATATGGTGACCTCACCCAAGAGACAAGATTCCCGACTATCACGAGTTCTCAATATGGCAAAGGAAGGGTCGTGTACTTCCCGGGCACCTTTGCAGGGCAGTACTGGAATAACGGTTTCCTCGACTATCTAAAGATCATAGAGAATTCCATAGGATGGGCAGGCGGCCAAGTCAGGGACATTCAGGTTGATGCTCCTGAGACAGTCGAGATAACCAGCTTCAAAGGCGAGAACTGGTCGTTGATTCATGTCGTGAATTTCGCCTATGCTTTGAGACGACCTTTCAGTCACGTATTCCCTGTGGAGAACATCTCGTTCACAACAGAAGCAGAGAGAAAGCCATCGTCAGTGAAAGCACTTGTGTCGGAGACGCCTCTTCAATCAATATGGAAAGAAGGTAGTATGACAATCATTCTCCCTGAACTCAGTCTCTATGAGGCCATTCTCATTGAGTACTAGAAACACGTCCCGGAGGCACCTAGCCAAGCTCCTCCTTTGACCTTGGGGCAGAGGATTCTGTTAGGCCTTTGGTAGCATGAGGGAGCAAGGCAGACTCTGCTGGCAGCCTAGATGGCTTGCGGCGCGCCCGCTCGATTCAGGAGAGCTTCCTTCGTTCTCTTGACATCCTTCAAAAAGCCTGTGTAGTCCAGTCCTACGATTCTTCCATCTTTGACAAGTTGTCTTCCGTTCACGAAAACATGTCGAACGTCAGAAGACCTCGCGGAATAGACCAAGTGACTATACACATTGTACAGAGGCTGCGAGTGCATGTTCGATGTATCAAGAACAACGATATCGGCCTTGTAGCCTTCTCTGATCAGGCCGATCTCATCATTCCATTTCAATGCTTTGGCTCCACCAAATGTGGCAGTCTCAAAAGCTTCGATGGCAGGAACGCTCGCTGCATTTCCAGACAATCCCTTCTGCAGCAAAGGCAAGAGCTTGAGGCTCTCGAACATATCGAGAGTGTTGTTGGATGCCGCTCCATCAGTGCCCAAACCCACTTGAATTCCGCCAGCTTTGAGTCGGACATAGGGCGCAACACCCATTCCCACCTTGAGATTCGAAACCGGATTCAGAGCAACTGCCACATTTGCCTTTCCTAACAGGGCGATCTCTTCATCGCTGACATGAACGGCATGGACGGCGAGCATGTTTTCTGACAGGACCCCCAGGTTGTGCAGATAGTTCACAACTCCCCCATCAAAGTGCACATTGAAGTTGCTCCTGACCATGTTGGCCTCCGCGGGCGATTCGGCGACATGTGTGTGCAGCAAAACTTGTCCCTTGTCCCCCAATTGATCGTTCAGCTCGAGCATCAGCTCATGCGCGTCCTTGTAAGCTCCCGGCCCAGTTGAGTAGGCAGAATGTGGATCAACACTTATCCTTATTCTGCCATTCTCAGAACCATGCCACTTCTTTGCCATCTCGGAAGTCAGCCTGAGGCCTTCCTCTCGAGTTTGTTCGAAGAAGCCATGACCAACAATTGCCCGGATACCAGACTTGGCAAAGGCATGAACCTCACTTCCTTGCGGGGAGTAGAAGTATTGGGAATTCAGGGTCGTTGTCCCTGAAAGGAGGGCCTCGTATGCACCCAAGAGAGCGCCGATCTCTATATCCCTTGGAGTCAAGTGAGACTCCAATGGCCATATCCTCTTCTCCAACCAGTCATGGAGAGACATGTCTTCAGCTGAGCCCCTGAGGAGACACATAGCGGTGTGGGTATGAGCATTGACAAAGCCAGGCATCACTATGCAATTGCCTACGTCTATGTCCTCAAATCCACGGAACCGGTTCGAGATGTCGCTCGCACTTCCGACGCCCAATATTCTGTCTCCCTCAAATGCCAACGCTCCTTCGAAGATAGGGCCCTTGTCGGAGACGACTATCCCGTTACGAAGAATCGCCCCCATCTCTATTTCTCTCCGATCGAACTGATCGCCTCTTCGATTATCAGTTTGGCAATGGGTCCTTTCTCTCGCATCATCTCCAGCACTTCTTCATGGGTGACCTTCTGCGCTATGCCAGCAGCCCAGTTAGTCACAATTGCAATCGAGGCATAGTCCATACCGAGCTCTCTCGCGAGGAAGACCTCGGGACATCCAGTCATGCCTACTACGTCACAGCCGAGTTTGCGGAACAGCCTGATTTCTCCCGCCGTCTCGAATCTTGGACCCTCTGTGCACAAGTAGGTGCCTTTCTGATGCATCTTCACGTGAAGCTTCTTCGTGGCCTTTAGTATGACGTGTCTAAGGTGATCTGAATAGGGATTCGTCACATCTGTGAATACGACCTTGCCTGATTCTCCATCAAAGTATGTCTGTGACCTGCCCTTTGTGAAGTCTACGACTTGGTCAACTAGAACTAGATCGCCTGGCTTCATCGATCGCCTCATTGACCCGACGGCGCTACTTGCGAAGATGCTCTTGACCCCTGATTCTTTAAGGGAGAATATATTCGCCCTGTAATTGATCCTGTGAGGGGGGATTGTGTACCCGATACCATGCCTGAGCAGAATAATCACATCCCTTGAGCCTATGCGAAGGCGGCCAAGTGATGACGGTCCATAGGACGTGTTGAATTCCTCGAACTGCTTCACATTGAAAAGGTCGGCTATGCCGGTTCCGGCGACTATTGCGATCTGTGCTTGGCTCATCTTCTCCATTCAGTTGTGCAATCCATAAAAGCTTTAGAGAGAGAGCATATGGGATCTCCTTCTTCCGTGATATCAGATATCATCTGACGGAATCCAGACTGCCTTCGTCGTCAGACCTTCCTGTTTATTACCTCCCATGTCCTAGGGTCTTCCTGTCCAACGCTCCAAGCCGCAATCCTGCCTATTCCTAGATCAATCGAAGTCAGGATTCTCATCTGGGTTGACAGAGCACCTTGGAACCAGACTTCATGCTTGCCATCTGTTGATTCGTAGGTATAGGTATATTCTCCGTCTCTTTCGCTGAATGTGATTTTCGCATGCACCCTCGTCGCCAGATCGACCGCTCCGTTGAAGGTGATACCATTGCCCTTATTACCTATCCAATCATATCCATAGAAAGGTATCCCAATGATTATTTTCTCCCTGGGGATTGATAGGAGAGCATATTGAATTACGTCCTTTAGCCAACCCAAGGGACCAATCGGGCCTGGGGACCCCCCCGACCAGTGATAGTCGTAGACCATAATGCAAATGTAGTCACATATCTGACCGAGGCTCCGATAGTCCCAAGCGCCGCCCCATCCAGTTGTTTCATCTGTCGTTTTTCCGGATACGTCTATTGTCACTAGCTTGCTGGAGGCATGAAGTCTTTCTGCAAGTTCCTTCATGTACAGATTCAGGGCCGTCCTATCCTCCGGGGGTATGTTCTCCCAGTCGATGTTCACACCCGCGAAATCATGCTCGATCACAAATCGGACTATGGAGTCTATTGTCCCTTTCCTTATTCCCTCGTCGGTCAGGATTCTATGCATAAGATCCCTGTTGAAATCTGCGTTTGCAACGAGAGGTATGATGCTTACGTTGTTCTTTCTTGCAGATTCTATGATCCTTTCATCGATTTTTCCGATGAGATTTCCATCGATATCAATGTGCAATTGGGCTGGAGAAACCCACGTGAAATGATCTGCATTTCGCACAAAGGAATCTATGCTTGTCTCTGAGGATGTTGTCCAGCCGAAGAACCTAACCTCGAGCGTCTTCAGCGGCAAAGAAGTGAAATTTATCGCCACGCCCTCAGTTGGCGATTCCTGCATGGTCATGTAATATCCGAACAGGATCAGGACGACGCACGATATAAGCGCTGTCGCGGCATAGGGCAAAAGGCTGCGGCTCTTTCCTGATGCAGTCATCTATGGCATGAATCGAGATATGATTTAATAAGATTCTCCGGAGGCCTCCGCTTCGGTTCTGACTCCTCATTGCGGGGTTCGTATCTCAGAATCAAATGCATCTGAGAAAGATCCTGGAGTAGAGGAAAGAGTTTATACCAACTGAAATCAGTACCCTTGACCCATCCTTGGCAGACATTTCGATCAGAATCAATTCCAGAGAGCTACAGCAAAGAAAGGAAAGATGGGAAATTCGAGGGAGATTCGGGAGACCAGATCGCTTGCCGGTCAGGCTGGGAATAGGAACAAGATTTTGGCTTCCAATCCTCGGAATGAGCTTTGAGGAATATTGGTCCTCTCCTAGGAAAATGCTTGAAGCCCAATTAGTCGCATCAAAGTGGATAATGGAGAACATAAGAGACGATAGGTATGGTATTACAGTCAGTCCAGACTTCCAGAATGTGAGAGAGGCTTCAGGGCTCGGTTGTGAACTCACATTCAGGGAAGGATTCCCATGGATAAAGGAGCCCATAATCAGGATCCCACCTGATGTTCAGAAGCTCAAGGGAGCAGATATGACAAAACTCGGGCTCACAGGAAGAATCGTCGAATATATGGCGCACATGAGAGACCTGATCGGAGAATGGAGAATGGTGCTCGAAGATGGTCCGATCGAGATTGATCTAGGATCCGGAATGGGGACCGACGGGCCTCTCACTAATGTTTCTTGGATTAGAGGTGCAAGGAATCTGCTCTCGGACATCATAACGAATCCTCAGCTCGTACACGAGATGATGGACTTGGTCACCGAGAAGATAATCGATTACAACCATCATCTCAGGGAAATGGCAGGCATCCCCAAAGACTGCGGGATGGGTCTGGCAGATGATTTCGCCGCATATCTTTCCCCTGACCAGTACAGGGAATTCGCCCTGCCCTATCATCACAGAATCTATGAGGCCTTCGGCACCAAAGAAAGGGGCATCCATCTCTGCGGGAAGATAGATCATCTTCTTGAGCTGTTAGTGAGAGAGGAGAGGATACACAGTCTTGACGGTTTCGGCTGGGTGACTTCTCCTACGATACTCGCGAAGGTAATGGGAGGAAAAGTCCTACTCTATGGTGGGCCTAGTCCGTCATTAATACTTGAAGGCCCTGAGGAAAGAATAATCAATTCGTGTAGGGAGTATATTGAATTATTCGATGGGCTAGGAGGCTATGCGCTTGGAGATGGCTACAACATTGCCCCGGGGACCCCGTTGAGTCACCTGAACTCATTAATGGCGGCCGCAGAGCGTTATGCATCTCACGACCTAGACGAGAGCAAGAGATAATACTCTTTCATAGCAGCAGAGGGCATCATGATGAGACTTCGAAAGAAAGACCTTCTATCGATTGCTGATCTAGAGCCTGACGAATTCCTTGCTCTTCTGCACCTTGCGGAGAGGCTAAAGGCCCGAATCCCTCAGTCGGATTCATTCCATTATCTCTCAGGGAAGATCCTTGGGATGCTGTTCACCAGACCTTCTACGAGGACACGTGTATCGTTCGAGGTTGCGATGCATCAGCTGGGAGGCCACGCCATATACCTTGCGTCATCTGAGCTTCAGTTGTCAAGGGGCGAGACGCTTCAAGACACGGCGAGAGTTCTTTCCAGATATCTGGACGGTTTGGTAGCAAGGACGCAGAGACACTCTGATATTGAGGAACTTGCGGCCAGCTCAGACTTCCCCGTCATAAATGGGCTCTCAGACGTTGAACATCCTTGCCAAGCCATCTCGGATTTTCTGACGATCTTGGAGAAGAGAGGAAAAATCAAGGGACTCAAATTGGCCTTCGTGGGTGATGCCAATAATGTTGCGAACTCCCTCATGCTGGCCTCGTGCATGCTGGGGGCCGATTTCTCCATTGCCACGCCGGGAGGATATGAACCCAAGGCTCAGGTTTTGAGGAGTGCAACTGATCTCTGTAGGCACTCGGGTTCGGAGCTGGTCATCACGAATGATCCCGCTAAGGCCACAAGAGATGCTGATGTCGTCTACACCGATGTTTGGGTTTCCATGGGCGAAGAAAAAGAGATAAACAAAAGGAGGAAGGCGTTTGGCCCTTTTCAGGTGAATTCCGCGATCATGTCAGAGGCCAAGCCCAACTCCATATTCATGCACTGCCTCCCTGCTCATAGAGGAGAGGAAGTGTCTTCAGAGGTCATCGATGGGCCGCAATCCGTGGTGTATGACCAGGCAGAGAATAGACTTCATGCCCAGAAAGCAATACTTGTCAGCATAATCCATTAGACCAAATGCCGTAGCCTCCGTTGAATGTCGCTTCGATATTGATGAAGTCTTGACAGTCCGAGTGATGTACTAGTTCGCATTTTCCAAATGGGCATGTGGTACCGATCTAAAGCATCTTCACAACTTTCAGCGGTCTCCTTTTCATGACTTCTGGATTCGCGATATTGGGTGCTTCGATTCCCTCGAAGATAGCCGTCAAATTCTCAATGGCATCAAGGACCATCGCCCTTCTTGCCTCTTTCGTGGCACTTCCAATGTGGGGACTTAGGAATACGTTCTTCAGCTGCGCGAGCGGATGATCGTTTCCGATCGGTTCCTTCTCGAACACGTCCAAAGCCGCTCCCGCAATCTTCTTCTCGCGAAGTACCTTGACCAATGACGCTTCATCAATCACCTGCCCTCTCGAAACGTTCACTAGATAGGCAGACTCTCTCATTAGAAGGAGCTCTCTTTCGCCGATCATTCCTCGGGTCTGGTCACTTAGTGACACGCAGATTATGACATAGTCCGATATGCTGAGCAAATCGTCTAGGGAAAGGTAGCGTATCCCGAGTGATTGCTCGGCCTCGATCTTCCTAGTCCTGCTGCAGTAGCTCAGAGACACATCGAAGGCTCCAAGCTTCTTTGCAACTGCTGTCCCGATCCGGCCTAGTCCTATTATGCCAACCGATTTCCCCTTCAATTCAGAGCCCAACATATAGGTAAGGCCCCACCCTCCCTTCCATTGTCCGCTTCTTACGATGGCATCAGCTTCAGTGATTCTTCGGGAAAGGGCTAGCATGATCGCAATTGCGAATTCAGCCACGGAGTTGGTGAGCGCAGTTGGGGTGTTGGTGACATATATGCCCCTGGCAGTCGCTTCTGCGAGATCAATATGATCGAGGCCGGCGCTTACGCTACTTATCACCTTGAGATCATTCGTGGCCTGTAGGACATCAGCACTGAATCTATCGATCAGGAAACAGACTGCACCGTCCTTGCCAGCGAGCTCATGTTTGAGTTGCTCGCCTCCAATGGGGAGCTCTGAATCGAGCTGCCTGATGTCAAATCTCCGTGTGAGATCTTCATCGGTCAAAAAGACGAGAGGATGAGTGACTAATATCCTAGGCTTTCCCATGCTCCCACGAATCGCTTGACGGGGTTTAAACTTGACTTCCCATAGGCCTCATTACGCAAGTGGTGAGGGCTTTGGAGGTAGAGGGCACACCAATTTATTACATACATCCCACGCAGGAATGGTGTAGGCCATGTTAGTCGTTTCAGCTATGAACGCATTCAAGGGCGCATTGGGATCCATAGGAGCGAGCGAATGTGTGGCGAAGGGACTTCAGGACTCCCAAGTCGAAACGTTGGTTTTCCCTCTCGCAGATGGAGGGGACGGGACTCTGGAGGTCTTCAGATACCTCATGATGGGGGATCTTGTGGCGGTTCATGTTCACGATCCTTTTGGGAGGATCGTAGAGGCAAACTACTTGAGAATGGGCGACACCGCCATAATGGAAAGCGCAAAGGCAAGTGGTTTGGCTCTGCTAAGAGGTGAAAGACTTGACCCTCTGAAAGCGAGCTCATTTGGTACAGGCGAGCTAATGTCAGATGCCATCGAAAAAGGGGCGAGCAGAATAATCCTGGGAATAGGAGGTAGTGCCACGAACGATGGCGGGCTTGGGCTCTTGATCGGTCTCGGAGCGAAGGCCAAGGGAACGACTGAGAGAGGAGGTAGAGGCCTACTGCAGATCGAGGACATCGATATCTCCGTGCCACTCGAGAAGCTGGAGGGCAGAAGCTTGGTTATTGCAGCTGATGTGTTAAATCCTCTGACCGGACCAAAAGGCGCAACGATGGTCTATGGCCCACAGAAGGGTGTAACATCGGATCTAGCGATTCAGTTTGAGCCAGCCATGTCCAGATGGCGCAACCTGCTCGAGCAGAAAACGGCCGAGGCGATAGGAGATAGGCAGGGATCCGGGGCAGCAGGGGGAATGGGAGCGGCGGCCATTGCGATTGGAGGACAAGTCAGATTGGGGGCAGAGATAGTACTTGAATTGGCGAGATTCGATGAGAAGGCTTCAAGGGCAGATGGACTGGTGACAGGTGAGGGAAGACTTGACGGGCAGACATCGTTCGGCAAAGCTCCTCTCGTCGTAGCGAAGGCCTTCAAAGGAATCGGAGGAAGAAGGGTGATAGGGCTTGCGGGAGAATTGGGAAACGGATATGAGATGCTGAGACCTCCGTTCGATGCATTCTTCAGTATAGCCCAGGGACCAATCAGTCTAGAGGAGTCCATGGCCAGTACAGCAGTTCTCCTTCAGAAAGCTGCGATCGAGATTGGCAGGATCATATCATGATTGGGCGGAATCGGGAGGAGAGTCAGGGGGCTAGCGGCTGATAAGGCAGGACTCATGACCTTGCCATCTGACTTTCGGACTCTGTCTTAAAGTCCTAAATAGGAGAGGCCCATTGAAGTCCCTCCTGGGCCACAGATGAGTGTAGTCGGCCACCTTACCAGATATTCCATTAGGGACCTGACTGCTAGGCCGACAAGAACAGTGTTGACAATATTGGGCATCATTATCGGCATTGCTTTCATGGTTTCGCTCACGAGTCTGACCTTGTCGATGAAGACACGCATCAAGGAAGACATAGAATCTCTGCTAAGCTCTGCTATATTGGTCAGTGATACCGACCTTGCGCCTATTCCTATCTATATCGCAGATACAATGCAGCAGATTGCTGGCGTTAGATCCGTTGTTCCTGTGGTGATAGGTGGATGTATAGCGATGAGAGAGCCGGGAATACTCCTAGGAGTACCTGTCAGTGAGATTCTCTCGTTCGTTCCTTATCCTCAAGGGCGCCTTCCCAGTTCTGATGACGTTGCTGAATTCATTACGACGGATTTTGGCGCCTCAAGCCTCCGCCTCAAAATAAACGGCTCTCTGAAAGTCATCACTCAATACATGTCGGCTGGATTGAATATGCAGCTCGTTGGTACCACGGAAATAGGAGGGTTCTTCCAAGGACTGGCAGCCGGTACCGGATCCGTCATAGTGACTGGAATAAGTAACGCACAGCGCATGCTGAACGTCAGAGGATATGCGACCTACTTCATAGTCAGAGTCTCTGATGTCGCGGTAGCGGATCAAGTCATAAGAGAGATCAAGGCCACCTTTCCTAGGACAAAGGTGTTAACGGAAAGAGATCTTCTGAGGAATCTGGGCAACATAATCGATACCCTGGACGCGCTCATGTTCTCCGTTAGCCTTGTCAGCCTCGCAGTGTCAGGCCTGAGCATAATGAATTCCATCGCGATGAGTGTGGCGGAAAAGAGAAGAGAGATAGGAGTGCTGAAGTCGATTGGGGCCGACAACTGGCATGTGCTGTACATATTCATGCTTCAAGGCATCATTCTAGGTGCAATAGGCGGCATGATCGGAGGCGCGGCCGGTTATGCTCTGACCTATCTGCTTCTGAAGACGTTCCTTCCGAATTTCATCTCAATCGGGCTCCAGTTTCCATTTATTTTTGACTTGGGAGCATATTTCAGAGGATTCAGCGTTGCATTGATTCTGAGCATCGTGGCCAGCATAATCCCATCTTGGAACGCAACCAAGGTGAGACCGATTGAGTCGCTTAGATATGAATGAACGGAAGGCCATTCGATGTGTCGAGGTCACGAAGACATACGAGCTCGGCGGCTTCAAGATCGAAGCGCTAAAGGGCGTGGATTTCGAGGCCAACCGCGGTGAACTCATTTCGTTGATGGGACCATCCGGATCAGGCAAGTCAACGCTATTGCACATCTTGGGAACCTTGGACAAACCAACAAGCGGAAGCGTATACATTGACGGCACAGACATCACGAATTTCGACGAAACCAGACTATCTAGATTCAGGAGAGACAAGATTGGCTTCGTTTTTCAGTTCTTCAATCTAGCAACTCATCTCACTGCAATCGAGAATGTCACCCTGCCCATGTTGCTGTCGAGGAAATACGACACTACAGAATCGAAGCAAAGGGCAGATCTTCTTCTAAGGATAGTGGGCTTGCCACAGGAGAGGTTTAGGAACACTCCCAGACAGCTCAGCGGAGGTCAACAACAGATGATTGCAATAGCTAGAGCCCTCGCCAACAACCCGTCCTTCATATTGGCCGATGAACCGACAGGCAACCTCGATCTGGAATCGTCCGCTAGACTGATTTCAATGATGAGGTTTCTGAATTCTTCACTCAGGTTGACATTCATCATAGTCACTCATAATCCAGAAGTCGCCTCGATCGCACCCAGTATCAGATTCATGAAGGGGGGGCAATTGCATGAGAAACCTCCTCAATCGTTCCTCGCTGCTAGGGTCGCCCACCCACCAATCCAAGAGATGAGGGAGAGGATAGATTTCTTCTCATCTTTGTTTGAATTGGAGGAGAGAGTGACCAAAAGAAGATTCATAGATGGGCAGATAGATGAGATCGAGTTGAGAAATAGGCTCCACGAACTGGATTCAATACGGAGGTCTACTAGATGAGAGGAACGGAGCGAAACGCGATATTCCTCGTTGCTGTGCTCCTAATCTCATCGGTTTTCGGCCGAGGATCATGTGAATCTGACCAAAGCATGATCAGTCTGAAGGGCGAGAGCATATACTCGCTTCAGCTAGATCCGATTTCAGGACAGCAAGCAGAGTCGTTCTCGTATTCCCTTACGGCAGAAAATCCAGGCATGAATTCCACCTCACATGTCATTAAGTTAACGTTCCATGACATTGGGTTTGATTCCGTAAGGATATCGTCACCAAGTGTGAAAGTCCTCAGCTCCACAGACCTAGGAAAGGTATCCGAATGGACTTTGTTGCTCAATTGTGCGCCAGGCAAGTCCACCTATGAGATTACGGCCAGACCTACCCAGCTGCCTTTCGTTGCAGTCCAGAATCTGCTTGTTAATGGATTGGCGCCGAATGTGACGAATATAGGGGCCTACAGATTCATAACGATTAAGCGAGGCGACCAGTTGGATTGGACGGTCAAGATATTGAACTCCAATTGGGGGAAGTCAAATGGTTCATGGAGGATCCCCATCCCCCTCATGGTAATGGTCGCAATAGATACTAGGTATTTCGAAGTGATGGACACAATCCCAAAACCAAACTCGACAAGAAGCTCCGGAGAACATCAATGGACGATTCTGGTCAAGGATTCCGTTGAAATGCGATTGAAGGTAAGAGTCTCGAAGTTGTCGGAATGGGGCATAGCTACCCTATCGCCCATCGTGATCTCTTATGTTTCTGACCTATACGGGCCATTCGCAAGTTCCATGAAGGCAAGAGCTCTCAGTCTGAACGCGACAGCGGATTTCCTAGAAGGCATTTGGCGATCAGTCAATTCCTCGGCCGCAATTATTGCAGGACTCGCTGAATATCTGAAGGTCCTGAGCTCAGCGATGAATGCAACAGGGCGAGCTACAGACGAAATAGGGAAGTCACTCATAATGATAAGCAGGCAAGTGAATAATACTGCAACAACTCTGGATCAGCTTAGGTTCTCATTGGATTCACTTATGAAGGAGGCATCCACGGAAAGGATCAATGCCACAATAAGACTCGTTCGTGACTCCATATATCTCCAGAAGGTCGAGCTCCAATTCATCTTGGACTCTCAATCGGAGGAAATGGAGCTTCTCCTTGAATTGAACTCAACCTTGACGGCCTTGCTGAATTCGTCGACAGATCCCCAGCAAAGGACGCAAATACTCACCAGCATAGCCATCGTAGGTAGGATCTATGATCAGAATTCTGAGAGAAATCAGCGAGTAGGAGAAATGATTGAATCACTGGACACAATAGACGGGATTCTAGCTCAGTTGAATGCCACAGACGTTCAGAAGACACTTCAATCCTATTCTGATTCCCTAGCTGAGATGCAGAAAGGGGTGGTCGCAATGTCTGCTGCCCTGAGCAAGGCTGGCGAGGGATTGAAAAGCATCGGGGTATTTGACAGGAATAGCTCCAATGTGCTCTCAAATATGTCATCAATGCTTTTCGCAAGCGTCAACAATAGTGTTGATTTCACGCTGGAGATAAGTAAGAAGGCTGCAGATCTGAGGCTGGCCGCAGCAGAACTCCGCTTCGACGCGATCACGATGCAGGCGGAGACGGAGAAGCTTCGATATCTATCTCCAGAGGCCATTGCAGTGAATGAACGGGTTTTGAGGCTCATTGCTTGGAATTCCACCGGACTTGCTGAACTATTGCCTACAACCGGCGACAGACCCTCGTTCGTCAAGTATGTGGTCCTGAATTCCAGTTCCGCGTTTGAATTCTGGAACTTCACGTCTCTGGATAAATCAATTGTCAAGAACATTGTGAGTCTCGGGGCATGGACGATCGGAGGTTCGGTATGTATACCTATTTTCTCCCCACTGAGCAAGAACAACGTGACATTCACTTGGGGCGGGACAACCCACGCGCAACTCGTGATAAGAAAGGGATTCGAAGCACTAATATTCTATAGAGACAGTCTGGGCAATCAAACAGAAGTCTCAACTGTGACACTTCTGCAGCCAGATCTGGCCGCAAAGGTAAGCCCCGTTGTGATAGGCCCTGGTGGGCCTTCCCAACCTCCGACTGAAGTAGGACCCCAGGGGACAATGCTCTTCATCACTGGCATGCTGATCATCGTATTCGTCTATCTTTTCGCCAATCTATGGAAGAGGCAATCCGCTAGACAGAAGAGGGCCAGAAGGGTCAGCGAGATTGAAGGCGAATTGTGAGACTTGACCTGATCGTAGGGCTCAGAGAACAATGTCCGCTACTGCGTTTAATTTCGTTTAGAGATACAAGCGAGAGTCTATCGACACTAGACTTCGAATGGGGCGGAATCTCTTGCATCTTCCGCTCCTATCTAGAAGTATTGCATTCAACCCTGCTCTTTTTGGATTCAGATAATCCTGCACGGGATCATCCCCAATATGCAATATGGTCTTAGGATCAGCGTTCAGATCTCTTGCTATGGAGGAGTAGAATTCAGGAGGCTTAAGAGGAAGAGAGTAATCTGATACTGAAGAATATGCTGCCTGAAATTGCACCTTGAGTTTCAGCAAGGCCGGGATCAGAAAATCCCTTGAAACGTTCGTCGAAATGATCAGCTGATAGTCCTTTGACATTCGCCGTAAGACGGTCTGGGCGTCGTCGTACTCTCTGATGAGGCCGACCGAATGTCCAAGTAGTCTGGCGTGACCCCCGCGTAGATTGAAGCGGGATATCCAATAAGAGGGCAAGTGCCACCTGATGTCGCTCGTGCTGATCGTTCTGTACTCCCCCAGAACCCATCTCTTTGCCCTTCTGAATGGCCATCGTCTTTGGATTGCAACCGCGCCGGGGATTGCCTCTTCCCAGAAGTCATCGATAAAATCACGCTTGAGAATCGTGCCGATCAGATCCAGTGATATCACCTTCACTCCAGGAGGCCGTTTCAACAGACTCCGCCTCATGAGATTCAGCGTACAATTATGCTTTTCACCGAAAAGCCATATTGCTTCTTGCTCGCGATCCTACCTCTGGAAACGAAGATTCGTTCTGACCATGTCATTTACCTTGGTTCCTCCGACACAGTCTGAGGAAGACCTCTTGTTTTCGAAGCAAAGCTTAAAGGATAAAGGGCATCAGCCCTAATGGTATCGGATTTCGGGTGATTCCAACACCGAGGATTGAATTCGGAGATGCCGATGATCTCACAGAGATCATGGATATCGAGATGCAATCGTTCGTGCATCCCTACTCCATGGCCACTTTTCGTAATTATCTAGATCGAAAGGAGTCATGCGTATTGGTCGGGCGCATTGATCATCAGCTCGCGGGTTACATCATAGTAGACGTCAAACCAGGGGCAGTCGCTGTAATAGTATCGATAGCTGTTCGGCAAGGCTACAGAAGAAAGGGATTAGGATCGTTATTGCTGGATTCCGCTTTGGAGATGGTGAGAGGAAAAGCCAAAGGAGCTCAACTGCAGGTTTCAGTCAGAAATGAAGAGGCAGTCTCCTTCTACAGGAATCGAGGATTCAGGATTGCAGGAATTCTGCCCAGCTACTATCCCGACGGAACAGATGCTTTCTTCATGATAAGACCGATATCCTAGCTAGGCTTGATTAGAACGAGACGGACAGAAAGAATCGCCCGATTCCTGGCCTGGAGGAAACGGGGACGATACGGTCAACGCAGGTACGGGCAGAGGAGGCACAATCCAAGGAAAAATCGATTCAACGGGAAGTCCGACAAAGGAATATAGAGCAAGGCAGTGGTATGTAACGCATGGCAAGGTATGTGAGATCCTTCTGGGTCAACACAGAGGCGATTTTGGATAGTCCGGAAAAGCACATGCAGGAATTGAGATACTTGGGGGCAGACGAGCTCTTTCTCCTATCCATAGTTGGCCAAGGGGCGCTTTATCCGAGCAGGATCTTCATATCAGCTGAGAAGGCGAGGAAAAGGGATCTCCTAGGACCTGTCGTCAAGGAGGCCAAGAAACATGGCATGAAGGTTCATGGTTGGGTAGTCGCATTCAATCGGCCCAGCAATGAGTTGGTGTCTTCTCACAGGGAGTGGTACATCTTGAACAGGAACAAGGAAAGCTGCATTGACAAACCTGCATACGTTCCAGATTATCTATGGTTATGTCCAAGTCAACAAGGTCCGACGCAATTCATGCTTGGCGGGATCCAGGAATTGCTGCAGTTCTTCGATTTGGATGGCGTCCATTTGGACTACATAAGGCTACCTGATATTTTCCTTCCAGAAGGACTGAGGCAGAACTATGGCCTAGAGAGGGAGAAGGAGGTCTATCAAAGCCAATTCGATTTCTGCTATTGCGATACGTGCAGAAATCGGTTCAAGGAAGACCATGGAATAGATCCAATTGATATTGAATTCGGAACCAGGCCATGGTACACATGGGTTTCATGGAGGGCTGACAGAATCACTGCCTTCGTATCTAGATTCCACAAGTCCGTCAAGGCATTCGATAGTGAAATCGAAACCTCAGCTGCGGTCTTCGCAACGCCAGGTCTTGCATACAGATACGTCTTCCAACGCTGGGGCTCATGGCCGATTGATCATCTGGAGCCAATGATATATCATGAGTATTATGGAAAGCCGGTTGAATGGATTGGAGAAGCCGTTGCGGAAGGCGTCTCGACGGGCAAGATGATCATGGCTGGAATATTGCTGGGTTTTCTCAGAAAGAGCGAGGACATTGGCAAAGCGACGCAGCTGGCAATGACAATGGGAGCACAGGGGATCTGTTTCTTCGTCTACCCGATTCCCCATCCACAGTTTAGGGATGAGATAAAGCAGGCCCTAAGCAGTGTTTGAGATCCCTCATAATGGGAAAATCCTTTTTCGACGAAGACGAATTTCCTAGAGTTCCTCTAGCCATGAAGCAGGGCCTTGGTCAGGGCTTGCTTGTCTATCTGACCCTCCAGGCATTCTATTGCTGCCTCCACTACATCCTTCACCCCCCTCACATCTATGCCTACTTTCTGAAGGGCCTCGAGACCTCCGCTTTCGTTCAGCTTCCTCAAGTTGTATTCAGGAATGACTAGTTTCCGGACGTACTTATCAGCCAAAGCGGCCTCCACTTTTCCCATTCCCCTGTAATCCATGCCACCAACTGGCCATACCTCGCCTTTGGCCGTGATCGCTCCAGTAACGACAACAGTCGGATCAACCTTGAGACCGGTCAGTGAAGATATCATTGCGACCGATATTGCGATTCCTGCTGATGGACCTGAAACTGGTGCTGCGGTAATCCCGAAGCCAGCCGGGGCCCTCTCCATTCCTTTTGCAGGAGTCACCAATTCCACGAACAAGTCGTAGTTCTTGTATCTCCAGTCCGATATCGAGTTGATGAAAACGAATGCATCCTCTGCGCTTGCCTTGATGCTTTCTCCGAATTCGCTACCTATTACCCTCACTTGCCCTGAACCCATGCGATTGACGACCACCTCAACTGCTGTCACGAAACCGCCGGCGGAGCCTTCGCCCAGAGCGACCAGTCCGTAAGCTTTGCCGATCTCGGCGGTTTCCGCTCTTACAGTGCTTGATATCATTTTCCTTGCTTCTTCCACGGTCTCCTCAGAGCTTTGCTCAATCGCCTTTCGGATATGATAGAGCCGAAGTGGATAGCTCGAAGGATCTATGTCACGCAATAAGGGCAGCAAGATTTCAAAGTCCTCTGAGACCCCTAGTACCTCCGAGAGGCGGTGCTCCTCCTGAGAGTAGATCGATCTGGCCTTTGATAGCTCCTTGGGTCCGTCATCGAAAGCCTTCACCAATACCCTGGCACCATCCAATTCCTTTGTCCTAAGTCTATTTGATTCGTTTATCACATCTGCTATTTTTCGAGGGCTAAGTACTCTGCCGCTAAAGAGCTCCATGACAGCGCTTGTTGTCACTTCCTCATGAGCTATGTCCAAGTATTGGCCTAGATGGATTTGTACGATTTCCTCCTTCTCATTGATGCTCTTCGGATACGTGAACTGGAAATGGTGGGTGAAACGTTCAAGAAGTGCTGGGTCCAATGCTTCGAGCCTATTGGTGCTTCCTATTACAACAACCCCAGTCAACGGGACAAAACCGTCTATCTCTGTAATCAATTGGCTTGTCACCCGGTCCAAGAGGGGATCAGTTGTTCCTCTTCGCGGGGCTATGGAATCTATCTCGTCAAAGAATATTATCGCTGGCGAATTCTTCCTGGCATCTTCGAATATATTCCTTATGGTTCTCTCTGGATCGCCGTAGAGTCCTTGCAGTATCGATGGACCGTTTATTTCATAGAACCAGACATTGTTTTCTCTTGCTATGGCTTTCGCCAGAAGGGTCTTACCCGTTCCCGGCGGCCCGTTGAAGATGAATCCCTTTGGGGGTATGTATTTCGCCTTGAGAGCCAGCTCAGCGTTCAGAGCAACAGAAAGCTCCTTTATGACTTCCTCCTTGATTCCCTTGAGGCCGCCGACGTGCTCGTAGGTCTCTTGGGGTCGAACCCTCTGGGCGGCCCTCTTCGCTGCTTCAGTCCTTTCTTCGGCCGAGTATGACTTGACTGATTTCGCAGCCAATCTGAAATCCTCAAGGGTCACCGTTCGTCCTATTTTGACCTCACCTTTCTCCTGACCTTCTCCAAGGGAGTCTGCCAAAGCTTGCATCTTCTTGTTGATCACAATGTTGAATCCGTTTACAATGTCGGCAGGGGTGATCGACGTCCCCCCGATCGCCCTGATTGACTCCTCAAGACCATCGACGATTTGTTCGGGATTGAGTGTAATTCCGTGCTTCACGCACTGCGTAGCCGCTATCCTGATCAAGTTCTCCCTGTTGATTCCAGCGTCCAGATCTATTGTGCCCACAACACCTCTTCTCCTGATCGTGTCTATCACGGATTCTATGCTCGTTGTTGATATGAATAACACGGTCCTGTAATTCCTCTTCTGGAGTTCGTCAACTTTTTCAAGGAAGACAGTCTGGACGCGAGTCTCCTCCATTCCCACTTCAGTTGAGGAGCTGAACTTCTTACCGAACGCCTGGAATTCATCAACTAAGACTATGCTCGGCTTCATGAAAGTTGATTGGAAGAACTCACTTAGCCTTTGAGCGCTCTGGCCATACCACATTGTATAGACATCCTCAGGCTTGAGGGAGGCGTGGTTGACGAGAAGTCCATAGTTGAGGCCCTCCTCAAAGGCCCAACGCATTACAGCCTCCGCGAAGTATGTCTTCCCAGTCCCGCTTCCCCCCTTGATAAGGAACAGCTTCGGTGGCAGGGCTGTTGCAGATCTTCTGACCTCTTTGTCACGAAAAACGTGATACTTGATGCTGAGCATTACCTGTTTGAACTCTTTCTCTCTCCCCACCGCATCACCGGGTTGAACTGTCGGGAAGTCGTGGCTTTTCCTTATCCTCTTGGCCTCGGACTCAGCCTTCCTCCTTCTTATGTCGGGAGGTTGTTGTAGGAATTGCCATAGTCTGTATTGCCAGGAAGTCAGGTACAGAAGAGGACCGAAAATGACCCTAAGCGCCTTCCGGGAAAACCACCATTCAGACTCGAATTCCTGCTCTTCTTCTGCCTCAACCATTACCGGCTTTTACCCTAATCCTTTGACAGCTACTAACATGCTGCATAAAAACAATTCTGTCATTTATGGGGGCCAAAGTAATGGCCAATGGGATTGCTGAGGCGATTTCGAGCACCCTCTGAAGCTATCAGGCTGAGCCAACGACAAGATGCGAATATGCCCAATACAGAAGATACCCTGAAATGAGCACGGATGCCAATATTCCTACCTTCCAATAGTTGCTAAGACCGCCCGTTCTGGTCTTGAAGAATGATACGACCAAGAGGAAGCTCTCAGCATAGATGGCTCCCGCCGCAATCACAAGAAAGGCGATCATGTTGATAAAGGGAGGAATAACGATACCCTCAAACGGCCCTGAAGAGGAGGAACTCTTCTGGATAACGAACTGAAATCGGAGTGTGTAATCTCCGGGCGGCAGACCTGAAACAGAGGAGAAGCGGGCAAAATAATAGATGTCGCTCAGTCGGACGTATTCCCTGCCCGGATAGTTGTTCCTGTTTATCGTTATGGCACCATAATGAACCGATGCCGTTGAGTATGTCCTAAACGATATTGTCAGTGCATATATTGTCCCATTTGGATAGAGCTCCACGAGAGAATACGGAGGAGTCATGTATTGTGGAATCTCATATGCTGTTTCGTTAGATGCTATCCGGAGGATGTGACCAAAGCCCTTTGTCTCGTTCACAATGGCCGTTATTGAAATGCCGGGAGGTTTTATAAGAACAATAATGCCGTCTCTTTCCTTAACCAACTCCGGGGAGAAGGTGTAGACATGATCGTCCTCTGCTCTCGCGATCGTCACTAGGAAGATGGCCGATGACAGTGCAAGGACGAGAAAAAGCAGGAGCTTCCTTGGCAAAATTGCGTTGTGAGCGTCCCCACTGATATTTAAAGGTGTCCTATGGTAGAGGAAAGGAAGTTAGAATCGCAACGATGATCAGACAAGGAATCATGTTACCCACTCTCAGATCTGTTACATCAAGCAGATTCAATCCTATAGCCAGCACCAGCGCGCCTCCTGTTGCAGTCACGGCACCTATCATCTTGGCTGGCAGGAATTGTCCTAGCTCCATTCCGAGCAGATACATACATCCCTGATAGATAATCACTGGCACTGATGAGAAGGCCACAGAAACACCCATAGAAGCTGACATTGTGAGCGAGCAGAAACCGTCGAGGAAAGATTTGCTTAACAGCAAGGACAGATCTCCGCTAGTTGCTTCCCTTATCGGACCCAATATGGCCATTGGGCCGGTCAGGAAGAGTATCGTTGACGAATAGAAGCCAGCACTGAAATCGGACTCGTTCTTGACCGCCGACTTTAGCCTGTCTCCGATCCTCTTCACAAATGAGTCAATGTCTAAGGCTTCCCCTAGAATTGTGCCAACGACAAGAGCAAGGAGAGTCGCCAACAAAGAAGCCTCTTCTGACAGCATTCTTATCCCGATGTAACCTACTACTAGGCCCATTGCCTTTCTTGACGAATCAATCTGCCTCTCTGAAAGATGCTTCCCCAGCGAGAGCCCCATAATTGAGCCTGCAACTATCGCAAGGGCGTTGGCAATAGTACCAAGCATTGGGCTTGCGCTGCCCCTCGACCATTTAACGGTTTCGAGATATTGGCGATGCCCAGAAGAGGGGACGGATAGCATGCTTCAGATCCAGGACAGATATTCTTACTTGTTCCAGTGCCGAAATCGCGCATTAGAATCCACGAACCTATGAATCTCTCTTGGTGAAAGCACTATTGACTCTCAGTGTGAACGATTTTGCATGTCCAAGCATCATGTCCATTGCATCCAGTGAAAATCTAACAAGCTTCGGGAACTCTAGCCCTCTTGTCAGGTACTTCTCAATGCCGATCGTCCAGCTTATCTCCGTCGGGTTCTCAACGAATTGCCCTATTTCAGGAAGCATTCCCGATTCTGTTGGAGTCAGCATGGTTAGGCCAAGTTTGAGCTCTTCTGGTCTGATTCTTGAGACAAGGTTCAGTAGTTGGTTGTCTGAATTCAATGCATCAACCAGATCATTGGTGACCTTCAGTTCAGGAGCTTCCTTCTTGATTCTCTCCACATCAGGAGAGATCCTGAACAAGGGCTTCCTTACAAGCATACCTGTCCATGAAAGGTCAGCTTGACCCCCCAATATCCCAATGAATGTCTGTTTCCAAGCGTCGTTCATCTCTTCCGGTGAAACCATCACCATTGTCGCGACGTACTTTCTGGTCGAATCGAATGTGAATCGGATAGATCTCTTGAGAATTATCAGGGAGTTGTAATTCCGTTCCCAGTCAAGTTCGACGAGCCAACCTCCTCGGATGGGCTGCCATCTTCTCACCGCTTTGCCAAGAAGGTCGACCTCCATCGGCCGCCCCCCTGCTCCTTCCATGGAAAGAGGTGCGCTTTCGAGGGGATAAAAATCTCAGCATCGAGCCGGTCACGCTATGGTACGCCTGGTCCGATGTAACTGCGAACGGACGATCCCGCTGATCCGATCTGCAAGGTTGACGAATAGCGTCCACAGCAGTATATCCATCATGAGACCAAGAGAATCCAATGATATTGACATTAACTCGCCATTGGATATGCTGATAGTCTGGATGACAAAGGCAAATGGAAGACCATTCGCGACCTTGTGCTGATTGTCGACCGCTTCATACCTGGCAAAAAGCCCCAAGACCAACGCGAGGGCCATACCTTTCGCTAGATCTGCCATGTGGCGGCGCCAGTCCAGTTTCGCTAGCTTTTCCAACGCTTCGCGACAGAGCACTAGGGAGACTTTAAAGGATTCCCCTCTATTCTCGAAGAATACAGGCCCAAAAAACGAAAATAAACCGCGGTGTGATACAGCCCATGGCCGATCATGGAGGAGGAATTCAGGCGCCTGACATCACTGGAGGAAATGAAGAGGCATGAGGCCTCCATTTTGATCGACAATGTCTCCAGCCTGCTCCGTGAAGAGCCTTCATCGATAAGAATCGAGTCGAGAAATGTGGCGTTCGTTGGGGATACTCATGGCGATCTGCTTACTAGCGTCTACGTTGCCAAGAGATACCTTGACCATGGATGGCTGGTGATATTCCTTGGGGATTACGTTGACAGAGGATTGTATCAAATCGCCAATCTCAACTTCCTTTTGCAGCAGAAGGAGTCACATCCCAAGAGACTTGTCCTGCTTCGAGGCAATCACGAAACCAAGGACTCAAACATCCATTATGGATTCTTTGGAAGGGTAAAGGCTACTTATGGCTCCAGCTTCTATTCCAATTACGAGAAGCTTTTCTCGAACTTGTCCTATTCCGCAATCGTCAATGGGAAATTCCTTGCGGTCCATGGAGGACTCGCTAGGCAGCTTCGGACAATAGCTGATTTGGAGAGACTGCCCAAACACCAATACAGTCTGGATCCCATTTGCTTCGAGCTCCTGTGGAACGATCCCAATGAATTCATCGAAGGATTCGAAACGAATGATAGGGGGCCGGGAACCTACTACTTCGGCCCAGATGTTCTGGACGAGTTCCTCGACGGGAATGGCCTCAAGGCGATGATAAGGAGCCACGAGCCAAGACCAAATGGATACTCCGTGGGGATGAGGGGTAGGCTCCATACGGTATTCAGTTGTAGGTTCTATGGGGTTAGCCCGACTGTTCTTGAGCTTTCTGAGAACAGGCTTTCTCCAGCCCGACTGTGACTCGGCTGACCACTAGAATAGCAGAAGTGAAAGCATCCCCCTATTTGGGAGCCGGATCCGGTGCTACAGTCGCAGGGAGACTGATCCGGAACATGGACTGGATTCTGCGAAAGGCCGATAGGCTCGGTTCCTCGCTTTCAGTACATGACCTCAAAGGCCGAGAAATCATCCGCCGGATTTTCCCATCGTATTCTATAGCTGGATACGAAGGCATAGGGGGGACCTCTTTTCGTCCATTGGAGCATCTGATCCACCTTGTCTTTTGGACCTTGGTAGACAGCTTCGAGGGAACCGTCCTCGAGGTTTCGTATATAGCCTCTAATCCCGATCTTCATGGCATAGCGCAGGGCATTCTGTCGGAAGAAAACGCCTTGGACTCGACCGAAGACCCTTATTCTAGCCCTGACTTCGGGCTTTGCCATCCTTGCAAGGAACGAAGGCAGAAATTAAACGATTTTTCCTTCTATGAGGGATTCAGAGAATCCCCTGAGATTCTTGAAAACATACTTGGGCACTTCCTCTGAAGACTTGGCCAGGGTTACATCAGAGGAGGAGGTGAATCCCGTAAGGACAAGGGCTGTGATGGCTCCAATTCTATTCCCTAGCGCCATGTCCGTATCTAGTCTATCTCCTACTACTATTGCGTCCTTCTCCGAGAGCCCCCAGATTCGAGACCCGATTGAGAAAATTTCCGTCTCAGGCTTGCCTATTGACATGGCCCTTGCGCCTGAAGCTTCTTCTATTGCCGATATGATCGCCCCTGCTCCAGGAATTAGGCCCCCCTCCACCGGGATGACCGAATCCCTGTTGGTTGCCACGAAAAGAGCTCCGTTTCTAATGGCGCTTGACGAGTTCGCCAACTTGGCATAGTCAAAATTGAAATCAAGGCATACCACGACCGCTTGCGCTTCTCTCCAATCCACTATTCTGTGACCTTGCTGCCTTAACTCGAACTCAAGCGCCTTACTTCCGACAGGATAGATGAGCAACTGGCCTTTTCTTTCCTTCAGGTACATCGAGGCAGCTTTCCCCGAGGTCAAGATGTCATCTGCCCTGACTCTGATTCCCATTCTGGCCAACTTCTGGCCGAATTCCTCTCCGGTCAGTGTGGCATTGTTGGTCAGGTATCTAGTTTTGAAGCCGTTGCGATTGAGGGACTCTATGGCCTCTCTGGATCCTTCGATGGGCGAATCCCCCCTGTATATGACCCCATCTAAATCCAATAGCACCCAGCCGACCATGTAGAAGGGCACACCAAATCGCTTTTAGTTCTTTCGCGAGGTTCATCCGGGCATCGCCCTGAGAATGATCTCAATTCGCGGGCTTAAGGATAAATCCTCCCAACGACTTGGCTTGATTGTGCTTTGAAGAATATGCGAATTGGGATTCTCACAGGAGGTGGAGACGCACCAGGACTAAATGCTGTCATTAGAGCAGTGGTCAAGAGGGCAGGTGACCTCGGCCACCAGGTCATCGGGATCAGAAGAGGCTGGAATGGATTGCTAGACAATGTCGAAACGGTCAACCTCAGATACGACGACGTGGGAGATATCATGGATCAAGCGGGAACGATCCTGCTTACGTCGAGAACTAACCCTCTGAAAAGCCCTGGCGGTATTGGGAAGATATTGGAGAACATGACCAAACTGAATCTTGACTGCCTTATAGCAGTGGGCGGAGACGACACGCTCAGCGTTGCGAAGAAACTTGTCGAAATGGGAGTAAGTGTCATAGGCGTTCCAAAGACCATAGACAATGATGTCCCCGGAACGGACTTCACATTTGGATTCCTCACTGCGGTTGAGGAGGCAGCAGATGCCCTAGATAATTTGAGAACAACCGGTGCTTCCCATGAGAGAATAATGGTTGCTGAGATCATGGGAAGGAACGCAGGGTGGATAGCGGCCTATTCCGGGATTGCCGCAGGTGCGGACCTTATATTGGTGCCGGAGAAACCCTTCAGAATCCCAGAGGTCATAGACTTCATAAAGAAGAAAAAGGCGGGGGGAAAAGCCTCTCTTCTGATTGTTGTTGCGGAGGGCGCCCTAATAATGGATTATGCGGGGGCCATTACCAGGGATGTTAAAAGGGACCAATTCGGAAATGTGATGCTTGGTGGCATTGGAGAATTCCTTGCGAAGGAGATAGAAGAACAGACTGGTTACGAGACCAGAGCTGTCATCCCGGGACACATAATCAGAGGCCGGAAACCTATAGCGTTTGACAGGGTGTTGGCAACTAGATTCGGGCTTCTCGCCGCTGAACTTGCTCATCAGAGGAGATTCGGAAGGATGGTAGTGCTGCGGGGAACAAGAATCGCGGACATTGAGATTGTCGAAGGACTTGCAGGTACAAGACCTCTGGATCATGAACTGATAGGCTTCATGGAACAGACTTTCTAGTACCCTCTCGTTCTCTTCAAGATATCAAGCAGCTCCGGTATGGCCGACTTGCCTATTCTGACGATTTGATAGTGTTCCACATTTGTGTGAATCGCTAGGGAATCCTTATTGGACCTGCCCTCACAGAGTCCAAGACCAACGAAGTTGCCAGATTCATAGAATCCGACCAATGCCCCTTCTTCCGGCTCGCAGAAATCCCTCCCTTCGATCTTTTCCCTTGGTATAGACTTCAATTGGCTTCCCCTGAAGAATCGCATGAGATTGGCCAGTCTGGCTCTCGCCCTGATTTCTGGCCCTCTTCTCAAGACGTTGGCCGGGCGTTCCACAGTGACTATCTCTCTGCCGAGCGAATTCAGGTTCGATGCTTGGCTGGCATCTATGTAGACTAGAGTATCCGGCATTATCTCATCGACCACCGATCTCTTGTGCTTCAATCCCTCCGAGTCAACCCAACCATCCGTGTTGATGAGAAGGTAAAAAGGTGAGAACGAACGGATGACTTGGACAGACCTTCTGAGTTGTTCAATGCAACCATTGACATCAAGCGAGGGAGAGATGGCACCTACGAATCCAGTGTAAACGGGTCTTATTTGCCTCAGGTCCGTGAACTGCTTGGTTGCCAATCCAGCTGAGATGCACCCTGGTGGGCCCATATCGGCCTGACCAAGATCTCCGTCGACCAGTCCGACATTGTTTGAGACATTCAACGCCGTGTTCGCGAGAAATGTGCAGAAGGAGCTCTTACCTGAGTCTACCGGACCCAGAACCATTACAGTGGGCATGTTCCTGAACAGGAATAAATCAGGTATCTTTCTCCAAGAAGAAGGTAAGGGGTCTCCATGGCTGATAAAGAATTTGATGCGACCTGCTATCTCTAGAGAAGCACTTTCATCCCTTGCGAATGCAGGCATTTGGCGACCTAGCCTTACCCGGAAACTGCTCTTGACTGCAAGAGTGGCGCCAAAGACCTCGACTCTGCCACTTGTCACCGTCACCCTTCCGTGGCCTGAGAACGATGCAGTGGAGCCCTTACTCAACTTCTTTGTAGCAATGGTGACACTAGATCTTCGATCCAATATCCTATATTGCCGTCATCAGTTCTGAGTTAGGCAATTAAGCATTACCTACTATGCGGATCCAATATCATTGTCGGACTACAGCCCGTGATAATCGATTTATAGTAGCAGTTGATGGCGATATCCGATTTCAAATGGTCAAGATAGCTACCGGAAAAGGATTCGAACTTGAGCTCCCTGAGAGCTATGACAAGCTCAAACATGCAGCCGAATCAGAGATAACGAATGTCCTTCAGAGCAAGCCAAAAGCCATGAAGCTTTGGTTGCTGATGCAGCAAGATGCTGAGGTAAACGCGGACTGGGATATGTCGAATTACATAGCGGTGTCTATGCTTCACTTCAACGATCATGGAGAGATCCACATGAAGATCGTTGCAGCTAATGCACTTAGAATGATGCAATTACTCGATGAGCATGGCTTTGTAGGTGACATAGTCAGACTAAAGGCTGGGGATTTGGATGATCAATTCCTCGTCGTACTCGCTGGAGGCCTACTGCATGATATTGGCAATCAAGTTCATAGGGAACATCACAATCTTCATGGGGTGTACCTCGCGATACCGATTCTTGATCGTCTTCTCCCAGAGATCTACGAAGATGCGGAGTTGATGTATGAAATCAGAAGCCACATACTTGGATGTATATACTCGCACGAATTCGAAGTCAGAGATCTGACAACTGAGGCAGCCCTTATCGGCATAAGCGATGGAACCGATATGACAAAAGGTCGCGGAAGAATGGCCTTCGACAGCGGCAATGTCAACATTCACACAGTGTCTGCCTTGAGCATAGAAGAGGTCAAGATCGAAAAAGGAACCGATTGCCCAATAGGAATTCATATCAAGATGTCCAATAGTGCAGGCATCTTCCAGATCCAAGAAACCCTCTTCAAGAAGATATTTGGCGGACCTTTGGAAAACTACGTCGAAGTGATCGCAGAATCAAAGCCAGATGAGCCGTTACAGGACGAAAGGATCGTGCACAGGGTTGTTCTTCATGGAAGCAAATTCAAGGCCCTTTGACAAGGATTCCGCGTGCTGAATTGCCTCAGATTAGTCTTATATTCTGAGAGGCTACCCCTGAAATTCCGTGGAACCATATACGGAAGAGCAAGTCCTTATGGGAATGCGTATTGAGGAGGCCAGATCCGGGTCAAGAGGCATACTGATCCGATCGACAGGGGCCTCACTTGCACTGGATAATCAGGGAATGCTTGAGATGGAACAACTCATAGGCAGTCGGAGAAGGCTGCTAAGCTGTCAACTGCCTAAACACTTGATGCCACTGCGAATCTACAAGCAGACACCCTTCAGGGTCGTTCTGAGGGGAAATGGTTTGACCCTCAAGGTTCAGGGAGATTCTTGCATAATCCTGACACCTCAGCAGAGCCTCAGATTGCGATTCGATTTTCACTTCAGCCCCTGCTATTCTCAGGAAGTGAAGGGAAATAGACTTCTTCTCGATAACTATGGGGGTTGCGGATTCTTTGGAATACCTTGCAGACCCACTGAACTCTCGACCACGAAATCGAATGAATCTGCTCTATCGATTCACATCGGGAGATGGGATGAGCTCTGGCTGTCGATCTGTCCTCCTCGCGAACGAAATATGGAAAGATACTATGAATCTGTTGCACATGAGGGAAGCTCTCAAGAGCCGTATCCTTCAACGGAGATAATCGAGGGAGATGGCAGACACTGCAAGGTTTTCACCATTCACGAAGCCTGGGCTGCTGATGAACCTGAATGGGCTGAAAATCCTCCTGGTGCCAGCTATCCACGTCCGAGGCCGTGGGAGACGGACCACCCAGTACCGCGAGACCCGGGCGAATTCGCAAGAGTACGGGATTCTGCTCACAGGCTCGGTATGAAGTTCATTGTGTATTTCAGTCCCTATTACTCAAATGCTCCTGATCTATCATATGAGATGAAAAGGATCTTGAGTGAATTCGGCGTTGATGGCCTATATTTTGATGGTTGGTGTGGCCATCGTGAGGACTTTCGGCCAGCCTACTACATGGTGCGACAAGCGAGGGCTATCTTGGGAGAAAGATTGCTTTACCTACATTCGAGCACCGAACCCTATGGAACGTGCCGAGTCTACCCTCCCTTTGTTTATTGCTATGCTGATTACGTCCTGAGTGGAGAGGCCGGCCGCGATGGACTTGAGAGGGATACTTTCCTCCGATACAGCGTTAGCCAACATCAGATCAGCAACTCCGTTGGGCTATGGTGTCACTACGGTTCGATGGGATTGCCTGGATATCACACAGTCGTACCCAAAGCCGAGGATATCCAGGCTGCCTTAATCAGTCACGCACGCATTTGGAGGACGGCTCAGAGTTGGTCGAAGAGCAATCCCCCTGAGGAATTGCAGAGATTCGATAGGGAGTATTATTCGTCACTGACAAATATGAAGGAGAAGGGATATGATAGGAGTCCATAGGGGCGCTCGAGACTATAGGGGTATGCAAAAGCCCTTGCCATTCCTGAGGAGCTGAGAAAGCCGGCGCGGCCCCTGATCGCAAGATGGAAAGACTTATTCGCTAGATGTTCATCACCCATTTAGATGAGCGAAGAGGAAAAAAAGGCACTAGCTGACCTGAAGAAAAGACTTGAAGACAAGATAGCGGAGCTTCAAGAGGACGCTAGCCTGCTGCGGCAGGCATCATCACTTGTGGACGAGAAATTGGCCTCGGTTAGCTTCAGGAAAGCGAGCGAAATCGCAGAATCCAAGATGCCTGCCGAGGAACTCCAGGCCCAAGCGAGGCCACCTCTCGAAAAGGAAGCCCTGAATATCATCTATAAGGGCAGCAACTATGGAAAAGTGTCAGTGACTGGAGAAAGCGTGACAATAGAGCCAGACATGACACTGGAATTGTCCACATCAACTCGCCCATTCGATGCGTTCTTCATTAACAAGGTTTTGGAGGGAATGAGGCAATCGGATACTCAATCGGTAGCAAGAGGGATTCTCAGACCTGATCAGATTCTATCCTACGACATACAGGTGGAGGGGCCTTTCTTGAAAAAGATTGTCATAAGGAACTTCAGAGACAGGACGCGGTTGAAAGAGATCGTGAACGGTATCGGTTGGACAATCGACACGATGCTCAAGAACTTGAGAGCAAGCTCTAGAGGAAGATGAGATCCATGAGCCCTGAACCTATGGGATCCTAGATTCCTGAATCCCGTCATCTTCGGCGAGATGAACTTCGAAGCATCGGGTTCGCACTCACGTGAAAGGAGCGAATGTGCTACGTCATCGCTAGGGACGCCGCGTTGTTGTCACGGCAGTAGGAAAGAGGGGGTAGGACTTATCAGAGAGTAGACATCCTTGTGTTGTGTCAAGGGACCGCCAGACGACTTCCAAACTCCGATGCCACCCGTGACTGTGCCAATCCGATATGCAGATATCTTCCTCTTCGAGAGTTCGTCCAATTTCCGGTCCACATCATTCTTCTCCAATATGCCAATCACTGCGCCGTAGGAGGTAGCAGAGGCCGGATCCCCATCGAATGTTCTGGCAATCTTCAGCCCCACCTCATCCCATGCGATCCTATCGAGATCTATCATCAGTCCCATCTTTATTTCCTTTGAGATCCTTTTTGATGCCTTTACGATGCCGTTGTCCCCAGCAAGGGAGATCCTCTTCGTGCCGACCTCCAACATGGCTGCAACCGACTCCACCGCCGAGATCTTGGTGTAGGCATTTCTCAAATACTTGGGATTCCCTCCCACTGATTCAATTAGCTCAGGCCTCTCGTGAGAACAGCGTAGGGCGAGTTCTGCCAGCGGCCTTCCTGCCAATATGACTATGTCCCCCTTCTTGACGGGCTTGGCCCTCTGCCTCCTAAATAACCCAATCATGCCATTGGAGAGGATAGGCGAAGATAGACCGGGTAGGACAGAGACAGACAACTCAGAAGCGGTGATCCTCACTCTCCTCATTTCCTTTCCCAAGGCAGTGAAGACACGCCTGGCATACACGCTCTCGGTGGCGATGGGGAAAACGGTCGTGTACGAGGCGAGTAGGATGTGGGAGGCAGTGGCAACCAAGGAAGCCAATGGGAGATTCCCCCCGAGAAACCCAAGGAGCTCGGGAGGTTCAGTCATTAGAGCATGCGTCATAACCACCATTTCCTCGTCAACTCCAATGACCGGCCTCCTGATTCTCGAGAATGGAATCAGCCCTGATGTCAACTCTGTAACTTGAGAAGGCGTCAGCTGGCCCAGGGGCAAGCTCATTTCTTTATGTCAGTATAATATTAGATTGTTAAATATGTATTTGAAAAAACTTATAAGGGGCTCAAAGGACGCGGCTGCCGACCGGTACCTCGGAATCTGGAGCTAAAAGGAATGCAGATTCACCGACAGCTGCTGCAAGAATCATCCCCCGGGATTCTATGCCTCTTATCCTCTTTGGCTCAAGATTGGTCAGAACAACGACAAGCCTTCCGACGACATCCTCAACACTATATCGATCGGCGATGCCGGCAACGAGGTTCCTTCTTTCTCCAATATCCACCTCCAGTGCCATCAATTTATCTGTTCCCTCAACGCGTTTGGCTGATATGACCTTCCCAACCCTCAAGTCCAGTCTCTGGAACTCTTCGATTTTGAGATTCGCCATTGGTGCCCGATGCTGAGCCTATATATACATCTTCCCTCAGTCCGGCGCCTCACCTAATACAACCCCTACGTTGTACCTGCGGCCAGATCTTAGTAGTTCGAACTGGACCGAGTCCCCGGGATATTTCCTTCTCAGTGTTCTCTTTATGTCAGAGAAATTCCTCACGGGCCCTCCGTCGGCTCCGACAATGACATCATATGGTCTGACTCCATACGTTTCAGCCGGACCTCCGCCTATCACGAGGGTAACCCAGACTCCCTCAGTAGTCGGCAGACTGTATTGACTTGAATAGGCAGGAGTAATATCTATCCCGTAGATGCCAATCCAAGGGAACCTCGGGCGACCATAGGATAGGACGTCATCAACGACCCTCCTAACTGAGTTGATTGGCATTGAGAATCCTATGCCCTGAGCATAGGGTATTACAGCTGTGTTTATTCCTATCACTTTTCCCCTGAGATCGATCAATGGCCCGCCGCTATTCCCTGGGTTGATTGGAGCGTCAGTCTGTATCATATCTTCCAACCGGACTTCTCCGGAGCTCAGATTGCGCATTAGTGCTGAGATCACACCTGATGTTACAGTTGGTCCCCCAGCCAGACCCAAGGGATTGCCTATTGCCAATACGGGCTGTCCTATCCTCAGCGTATCTGAGTCGCCGAACTCCGCTACCGGCAACCCAGTGGCAGCTATTCTCAAGATCGCCAGATCCATTGTCCTCACGCCGCCGAGTGGCTGACCGTTCATAGCTTCCCCATTGGAGAGGGTTACGGAGATCCTTTCTGCATTGTCTATTACGTGGTAGTTCGTAGCGATCAGACCGTCCGATGAGACGATGAGACCAGACCCGATGCCTTTCACAGGAACAGTGCTGAAGAGGAATTCCCAGGCAACCTGAATTGTGCTTATGTTTACAACGGAGGGAATGACTTTCTGGACGGCTGCTGGACTGAGGTCTTCGTAGAAGGACATGAGTGCGGCAGTTGATTCATGCCTTTAAAAGCTTTAGGCTTGATTTTGGAGGCACGCACCGGTTTGCCCGGATAAACTGGACAATCGATTCCGGAAGATCCCCTATCGATTCCAGCAATATGTCGGGATTCTGTTCGATCAGATCTTGCCTATTCCCTATGCCAGACAACACTAGCCCCAGGCGCGCCCCAGCACTTCTGGCCGACTCTGCATCCATGACAGTGTCGCCAACATAGAATATTCTGCTGATTGGCATGCCCAATCTCTTGGCGGCCTCCTCTAGGGGATCTGGGAATGGTTTCGGTCTTCTGACATCATCCGCAGTCACTACGACTTCAAGGAGACTCTCAATGCTGGCATGTCTTATGTACAAGGGAATCTCTTTCGCGCTACCGTTAGAAACTAGACCGATCCTGAATCCCATCCTATGAAGTTCCTTCAGAACTTGCTTTGCTCCTACCGCGAGCTTGACATGCCTTGGGAGATAGTGTTCTAGCCATCTCTTCTCCATATCCCTCTCCCATTCAGCGATGACCTGTTTGTTGCTTCTCAGCTTCTTCGGGATCAAGACATTCGCTATTTGCTTGTTCGTCATCCCTAGGACGGAAACGATGCTTTCCTTGCTCTTGAGGGGCCATTTTCTTTTTGAGAATATGTCTCTTACCAAGTGGTAGAAAGCATTGCTCGAATCGAACAGCGTCCCATCTGCATCAAAGATGATCGCCCCCACCAATCCGAGCCTGTCTTTCTCCCTGAGCTTTCTCATATTAGTTCACCGTTCTGAGAGATATGGATGATGCGTGAGGCTCCAATGGAAGCAATTGAAGATCGCTTGAGTAACCCTCAATTCCAGTGGAAGCGTACTCAGGAAGGGTTTTTCTGCGAAATCCTGAGATCACAAGCTTCAATAGTTGACTCCGAACACCGAGAAATGAGCCATACATTAATCTTTGGAGCCAGCGGAGGCTGGCCTCACGCGCGCGACGAGATCCCACGGATTCCACAGACGGCTAGGTAGAACAATGTCTGGATCGCTGCAGGCGTATCCACGCTTCGCGAGATAGCTGCGGAAGATGAGGTCCGATCGGCTCGTGAACAGCCCAACATTTTTCACTCTCCTTTTGAAGCTGCCTGTCACTTTCCATGGCCTCTGCACACTGCTGAAATCGGAAGAATGCTTGAATGGGATCCAGCCGGCAGTCGATCCGCCATCATGGGACTTGATTCTCGCTAATCTGTCCGGCAATTGGCGGCAATGCTTAATTAGTTGTCAGAAGAAAGAGTCTCTGTGAGCATACAGGGGAATGATCTCAGCCTCAGAATGGTTGCTGAGGCCGAGGCTGCAAGGATGAGGGAAGCCAACCCAGCGCAGTATTTCGAAAGGAATCTGCATCAGCTGGGTTTCAGCGACCCCGAGCACGCAATGCTTCAGACGATCAAAGAAATGCTGGACAATTCCCTGGATGCTACTGAACTAGGCAAGATCCTTCCTGAACTGACCATAGAGATAGAGGACATGGGGGAGGAAATCACACTGCCCTCCCAAGCAGGCAAGATAAGGAAGGCTGACCTGTTCAGAGTGAGAGTCCAGGATAACGGCATCGGGATAATGCCTGAAAAAGTTGCGCGTTCTCTCGGCAAATTGCTCTTCGGTTCGAAGCTATTCACCATGAAACAGACAAGGGGACAGCAAGGGATTGGCATATCAGCAGTCATACTCTATTCACAGCTCTCGAGTCTGAGGCCTGCCACCGTCATCAGCAAGGTCGCGGGCTCAGAGAAGGCAAGGCGCGTAGCTCTCAAGATAGATGTGGAGAGAAACGAGCCGATCATTGTTGAGGAGTCAGACATTCAGTGGGATGTGGAACATGGAACTTCAGTGGAGGTCTTTCTGCCTGGTCGTTACGACGAGAAGTTGGAGAGATACATCAAGGAGCTCTCAATCGGCAATCCCAACGCTAGGATACTTGTTATGAAGAAGATTGCAGACACCAATTCAGAGATCGTAGTGGCGAGGACAAGCCAGATAATTCCCAGAGAGGCACATGAAATCAAGCCTCACCTCACATCAGTCGATCCAGGGATTCTTCAACGAATGGCCGAAATGGATGATGATTGCAGGACGATTGCGAGCTTCCTAGCAAAGCACTTCGCGGTCATGTCTCCCAAGACTGCGCGCAAGATTCTTCAGAGGGCTATGTTGCCGCCCAGTCTAAAGCCGAGGAGCATCAAGGCCGATAGGATTCTTAAGGCAGCAAGAAGGATGAACCTGAGAAGACCTAGGCTGGATGTTCTGAGTAACATAGGAGAGAATGAACTCAAGGCTTCAATCAGAAATCTGTTTCCAGATGCCGAATTCATCGAGGCAGTTTCAAGGCCACCTTGGAGTTATCAGGGAATTCCGTTTCAGATCGAGGCGGCTGCGGCCGCCGGCGGATCCAGCGTGCAGAATTATTCACAGCAAAAGAAAATGCCCGTTATAAGACTGGCCAATAGAGTCCCTCTTCCTTATGACTCTGCTGATTGTGAACTGTACAAGGCAGTAGTGGACATAGACTGGAAGAACTATGGGCTGGAAACCACTGATGGAGGTGAAGCAGCTGAGCCGATTGTCTTCGTTACATCCCTGGTTGCAAGTAAGGTGCCTTACAGCAACCCAGGGAAATTCGCCGTGGCAAGCGTTCTGGAGATTCATGAGGAGCTGACTTTGGCCCTTCAGGAACTGGGAAGAAGAATCAGAGAATATCTTCATAGGAAAAGACGAGAGGAATCGGTTGCCAAGAGATACGAGTATTTCCATGGTTATTACGAGATACTGTCGGAGGAGGTGAGACAGATAACCGGAGTCGAGAATCTATCTTTCAATAGCACTCTCGAAAGGATATTCTCCCAATTCCCTCCGGACCGAGAGGAGGCGCATGCCTAGTGATGACGGAGAAGATTACGACCGAACAGGTAACTAGAAGATTGAGACAACTTGGACTGGGCATCAAGTCTGACTTGGAATCAGGCGAGGTCCCTACAGTGCAATATAAGAGATTGAGCAAAGCAAATGTGGAATTCGATCTTGAGGCCCACTCATATGAATTGAAGGATTCCCTCGCCGAAGCGAGAGGTGATCGTAAATCAAGCCTAAAAAAACTTGCCGCCTTTGCATTCCTGGCTAGGATTGCGATAGAGAGACTTGAAATAGGGCTCTCGACAACAAAGAGGGACTACTATTATCTTCAGAAATCAAGACACCCTCTCTTGATACCATCCAATCAAGCTGAATCAGATGACATCATACGGATATCAGAGGTCATATACGAACTCAGCAGGGAGAGCTTTGGCGTTATTGCACAATCAAAGGGCTATCTCTACGGTGACATTACCCTGAGAGAGCCCAAGATGATGATCAATTGCCTCAGGACGGGTGGTGATGGATATTCTATTCCGGGGAACGTTGAATACATAGACGTAGAAAGGGCCGACATTAGGGCGCTCGTTGCGATAGAAAAGGAAGGCATCTATAGGAACCTAATGGAATTCGGCATTCCGGAGAATATGAAAATAGGGATTGCCATGCTGGGAGGGCAGCCATCGAGAGGGATGAGGAGGATGCTCAGGAAGTTCAGCGACTATGGTGTCCCGATAGCCATTTTCACGGACTTGAATCCATATAGCCTTAGGATCGCGGCGAACATAATATACGGATCCATCCAATCTGCCCATATATCGAAGTTATCGGCTCCAAATGCAAGATTCATAGGGCTTGAAACTTCGGATATGGAGGCTTTTTTTGCACCTGTCAAGAAGATCGTTCTTGAGCCAATGACCGAAGAGGACATGAAAGCAGCGCAAGACAATGCATCGCTGCCGTATATGCAGGGCGATGGTGGATATTGGCTGAAAGAGAATAGCTGGTTCGTGGACAATCATGGAAAGACCGAGCTCGAGGCGTTCAACGCCTTGACCAAGCATGCGAAAGAGCTGCAGCATGTATATTCCGATTACCTCAGCAGAAAAATCAAGGAAAGATTCAACATCACTCTCTGAGTGGATGGGACAATAGGATTATAAACCGGAGATTTCAGGGCAGAACGAGGTAAAGGGATATTGGAAACGAAGCGATTCAAGGTTGCGGAACTAGGTCCTGACGCAAGAAATGTCGACATAACTGTTAAGGTCGTGAGCCTATCTGAAAGCAGAGAAGTCACGGACAGGTTCAGTGGAAAAACAAATAGAGTTGCCGAAGCTCTAGTTGGAGACGAAACCGGAACGGTGCTTATGACCTTCTGGAATGAGAATATTGATCTGGCAAGTCCCGGTGCTACGCTTCAGGTAAAGAACGGATATGTTTCATTCTTCAAAGGCAGCATGAGGCTGAATGTTGGCAGATATGGGTCCATAGCGAAATCTGAGACTGATCTAGGAGAAGTGAGTCAGACAAACAACATGTCAGAGAAGAACTTCGGAGAAGCAGCTTACAGGCCTAGAGGACGCTTCCGCGGCAGAAGATACTAGACACAACCCGCGAACTGGGTCAGCAGGTCAATAATGGCTATTTCGATCTCATAACGCCCAGTGGAAAAAGGCTGCCACCTCGCATCTTAACGATTCTCACTGGCTGGGATGCAATGCGGCACGACATAATACCACCAACTTGTGAAGTTGGACATCTGCAGTGTCTAATGTCAGCTTCACTAGTTGATAGTTTGTGATGTTTGCGCACCTGAAGCGTTTGCGCTGGAAAAATTCACTATGTTCTATTGAGTCGAGAGGGCGGACAAGCCTTTATATTGGCACAGTCGATTGATGGTGAATTCTGATTTGGTCGCTACTGCTGTACTGTTTGCGAAGGAGATAAGAGGAATCGGAGAGGTCGCCGAGTCCCTGAGCAAGATAGAAGGCATATCGGATGTTTTCATGGTTACTGGCAACGATGATATCGTAGCGATTGTCAACGCACTTTCCGAAAGTGAACTGGAATGGTTCAGGAAGAGACTATCCGATGATACGAGATTGTCTTCGTTCGATGTCAGAAAAGTCCTGAAAGAGTGGAAGATATGAGCCGATCAGCAGTAGGGGGAATCCAAGGTTGCAGGCACTGATACTCGTCAGGTCCAACGGCAAAAATGCGGAATCCTTGGCTGAGAGACTAGTTCGGATCAATGGGGTAGACAATGTGATGCTGCTGGAAACTAGAGAGATACTGGTCCTTCTGACCTTTGAAAGCACTGAAGGGCTCACCCAGGCTATAAGGCAGATCAGAGAGGCCCCGGGCGTGCAATCGACCGAAACGAAGCTCGTGCTATCTAGATTGAGGGGGCAAAAACCATGAAAAAATATGTGGCTTACCCAATCGTTAGCTTGTAACCTAGTACGTATCGCAGGCTTTCGCCTATGATTCTGCCTTTTGCGTAAGACATGCAGCCAGCTAGGTTGATGCTCTTCTTTCCTCCCTGCCCTGAGGCTTCTAATGCCATCTTGAACGCCCAATACCTTCGCCCTACTCGAACATAGGTTCCAGTGCCTGAGGTGATGGGGAACCGTTCCTCCCCAATCGTGATGTGTCCGTTCTTCACTTCAAAGCTCACCTTGTAGACTACTATCTTCTTCTCAGCTAGTCTCACGAGAAGCTTCTGCAGGACCTCCTCCGGATCCAGATTCCACTTTTCAGCAATCCTTGTCGCAATCCCCTTGAGACGCGCGATCACCTTCTCTTTGGCTTGCTCTGGAAGCCCATTGTACCATTCCTTCAGAGTGGTTTCCTCCACTTCCAAATCAGTGATTCTGGCCTCGAGTTCTATCGTTGAAGTCGATCTCAAGATCTGCCCATCACTCTTGGTCCACGCAAAACCTCTGCCGCTCACAGTGAACTTCTCCCCGATCTCCAGTTCGCTATCTGAATCCGCATTAACTCCAAGCAGGCAATAGCTCGAAGCGCCCACTAGCACAGCTGCCACTAACGCAAGGGTAAGCAGACCGAGCCCCTTTTGTCTTGTGAAACCACGCATTTGACTTCCAGCAATTAATGTGCGGAATTGCCTATTAAGGGAAGCGTACGATTCGTATGGAGATTCCAACCAGAGACTGAACAGCGGTTGCCCTGAATCTGCCACCGGATTGGCTATGCTACCTGGAAGGTGAAACCCGGTCACAGAGATCCATTTCCTCATTGGAAACTACCTTTTGCCGGTCTTGGACTTGAGGAATTCCTCCACGATCTCTCCCTTGGGCTCCAATTCCCTGAACACTCTACCGGTGAAGACGAAGACGCTCGTTCCCCTGTCGAGCCATTCGTCCGGAGGGAGTCCCGCCTTCAGGCAGCAATAGGAGAGAAATTCCTCCGGATCCCACTCTTCCTCGACCGGCACTTGTGGCAGGAGGAGACCCTTGTGAATTCCCTTCTCTATGATGAGGCCATGCTTTCCAATATCGATTAGAGAAGGTAGTTGACTTCGGTCGATATGGCTCACCTCCTCAGGCTTCGAGAGAAGGGTCACCTCGACTATCAGTCCTTCTAACTCCGTCTCTTGAACAGGTGAGAACCTCGGATCGGACACCGCTGCCGACACGCTTGATTTGGACAGCCCCCTGGAGAGGCGGTATATTGGTTCAGGATACCCTATGCAGCCTCTGAGCTTCTCGCCCCTGGCAGAATGCTTCTTCAGGGTAACGAATACTCCGCATTCAAAATCCAATCCATCAGGGAGATCAGCAATTGAGACAGTGCCAGTTCTGAAATAATCGACTATCGCCTTGCGAGCTGCTTTGACGATCAATGCTCCTTGATCGCCCCTGATCTTCTCCATCGATTGTGTCCAGATGAGTCCGTTTTATAATATTACCGTCAGGACACTAATGAGGCTCCGCGAGAGCAACTAGGCCATATGATTGCCAGTGGGTGTAGTCACAACTCCGGGCAACTAAGACAGAGTAAGCCCGGGACCTTTTGTGTCTCGGGATGCCCCACATGCGGTTCACATCCTCGATCGAGTCACTGATTTCATCTAGATCAAAAAGGATCATTCATTGGCGAGGGATCAACTGTATTGGGGCAACAATCCTTTATATCTACTGAATCGATTCGACAACGAGGTACAAATAGATGAAACCAGTCTACACTGCGTCGGCAGTCGGGAAGAATATCAGGCTTCAGAGAATATTGGGTGGCGGGAAAGGAAGAGCGGTCATACTCGCGATGGACCATGGTATTGAACATGGGCCGAAGGATTTTCCTCGGCAGCATCTCGATCCAAGGGCAATTTTGGAGAGAGTCGTCAAAGGAAGAGTTGATGCCATAATGATTCCGAGGGGCTTGGCCCGCCTGACTTGGGACGTGTGGGCGAACAGAGTTCCAATCATAATCAAGCTAACGGGAAAGACCAACCTTCGACCTTCAGAGAGCCAATACACTCAGGATCCAATAGGCACCGTCAAGGATGCCCTAGCCTTAGGAGCGGATGGTGTTGCTGCAACAATCTATTGGGGATCGGCTGAGGAAGCCAAGATGCTCGCGAATTTCACGGCGATTGCGGCCGAATGTGAAGTATATGGAATGCCCTTGTTAAACCTGGCCTATCCGAGGGGAGCGCACATGCAGAAGAAGGAAGACATGGAAATCGTAAGATATGCTTCTCGCTCTGCCGCCGAAGTCGGGGCCGACTTGGTCAAAACCTACTATACGGGGTCTAGAGAAACATTCGCAGAGGTCGTCAAGGCCACTCCGGTGCCTGTTCTAATGTCAGGCGGGGCAAAGGCGGACAACCCAGCGGACTTCCTCGCGGTCGTCAAGGCCGTTATGGACGCAGGCGCCGCAGGCGTGGTTGTAGGCAGGAATGTCTTCCAGAGTGAGAAGCCAACTGAAATGATGAAAGCAATAGTTGCGATAGTCCACAACGACGCCAGTGCAGAGGACGCACTGAAACTGCTTGGATAGGGAATCCACTCGGGTCAGCAAATCCTGGGCAGGGAGACTCCTCGAAGCATCTCTAGATATCGCTCACCGCCGATGAGGGTCCTCATCTTGACCTTGCCTCTGTGATTCCTGACAACACGCCCTATCACTGCCGAGCGATGCCCGAATCTTCTCCGCCTCAGTAACTCCGCCGCTCTCTCAGAGCTGGAAGGATCAATGACAAGCACCATTATACCCTCGTTGGCCATGAAGAGGGGATCTATTCCCAGCAGTTCGCATGCGGTTCTTGTCGGCTTCGCTATCGGCAGCTCTGACTCGTCGACCTCAATTCCGACATTAGATTCCAAAGCTATTTCGTTCAGGGTCGTCGATATGCCTCCTCTAGTTGGATCCCTCAAAGCATGGACTCTGTTCTTGAAATTCTCTAGCATCGGCAGGATCAGATCTGCCAACGACCGACAGTCACTCTTGGTCCTTGCTGCAATATTGAATTCTCCCCTTGCCAGCATAGTCGCCACACCATGATTCCCGATGTCCCCCGTCACTATGACATGATCTCCAACTTTCGCGTTAGAGCCAGATACATTGACACCTTCGATCACCTCTCCTATTCCAGAAGCTGTAATGTATGCGCCGTCCGCTTTGTGTCTTTCCACAACCTTAGTATCCCCGGTGACAACTGCCACTCCAGAAAGGTGAGCTGCTCGGGCAATGTCCTTCGATATCGCAACCAATCTGTCCATCTGGAAACCTTCCTCCAGTATGAAAGAAACCGACATGAAAAGGGGGCGTGCCCCGCAAGTGAGCAAGTCGTTTATTGTGCCAGTGACGCATAGAGCTCCAAGAGAGCATCCAGGCACGTCCATTGGCGACATAACAAACGCATCTGTCGTGAAGGCAATTTTCTTTCCGGCTATCGACACAACTGCCTTGTCTCCTGCCTTTCTGAACAATGGCCCACCGTAGCTTCTGAGGAATATCGACCTGACCAAATCGTGACTTAGTTTTCCCCCGGCACCATGTTCCAGATTGATATGAGACATCCCATCACCCGTAACTGTAGAAGGCGGCGCAGGCTCCTTCTGAGCTTACCATGCAGGGTCCGATCGGAGACTCGGGCTTACATGACCTTCTGAAAAGAAGGCACTCATTGGGCAAGATCGCCCCCTTTATTACATCAGAGCATCTGCAACCTGTTGGTTCAGGTATTTCGATCTGTTTGAATTCGAATCTTGTTTCCGCGTTCATGTCTTGATATTCAGGCCTCAGCTTCAGTCCGCTTTGGGGGATAAAGCCTAGACCTCTCCAATTAACCCCAACCGGCTGAAAGTACTTTTCCAGCAGTTCCAAGGCTCTTCTATTCCCCTCTTTCCTCACACTTCTCGTGTATGTGTTGACGAGAGCGGGTCTCTTGGCGGCCCTCATCTTGGCCAATGCATAGATCGCCAATAGAATGTCGACGGGCTCAAACCCGGCAATTGCGCAGGGTATTCCATACTCCTTGACGATGAATTCGTACGGCTGCATTCCTATGATGGTGCTGACATGACCGGGCAAGAGGAATCCGTCTAGCTTGCTTTCACCATTATCGAGAAGGGCCCTGAGAGCTGGCGGTATCAGCTTGAAGAATGAGAGCAATGAGATATTGGAGATCATCTGATTTCTCGCCTGATCCAGCAAGCTCGCGATTGCCGGACTCGTCGTCTCAAAACCGACTCCTAGGAAGACCACTTCCTTTGTCCTGGCTAAATGCAAAGCTTCCATCGGAGAGTAGACTATTCGGACATCTCCTCCTTTTGCTTTCAGGTCAAACAAAGTCACTCCGCCCAATGGGACTCTCATCATGTCCCCGAAGGTAGCCAGGCCATACCTTTCCCGGCTGGCAACTTGGAATGCCTTTGAGATATCAGAATTGGTGGTTACGCACACGGGACAGCCTGGCCCTGAGACAATTCTCATGCCTTTTGGCAGCAATGCTCTTATCCCGAATCTCGAAAGCGAGACAGTATGGGTTCCACAGACCTCCATGAATTGGATACCCTCGGGTTTCAAATCTGAGATCAGGGATAACAGTCTCTGAGCGATTCTCCTGTTCGAGGGACCAATTGTCAAGGCCCTAGCTTTCACCCAGAGCTTCTATAGTGGTCATAATCAACGAGAGATCCTCCTCTGCCAACTTCTGAATTGCGAATCCTGCGTGCACTATTACGTGATCCCCGATCCTTGGTTGATCAATGAAGTCAATCCTGACTCTCCTCTTTGCCCCGCCGAAGTCGACCATCGCTTCTTCCCCTTCTATCGACTCGATGATGCCCGGGATTCCTAGACACATGCCGATTCACCTCGTCTTGCCTGCCACGAGTGCTTGGCCAAACGAGAGACCGCCATCGTTTGGAGGAACAGCCCTTGAGGTGTAGACTCGCATGTCATTCGCAACCAGCATCTTCGTTAGCTTTGTCAGCAGTGTTCTGTTCACGAAACAACCCCCACTGAGCACAATGTTGCTCAGTCCCTCACTTGAGGAAGCTTGTTCTAGCATTCCTGCCATTCCCTCACACAGTGAGTTATGGAACTTCCCAGCTATTCTCTCTTTTCTCATGCCTTGCTTGAGATCCTGGAGCATAGCCCCTACAATCGGTCTATAGTCGAGCGTAATAGTGCCATCAGCAACTATTTCGAAGGGATAGGAATCGGTTTCTTCAGAATCAGAAATCGCTTCGAGTTCTGCCGCTGGTTCCCCTTCATACGAAGAACCGTTGCATATTCCGAGTATCGCGGAGATCGCATCAAAAAGCCTTCCACAGCTTGAGACAGAAGGGCTATTGATCTGGCTTGCCATCATTTCCGCCAAATCCTCCTCAAACGACCTTGAGAGGCCGAGCTCAATGCCATAAGCTTCGCTTCCGATCGAATCCAACAACACAGAGAAGGCGGTCCTACGTGGATCCAGAACGGCTGAATCCCCGCCAGGAAGCTGGAATTGCCTCAGATGCCCGATTCTGTCATATCCGGATAGATCAAACCTAAGCAGCTCGAATCCCCATGACTCACCTTCCGCCCCATAGCCCGTCCCATCACAGGCCAGGCCCAGGGACTCCTCAGACGAAGAGTTTGAGGCCAAAGCGGAAACAAGATGAGCATGGTGATGCTGTACACCTAACCTACTCTTCCATCTGGATTCAGCTATCATGGTCGAGACATAGCCGGGGTGCATGTCATGTGCTACAAGGTCCGGATCAAAATCCAACATATTCGAGAAGCTACGAATATATCGGATGAATTCCTCTCTCGTAGAAGCTGAATCAAGATCACCGATGTGTTGACTTATGAAAATCCTTTTTCCCTTTCCAATCGCGAATGCATTCTTGAGATCTCCTCCAACTGCAAGGACGCCGTCTACGTCAACCGGGGATTCCATTGGCATGGGGACGAATCCGCGAGATCTCCTGATTAACACCATGCCATTGTTTATTACTCTGACCACGGAGTCATCTGCGAAATTCCTTATCCGGCGATCATGCAATAGAAAAGAGTCGGCAAGACCCGAGAGTCTCTCCAGAGCAGTCCGGTTGTCATGGATGATTATCTCATCCTTCGGATTTCCACTCGTCATCACCAAGAATCTGGAATTCGTCCTCTCCAGCAGAAGGTTGTGAATCGCTGTGTATGGCAGCATGATTCCGAATTCGTCAAGCATCGGCGCGACAGATTCAGCTATCGTGGATGTAGCTTTCTTCTTCAGTAGTAATATTGGCGAAATCGCAGATCTGAGGAGCCTCTCCTCCTCAGGATTCACAAGCGCTATGGATTCTATTGCCGCCATGTCCCTTGCCATGATCGCGAATGGCTTGCGATGCCTTTGCTTCTTGCTCCTGAGTTGCTTGATGGTTTCTTCATTAGTTGCATCGGCCGCAAGATGGAATCCGCCGATCCCTTTGACCGCAACTGTCTTTCCCCTGTCTATCTCTGCCGCTGCCAAGAGGATTGGATTTCCCTCATTGACCTTCTTTCCATTCTTCATGAACCAGACTCTTGGTCCGCATTCCCAACATGAAATCGGCTCGGCATGGAATCTCCTATTGGATGGATCCGAATATTCGCCTTCGCAGGAAGGACATAGCTGAAAGTGCTTCATGGTGGTTCTTGACCTATCATATGGCATTGAGAGGAGAATCGAGAACCTTGGGCCGCAATTCATGCAGCTTATCAAAGGATGGCCTCTTCTTCGATCCCGCTCGTCGAATAACTCTCTTCTGCAATCATCGCAGAGGGCAAGGTCGGGCGGCGGAGTCGTTTCCAGTCCTTCAACTGTGCTTGGTATGACGGTGAAAGCGGTAAATCCTGTTGGCTCGATCCTTTCAACTACGATGCTCTCTATTATCGATCTGGGGGGAGGCCTTTGTTTCATCCTCTTCAGGAATTCCCGTATATCAGCTGTCTCCCCCTCCAGCAATATCTCAACGCCTTTGCCGCTATTGGCAACCTGCCCTTTGAGATGAAGGCAATCTGCCAGTCTGAAGACAAAGGGTCTGAATCCGACCCCTTGGACCAGCCCCCTAACTACCAGCCTTCTCGATTCCCTCATAGATCGACTTCGTAGAGCGGTCCATAGCCGATTATAACTCTATCATAAAGCCAGCCTTGCCCGAGATGGATTTGGCGGCTACCTATATATCGGAACCTCGAAGGTGAAGGTGATCGTCCTTGATTCTTGAGGGCCCAGGGTAATGGACCATACCAATGTCAATCCTTTCGATACAGGGTCGGGCGAAGCGGATACCCTGAATGCATCTGAGGGAAGGTTCTGCTTCAGTACAACTGTCGCCTTATCCTTTCCATAGTTCGTGGAGGTAAGGGCCACTACATACCTCATTGATGACTCCACTTTCTCCGCCGACATGATTGTCGACGTGATCGTTATGTCTCGAGAATATCCAACTGTCAAAGTGCTGGTTGATCCCTTGGGTATGTATGCGTTGGAATCAGAGCCGATCCAATCCAACCCGGAGAAGAAGTTAATCACACCCGATGGGATAGGTTGATCTAGAGTGTTCGTCAGGTTGATCGTCAGAAGTGCAGAAACCAATTGAGCCTGATAGCGAGGGTCGGATCCAACCCACAGATGATAATCCACTGTCTTGACATTTCCGGAGAACAGCGATACTACCACTTCTTCTCCGGCCGAAATTGAGATTCTGTCTTTGAGCCTGAAGCTATAGTAAGGCCCTGTGAATTGAATAGCGTATGTCGAGCTGGGAGCAATCCCTCTCTCGTCCTTGTATGTCATAGGACCCCAGAATACAACTCTGGGTTCTCCGAGGACCAAGGTGACGTAGGTGCTTGTCCAATTGTCTGAGCTAGTAAGAAACGCTTTCCCGGTGAGCATGTCGCTTGAAGTCTCCAGCTCCGCTCCAGAACTCCAGCTTAGGCCCCTCGACAGATACCCGATTGTCAGCTCCACCTGTCCTGAATATTGGCCTTCAAACCTCACTCTGATTCCAGTGACCGGCTTCGGAATATTCGACGACTTAGCCAGCTCAATCGACAGGATCTTGGCTAGCGCTACCATAGCAGTCTTGTTCCCTCCCATGTCAATAACTAGATAGCCTTCTCGCGTTCCAGCATACTTCCCAGAGAAAACCTGACCATCAGCCCTTACAGTTACGGTATCTCCCTCCTGGATGAATGATGCGGAACTCCCCCCTGCGAGGAACCTGAAACGCGGCATCTCGGGCGAGATGACTCTGAGAGTCTCCGCTATCATTGTCCCGGGCAAGATCGCTTCTGCAGTGTTGTTGACGAAATTCACTTTGAGCTTTGAAACAACGTATGCGACGTTCACCTGGTACACAGTGACATTAAGGAAGGACTGCTCAAACGATGTCGATGAATTGATGCCCCGGCTGGCCTCGGCCAACACCAAAGTTGTGACAACCGCTGGAATAGCCAATAGGAGTACAATCTTAGCCCACTCCTCACGGACGTTTCCCATGGTGATAGAGGCTCAAAAGCCCCAAATAATCATTCGCCTGTATTAGTTACTGAAACACCTGCAGACAGAGCAATCCTTCATGTTCTATCACTTGAAACAGCTCTCTTCTGCTGCGTTCTTTGGCTGGTGATTCCTTTCTTAATGGCTGCGAGAGGAAGAAGTGCACATTTCCTTCTGTTTGGCTCCAGATCCATGCCGAACATATCCATGATGTCCTTTTCCCCAAGATTCATCACATAGTCTCCTTCCTTGCCTTTAATCATCTCGGAAAGCATGGAGGCAGATGCCTTGCAGATTGCACAGCTGCTTGAAGTGAATCGAATATCAGTTATTCTGTTGCGATCGAGTTTCAGGTAGAAATGCACCTCGTCTCCGCATGGCGGACCCGCCTCTTTGGAAACGAGATCGGCATCTTCGATCACCCCATAGTTTCTTGGATTCCTGTAATGGTCTAAGACGCGCTGCTTGCTTGAATTCTCATTTGTCATGTCAGAATCTCCACCGACCTCCTCAAGCCTTGGCCCAACAGGTCCACTTCTTCGTGTGAGTTGTAGAGGTAGAAACTCGCTCTCACCGTGGCTGTCGTACCTAGAGCGTTGACTAGCGGCTGAGCACAATGATGGCCGGCCCTCACGATTATTCCTTCTTTGTCAAGAGCAGAAGCCACATCGTGAGGGTGGATCCCTTTCACGTTAAATGCCAACATACCAGAGTGGGAATAGGCCTCTGTTGGGCCATACAATTCTAGGATCTCCTTGGGAAGGACCTCGAAGGCATGCCTAAGCAGCCGCCTCTCGTGATCCACTATGCTCTGCATGCCGATATCCTGAAGATAATTAACTGCAGCGGCTAATCCTATCACGCCGGCTATGTTAGGAGTGCCAGCCTCCAGCCTAGTAGGCAGATCCTCATAGCTCACTTCGTCAGCGGTGACGGATTTCACCATGCCTCCACCAAGCTCCCATGGTTCGAGGTCCTCAAGATGGCTCTGCTTTCCATAGAGTACCCCCACTCCAGTTGGCCCTAGCATCTTGTGTGAGCTAAACACCATAAAATCAACATCAATCTCTTTTACATCGACCGGCATATGAGGGACCCCTTGTGCCGAGTCCAATACCACAAGTGCACCATGGTCGTGCGCCAACCTGCAGATCTCTTTCACGGGATTTATGGTACCAAGAACGTTCGATACATGCAGAGTTGTAACAATATCGGCTCCATCTGAGAGCTCCGCCTCGAGTCTGTCTAGATCCATCGTCCAAGACCTATTGGCCGGCAACACTGCCAACTTGGCACCAACAACGGAAACAGAGTTTCTCCATGGCAGGATATTGCTGTGGTGTTCGAGTATGCTTGTGATCACTTTTCCACCTGAACAAACGTATTTCTTTGTCAAGATCCGGGCTAGAACATTAAGGCCCTCAGTGGTTCCCCGGGTGAATATCACCTCCTTGGGGCTTGCACCAATCATCTCGGCAACCCTGTTTCTAGCTCCATGATAAATCTCGGTTGCTTCGAGGCCTAGCGAGTTCGTGCTTCTCATCACATTCGCATTTGAGTTGCGGTAGAATTCGTCCATAGCATCCAATACTTGTTTTGGCTTTTGCGAGGTGGACGCATTATCCAGATACACAAGAGGCTTGCCCCCCAGCTTTCTCTGGAGTATCGGGAAGTCATTCCTAATGTCCGATGTACCCAGAGCCTTCATACCCCAATTGAAGTGGAAAGAACTATTCAACCTTTCCTTGAAACAGGGATCTGCTCCTGATGGATCCGATTCTACATACATCTATCCAGCGGATCAAGTGCTCGGGCAGAACGTTTATTTCATCCCGAAGACATCTCCTCTCGATATTGCTATTCCAAGACTATTTCATTTTGGGTAGCATGGCCATATCAGCAATGGGAGCGGCCATGCTCATCTTCGACAGGAATAAACTCTATGACTTGGCATCCGAGATCAGTCTCGTTGGATTCGCCTTTCCTTTCTTTTTCATCATTGCGATGTTTTCCCCGCTTAGGGTAGTAGACTTTGGGCCGAAGTTCGATGTGTTCGTTCAAGGACCCCAACTCGCTGTCATGATACTCAATCTTCTATGGGCATACCCGGCGTTCGTCGGAACTCTGAGTCGAAGGGCATTGGCTTTCAACTACCTCCTATTGGCGCTGACAAGCTTCGTTGGGGGCGTCTACGCATTTCCTGCCCTCTTCTCGTTTGCGCTGTCAATGGTCGGAACAATGCTCTTCGGATTAGTCGGTGCTGAGATCTACCTTTCGGAAAGGACAAAGGAGGTGAGAATTGGCAAGATCTTGACTTTCATCAATAGCCAAGAGAGTGCGTCATTGGAGGATGTCATGCGATTGATGGGTATGACCGACGCCGAAGCTGACGCGATTCTATACGAAATGTGGAGAAGGAATTTGATAGAGAAAGTGGAAGGAATTGAAACCGTTTATAAAGCAATACAGAAAAGCTAGTATAAAGGTCGATTTCACCTGCGGGCAAGGATTTAATAGAATGCCGCCCTCAGGTTATGGGTCAGAGAATTGAGTGAATTGAGATTTTCCCCGGCAAGGGACATAATCATCATGTTAGCTATTCTAGTTACAATCTTTCTCTTGCCGTTCTTCGCTGCGAACTTCGTTCTCAGGCCATCCGTGGTTGCATTGCCAGAGGGTGGCAAGATAGAGACAGCAGCCGGGAATCTCCCTGACATAATGTTCGTGACGTTTCTTGGGATGGGATCTCCCTATGTGGTCCTGATAGGGGCTCAGTCTTCCGAGATCCTGGAGACATTCTCAGCCCTTTCTCCTGACTGGCTGTACTTCTCAATAGCAGTATATGTAGCAGGCGGTCTCGTGACTGCGATTCTCTCAAGGACAAATATCGAGAGGGGAATAAATGCCCTGATAGCTGGCGTGCTGGCAGCAGCCATAGCCGCATTCCTCGTCAATTCTTACCTTAGTCCCCCCTTCGTGAATCTCAGTGAGCAAGCCAGGACGCAATTGGTCAACGCAGCAATGGCTACAACTGCGATATCCTACGTGTCGGGCTCGATAATCGCCTCTATTACGGGTGTTCTCCTCGGACGATTCATCTTCAGTCCAAGGGAGGAACGGCCTCCAGTCAGGCCATCCGTTCCAGGCAGAGGCATAGAGCCGCTCAAAAGGGAGCCCGCACTCGAAAAGAAGCCAGAGGAAAAGGTGCCAGAGCAAGAGCTGGTAGCCCTTGAGAAAACAGAGGAAGCTAAGATCGAGGAGGAAGCCGTCACAGAGGAGATGACAAAGCAGCTCGCAGAAGAGGTCCCGATACAGGAAGCGCCTAGGGAAGAGACCGCAGTGCCCGTGGTGGAAACGGCCGAGATTCCGGAAGAGATGGAGGAAAAACCCGAAGTGTCTGTGCCCGTCTTCGGAATGGAGGAGGCCTTGGCTGCGCCTCCCGAAGTGTCACCCATTCTGACAAAAGGTGAGGGAATCATAGCCCCTCCTGAACAGCAACCCACTCCTGAGAAGCCCGCAGAGGAATTCTTCCCAATGCCCCTTGAGGTTCAAGCTGTTGGCGAGCAAGCAGAGGCCGAGGAAATGATGGGCGTAAAGGAGAAGGAGGAAGAAGAGAGCGATTGGATGAGAACCCTAGATTTGATCGCGAAGATGGAGGATCCCCTCATCACGTGGTCGAAGAAGAAACCCACTGGAAAGGGTCTGCTAGAGTCCTCAATCAATTGTCCAGTCTGTGGATCGAGACTTGGATGGTCCGAGCAGCTTAATCGGTATTTCTGCCAATACTGCAATACGGTGCCCTGAAGCTCGCTTGATTGCGGACGAGAACAAGGACAGGATAAGAACGTTCAGGATTGCATCAAGCCCTGTCAGAATCAAAATCATGAGCTTGCTCAATAGGGAACCCTCTAGCGTTGGCAAGGTAACAAAGGCACTTGGAATATCAAGGCAATTGGCCAACCATCATCTTCGAATTCTGATGGAGATCGGCTTGATCACGGAGAGTGGGATTGGTACGATCAAGATCTATTCCATTACCCCGAAAGGAGCAGAGTTGCTCAAAGAATTGGGTACCCCCTCAGAGGAGAGACCAAAGGACCAAGGAAAGCCGAGAGATCGAATCTTGCGTTGGGCACCAGTAGCAGCGGCCTGCTCTGTCTTCATTCTGTCGGCGATTAGGTATCTCCTGGAGACAGGAGCACCCTCAACTTGGCTGTTGGGCGGAGCAATTGGAGGCATCCTGACGTATCTAGTCCTGAAATGGGCCCTGTCCCGGCTTGCCCCGGTCGACGACGGGGGAGGAAGGGATTTTGGGGATTAGAGGCTCAAATCGAATCAGATTGCCCATATTCTACTATTCTAGAAGGCCCTCATCCTCTTCGATTTAAAATATTGTCAGATTGGCTTACGCCAAAGAAAGAGTTATAAGCATTGCTCACAAGGAGGAAGGTGGAAGACAGATGTCGAAGGGCAAGGGCACCCCCCTTGAGAATATAAATTACCTAATCATCCTCTGGATGCTCTCCCAAGCACCCTCCCACGGATATGAGATTCTGACCAGATTTTCGAGGCTTTTCGGGAAGAAGTTCACGTCTGGTGCATTGTACCCGATGCTGTATAAGATGGAACGCCTTGGACTGATATTCAGCCAGAGGGTGGATGAGGGAGGAAGAAGGGTCAAGAGGAGGTACTTTATGGCAGAGCAGGGAGTTCGGGCGCTTCACGATTTCGCTTCGAAATTCGGCGAATTCTTCGAGTTCATGAGTAAGAGCAAGAGCGACCTTATCGCCATTCCAACCCAATCCCAATTGGCCTGAATTCGTCCCCTGCCTATTTTTTTCACATCCCAATTCCATATCTTCGATTTTCAAATGCGGCTCCACGATTCCTTGGGAGGGGATCTAGCAGGATAGTAAGGTGTTCATGGACCAAGAATTCGCAATAGTTTTTAATCGGAGACGCCTTAAGTCCTTCACGGCATGAGGATCGCACTTTTCACCGAGTGGTACCTTCCCGTCAAGGGAGGAGTCAGCTCTCATGTGGAGGGCCTCTCGCACGAGCTGGACAAAAGGGGCCACGAAGTCACGATTTTCACGAAGAAAGTCCGGGGGATGAAGCGACCTGTTGAGGATATCTCTGAGAACACTAGGATTGTTCGCATAAGTCCAGCCTTTCCATTCAACTTTCCCCTTATGCCGCCCGCTCGAGACGAAATCGAGCAATTCACCAGGAAGGAGAAGTTCGATATCGTCCATTCCCATCATGCCTTTACGGCAATGCCTCTAGTTGGGCTTTCCGTCGCAAATGAGAGCGGTATTCCTTCAGTGGTAACGAATCATTCTATACCTGGAGGGTGGTATGACATCGGGTCAGTCTGGCCTAGTGCTAGCTCCCTTCTTCAACCAATCAAGTATTATCTGAATCTGGCTGACCACGCAATAGCTGTCAGCCAGGCGGCGGCTGACTTCATAAGCCTCTTTATCGATTATGCTCCAATAGATATCATACCAAACGGTATCGACACTACAAGGTTCACACCTGATTTGAGGAAGGATGGGAATGAAAATCAGATACTGTTCGTGGGTAGGCTAGTTCATAGGAAAGGACCACATGTGCTACTGAAGGCGTTCAAGAGGGTTCTCAGAAAAGAACCCAATGCCAAGCTGACATTCGTTGGAGACGGATACATGAGACTCAATCTAGAGTCTTTGGTGCATGATCTCGGAATAAGTGGTAACACCGAATTCCTAGGTGATGTCAGTCCGGAGATGCTTCCGAGCATCTATGCTAATGCAGCTTTGTTTGCACTGCCTTCACTATATGCAGAGTCCTTTGGCATGGTTCTTCTAGAGGCTATGTCCAGTGGATTGCCGGTTATCGCCTCAAGGACAGGCGGAGTTCCCGAGATCATTGCTGATCACAATGAGGGGCTGCTCGTAAAACCAGGTTCAGAGATCGAGTTGGCAAGTGCAATAGTAGATCTCCTGCAGGACAAGAAGCTCAGGACTCATCTAGCATCGAATGCTAGATCAAAAGCCGTCAGGGGTTTCGATTGGAATCTCATCACAAAGCAGATAGAAGGCATCTACAGATCGTTATTGCGGTGACCAAAACACAAGGAGAGATCCTTGCCAATGCATAATTCGTTCATGAACGACGCGAGCCCTTTCGCCTCTGGCGGCGGTCGCCGGATTCGCTCATGGCCTTGGCAAGACCGCATGGATCATCTGTTATTATCCCATCAACTCCTTTCTCAAGAAGTCGTTTTGCCTCCTCCGGCTCATTGACCGTCCAAGCTATTGTGCTCAGTCCACTTGACTTCGCGATTCTCAATAGTTTGTCATCCAGATCGCCACAAAACGGGACGATCGTGGAAGCTCCAATTTCAGGGCATATCAGAACTGCCTCCTCTGTTGTACCCATAGTTATCAGACCCTTTTTTGCCTCAGGAGCTATCTGGTTAATCCTGTAGACTACTTGGGGGAAGAATGAAGTGAAGAGCGTATTCCCCAAGTGATCATGCTCCCTGACTATGTTCACTATTTGCTCTTCGCACCCAACTAGCTTAATGTCAAGATCCAAATTCATGCGCCCAGCGACTGCACGAACTGCTTCTTCAAGTGTTGGTATCTTTTCGCCCCTAGTCCGCAGGGTCTGCACCTCTGACAGTTTGATCTCTGATATCTGCTTAGACAATCCACACGTCCTCTCCAGCGTCGGATCATGCGAAAGCACTAGATGACCGTCCAAAGTGGACCTCACATCGAGTTCTACGGCTGTTGCCCCACATTCGATAGCGCCTTGTATGGATCTTATTGTGTTCTCCGGAAAGAATGCAGACGCGCCTCTATGTCCGGTTATCAAGAATCCTCTCTCCATAGGTCTCAGCCCACGTCTACCCGGTTTAAACTCTTCGCACTCATGTTATTCAATGCTCCCCTATTTTGAAAGGGCCCAGTTCCTTCCTTGGCCCTATTGAGAGTCTTCGCTAGCACGCCGGTTCTGCAAAGACTGATGCGCATTGTACTGAATCTGAAGGTCTCAGGAGACAGTACTCTTTTCCAAACGTTGTGATTTTCTTCGGAAAGAAGCCCAACCTTGATACCATCTTGTTCACCCTTTCAGCTATTGCATTAGTCCTCCTTGCAGCGAATCGTTCGGAGAATCGATCATCTGCACGATATCTCTTTATTGCCTCAAGGAGCACCATGTTCACGAGTGAGCCAAAGTCTATGCCGGCTGCCCTTGCCATCACTGGCAGGTCCCCGTCCGTTGGGTGCATTCCTGGTAGAGGATTTAGCTCAAGCATATATGGTCGACCTTTCCTTTCCCTGAAATCAAGCCTGTTGAAGTCTCTGCACCTCAATGCTTCATGGGCGGTGGCAGCCATCCACGCTAGCTCATCATAGAGCCCGCTGAACTGAGCCAAGGTCAGGGCATTCTTGTCAGAAGAAGGATTGTTCAAGAAGGTATATTCAGGCTCCAAATCCTTCACTTCCTGATCCCTCAACGAAGGGCTATTGGGTAGCTTGGACAGCTCAACCTTCATGACTGGCATAATGAGATTCCCGACGATGCCGACAGTGTATTCAGTTCCCCCAATGAATTCCTCAATCAGAATTGGTTGTCTGTATTCCTTAATCAGACGCCGCACAAGCCTGTCCACATGATTCGCTGAATCGAGCCTCGAGGCCTGTGTCATGCCGAGACTGGAACCCTCCGAATTCAGTTTTACGACTATCGGGAACTGGAGAGCTTCCGACATTCTGAAAGGCACCTCCCACACAAGTTGCGACTTCGCACTCCTGACGCCAAATGCACCTGCTATGTCCTTTGCCCTTGCCTTGTCCAGACACTCAGCCTGTGACATGGGACCGGACCCGGTATAGGGGATTTGGAGAAATTCCAAGAAGGTAGGAATAAGAGCCTCTCGGAGGTTTCCCTCTATCAATTCTGAGGAAAGCCCCTCAGCGATGTTGAATACTATGTCAATCTTCTCCTTCACAGATCTGAGTTTGCTCAGTATATCCCTATCAACTGGAATCTGAATGACTCTGTTTCCTGTCTCCTCCAGTGCCCTAGTAATCGACTCTATCTTCGTCGCCGAATCCCACTCGGAATATCTTCGGAGATAGTCAAGCGTGTAATCCTTCGTTGGAGCCAATAAGTTATATGTAAAGCCGATCACAAGGTCACGGTCTTTTCCCAATCAGATCGGATTTCCTCGCCAGATATCCGGCCAGAACCTAAATATGCTTTTCCCTCTCGAAGTGTGGCGAAATCCATTTCTGGCAAATCGTATCGCCGGTGGGCTAGCAATAGTCGTGATGAGTGTTACGTTGCAGAACCGAGTGACCCTGTGGTCTTCGACTAGAGATTCATTCGTAAGGATCTATCGTCTGTGAGGCTGAATCTCCAACTTGCGCTTGTGGGGACTTGGTTTTGTGCGGATCGGAGAGGAGATTTATGAATAGCCACTCCTGCCTCTCTAATACATGAGTGAATTGCTGCGCACTGGATTCCTGAATCCCCCCAAGGAATACAGACCATGTCCATTCTGGTCTTGGAATGATAGACTGACCGGTGACGAACTTGCGTGGCAGGTCAGGGATATGAGCGAGAAGGGCTTCGGTGGCTATTTCATGCACTCGAGAATCGGCCTGATCACGAGTTACCTCTCCAGAGAATGGATGGACAGAATCCGAACCTGCGTCCAAGAAGGCCGGAAAGCGGACATGGAATCTTGGCTCTATGATGAAGATAAGTGGCCCAGTGGATTTGCCGGCGGATATGTACCCGCACAGTCAGAGCAATTCAGAGCGAAGGGCATCGAGGCTAAGGAGATCAGACACGAAGACATCAATGACCTCAAAAAAAATGGGAATCTCGTAGCCATATTCTCCTTGCATGTCAGCGATCAGGTCATTCTCTCCGTGAGACAGATCCACCCCAAGGGAGAAGAACCGATAGACGGGGGAAGGCTCTTTGCCTTCGTTCAAGCCATTTCGCCGACGAGCAACTGGTACAATGGTGAAAGCTATGTTGACTTGCTTGATCCGAAGGTCACAGAAGCATTCCTGGCCACGACCTATGATGCCTATGCGTCTGATTTCAAGGAGGATTTCGGTGAGTTCATGCCGGGCATATTCACAGATGAGCCAAATTACGCTGGCGCTGGCCAGATTCCATGGACTACTGATTTCGAAGATTACTTTCTGAAGAAGAATGGATATAGGATCTCTGAGAATCTTCCTCTGGTATATTTCAAAGGAGCAAGTCAAAACAAGATCAGACACGATTTCTGGAAAACGATCACGACGAAATTCTTGGAATGCTTCACCATTCCTGTTTCTAAGAGATGCGACGAACTCGGGCTGAAATTGACGGGCCATTACCTATCTGAGGACAGTCTCCATGCTCAGATAAGGGTGATTGGAGCGGCTATGCCTCACTATCAATATATGCACATACCCGGGATAGACCACCTAGGCAGGAATATTAGAGATCCTTTGACACTGAAACAAGTGTCCAGCGTCGCCCACCAATTCAATCGGAAAAGGATCATGTGTGAGATATTCGGCGTAAGCGGACACAGCATGACCTTTGAAGATCAGAAATGGATAGCAGATTTCCATTTTGCCCTCGGCATAACCTTCTTGGTTCCGCATCTTACCCTTTATTCAATGACGGGGCAGAGGAAACGCGACTATCCTCCTACCTTCAGCTATCATCAGCCGTATTGGAAATACATGCGCTTGATGAACGACTACTTCGCTAGGTGTTCATTCATGATCAGTCAAGGGAAGTTCTTTGCGAACATACTCCTTCTTCATCCGATCGCGAGCGCGTGGTCCTGTTTCTCCGCCACCCTTCCGGGTGAAGATCTAGGAAGGAAGAATTCGGAGGTCCAGAGGTATAACGCGGAGTTCACGTATCTGCTCGAAACTCTTCTAGGCGGACACCGGGACTTTGACTTGGGGGATGAACTCATAATCGAGAAACATGCGGCAATAGAAGGAGAGCGCATAAGGATCGGAGAACAGACATACGGACTGGTCGTAGTCCCGCCCAGCCTTACGTGGTCTTGCTCAACGCTCAGATTACTGAGGGATTACACTTCAAGAGGAGGAAAGATCCTATTCGTTGGCCAATTCCCGACTCATGTTGATGGAGAGCCATCAAGATCCTGGGAGCAATTCCTGGCCAAGCCTAATGTATATTGCTCAATGAATCTGAGGGACGCCGCCTTAGCAGCAATCGACAGGATTCTTGACAGGGATGTCAGCATCCTTGACCGAGGGCATAATGAGATCCCCGACATCTTCTGCCATCACCGCGTTCTGGGCTTTGATCACATCTACTTCCTCAGCAACACCAACAGGCAGAATGCCCTAGATGCGACGATTCTGCTCGATGTGCAAGGAGATCTATCTGAATGGGATGCTGAGACAGGAACAATCAGACCCGTCAGATATGCCACACATGATGGGCATATCATGATTCAGACTATCTTCCCTCCTGTTTCGAGCAAGATTTTGGTCGTTAGGACCTCTGATGGAAGGCGGGAAGGCCAAGCCAACGGAGATGGGGACCATATCATTGAAGAAATGCAGTCGATACCATTACATGGCAGGTGGAAATCCAAAAGATTACATCCGAACTCCTTGCCGCTGGATTATTGTAGGTACAAGATCGAGTCTTCGGAGTGGAGCCAAATCGTCCCTGTTTGGAAAGCCAGGAAAGCCATTTTGGATGCCGTTGGGCTCAGCGAATTCGAAGGAATTCAGCCATGGGCGATTTCCCATCAGGGCAAAAAGGCCAAACCCTTGAATATTGAGACAAGGGCATCATTCGAGGTCGATCAAATCCCCAGCTCTTTGCACTTGATCGTAGAAAAGCTGCAGCGTTTCCATCTCAAGGTAAATGATCACCCCATTTCAACCCATGGCCTGGGTTGGCACTGGGACAAGCAATTCGGCAGGGTTGACATAGCATCGTTCATCACAAGGGGCGAGAACACAATAGAACTCTCCTGCGCATATGATCTCGATACGGAAATCGAAGACATCTACCTCGTCGGCGACTTCGCAGTCGAAAGGAGGGGAACAAATCAATATGTCTTAACTTCTGAACTGGACCATCTGGAGGACGGCGATTGGACTCAACAGGGATATCCGTTCTACGCTGGCAACATGATCTACGATAAGGAAATCGGGGTCGCAGAGACAGGGGACCGCAAATTCATTGTCAGTTTGATAGACCCGCATGCGACCCTTTTCGTTGTGACTGTCAACGGGAAGGAGGCGGGATACATCTGGAAACAACCGTGGGATATCGATGTAACGGATCACATCAAGAAGGGCCATAATACATTACAAATAGAGGCAGTTGGCTCCCTGCGGAATACTTTCGGCCCACTTCATCATGACCTCGGAGACAGACTTCCTTGGACAGGCCCGGCGGAATTCGTTGACCAGGCTCATTGGACGGATCAGTATCAAGTTGCACCCTATGGCCTTCTCAGAGGAGCTGAATTCAAGATCATCCGGCAACGGACAGACGATCCGCCCAAGAGCGCGAAATAAGCCCAATAGGGTCGAAGGAACACGCGCGTTCCATGAAGTATATCACTTCATGGCTACATAGACAATGGAGTCATGGTGGCATTCAATCCTTAAATGGATTTCCGATGTAAGGCACGCATCATGCCCGTGAAGATTGAGGAGTTGCCTTCTTCAAGAAAGCTGGTCCTAGGCAGGGATTGCGGATATTTTCCTGTTGTCAGTACCATGGGGGGCGAACACATTCTCATTGTGTATCGAGCGGGGGCAGGTCACATGGGCATCAACGGGAGGCTTGAGGCGATAATATCTCACGATGATGGCTTGTGTTGGACTGATCCAATCGTTGTCGCTGACTCTCCACTGGACGATAGGAATCCCTCAATTGGAGTGACAAAGGATGGGATTGTGGTGGTTGCTTATCATGTAAACGGCAATTACGTTGGCGATGAGCGATGCGATCCGACAATGAATAGGCTATACACATATCTTGCGAGATCTCATGATGGCGGGAGAACTTGGGAAGAACCATATGAACTGAACGTCAGGGATTTCCGTGGATACTCACCTTATGGCCAGATGCTGACCCTGCAAAACGGGAGCCTTCTCATGCCCATATATGGTCCTTGCAGACATGAGGAAGGAAAAGTGGAAGTCGTCCGCACTCATATTCTGTGCTCGGAGAACAGTGGAGTCACTTGGCAGCACTATGCCACATTGGCTGAAAACGAGAACGAGTCATCCATCCTAATGCTTCCAAATGGAGAGATGATGGCTGCAATGAGATCGGAAAAGGACAGTCATCTTTCAACAAGCTTCAGTCATAACGAAGGCCGAACTTGGCAATTTCATCAGGACATCACTCACGAATATGAACATCCTGCTTGCCTGACCCTTCTCTCAGGAGGTGAAGTCCTGCTCTCCTACGGCAGAAGAGCCAATCCCTTCGGAGCAAGAGCTCTCCTCAGCACAGATGCAGGACGAACATGGATTACCCAGAAAGAGATGATATTCGGCGACGATTGCCCGAATGCGGACTGTGGATATCCCAGCACAGTTCTTCTCGACAGCGGCCGATTGGCAACTGCCTATTATTCGACCTCACAGCTTGATGGATGGTCATGCATGGGAGCTAGGTTGAACTTCATCACTTATGATGAGGAGAAGCTGCTCCAAGCCTTGGCAGAACCCACAAAGAGGGAATAGTAAGACTTAAATAGAGCGGGTCAATTCGACCCGTTCCAATGATCAGAAGCCCAAGAGCCAGACCGACTCTCAGGCTCGCGCTCACATCATTGCTGATCGCCCTTGCGCTGTCAACCAACTATCTCTTGATCAACATCCCTAATGTGAAATTAATGGATCTTCTGGTTTTCGTGGGGGCGTATCTGATGGGCCCTATCTGGGGATCACTTGTGGGAGCCATGACCTGGATTGTCTACGGAACCCTCAATCCCTATGGCACGAATCTGATAACTCTTGCTATAGTGATCACTGGCGAGCTGTTTTACGTCGTGGCAGCATATCTGGCATCGAAGACGAGTCCAATTCCCCCGAGGGCACTGTTTCTTGGATTCCTTGGAGGATTGTTCACGCTGGCATATGACTTGTACACGAATGCTCTGACGGGAATCATGTTCTACGGGTCATTTTGGGCTGGAATCGTAACGATGAATTTCCCACTCCCGGTTGGCCTTGTACATCAGCTGTCGAATGTCGTTTTCTTTGGAATAGCTGGACCGCCCATCATCAGCCTATTGTCACTTCATGCCAAGCCTGAACCAGGCAAGGCACTGCCAGTTAAGCTTTCAGATCTAGTAGTTCGTCTGAGTCATGAGCTGGCGCCATATCTTCGAGAACCGTGGGTCGTGATCGCATCCATCTTATGGGTAAGCTCAATATACATCTCGTTCTATTCAGGAGCATTCCCACTAGCCACTTGGCTCGTCATGATATCAGCTTCATTCGTGCTTGTCCTGACTCTTGTGCTGAGGCCTAGGCAGATCCCTCTTCATCTTGATGCCCTTGCCTCCGTTGGAGGGGAGGAGGGCAGGCGAACCGAGTCCCGGCGCCAATCCTTCACGGGCGACAGAGGAATATGGCCGACCATTGCAGTTGCTGCCCTGATAGGTTGCGTGTTGCTAGCTAGCCTATCCCTCTACCTCAATTCCCAGTTAGTCGACGTGAACAGCAGAGTCGCCAGATTGGAATTGCTTCTGTCTAGATATACTGTCAGAAGCAATCTCCTGGTGAATTTCGGGAACGGCACAAGGGTATGGTTCAATGGCACTAGAGTCCCAAATGGATCAACCCTCCTTAACCTAACCATCGAAGTCTTGGGGAGCACCCAAGTAGAAAACGTCCAATCTCAATACGGTTCATTCGTCAAGTCTATTGCAGGAGTCGGCGGCAAGATCACAAAAAGCAACCACGGTTGGCTTTGGTGGAGATGGAACGCGGATCAGAAAGAATGGCAATCCGGACAGGTCGGAGCCGATGCATATACGGTAAGTGATGGAGAATCAGTGGCTTGGTATTACCAAGATGTCTCGAAATGGCCAGAGCTTGAGAATCCCTGATCCCCCCACTGATGGCTACTCTCTGACTAGGTATGGACAAATCAATCTATGTGCTATGGATACGAGAGCACGACGAAAGCCTTTAGTAACTTTGGACAGTATCAAATAGCAATGGAGCACAAGGACGCCTTTCGATTATTGCGGTCCATCATGGCGCAAGATAGGAAGAAGCCAGTTGGTTTCAATCACGGTCATCTTTTGCTGAGTGTGATCTTTCTAGGGAGAAAGGAAGTCACCCCCAGAAGCGAAATGAAATCGAGCCTTGGCCTTGGAACCGGATCGATCAGAAGCTTGATGGGTCGGCTCGTATTGAACCACGTGGCGATAGCATCAGCTACCGGCTTCCGACTCGGGCCCTTTGGGCATGAGATTCTTGCATCAATCATGAACGTATTGCTTGGCCCCTTCCCAATCAGCGTTGAATATCTTGGCCTCGACAGGAAACAGGCCCTTTACATCTTGAGGCGGATTGAAGTGAGTGCAGTGAATCCAATCAGGCTCCGGGACCTGGTGGTCAGGTATGGGGGCACAGGTGCTACCACATGCCTCTTGGACAAGGGCAGGATTCAGATAATCGGCATTGGAGAATGGCTGGCCGACTTCTCATCCAAGGACGAAAAAGAGATTCTTGGACACACCTCAGAGCAAGGAGACATCGTGATCGTTGTTTCTGCCCCATCGGAGGCGGTGTCGGCAAGTTCTGGTGCTGCCGCTGTCTTCGATCTCCTGGAGTCCATCCTACAGTGAATCATCACAGAAGAACCATTGGGTAGAGGATTCATCCTATCATCTGAGTTCGAGCAGGACTGGCGCCCTGAGGAACGCCTCAGCGTATCTAGCCCCGGCTTCCACTCCCCTCACTTCTGCAAGTGCTTTCAGATGGTCCATGATCTGTGGAAAAGCCCGAACCTGAGAGGAATAGAGCGACATGGCCTTGCTTTTCTTCTCCATGAATTCGGTTATTTCAACAAGAAGCGACGGAGTGAAGCTTGCTTATTGTTCCTCCGGCACCAATTATCTCGTCATCCGGATGACCGACGAATACGAGAACTCTTTCGACCGATTCCTGGATAATGCAAAGTGTTCTTAGGCGTCACCAAAAAGCGCATCCCATCACGAAACGCCAAGGATTTGGCCCTTCGATTCGAAGAAGGTCGCTTCCCGGGAGATCAGACCGTCAGATGAGGCTAGATGAGATTCCCCACATGAACCGGGAATCGGGGCATATCAAGCCCTGGCGCATTCAGTGATTCTCCCGGTCGGAGAGGATCTTGTGCTCGATTCGTTTGATAGCCCTTAATCCGGAGAGGAATGTCTCCCTCGTGTTCCCTAATTTCGAGATAGGGAATCTCATTTCGATGCACATGGTTGGCTTCCTGATCATGATCTCGGGAGCGCCATACACGCCCGGACCTTGTTCTCCATCCCCTATGTAGGATGTCTCAAGAAGGCTCGGCTTCAGTTCAAGTAGTCTTGCCATGAGTTGGGCGTCCATATTCAGATCCTTCACAATGCGCTCATAGTTGTTGTCCACCGCCTCGAGAAACGGCTTAGAGGATAGTAAACCCCTTTCCCAGTTCAGCGCGAACGCTATTCCGAATCTGGATGACAGAACTCTATCCACCTCGAAAATCCTGATTACGGATGTCTCTTCCCCAAATATTGATGTCTGATGTCCCTTCCTTGCGCAAAGAAACTCAGCAAGAGGGGCAGAAGGGGCCCTCACCGAATAGTATGTTCCTACCTCCGAAAGCTCCGATATCATGTCTCTGATGGACTCAAGCTCAACTCGCTTTTCTTCGCTTGGCTTCCTCTGGACAGCATCCCAAGACATTCTTTGCGCTTCCTGTTCATTCTCCGCTCTTGATTCGGCAATTTATTCATTGTGCTCAAGGGCTTGATCATCATTGCGAAGGACTCCTTCATCCTATCACCTTTGCCGTGTGACTCGAACTCAGTCGAACTACCCCCACATGGACATTGCCTGCAGTCACGCTAAGCGCTAAATATCAGATAGAGGCGTACTGGTTCGAGATGAATCTGGTAGTTCTTGACTCCTTCATTGATGTTCTTACGAATCCGAGACATGATGCGGAAAGGGTGACACAGGCCAGACTCGGGGAGAATCTGAAAGAGACCAAGAAGCATGGTGTATTCTCTCTTGTTGAATGCGAGGATGGTTATGTCGGTTGGATAAGAAGGAAAGGCATAATGCGAAGTGGATCTCGTTCTTATGGTCAGCAAGGCGAAGTGGTTGTATTCGACGATCCGTTCACACCGATATCTTCGAGCTTAGCCAGATTCCAGCCTTTCTTAGTAGCTCCGATGGGGAGCCGCCTCTCACTAGCGGGGGAAAAGAAGGGCAAGAAGGTTTTGGCTCTACCTGATGGTGGAATTGGCTACACGACCTTCGGGATAACAAGGCAAGCAGCAGATCCATTTCCCAGAAAGGGTTGTCAGGATGTGATTGAAACAGCATTGAGCCTTCAAGGGGTTCCCTATCTGTGGGGCGGAACCACGCCTTGGGGATTGGACTGCTCTGGGTTCTCCCAGCTTGTGTTCGGAATGAATGGATATCGCCTGAAGAGGGATGCGCACATGCAGTATGACACAGCTGGCTTTCTGGTTGACTTCGCGCGGATTCTTCCTGGAGATCTGCTGTTCTTCAAACAACCTTCTGAGAGAAGGGTTGGCCATGTTGCACTTTTCATCGAAAGCAAGCAGATTGTGCACGCCTCGGGAACGGAGGGCAAGGTACTGGTACAGAGCCTTGACTCGCTGAAGCCGCTCTTGGTTGGGGCAAAAAGGATCTGCGCTGAGGTCAAATGAGCGTTCCTCCTGCAATTACGGTGGATTTAGAGTTTCAGAGAAATCCCGAGGGGACTGTCCAAGAGGCTGAGAGAGTCTCTCAACAGCCATAGGATCGGACAAGTATTGGAAATGGGCGCATGGGTTCCCCATTGAGATATTTATCTTGGCTCTGTCACGCGCGCACGCCAAGCCAAATCATAAATCCTTGAGTTCGAACTCATACCTAGTATGAGAGGCTCTCGGGTCGACGAAGTCTATGAGGAATCGAAGAAGGCTATGGAAAACATCGTTGCGTATGTCCGTAAGACAGACTTAGTCAGGAGCGCCGCGTTCAGCAAGGCCACGGGAGCTGAGGTTTTCATGAAGCTTGAGAATATGCAGAAGACCGGGGCATTCAAGATAAGGGGCGCGCTGAACGCCTGTTGGAAGGCAAAAGGCCGAGGAGAGAGAATCGTTGTCACTTCTTCAGCTGGAAATCATGGTCAAGGGGTAGCCTATGCTGGATCTTCATTAGGATTAGAGACTCATGTGTTCATGCCGGAATACGCATCACCAAACAAGATAGAAGCTACGAGATCATATGGGGCGGTCATACATCTTAAGGGCGATACCTACGACGATTCCTACGAATCGGCAAGAGAATATGCGATTGAAAGGAAAGCAAGGTTCATTCATGCATTTGATGATCTGGACGTTGCTGCTGGTCAGGGAACGATGGGGCTCGAGCTTCATGAGCAGGCGCCAAAGCTCGATTTCCTCCTCGTTCCTGTTGGCGGAGGCGGCTTGATTTCCGGTCTGGGGAGCGTTATGAAAAAGCTGAGTCCCGCCACGAAGATAGTGGGTGTTCAATCTTCCGAGTATCCAGCATTCTATGAATCGTTCAGGCGCAGACAATTGACGGAAGTCAAGAGGGGAGCGACCATAGCCGATGGCATATCCGTCAAGAAGCCCGGGGAATTGACGTTCAACATCGCCATGGAGGTCATAGACGACATGATAACCGTCACGGATGATGAGATCGGAAAAGCGATGTTCATGCTTCTGGAAAGGTCAAAAATGGTTGCTGAACCAGCGGGTGCTGCTTCCTTGGCTGGCGCAATTTCAGGAAAGATGGACTTGTCAGGAAAGAGAGTCGGTGCAATAGTCAGCGGAGGCAACGCGAATCCTCTTCTTCTCGCTAGGGTCATCACGCAGGGTCTCAGAAAGACCGGGAGGCTGACAAGACTGACAGTCACTATACCAGATAGGCCGGGCAGTCTTAGAACAGTCCTCGGATGCATAGCATCCGCAAGGGCCAACGTCGTTGATCTGGCTCATATCAGAGATGAGCCCAATGTGCCTCCGTCAATGGCTACTGTGCAGATAACTATGGAAATTCAGATAGGAGAGAGCTTTCAGCAGCTGACCGATTGCCTGAGTGCGCAGGGGTTCACATTTGAAATCTCCTGAACGTTCTTCTCATCGATAAAGGAGAAAGACCTTGAGGGCTGCTGTCATCATCCCGACCCTAAATGAGGCAGACAATCTAATTGATCTGATTGGCCAGCTGAGGAGCAACCAAGATATCTCCAAAATAGTCATAGTTGATGACGGCTCACAAGACGGAACAATAGAATCAATCAAGACCCTTGCCGGGACTTGCGGCGATCTGGTTCTGATACAAAGAAGCAAGCCGATGGGAATTGGATCTGCAATACGTGAAGGTCTTAGGAAAGCCCTTGAGATTCCTGACATTCAGAGATATGTTCAGATGGACGCCGATCTCAGTCATGATCCAAGGGATGCTCCTAAGTTGCTGGGAACGGAGGCAGACATGATCATAGGTTCTAGGTACATCACGGGAGCTACGACAGGAGAAAGGTCGAGATTCCGTTGGCTGATCTCTCTCACTGCGAATTCACTGGCCCGCTCGTTTCTGGGCATTGATGTCAGCGATTCCACATCCGGCTTCAGAAGTTACAACGAGAGAGTGGCAAGACTACTCTCTGAAAGAACGAGCTCAGACGGACGTTCCTTCCAAGTCGAGGCAACATGGCTTGTGTTGAAAGAAGGACTATCGGTCAAAGAGGTCCCCATTAGATTCGAGGACAGGAAACGGGGGAGGAGCAAACTAGATCCGATAAAGGAGCCATTCGCATTGTTGCTTTTTCTGTTGAAACACAGAGCTTGAACCGCCACTAAACAGCTGCAATCAAGTCAACTTCAATGTCCACGTTTCTTGGCAACGCTGCAACCTGGACGGTACTTCTGGCTGGAAAAGGAGGCCGAAAGACTGAAGCATAAACCTCGTTCATTGCATCGAAGTCCTTCAGATCCTTCATGTAGACCGTGACCTTGATCACGTCATCCATAGAAGTCCCGGCCGATTCCAAAATCGCCTTGGCGTTCTCAATGATCAAGCGGAATTGGTCTGCCATGTTGCCTTTCAATACCTCGCAACTCGGCCGAAGGGGAATTATCCCTGAAAGAAACACGAGTCCCCCTATCTTTATTGCCTGTGAATATGGACCGATGGGCCTCGGTGCCTTTTCTGATAGGATTGCTTCCTTCATGCTCTACGTGCGTCAAGGCTGATTTTTAACCATGCTCATCACGAACCTTATATAATCGTAGGACAAACAATACGATGTAAGATGAGACTTGCCTTTCTTGTCTGGGAATATCCACCCATGCTCGTTGGTGGTCTGGGTACATATGCTGGATACATAACCCGGGAATTCGTGAAGAAGGGACATGATGTTACGGTCCTAAGCCTGAATCCCGGCAATCTACCCACAAGAGAAGTAACGCAAGGCGTAGAAGTACATCGACCCAAGCTTGTCAACATATCGAATGTCTTCCCCCTGTTTGTGACCGATGATATCATAAAATGGGGGCCTCAGATCAGGTTCTTCAATGACGTGTTGGTCTACAATGTTCTCTCGACTGCTAAGTTCGTGAACCAATTGGAGAAGAAGCTGAAGCTGGAACACAGTATAGTAGCATTCCATGATTGGCTCAGCGCACTTTCAGGTATAAGCATTAAGAACGAATTGCCGAGGATACCCAGCATCTTCCATGTCCACTCCACAGAATGGGGGAGGTCAGGAGAAGGCTCTAGAATCATCAGTCACTTGGAACTTGAGGCATCTCGCTCAGTAGATAGGATCATCACGGTCAGCTATGCAATGAAGGATGACTTGGAGAAACACGGTTGGCCAAGCGACAAGATCTCTGTCGTGTGGAATGGGATTGATATCGATACGTATGATCCTGCGAAGGCCCCAGTCGAAAAAGTCAAGGAGATCAGGAAGTTCTATGAGATAGCGGATGATGAGAATATGCTGCTTTTCATAGGTAGACTGACTTGGATTAAGGGCATTGCGAATCTGATCCAGGCAATGCCTGACGTCCTAGCAGAGCATCCGAAGACAAAGCTTGTCATCTTGGGAAAAGGCGAACAGCAGGACTACATAATAGAACTGGCAGAGAGACTCGGGATTAAGAAGAACATAAAGGTGAGGTATGAGTTCATTCCTGAGGACGAGAGGATACTCCATTACGCAGCGTGCGATGCGGCTGTGTTCCCAAGCACATATGAACCCTTCGGAATCGTTTGTCTCGAGGCCATGGCCATGGAGAAGCCAGTTGTCGTGGGCGCAAACGGCGTCGTTGGCTTTAGGGAACAAGTAGTACCTTCGGGTCCGGACCAGTGCGGGATACATGTCAACGGAAACGAGCCTACGGACATTGGATGGGGAATCAAAGCCATGCTTGGAAATCCAGGAGATGCGAAGAGGTGGGGCATAAATGGCAGGAGAAGAGCAGAGAAATATTTCACTTGGGAAATGGTGGCGAACCAGACACTTGAGATATATAGCAAACTAGTCCAATCGAACGCTGATCACGTGCCAAGAGGTTGAATCGGCGCCGGAGGGGCACCGGGCTCTGATTTTCGTGCTTCTTGCCTGTATTGGATTAGGATCCCTATTCCCAATAGAATGAGTATCGCGGCTGCAACGGCCCACATCCAGATGGGTATCAAAACCTCGTATGAGTATGGCCCCAGCTCACTAGAGTTCTTCGCCTTATCATCGGCACAGACCCAATACGAGACCCTTGTGAAGGGGGATTGCCGCGGAATGGTTGCAGAATAGATTCCTTGGCGAAGTCTCACGGCGGTGATGTTATTTCTCGTGCTGCTATCTCCGATCGAGTAAGAAATCCAGACCGAATTCACTCCCGTTCCCTTATCGTCGACCACGATCGTCACATTCACAGGATCAAGAAAGGTGGTCTCCTTTGGCAATTGAAATACATTCGTGATGTTAGGTGGGATATCATCGAGCACTCGGAATCTAAGCGGGGAGAGATCCCTTGATAGACCATTCGGGAAGACAATCGAAGGTATGACACTCCAATTACCTATCACACTTGGATCCGTCTGCAGGAAAGAAATCGTCTTCACCAGTTTGTTATTGATCCTATCAGTTGATAAGCCTGAAATGGTTCCATTGGGGGAGACAAGCGCTAACGTGCCAGAACCCACTAGTCCCATGTCTGAGGGTTCAAGTTCTATTGACACTCTTGCGGAACTCAAGAGAACCCTGTCCTTCTCGATAGCACTTCTGACTTGTAGTACGCCGCATTCTCCCCTGAATATACCAACTCTGAATCCATCGAGAGATCTGTATGTAGCGATCACGATGTGCGTCCCAGCTAGGCTCAGCTGAATGTCGCCAGTGGCAACACCGTTCTCGTTTTCTTGGCCGAAAACTTGGCTAAATATAGAACCAGAAGGCCCTTTAACTTCCAGTGAGATCTTTCCTGGGGGATAGTCGGGCAGGGTAGAAGAGGCCCTTGCATCAATTCTCATTGCGTCCCCCCTCAAGAAGAAAGAGGTTGTCGAATTCTTCCATCTGTATTGCACATAGGAAGTCAGCGTATCAAGGAAATTGGGTGCATCCATGTTGAGAATAACTGAGCCAGAGTATGATGTCATATTCCCCATCAGAATGTTGCGAATTAGGATACTGCCTGTCTGGATCAAAACAACCGGGATTCCTCCTCCGGGACCTGCTGTAACGCTCGCGCTTCGTATGTCCCATTCGTTCGGTATGGAGTCTATCTTGATCGTCACATTTGATCCACGTGCTGCTGTGAAAGCTACTGCAGGATTCGAAATCATCCAGCGAGCAAGGCTTTCCGGAAACACTGTATAGTTAGTGAAGAATTGAGGCCCGTTCGACGAAGCCTCTATCGTGTAGTTGAGAGCCATCGTGAAGTTGAGGAAGCCATAGGACGGGAATGCATTGGGGAAGACATAGATAGGATAGCTGACCTTCAATCCCGACTCCAGTTGTCTTACTTCTGTGGCAGGTAGAGGGTGCAGAGCTCCGTATGCATCCTGCACTCGCACAGACCAATCCACAGCAGAGATCTCCCAGTATGCCCACGGTTTTTCGACGGAATCCGTCTTGATTGACAGATAGGCGAAAGGTCTTGGAAAAGGAGGGATGTGATCTCTATCGTACTTGACTCGGCTCTGGTTGAGCTTGTTTAGATCCGATGAAAACGATATGGTTCCTCCTGAAAAAGACGCGGATCCCCTTACAGTTGATGTGAACCCAATCTGGTCAAAAGGAAACGGGAGGTATATTGCCGGAACAAGGCCCTTGCCGAACTGCGTGGAATTGACGGAAGCAGTTACGTTGCTTTGGGGCAGATTTCTTCCCTTAAGGTAGATGATCAAGTTGCGAAGGCGTAGAGAGCCCTGCCAAGCACTAAAGAAGGTCGAATACGAATCCAATTCTGGTTGTGTCAGCACGCTCTCCATCATGAGTCCCGACATGTTCAGGTAAATCGATGATGTTGAATTGAGCAATTGCGCATTCCCTGAAGCCCTGTCATCGGCGTCTCTGAAGTTGTCTATCAACAGGACTTCAAGTCCTGAACCCGATTCCCAGACTGCCTCTATCCTGTATGTTTCATTTGTGAGATTCCTAGTGCTGGGCATCCTTAGAGAGACCCACCAGGGGTCATACGGTCCTGAAACCTCAACTGATTGAGACGTTATTCCGAAACTTATCAGCCCGTAATTCCAGATCTCGAGATGGAATCTCGCGGTTCCCGAGTTGACTCTGACCACTAGCCATGTATAGTTGGTAGTGAATCCGACTGAGGAAGAAGGAACAGTGAAATTCTGCCTCAAACTTGGATAGCTCGAATTCAATGCAACATACTTCCATGTATTGTAATTGCCATAGCGGACCTGGAATACATCATTCTGGAATAGGACGAATTCCCCGCTCGTCGAACTCCCATAGTTTCTCATGGCCCAATATACATCTGACCATTTGGGAGATTGGAAGATTCCTACAGCAACGGAACCAGCAGAAGCCGCGGATTCCAAATTCCCAGCTGAATAACCTGGAACTCCTTGAATGATTCCTTTCATCGTGAATGTCTCCGAAGAGGTCTTCGCCACGATTCTGCTTGAGAGAACGGGGCCAGTTCCCTCAAATCGCTCTGGGGCCGATTCCGAGGCACTTGTTCCCGGTTCTAAGGCAGATAGCCCGATTGCCACTATAACGAGGCAATGTAGATAGATACCCCTTATCCTCATACATAGGAAATCCATCTTCAGAAGTATAAAAAATCCTTCTTTTATTCGGCAAAAGGGTGTCTGCCAATGATCATCCGATGAGATTCTTGACTATTGAGAGCCAGACTGCCGAAGTATTTCTGGGATTATAACCGCCTCCCCCCAGAACGATCAAGGGACCTTTCGAACTCGATGCGGCGCGCTTCTTTAGGAAAGAGATGACAGCAAGATGCGAATTCATGGTCAAATCTAGGTGAGAAAGGTCTCCGGCGATGGAGTCGACGCCAGCCTGCACTATTGTCAGATCGACGGAGAGTGCAGATACGAACTCCTTCATCGTTTGGAACTTGTCGAGGAATTCGGCATCTCTGGCGCCCGGCCTTAGGGGCAAGTTCAATTTTGTCCCGGCAGCATTGGAACCCCCTGTCTCATCGGTGAATCCTGTTCCAGGATATAGGTATCTCCCATCCTCATGGAAGTCCGCGATGTACAGGTTAGGATCGTCATAATAGTCATACATCACGCCGTCCCCGTGATGGGCATCCAGATCCACATACAGGATCCTGGCAAGGCCATATTCCCTTCTTGACTTTTCGATTATGACCCCTACATCATTGAAGACGCAGAAGCCAGCTGCTCGATTCTTCCTTGCATGATGCATTCCTCCCATTGGATTCATGGAGTAGGTCACTTCTCCCTTCATCACGGCATCCAATGCCGCGAGAGAGGACCCAACCACATATGATGCTGCTTCGAAAATCCCTGGAAACACAGGAGTGTCTCCATAGTCCAGCAGGCCCGTTCCTCTTTCCGATGCCTTCTTGACGAATCCTATGTAAGTTTCATCGTGATAGAGCGCTAATTCCTCTCGTGTTGCCTTCCTCGGATTCAGAACGGATATTCTTCTATCGGTCAATAGACTTGATGACTGAACTGCCTCGAAAAAAGATATCAGCCTCTTTGCGTTCATATAGTGATTAGGGCCGAAATCGTATGATAGCAGTTCTTTTCCATAGACCAAGCCAAGGGCCCTGCGCTGTGATTGAACCATTGAGTCCACTGCGCGTAAAGTCGGAAGCTATATTAATGGCTTGCTGATTCCGTGGCCCATGCTACCTTCAACAGGCGAGATGACAGGTCCGGAATTCAGATACAGATCGAAGCAGGCCTTGGCAGGCTTGATTCCAATCGCTGGTCTTGTGGACCATGGTCCTCATCTTGCTTCTGGATCGGAAATAGAACTGGTCGGGGAATATTCACATAGACTTACAGAGAGGCTGCATCCATATCTATTCCTCAACCCGATCGTCCTAACCACCCTGAGTGAAAGGAGCTTGTTGCCTTCCTCAGAAAGTGCTTTCAAGGCTGCAATTCTGGAATCCTCCAAAGGCCTCAAGACGCTAAGAATCGAAAGGACGGCCATTCTGTGCAATGGCAAAAAAGACCTTGAAGCATGCCAGACTGTTCTTGGTCAGATCCCCGGAAAGAAGAAGGCACTGGGACTGTGGCAGAACTATCCGAAGGTACCTGAGCTTGAAGGCGAGGATCCGCTTTCCCCCGGCAATCCTTTCCTCACATCTCAAATCCTCTACCTTAGGCCAAGTATGGCGAAATTAGAGATGATGAAGTACGCCGATCCCTCATTCGGGGTGACGGGAGATCCGAAAAAGGCGAATCCGGAAATCGGTTTGAGGATATTCGGCCAAACATTCGAGGCTCTTGTGTCGGACTTGGACAGTTTCATGCGCGAATAGATGCTTCCATCGCTATCTGATGGAGTTGCATGCGCGGAAGCTCCCAAGCCATCCGGCCAATCCTTTTTCCCCAGCTGACGAGGTCGGCTTCGATCGGAGGCATCTCTCGCTTAAAACCTCCCGCTGCGGAGAACTCCACAATGGATCCTAGTCGACTATTGCGTTTCATCAAGGGCAGAAGAACAGTAAGGAAGCTCAGGGAGATGTCTATAGGGAGGCGAACAATAGAAAGAATCCTTTCTGCTGGCATATGGGCACCTTCTGCTCATAATGCGCAACCTTGGCGGTTCGTGATCGTTAGGAATCAAAGGAACAAGCACAAAATGCTGGTTGCGATGGGCAGGAAGTGGAGAGAGGACCTTGAAGGGGATGGCATAGGATCAGCTGAGGCCGAACGTGTGATTGCATCCTCAACGAACAGATTTCTTCATACCTCGGTCATAATAGTTGTCGCAGTGACGATGGAAGATATGGACGTATATAGTGATGAGATAAGGAATTCGGCTGAAAGAACTATGGCGATTCAGAGTGCATCGGCAGCCATCCAGAACATGTTGCTGATGGCCCACGCAATTGGAATCGGAGCAAGATGGAGTTGTGCGCCGCTATTCGCCAGAAGAGAGGTTGCCAGCGTCCTAGGAGTCGGTAAGAAATGGGAACCGATTGCCATGATCGCCCTGGGGAAATCATGTGAAAGACCTAGCCCACCCCGTCGCAGACTCTTGAGGGAGGTCTCAGTTTGGAAATGACCTGGCCGAAACAAATAACGGTCCTCTGCGGAGGGGTCGGCGCAGCCAAATTTCTGACTGGGCTGGTTAGTGTTTTCCCTGAGAAGGGGGTAACCGCGATAGTGAATACTGCGGACGACATAATCACTCATGGTCTCTATGTATCACCAGACATTGACATCATAACATACTCGCTTGCTCGTATCGTTGATGAGTCAAAGGGGTGGGGGATCACCGGGGACACATTTCGATGCATGAGAATGCTCGATAGGATCGGACAAGAAACGTGGTTCAGACTGGGAGATATGGATATCGCCATCCACATCGTCAGAACGGAATTGCTTCAGAAGGGCCATTCGTTGTCCCGGGTAACTGAACTTTTCAGAAAAGCCTTTGGGCTGAAATGCAGGATAATCCCGATGACAGATTCACATGTTGAGACCCGAATCATTGCAAAGGCGGGCGATCTTCACTTTCAGGAATATCTAGTGAAAAGGAGGATGCGAGACAAGATAAACGCTATTAGATTCAGAGGGATGTCTGGCGCTAGAGCCTCTCCAGGCGTGACGAGCGCGATAACTCACTCTGATCTAGTTATTCTCTCCCCAAGCAATCCATTTGTGAGCATAGGACCGATCCTCTCCGTTGACAGTGTGAGGGAGCTCATGCGCAGCAGGAACGAGCCTACGATCGCCATCTCGCCGATAATTGGAGGAAAGGTCGTGAAGGGGCCCCTTAGTCTGATGCTGAAGACCTTCAAAAGAGAAACCACTTCATTGGAAGTGGCAAGCATGTATCGGGACATAATCGACGCATTTGTAATAGATAGAAGTGACTCTCAGCTTCGGCACGAAATCGAGCAACTAGGGATCACGCCCTTTGTGACTGATACATTCATGGCCGGACAGAGGGGCAGAGTTAGGCTTGCCAAGCAGGTGTTGAGGTTCTCGAGGCAACTTTGGGGCTGCGCTTGAAGTTCATCCAGAGAGATCATTATACGGCCTCGAATCGCACTCATACCGAGATCCGAATTCGCAATCACGGAGAATCCAGATTCCTTTCAAACTGGCGTTGAAGCCGCTCAGACGCGATACGGCTGAGGCAACTCTTGAATCGGGTAGGCTGGAGGCGGAGGAGGCGGAGGGATTGGCTTTCTCTTCCATGGATACAGCCTCATGATCACTAGACCGGTGATGAATCCCCCAATGTGAGCCCAATATGCCACTCCCGAGACCTCTGGTAAGGAGGCGTAAAGAATCTGATAAAGGAACCATATGCCTAGATATATTAGGGCAGGGATCCTGGCGAATGTCAAGAAGAGACCGAGAAAGACCAGAGTTCTCACCCTTGCCCTTGGATACAGCAGTATGTAGGCTCCAAGTACACCCGATATCGCTCCAGAGGCGCCTATCGCAGGGATGGTCGATAGCGGATCCGTTATGAATTGGAAGAAGCTGGCCGCGACTCCACAGATCATGTAGAAGAGAAAGTAAGGCAAATGACCGATTGCATCCTCAATGTTGTCTCCAAATATATATAGGAAAAGCATGTTTCCGAAAATGTGTGTTACGTCCGCGTGAAGAAACATCGATGTGAAAATCGTAGCGACCGCAAGTGTACTGATATTCGAGGATAGGCTAGAAGGAACGAATCCATATTTGACAATCAATCCCTCGAAAGCGACATCTGGCAGCATGAATTCATACAAGAATACCACGACATTTGCCGCGATCAGGATGTAAGTAACGATCGGGGCCGAACCACGTGGATTCTCATCTCCAATTGGGAGCATTCAGTCGATATCCGGAAGAAACCATTTAAAAGCATATAGTTTCCACGAGGTACAATGGAGAACAGAACCATCCTAGCAGTGAATGATGACGGAATAGATTCACCGGGGCTTCACATGTTGGCTGAAGCTGCGCAGGAATTCGGAAGCGTATACGTTGTGGCCCCACTCAGAGAAAGAAGTGGCATAGGGAAAGCTATAACACTTGGCGAGGTCAATGTTCGAAAATACGAATTCGAGCGCAGCTCGGAAGCATACGCCATAGACGGCACGCCTGCTGACGCGGTTCTACTTGGAATTGAGTACCTTCTCCCCAACGAGCCTGACATCATCCTCTGTGGAGTCAATCTCGGCCCGAACTTGGGCATAGAGGATTTCTTTGATTCCGGAACCATAGGGGCAGCTATCGAGGGGGCAATACATGGGAAAATCGCTATAGCCCTTTCTCTTGCGATATCCAAAGAGCAGAGGGAGTCCCTAGAGTATCAGACCCCCGAGACTCGGCAAACAGTCAATCGAGTTCTGAGGGCGGCGATGTCGAGTCTCGGAATCCTGAGAGAAGGCGAAATCGTCTCCATGAACATTCCCTATCCAGTTGTGAGGGGGATTAGACCTTGCATGCTAAGCAAGAGGGCACTACACTCCATCCATAAGAGGACTTCAACTGGCTATGCGATGAAACGATGGGAATTGGGTCTTTACGGATCCGATGACACAAACACCGACGTAAGTGTAGTCAGGGATCAAGCTTCTGTATCAGTAACTGTTCTTGATTTAAGGACGGAAGATCAATTCGAGAAAGCATTGAGGATAGCAGGCGCTTTCTGAGTTCCATCCTTAGCCTAGAGGCACTTGTCTTCCGATCCCATGAGCGATTGCCATGTGGGCAAGGTTTGATGACAGAGTAGCGCACGTTGGAAAAGACTAAATTCCACTTCAGCGAGGAAAGACGACAATGGAATCGAGCGACACAGAAACCCGGGAAAAGAGCAAAGAAGTGCCGAAGCTAAAGCAGACTAGATGGACCAGGGACCTTGAGAGGGGAGTCATTGAGAAATGGCACAGCTTGGGGATGTTTCGGTTCGATCCATCGCGACCTGGAGAAATATACTCCATAGACACGCCCCCGCCCTATATTTCGAACAAGTGGCATGTTGGCGGTGCAGCTCACTATTCCCAAATCGATATGGTAGCCAGATACAAGAGGCTTAAGGGATTCAACGTCCTGTTTCCTTTTGGTGCTGACCGCAATGGGCTCCCGATAGAGGTCATGGTGGAGAGGGAGAGGAATGTCAGCGCCAAGGAAATGCCCCGTCAAGAATTCCTTGAGCTGTGTAGACAATACCTGGATGTTGTTGAGAAGGAGGTGCTGAATCAGGTGAGGCTGCTTGCAATGGGCGTCGACCTGCAAAGCTACTATATGACCGATTCCCCTGAATACAGGGCAATAACCCAGTCCACTTTCATCGATCTTTTCCAGCAAGGCCTCATCTACGAGGACCTCAGACCTGTGAACTGGTGCCCAAGATGTAGGACACCAATGGCCGATGCCGACATTGAGTATCGCGACTTGCCTTCCAGACTAGTCTACGTCAGATTCAAGGTTAAAGAAACTGGCGAAGATGTGATTATTGCCACAACCAGGCCAGAGTTACTGGCTTCATGCGCCGCTGTCATATATAATCCCCAGGATAAGAGATATCAGAAGCTTGAGGGCAAAACTGCGATAGTTCCAATCTATCAGAAGGAGGTCAAGATAATCCCTCACAATGCAGCCAAAATAGAATTCGGGACAGGAATCGTTATGATATGCAGTTACGGGGACTTCACAGATGTCCGACTCTTCAGGGAACTGAGGCTAGAACCCGAGATCGCAATAGAGGGGGATGGGAAGATGAACGAGGTATCTCGCGAGCTCTCGGGACTAGCAGTTGAGGACGCAAGACGTGAGATCCACAGGGTATTGAAGGATCGATCTCTCGTCCTAAAGGAGCAATACGCCCTACACAGGACTCCTACCTGCTGGAGATGCGCGACTCCAGTTGAGATCATAGAAATGAAGGAATTCTATCTGAGGCAAATCGAATTCAGGGATATGGTCAGAAAGATGTCGGATAGTATGGAATTCCAGCCCCCCTTCATGAAACAGATACTGTACAATTGGATCGAAAGCATAAGTCAGGATTGGCCGATATCAAGAAGAAGATACTATGCCACAGAAGTTCCCCTGTGGTATTGCATCAAATGTAGGAACCAATACGTTCCTCCTAAGGGATCCTACTACCAGCCTTGGAAGAGCCCTCCCCCCCAAGGCTCTAGATGTCCAGTTTGCGGGGGAGGAGAATTCGTCGGTGAAGAAAGGGTACTGGATACTTGGATGGACTCCAGCATCTCTCAGCTATATATCATAGGATACATGCGTGATGATCTGCTGTTTCGCAAGGCAAGACCAGCAAATCTGAGGCCACAAGGAGTTGACATAGTCAGGAACTGGTTGTATTACTCCATTCTGAGAAATCTCTTGCTCCTGAATGATAGACCCTTTCGGCAAGTCAGGATAAGCGGAATGGGCGTTGATGAGAAGGGAGAGGTCATGCATAAGTCAAAAGGAAATGTGATATATCCCGAGGGTCCTCTCGAGAAATATGGTGCAGATGCATTCAGGTTATGGGCAGCATCCGAAGCGAAGCTCGGATCAAACTACAGATGGTCTGAAGAAAGGGTCAAAGCAGCATCTCTCTTCATAACCAAGCTCTGGAATGTGTCCCGATTCGTGTCTCAGTTCGCACCAGCCGAGGAGGATGAGATCTCGGAGAATCTCGACAAGCTCTTCGTGAAAGCAACGGGTGCCGCTATCGCACAGGCCGAAGAGGGCTACGAGAGTCTGGATCCATTTCCAGCCGGGACGTCTGTAAGGGATTTCCTGTGGAACCGAATAGCTGACCACTATCTAGAGATGGTCAAGCCGCGCCTGTACTCTCAGTTGGGGGACCGCGACAGTGTCTCCGCGAGAGCCGCCACGCACACGATATTGAGGATGACACTCATCGCGCTTCACCCGATAATGCCGGTCATCACGGACTACATATATGGCGAAATATATGGCAAATCCGTGATGTTCGAGAGCTTCCCCGAAAAGCGTCCCAGTCTGGACGAAGCGGAAAGAGAATCCCTTGAGTTGATTACCCAATTCAACTCATTCATTTGGAGCGAGAAGAAGAACAGGGGCCTCAGTCTCAATTCGGCACTGGACGAGACGATATTCATGAATCCAAAACTCGCCCCATTCACCAAGGACTTGGTGGCGGCCCATAAGCTCCGGAACCTGAAGGTTGGCGAAATCAGAAGGACAGAAATCGGCGAATTGGCGGCATATCGCGCTTGATTGAATACTGGCAAAGGAACTCAGGTCGTGGAATCGTTCTTGCCAATCAAGCTCCCTTTGCCCGAGGTCAACGTTCGGTTAAACCACTCGGTAGTGCGTTCAATCACCTCCGATTGCCAATCAATCCGATTGTACGTATGATCTGCTTCATGTATGAGTATTTTCTCCTTCGGTTCTCTAGCTGATAGGAACAGCCTTTCCGCATCCTGAACAGGCACAAGCTGATCTAGTGTTCCATGTACTATGAGAATAGGTCTAGGAGAGATTCTGGCACAACTACCCGAGACATCATGCTTCATGATATCCAACAGGAATGCTCTGCCGAGCCTGTATCCGCTAGGCATATCGATGTAGTCCATTTGACTCAGATTGGCCATGTTGATCGGCCTGCCCATGATTGATTCGGCGGCTTGGAAGGATGCATTGAAACTCGCCGGACCAGACCACGAGCAGACGGCTCCTATTCTATCATCGTCGGCCGCTGTCAGAATAGAAACCGCTGCGCCGAGACTCAGTCCGAGCACTCCTACCTTCTTACCCTGGGCTTCTTTTCTGCCAAGTGTGAGGGTTATAGCTTTTTTGAGATCGCTTATTTCGCCAGAAACGGTCATTGATTCGAACATCCCCTCGCTTTCTCCAGATCCCCTGAAATCAAAGCGAAGAACTAGGAAACCTGCTCTAGCCATGTATCTCGCCGCATGGACAAATAGCCTGTGGGCCTCGATCTTGTGCCCGGTGAAACCAGGGCAATATACTATAGAAGGGGCAGGCGTTTTTTCTGGCAAATGGAACATCCCAGACAGCTTCTCTCCCTCATTCGTGAAAGACACTGGTTCCTCTTCCATTGATTCCCCTCGAAGAGTTGCGTTTGATGCTTTATAATGATTCACCATGAAGTGATTCTACGTATGAGCTCGGCTCGGTGAAGGATGCGGACTGATCCCCTTCCATCTGTCCCTGAACCCCATTCCCAAGACGCGCTTCAGGAGGAGTCTCCCATGAGGAATCGTGTCAGTCTACTCTGATATATCATCCTTCTCAACAGACTGGATTCCTCGATAATAATTGCCATACTTGCCTTCGTCAGCTCTGAAAGGGCAGACAGGGATGATTTCATGTCCGAAAACGTCTGAGGTTTGGATCTCATTGCGTCTCTTATCCCTTCTCTCACAGTCCAAACACCAACAGGCAGCAGATAGCTCGGCAATGCTTCCCTTATCACTATGACAGTAGCGCACTTCCGTATGGCATCAAGATGCTCTAGGACTGCCAGCCTTGCAGAATAATAGCAGCCACCTATTGAAGCGTACGAGGAACGTTCTTTGGTCCCCTCACAGTCTCCTGCTATGGCGACTTCGCCTCCCGAGGGATTCCATACCGAACCACTGTGAAATATCTCCATCAACTCATAGCTCCAGAAGCCTGGCACCAGCAACACTGCGTAAAGATTCCCCATGCTTCTCGAGTAATGCAGGCGGAATTCCCCTAACTGCTCATATCTTATCACTCTATCTCTTAGCCTTTTTCCCAAAGTATCATCGACTGCCGTTATGCTCCATCTTGTCGGGACGAGCCTCCTATTATTCGCAACTCCAAGCATAGCTAGGCTTAGTACCCTCTGGATCGATTGCACGGGTTCTCCACTCCGATATATATTCCACATGGCGTCTGCTGCCTTGAGATCCTCATCATAGAACGCCCTTTCAAGCTTCAGATTCGACCTTGTCCCTGAGACCTGCATCTTGCTTAATGGAGCAGAGGGTCCAAAAGGTTGAACGTCGGAGCTGAGTGATATCCCAGCACTCAGGGGTCTTGAGAAGATCACATCTGTATCAGGAGATCTCGATGAGAGCGCCAATTCCTGGAGCTCTTGGAGCAACCTTCCTCCCTCTTCCGGTTTGTTCACGGTCGCTGGAAAGGTTCCTCTGAAAAGAGAGGTGATCATTTGCACGAATTCGGATATCTGCATCCTATACCAGAGAGAAGGATCATTCATGTGCGACGTGTCTCCGGACAATGGTGGGACCATTGGTCCAATGCTCACCCTAGGATAACCCATTCTTCCAACGAAAACGCTAGGGGGAGAGGAACCCTCAACTTCCAGGGAGGAACGTGTGAGATTGAGCCTTGCGATGCTGTTAGCCCTCATCAGTGCTGGGCAAGCTGGCTTCCCGCAAAGGAGCTTCGAACCTCTACACAGTAAGCATATTGAAGGCTCACCACTCAGCTTCCTGACTGGACCCAGACCGGGGAGGAGCTTTGACTGGCCTGTCATGTGGTATTCTAATCTATCCTTATCTTGTAACCCCCTATGCGTTTTTTCATTTCTAGTCTCAGTAAACCATTCCGCATTGTGGCCTTGATGGTCTTGGTGTCGACATCACCGGGGAGAGATATCTCGATTATGTAGTTCAGTTCTTTTGCATGTCTTCTCCTCTTCTCTGTAATGGATTTGCAGGGAGCTGTCATGAACAATGAGGTGCCCTCCAACGTTAGGCCTACCTCATCCTTCTGCACACCGGGCAAATCCACTGTCAATGTGTATCCATCGGTTGTTGGCCTCAGCTCATGTAGGGGGACTACGCATCTCTCTGAGCGCTCGAATTCCTTCAGAGCCCTTGCCATCCTCTCTTCTGTTCTCCTAGCCTCCAAGATTAGCCTCCTGAATCTCTCGTCGAATTCGTCTGAAAAGCCAAGGGACATTCTGGATCACCTCACACCAGAAGCGAGGGAGACTCCATTTCCCTCGATTTCTGAGCTCTCTCCATCTCTCCCATTGTTCTCCTCATGAGATCCCTGAACCTCACGCGCATCTCTTCGCCGGATTTCACCAGTTCCTCAAGATCGACTTGGAAAACGTTTGAGCGCCTTAGCAGGGTGAGTGCAGATGCTGCTGCACCCGGATCTGGGTAATTCGGAAACGATTGAGCGAATAGGCCAATCGTTGGTATCTCCTCCCTGAAACACTCCAGCAAGAAGGCAGCCTTTGGACCAACTAGGAATGCCGAATCCAATTGCTTGGTCTTTCCCAGATCTATCGTGGCTGAGAATGCCTCAGTCGAGTTCGTCAGATAGAACACCTCTGGTTCCTCAATCTCCGATCTGGCGGGTTCTGGGATTCCACCAATCGAAATTACGGCCCTGCAGCGATGATCCTTGATCCAGACCACCAATTCTCTCGCAAAAGGTTTCGTGATTTCCGTGGGAATCGGGATCTCAGAGGCTATTACTGAAACGCCATCAGAGCTGTATATCATGAGTGGTTCGAAAAGATTCATTTCCTTCACGATTGCGACAGGAGGCAATAGATCGGAATCTATCCTCACCATGGGGGACATGCCCTTAGCCCTGACAAGGTGGAGGGCAGCTATAGTCCCAACAAGGCCCGTATCGGGCAGTCCATCCAACACAAGGCTTCCATCTTGAACCCTTTTCTTCTCCATAAATGTGAAACTCGCCATGACATATAGCTGGATTTGGCTTGACTAGAAAAGCGTTTCCGCGAGAGGGGAGAGGAAATCGATATTAGCAGAGGTGCGAAGACAATGGCAGATTGGCTTCGATAGTGGCCTACGGTGGCATTGATGAGGTCGGCGGGAACAAGTTTCTGTTGAGAGACGAAGAATCGTCAATAATGATCGACTTCGGGCTGTCATACAGGCAGAGGGGCAAATTCTTCACGGATCCTTTCCTAAAGCCACGAGATCTGAGGGTTATGCTGGAACTGGGGATATTGCCTGATATTCCGGGCGCCTATTCGAAAGAAGGACCAAAGCCATTCAGCGCTGTTCTCCTATCACACGCCCACAGAGACCACGCAGGGCATATCGGGCTGCTCAGAGACGACATACCTATTTATGCGGGCGAGGCTTCTCAGTTGATACTTGAAGCTTACAAAGACATCTCACGAAAGGAAATGGAATTCTACATTGGAGGCAAAGCGATCAAGAAATTCCACACCGGAGATTCCGTCGTGTTTGACTCCATAGAGATAAGTCCAATACATGTCGATCACTCAATCCCTGGCGCTTACGGTTTCATCATAAGGACGCCGTCATCCATAATCGCGTACTCAGGCGACTTCAGAATTCATGGACCTAGATCTGACATGACCCTGGATTTCATAGACGCAATGAAGAAAGACAGGCCGGATATGCTCTTGGTGGAACACACGAATATCGCCGATGGAGAAGTATCATCTGAGAGCGAAGTTCAAAGGAAATTGTCCTCGGTCGTTGCAGAGTGCCCATCCCTGATTGTTGGGGATTTCGCGCTCGCAGATGTTGATAGATATAGATCATTTTACAGAGCTGCAAGGCAGGCCAACAGAAAGCTTGTGATCTCTGCGAGGAGGGCCTATCTTCTTGACAGAATCTCATCTGACTCGACTCTCAGACTTCCTGGTCCTCGCGACGGGGTGTGTGTATTGGAAAGAGAAAGGGTCAAGGTACAGCAGTGGGAGGAAAGAGTTTGTCGCAAGTGGGGAACAGTGGCCCTATCAGAGATATCATCACACCAAAGAGACAACTTGCTTGTAGTCCCTACAAGCGAGCTGCAGGGAGTGATGAGAATAGGGCCCAAAGCGGGAAGCATCTTTGTCTTCTCATCCTCTGAGCCATTCAATGAGGAAATGGAACTTGATTATGAAAGGTTGACAAACTGGCTTGATGCGCTCGGAATGGGAGTCTATGGCATACATGTATCCGGCCATGCGATGCCAATTGATCTAAGGAGACTTGTGAAGGAAGTCAGACCCAGAGTCGTCGTGCCAATGCATGGCGAACATCCAGCGGCCTTTGCCAAATATGTGAGCGATCTCGGTGCGGACGTCCGAATTCCTGTTATGGGGCAGAGAATCGCCACCTAGTAGATGGTCGAACGGAATTCACATCGGCCCATTCAGAAATTGTTTTTATTGGGCATTCGATGGATCTAGTCAATGCCGAGAATATCGTTGGCCGAAGTTTTCAAGGTATGTGTAGCATCTAGAAAGGAGTTCAGGACAGCCCTGGACAGTAGAAAAAGCACAACGAATTTCATAGTCAAGCTCACTGATTCTGAGGGCAATGTAGGCTGGGGAGAGGCAAGCCCTTCCCTCAGAGTACTTGGGGAAACATCCGAAAGCATCGAGGAGCTTTTTGAGCCACTGCTAAGGAGGCTGATTGGAAAAGACGTTTCAGAGTATGGTCAATTGCTCACAAGAACGGTCCCGACTGTCGAGAGGGGAAGGTCAGCAAAAGCCTCAATCGATCAAGCGCTTCACGATATCCTATGCAAGCAGCTAAAGGTCCCAGTCTACAGGTTTCTGGGAGGCAACAAGGAAAGGATTGAGACGAGCTACACAATAGGCATCGATCATCCGATCCAGATGGCAAAAGAGGCGAGTGAGAAAGTGGCAGAGGGGTTCACTGCAATAAAAGTGAAGATCGGAGAGGATCTGAACCGTGACGCCGAAAGGATCGACCTAGTTCACGAGGCAATCGGAGACACCGTGAAGATGAGAGTGGACTGTAACCAAGGATACGATGTAAGTCAGGCCCTCGAGATGATGAGACTTCTTGAGAAATACACTAACGTCCAATTCGTGGAGCAGCCAATCCCGAGAGGCCATCTTCAGGACTTGGCTCTTCTCAGGAAAAGAACACACGTGCCGATTATGCTGGATGAGGACATTGTAGATGAAAGGAACGCCATGGCGGCAATCAGGGCTGATGCTTGCGAGTTCATCAACATCAAGCTCATGAAGAGTGCTGGCACATACGGAGCGCTGAAAATCGCAGCTGTTTGTGAGGCAGAGGGAATTGGTTGCATGGTGGGTTGCTATAATGAAAGTGGAATAAGCATAGCCGCCGGAGTCCATTTCGCCCTCGGTTCTGAGGCCGTGCGATTCGCTGATCTAGACTCTGATCTGATGTTGGAGGAGGACTTGCTGGATCACGGAGCTGCATGGACTGACCATGGCGAAAGAGGGGTCCAAGATTCGCCAGGGTTAGGAGATCTCAGTCCAAAAAAGAAGAAGCTGGGGCAACCGATTGTTGTTCTGAGACCATAAGACATCATTGAGGCCCGATCTGCCTTATGAAGAGATCCTCCAAGTCTTCTCTCCTTTCTGCCATTCGAAAAGAACCAGAATCAACGACCACAGTTGCAGGTCTAGGTTGGCCATTGTAGTTGCTTGACATAGACGAGCCATAGGCTCCTGCGTCAAGGATTGCAAGGAGATCTCCCCTTGCTAGAGCTGGCAAGAAATACCTCCCAAAAGTGTCTCCGGACTCACAAATCGGACCTCCGATCATGTATGCTGTCCGCTTTCCGCGTTTCCCAGCTAGACTAGCTATCCTATGTTTGGTTCCATAGAGGGCCGTTCTCATGAGGCAGTTCATACCAGCATCCGTGATCGCCCAGTTCGTTCTTGTCGATTCCTTAACGTAGAGAACCCTCGTCAGGAGTATTCCGGCGTTTCCGACTATTGCCCTTCCTGGTTCCATAAGGAGTTTGGCTCCCCTTGGCCATGCGTGGGACTCAGTGAGTTCGGATATGGCTTCGCTTGATATCCTATCCCACGCAATTGATGGCCTGCCGGTCTTGTAGTTCAAGGCAATGCCTCCGCCTAGGTCAATGAAATCCGGGGCCTCGCCAATCATATCCTCAAAGACCCTGACGAAGTGCATCGCAATTCCAAAGGCCCTTTTGAATTCTGAAATAAGGGATATTTGCGAACCAATGTGCATATGTATGCCGACCGGCCTGAGGTAATCACTCCGGGATGCTGCTTCGAGGGCCCTAACGTAATTTCTGGGGTCTAGGCCGAACTTGCTTCCTCTGGAAGCCACTGCAAGGTACTTATGAGTTCTCACCAAGAGACCTGGATTTATCCTGAATCCGACCCTGCATCGAGTAGAAAGGGCCTTAGCAATCTTCTCTGTCTCCACTAGCTCCTCCAACGATTCAACATTGATGGAATATACTCCCAGTCCAAGTGCCCTTTCTATTTCACCACGAGTCTTCCCCGGACCATTGAATATCATATCATCTCCCCTGAAACCGGCCCGAACTGCGGCTTCGATCTCCCCTCTTGACACAACCTCAGCCCCACCGCCCATGTTCCTTATCGCGGTCAGAATGGACAATAGCGGATTCGCCTTAACTGCATAGAACAGCTTTGATTCCCGGGCGACTTTTGTTATTGATTTCTCCAGCCCTTTGAAGTTGTCCCTGACAATGTCCAGATTCATGACATACGTAGGCGTTCCATACTGCTCGGCGATTTCTGTGGGTCTGAAGTCTTCCATTGTCCTTTCTGGCAAGTTGACGAATTCATCACGCCAACGGATTTATCTTTTGTCCGGAATCAAGAAAGGTGAAAGAAGGGAATGACGCTGAACTTCGAATTCGATGCTTTGAGGATTCCAGTGGAAAGGCTCAAGTATTGAGTGAGAAGCCCTCAGTAGCAATTTCCTGTAGAATCGCAAATCCAGTGGTGCGTTGATGAAATCCAACGTTGACGGGCCATTCTCGGTCATTACGAAAGACAGTTCCATGCCCGGCATCAGCTCAATTCCCATTTTCTTGACTTTCCAAGCGACTAAAGCTTGAGCGATCCTATTCCTGTATTCCCATGGCGATTTTGAGAGCCTTCTAGTAATGACTAAGGAGTTGATCGGAACCTCGCCCTTCATAAGGAGCGACATGCTTCTAGTGAGTACATGGAGTGCTGCCATTGACGCTTTTGGCAGGTCGACATTAGCCATGGCTTCTAACATGGCGATTTGAGTTTCGGCTATAAATTGTGGAGTGTCATGCCTCCTCGCTTCTATACCCCTCATCTTTGATTTCCCCTCTCGCAAAACTCCGAAGTACCTTGTCGGCACGGGAACATCAGGATTTGCCCTGGACCTTAAGAAGGCAATCCATCTGTAGTTGGCTTTTGCCTTAGCAGGTATTCCTATCGCTTCAGATATTTCTGAAATGAAGTTATTCTTTTCTCTATCTGTTCCTCCCTTTATCCAAAGGGCGTCCACTATTGCATGCACGACTTCGAATCCTTTAGTCTCGGCCAGTCTAATGGCCTTGAGTAGAATATCTCTAGCAAATGCTGTTGTCGCCATGTGCGCGTCCACTCTACCGAATTTTGCTTTCTTAAAACCCAAGTACCCGAAGGCAGCGCATAGTACTAGCTTTATGGCCTTCTGTCTCGCATCATATATATCATCCTCGCATGATGACTTTGAGAGATAAGACATTCTTCTCCTCAGCAGAAAAGCAACAGCATCTGAGACTATGCCAAACCTATTTGCGGTTATTCCGAAGTTAATTTCCGGAACTTCGAGTGGAGTTTCGGAAAGAGAGGGATCAACGGTCTCGGCGGATATGTTCTTGACAGCTATTATCGATGGATAGAGAGAGGTAAAATCCACTTCTAGAACATCTTCGTGTATACCAGGCTTTGGATTCATGACAAAACCGCCCCTATCGGATTTAATCAAAGACAGAGCGTTTTTGAAGTGTTCAGGTGCAGCTTCTTTGGTTGGAATTGCGATTTGCCTTCTAAATGCCACTAATGCCTCCAAAGCTGACATGATACTTCCTATCCCCATTCTAGCCATCCTTTGTGCTGGAACACTACACACCCTCGAGAATTCGAACAGACCCTGTAGACCACCATCGGGGGGGGCCATGAAATTATCAAGATCTATGTGATACCTTCCCCTGAGAAGGGCAGGTTTTGATTTCCAACCAACGGTTCCATAGCTCACATATGAGAACCCACCACGCCTGAAGGACATTGGACTTAGATCCCTATTCAATGTGAAATCATTTCGAATCCCAAGTTTCGACGCTACTTCTATCAAGGACGGCAAAACTCTGCCGTCTCCTCCCTCTGTGAAGAGCAGATCAACGCCTTTGCGCTGAATCTCCTCTGAGAGCTCAATTAGGCTTTCAGGGTCTTTCGGATCAAAATTCACAGAGAATCCGTCCGGAAATGAAAGACCTATCTCAATGAGTTCTCCGAATCCTAAAGGCTTGGAAGTTCTTACATCGAGTGTTGCTTCCCTCAATCTAGGTAAATCGAAGTCTAGAGATTCTATATCATCCCTCAAGTTGAAATTCATTGAATTGCTGGATGAACAGACATCTATTCTAGCAAAGGGAAAGATGTGTCTTTCGAAGAGGTATTGTTGTTCCAAGGATATGTCCGCGTTAAACAGCGAAACATCCTGTTCCATCAGAGATTTCACCAAGCTCCTTCTGGAGATGTCGCTCTTTGTCCTCACGAGCAACATTCTATTCACCTTCCCCTGAGGCGTCAGAACTGGCTCGTAACTTGTCGATACTTCACCAGGCTTCGTGATCGAATTCGAAAGACTATCCAATTTCCAAGAGGGAGCAAAGATGTAGAAGTATGGCTCATATTTTTCTAGAAGTTTGACCGTGGCACCACTCTGTGTCCTAATCCAAACTGCCACGATGCCAGGTTCCTCTTCATTTATGTCGAGAAGCCAACCTTTCATTGAAGACACCCCAAGGAGATCTCCATTTTAATCAGAGGAGACTTATGGTAGTCGGATATCCTTCTCCAGCTTCGCCTCTAGATCGTTGAGTCTTGTCTTTAAGTGAAGGAGCATTAGCATGAACGTGGTTTCGCTTGGAACTGGGTTTGGAACTAAAGAGCCGGCATCTGACATAGACACTGCAGCGTTCAAGAGCTCCTTTAGTGCTCTTTTTTCTCCATCGGATAGAACTTTCGACATCTTGAACCAGCTGTCGAATTCAGACCTCAGATATTCCCTAAGTGTTGGTGTCGACCTGCCCATGTCAACCTTCCAGTAACTTCCCTTTAGAAGAGATTTAATCGACGGAGTTAATGCCTTCTAGGGAGGGAGGGTCTGAAGAAAGTGGAAGAGGATTTGGGCGACAACTCCGGCAATTCTCGCCCGAATAGTCGAAGGTTGTTAACTCGTCAGCTTGAAGTGAGGCCTCTTCTACCAAGGAAGATGTGCCACGAGCTAGCGTAGACTTGAAGACGAAAATGCACCTTAGATTTGATGACCTGCGCTTAAGTTCAGATATACAATGGCTGAACCTCTTGAGGCCTTTTATTGAGATTCCTTCATCCAAGAAGAGGGTATGGACATCTATCGCAACTAGAAGGGAAGCATGCAACGAGTTAGCTTTCTCCGGACCAAGTTCAGAGACAAGTTTCTCAGCCTGAAACACATTGAAAGCTCGAGACACGTATACCCCGCTTAAGATGAACTTTGGATCCAGTGCATTCATCTTGGAGATTCTCGCAAGCTCCAGCGGATCAAATCCATGTTCTGACGAGATTACCACCACTTTCTTTCCTTTTTTCCTATTCGATGCTATTTCACTTTCAACATAGCCATCAGAAGGTCCCACTATTACCTTCAACATCGAACGGATTCTTGACTATAGATAGATTAACTGTGGGGTTAGTTATTCCCGGGAGACAGGGGACCGATAAAGTGGAAATGTCGAGAGGAAAATCGCAAAGCAAGACGTAATCATGTACAGATCAATGAGAATGCGAATGTCTTAAAACGTTCCCCTAAGTCCCGTTCACGGAGGTCTTGACTTAGGTTGAAAATAAGGCGGGTGCAGCTTGACCTTACGACGAGAGGCGAGATGACCATCACAAACATAACAGATAGACTACAGGATATTGTCTCCAAATCCGAGATAAGGGAGGGATTGCTCAATGTTTTCGTTGCTGGCTCGACCGGAGCGATTACCACAATCGAATACGAACCCGGCCTGATGAAAGATCTGGAATATGCTCTTGAGAGAATCGCGCCTAGGAACGCCGAATACGAGCATGAGAAAATGTGGCATGATGGAAACGGACATTCTCACGTGAGGGCTTCCATGATTGGACCCAGCCTCACCATTCCCATCACAGAGGGCAAACTCGAGACCGGAACATGGCAACAAGTGGTCTTCATGGAACTTGATACCAGGTCGAGGGACAGGAGACTGACTGTTACCTGCATCGGAGAACAATCTCAGAGCCCGTTTCCCCAGTTCGAACGATCGCGCGAATGCCTCTAGCAGCAATTTCGTTCAATGGCTTTGCAGCTCTGTCTCAAGTAACGGGCTTGCCAGCCATCCGCGGATACGTTTATGATTGCGCGCCCACAAGCATAGACGATGCAACAGACTCTCCCTGATGAGATCCATGAGGTGAACGCAAACATTCCAGTCACTGCAGATGTTGATGTGCTTGTTGTAGGGGGCGGAACTGCTGGATCCGTTGCTGGCATTGCGGCTGCAAGAAATGGGGTGAAGACCTTGGTGATTGAGCAACTGGGCTTCCTCGGTGGCACGACAACCGGAGGTCTGGTCTTTCCGATGATGCTCAACCATGTCAATTCACAGCCGCTGAACACCGGCATCTCGTCGGAAATCCAGGGGAAGCTCGCGAGTATGGGAGAAGGAGGACAGAACAGCTGGGGGAGCGAAAGCTGGTTCAATCCTGAAGCGTTGAAAATCGTTCTGGAAGAAATGGCACTCACGTCTGGATGCGGTCTTCTGTATCACATTTTTGCCACCAAGCCGATTATGGAAGGGAACACTGTCAAGGGAGTCATGATCGAATCGAAATCTGGGAGAAGCGCGATAATGTCAAGGATAACTATCGATGCTACGGGAGACGCGGACATTTCGTTCAGGGCAGGGGTCCCGTGTGAGTCTGGCAGATCAGACGGTGTCAGCCAGCCTATGTCACTGAGATTTTTCGTGGGAAATGTGGATCTGGAAAGGCTGCGACGATTCATCAAGGGGAAGGATCCCCAAGGCGAATATGGAAGGCCAGGTCTTGAATTCTGGATGGTTCCAGGCAGAGATCATCCGCTTGAGGAGACATTTCGAAAGGCAGTCAGAGAGGGGATATTGCAGGAGGAAGACACAGCCTATTTCCAAGCATTTGAGATACCCGGAAGACCAGGCGAAATTGGTTTCAACTGCCCAAGGATCATGGGCAATCTGAAGGGGTTTGATCCTTCGCACTTGACTCAGGCCCAGATACAAGGCAGGGAGAGGATAGCGCGTCTCGTTAGATTCATGAGAAGATATCTAGAGGGCTTTGAGGAGGCCTATTTGTCCCAGGTCGCACCCATGATTGGCGTCAGAGAGTCGAGAAGGATAAAGGGAGAGTATGTGCTCACTGCGGATGACTATTTCCGTGCACGGAAGTTCGACGATGCAATCGCCCGAAACAGATATCCCATCGATATTCATCTTCCGATGCCTATGCTGGCTGGGCAAAGGGAACTTAGGCCGGACGAATACCACGAGATTCCTTACAGATGCCTTGTGCCACAGATCATTGACGGACTATTGGTGTCAGGCAGATGCCTATCTGCAACCTTCGAGGCGCAGGCAGCCGTGAGGATTATCCCAAACATGAGGGCCGTCGGCGAAGCAGCGGGCACAGCTGCATCTCTTTGCGTTAGGCTGGGCATCATGCCGAGAAAGCTTGATGGCAAGAAGCTTAGAGAAGCCCTAAGGAACCAGGGGGCTAACCTGTAGTCTCTATCTCCCTTCCAGTTTGCTCCACCTTGTCGATGATCTCCTGAGTCAGTCCGCCCTTCGCGATCTCGAGCGCCGCTAGGACCGAACCAAGAGCGGGCCCCATCCTAGGCTTTCCTATCATTGCTCCCGGAGCCTCTAGCATTACTGAGAGAGTGAAGGGTCTAACGATTACATCACCTGCTCGGAAAACGCCCCCTATTGTGGCCAATGGGAAGGTTCGGTTCTTCAGTCCGGTCCTTACTATTGTCGCCTTTGCTAAGGATGCCAAGGATTCCACTGTCTCTCTGACTATGTTCGAAGCCACCTGATCTCCTTTCTTGGCCAGTTCTGTGACGATCGGTGCCAGTGCGGCGATTTGCGTGACGCTCATTCTCTCTCCATAGACTTTCATCATGATCCCGTCGGTCGAATCCAGTCTGAGCGCCCTTCTGATCTCTTCCTCTAGTTCTGTCCTGGGAAGCCGACCGTCAAAAGCCATCATTGCTGCAGAAAGAGCTTTACGGCCGATCTCGTAGCCACTTCCCTCGTCTCCCAAGGTGGGCCCCCATCCGCCAACTCTGAAAGCTGCGCCTTTTCCGTCCATTCCCGCGGCAACGGAACCGGTGCCTGCTATCACGATGACCCCTGCTTGGCCACCGGTGGCGCCATAGAGCGCGATCGTGGTATCGTGAACCACCTTGAACTGATCAGCGAGTCCCAACCCGGTCAAAGCACTGCTGAGGACTCTCTCATCATAGCCACAATCAAGACCTGCGAGACCCGCAATCGCGACATCCACTTTCTTTTTTCTCAGTCCTGCTTTCTTGGCTGCCTCTTGGAAGGAGTTCAAGATAGATTCACCGGCTCCTTTCAGTCCAACCACGTGATAGTTTGAAGGGCCACTTGTCGCGAGGCTCAGCACATTACCGTCCTCGGTTGCGATCATGGCATTCGTCTTGGTGGCTCCCCCATCGAATCCGGCAACATATCTTGGTGCCATGTGCATACCAACTGAGGGTCGGGAAATAAACGTGGTCCCAACCACAGGGCTATCTCAGATTCTTGTTTGAAGAAGCCATTCCTGAGACCTTGCTCAGATAGTCCCAAGCTCCGCCGGAAATCGGGACTGCTATTACCTTCGTTATCTGATATGCTGGACCTGCCTTGAGAAAATCCACCACATTGGAAACAACCTTGTCATCTGTCACTAACATTGTCAAATATTCCACGACTTTCTCCGTCCCCTCCCCGGTGCTTCTGATTACTGAGACTGGCGCGGGAAACAAAGTTGCGCTTGCCACCAGTCCTCTGTTCACGAGTTCCCTTGCAAATGCCCTGCAAGCCTTGCTTGACTTCGAGGCCGCCAGAACTATTGTTGCTGCCATTGAAAGCGTTCTTCGAATACCCATTTTAAGGATTTCCTTTTTCGATTTCCGCTTTATGATTCTTGAATAGCTGGCGCAAAGTGCTTAAGTTCTTGGGGAAGATCCTCTGGGGCGACCAATCAGTTGAACGACAGAGAAGGCCGATCCAAGATCTTCCTTCTAACTGGGCCCCCTAGAATCGGAAAAACCACGGCGTTCTTGAAGACGATTGACTTGATGAAGAACTTGGGATATGATGTCGGGGGAATGGTCACCTCTGAGCTCGTCAGAGGGAATGACAGGATTGGTTTCAGCATCAGGGACATCAATACCGGGAGGATTGGTGAGCTTGCGTCCGTTGCGAACCTCGACGGACCCCGACTGGGGAAATATGGAGTCAATCTTGTGGATCTTCTGGCAATAGGAGTAGGCGCTATAGACCGAGCAATAGAGTATTGTGATTTGATAGGTATTGACGAGATCGGTCCGATGGAGCTTCTGAGTCCTGAATTCAGAAGCATCGTGAGAAAGGCGATTCGAGTGGAAAAACCAATCCTTGCCACAATTCATTTCAGGGCAAGAAACTCATTGATAGAGGAAGTACGCTCTCGTCCCGACTCAAAGACAATAGAAATCACCATCAAGAACAGGCATGAATTGCCTTTGATTATCTGCAAGGAGATTTCCGCACTCCTTGGGCATGCAGCACCGTGAATCTAACAGACAGCTGCCATAAGACTTCAATTGGGGCTTTCATTGGTGGAGTCTCGATACAAGGTTAGGAACCTTTTTCTGTGACATTGTATAGCTCAAGGAGAAGGAGGGGGGCATTGGACAGTGGAAGAAGGGAAATGAATGTCCGCTTCTCATATGCGGCAAGTTTCCTGATGTCCCTGTTGAATGGATTGTTCACCCCCATTGTTCCTCTATTGGGATTGAGCATGGGCGCTTCCCAAATCGAGTTGGGCTTCATCGGAAGTGCCACCTTCCTCGTATACATTCCTTTATCATTCATTGCGGGAAAGCTTGCTCTAAGATTCGGCAAGAGAATCTTGCTAGCGGCCAGTGCGTTGACCTACTCCTTGGCTTGCTTGCTCTATTTCACATCTTCTTCTCCCCTTCATCTGATGGGTGCGAGGCTTGTTGATGGTATTGGAATGGCCCTGCTATGGCCTGCAGTCGAGGCCCTATTGGCTGAGAGCGCTGGACTTGGAGGTCCAGAGATGGTCTCCAACTTCGGCGTTGCGTGGAGCCTTGGTGCAGCTGCAGGTGCATTGGGCTCAAGCTGGTTTCTTGGAATTGGGGGATATCGAGACGCCTTTCTCCCGGGGATGGTGATGTCGCTATGCCTCTGTGTCGCCGCCCTTGCATTTGTATCTATCAGTCGGGAAGAGCGAAATGAGACAAACGATATGGGGAATGAAGCAGAGCCACCAGACCCATTGGCTCTGAAACCGGTGTGGCTCACAGCCTTTCTCTATTCCTTCTGCCAAGGAACTGTGTTCTCTCTCTATCCGCCATATGCCAAGTTGATAGGGATCCCCGACTTCATCATAGGGCTTGTCGTCGCCTCCATAATGACCGGAAGAACCCTGATCTTCTTGCTTTTCAGGAAGCTGGGGAGAAGTTTTGGCTCACTTGCTATCGCCGGATCCGCGCTGATGGCCTTGGCAATAATGCCCGTTTCCTTGAGCAGGAATCCTGAGATGGTTCTCTCTTTCGGCATGTTCCTCGGGTTCGGCGCCGGTTTGGTTTATGCAGCATCTATAAGAACGGCCCTAAGCGTTCAAGCTAGAAATAGAACGAGGTATGCCGGTTTCTTCGAAGGAAGCATTGGATTGGGTTATCTCTTAGGCCCTTTCGTGGGAGGATGGGTAGCACAATATGCGCTGCAGGGACCATATATTGCCTGTGCGACTGTATGCCTGGGCACTCTTGCAGTGGTCGCGACACACAAGATTGCGAAATAGTGAAGCGTATCGTGGGAGGGCAAGCCACTCTCAAGCAAGACATAAAACCTTCACAGGAAATCGGACTATGTTCGCGGTGAGTAGGGATATGACACGTCCCCTTTTGACTTCCGTTGGAAGCTTTCCGGTCATGGAAGACACATCCGTCCAAAGATCGATCGAACTCTTCTGTGATCTGCAGCGTGACCTTAGATTCGATGTGTTTACGGATGGAGAGCCAAGAAATGACATGATAGGTTATTTCCTTTCAGGAATTGAAGGCCTCGGAGTTCTCAGAGGCAGACCTTCCATCACTGGCAGGGTTCGCTCCCCTCAAGATATTGATGCCTTTTCGAAGATAGTCGACCTGAAATATTTGGAGCGATGCATTCACCTAAGGGGAATCGAGGGAACAGCAAAGGTAGCACTAACCGGCCCCATTACACTCGGTTTCACTTGCGCATTGGGCAATCTAGGTCCCTATTCCAGCATAAGAGATCCCAGATTATACCAAGATACATCTTCAGCGCTGCTTCCGATAGTACAGAGAGTTCAGAAACTTGGCGCCATTACTCAGATAGATGAGCCGGGTCTTTCCGCCGGCTTCATGGAACCCGCTTCATCAACCAAGTACCTCCAAGTAATAACGGGCGAATTGAAACAACCGAAGACGATTGTTCATGTATGTGGTAGGATTACGCCGAATCTCAGCAGAGCCCTTCTGTCTCTGGAAAATGTCGATACACTCAGTCTTGCCTTTGCTTCTCAGCCAGAAAATGTCAAAGTGATTACTAGACAGCAATTGCTGTCGTCGAGGAAGAATATTGCTGCAGGATGTGCTCGGGTCGATGTCGCAGAAATCGGAGACACGGACAAGGCCAATGAAATAGCCTTGACAATTGAGGCAGTCAAGACCTCTTTCGGACAGGAATTGATCTCATATGTGCATCCAGACTGTGGATTGAGACGTACGCCTTTGGAAATCGCGAAGACGATATTGGCGAATGTCTCTATAGCAACTTCCACCGCACAATAGAGGCTTCCCAAATCACCTGCGTCCAGGCAATTCCATCACGCGCTTTTCGATAGTTCTGAGAAGTGCGTTCAACATATCTTATGTGACTAGTGCTGGTCTCATCAGTGAGGGCCAAAGTTGATAAGGGGCTAGCCTCGGGCGTCCTCAATGAATCTAGCCTTACTTGCCGAATTGCTGACGATTCTACTCTGGGCCTTGGGGTATATCTTCATCGCATATCTCAATCTGTTCCTCGATAACTATACGCAGAACTTCTTTAGGTTCACCTCTGCTGGTCTGGTCCTCCTTATCATATCGTTGATATTCAATAGAGAGAAGTACCTCTTCTCATTCAAGAGTCTTAGGAAGCTCTTGGTCCCGACGATTATCGTATTCCTGTTCCAGATCTTTAACGTATTCGGAATCGCTCTGACCACGCCAACCATTGCCACTCTAGTCACAAGATTGAGCGTGATCTTCGTGGACATTTTCTCCTTTTTCATTTTTCCGGACGAGAAGGCAGTCCTTAGGGACAGAAACTTCCTGATCGGAAGCGCAATAGCACTGATCGGTACTTCCGGAGTCATTCTGAGTTCATCGAGCCTTTTCCCTGTTGGTGGCTCTGGCAACATGCTTCTGCTGGGCGGATTCAGCTTGATCGTCACCTCGGTTCTCTGGGCAGGGTATATTGTGTCAACGAAGATCCTACTGGAGAAAGTTGACCCTCTTTCCGCAACAACAAATGTCTTTGTCATCTCTGGCCTCATGTACCTCCCATTGTCCGTGATCTCTAATGGCATCTACCAGATAACTGACGTGAGTTGGATGGTCATTTTCTATCTCATAGTCTCCGGAATTCTTTCCGTTGGTATTGGCAACCTCTTGAACAACTATGCCATTCAACGGCTGGGTGCTTCTCTCTCGACGAATCTCCAACTTCTGGTTCCCGTTTTCACGGGAATCCTTTCTCTTGCCATTTTCGGAGAACCGATGCCCCCAATGAAGCTGTTCTTCTCGTTGGTGGCGCTGTCCGGATGTTGGCTAATACTGAGAACAACTACTCAGGAGAACTCCGGAAGAGCACAGGGCAAATAAGGATTGCTTGTTGTGCTGTCCACGTTCCTCCCGCCTCTCTGGATTTATGATCTTGGGCATTCGTTCAGAATCGATTAAAGACTTAAAAGAAATATGGCCGCACTTCACTGTATGTCAGACTTTGATTCGGTCAGCGGGCCACTTTCGAATCTTCCGAAAATAAGCAATCGAAAATCCAAGAGGATATCGTCCTACGACAGGACGGGCGGCAACAGGGACTGCATTGCGATCAAGCCCTTTGGGAAGGTCAACATCGCGAATATCAAGGGCCCAGGGATCGTTAGACACATCTGGTTCACTGTAAGCTCAAGCAACAAGCACTATCTCAGGGATACAGTCTTGAGAATGTACTGGGACGAAGAAGCCAATCCAAGCGTTGAAACTCCCTTGGGAGACTTCTTTGGAGTAGGGCATGGTGTGACCAATCACTATGTATCTCTGCCACTTAGTATGATAAGAGGGCCGGGAACGGGGGCGAACGCTGCCATGAATTGCTACTTCCCGATGCCTTTCAGTAGAGGAGCTAGAATCGAGATAGAGAACCAGAGTGACATTGAAATCAGAAGTTTCTACTATCATGTCGACTACGAGGAGACTGATTCCCTACCTGCGGACTACGGCTTTTTCCATGCTTGGTGGAATAGAGAGAATCCTTGTGCCGCAGCCAAATACGAGGGAGAGGAGCTGAACACAACCGGAGAAGAGAACTACCTCATACTTGATGCTGAAGGAACCGGCCACTATGTCGGATGTGTCCTAAATGTTGATAATTTCAATGCCTTCCATCAAAACTATACTTGGTTCGGAGAAGGCGACGACATGATATTCATCGATGGTGAGAGATGGCCCCCCAGCATACATGGAACAGGCACCGAGGACTATTTCCTTGCTGCATGGGGATTTCCATGCGGGGAATACTCTGGACCTTATCACGGTGTATCCTTGGCAGGCGACACTAAGGAATGGTCAGGCAAATGGAGTGTGTACAGGTTCCATCTCGAAGATCCAGCCAGATTCACGAAATCTATCAGAGTCACCATAGAGCACGGCCATGCGAATGACCAAGGTAATGACTACTCAAGCGTCGCATACTGGTATCAGAACGAGCCTCACAAGCGATTTGCAGAGCTTCCAAGCCCAGCAGACAGGAAGCCCAGGAGAATGTAGGTTCTCTCCTAGGGGAATCAATGAAGCTCATGCCATCAAGGACGATTCGAAGGGCCGCGCCTTCTTTCTTTCGTCCCCAATGGTTCAGGGTTTTCTAGAACGCAGATAGAATCGAATGCAGGCTTCCAACGGGAGCCATCCATGAATCTGAACGTCCAGAATCAGAACCTCTAATTCCGATGAGGCTCCAAATGCTTCATGAAGGATTCACGGAAATCGCGGTACATTTCCATTTGGTGACAGAACACGGGCCCGAAGGGATTTGAACCCCCGATCATCGGCTTTCTTCCAAAGGACCGAAGGCCGATGCCTTGATCCGGACTTGGCCACGGGCCCACAGATCGTGGATTTGCCACAGATTAAAATATTCGGACTGACCCGACCAACCAGTTTGCCAAGCAAACAGGAGATGTTCTGGGCCAAAAAGGTTGCAAGAGAAGCTATTGCCCAGGCAGAGAAGACCAGTCATGCGTTGGTGACCGTGAGGGCCGGAGCTTCTCCATCCGGTCCAAAACACATAGGAAACATGAATGACCAAGTCAGAGCTCACTTCATAAGAATGAGCATTGATGCGCTGAATAGAAAGAGCAGATTCGTTCTGACGACCGATGACATGGACCCACTCAGATCAATACCTGCGAGGATACCCAACTGTGCAGGCGATTGGCAGGAATTGGGAGAAGAAGCAAAGAGAAGCCTGAGATCTGAATTGGGAAAGCCAGTTTCATCCGTTCATGACCCATTCGATTGCCACATCTCATACTCAGAGCACTTCACTTCGCTCATGATGGCGGACCTCTATGCATTGGAGGTGCGTCCGGAGCTATTCCATGTTAGCAGGATGTACCGAGAGGGCCTATACTATGACTTCATGTTTGAGACCATGTCAAAGGTCAAGCAGATTAGGGAAGTCTTGAGGAAGTTTCAGACGCGCATTCCAGCTGATTGGGTCCCGCTCACTCCTGTGTGCGCGAATTGCGGCAAGTTGAATGCTAAGGTATTATCCATCGATCTTGAATCCAGACAGGTTGAATATGAATGCGTAACCAGAACCCTGCATGGAAAGTATGAGGTGAAGGGATGTGGTTACAGGGCACATGGGGATATGAGAAATGCGAAATTGCCATGGAGGTTCGAATGGGTTGCTGATTGGAAGATCTTTCTCACCGATGCTGAGCCATTTGGGAAGGATCATTATGAGGGCTCTTGGAAATCTGGGCGCGTGCTGGCGAAAGAGATCTATGGCTTCGAGCCTCCCGTTCCATTGGTATACGAATTCTTCTTGGTGGATGGGGAAAAGATGGCGAGCAGGTTGGGCAACGTCTACACAATCTCGGATATGTTGAAGCTCGTTGAGCCAGAAGTGGTTCGATACATGTACGTCAAGAAACCACTTGTTCAGCGCGACATAGCGGTAAAGAATGTAGATAGGCTTGTCCTCGAATTCGATGAAATCGAGCGGCTGGCCTTCGAAGAAAAGGGGGAAAGGGCAGATGAAGCGAAGATATATTACTCATACTGCGGGAATCTGGAGGCTGAGAAACCTCCAATCAGGATACCTTACCAACTGGCTGCTTCCATGGTCCAATTCTATCAACCGCGTGTCGCTCTAGAGAGACTCGTTATGGGCGGCCTTGTTTCACCCAGCCTAACCGATCAGGAAAAGGCCTCTGCAATCAAGAGACTAGTGCTGGCTTCCAATTGGGTGAGAATGTTTCCAGAGAGGAGGACAAAGCCCATCGAAGACGGAGAGATCCTTGAAGAAAGCCCACAGGTCGTCAAGGCTTTCGCCAAGCTACGCGACGAGTACAGCAGGGAAGAACCGGAAGGTGAACGTTTGCAGGCCCTTCTATATAAAGTCGCAAAGGAGTACGGGATCGCGCCAAGCGAGTTCTTCAAAGTCGGATATAGGTTATTCCTGGGAAGTGAATCTGGCCCAAGACTCGGAAATTTCTTGGCTACCCTGGATAAGGATGTCGTTTTCCGAAAGCTCGGGCAAGTGAAGGAAAGGAAAGCTAATCATTAAATCACGGGAGCAACTTCGGATTCTATGCCATTGGATGTGACGATATTCGGTCCGGCTGGATTTCCCTTGAGAGGACCTTCTGGGCCTGATTCCATGAGCTATCTCGCCTCTTTGGGTTTGCAGGCAATGGAATATCAAGCGGTCCGGAAGGTTGGCATTGGCGCGAAATCTGCCCGCAGACTTGGAGCTGCAGCATTGGAGAATGGGATTGTTCTTAGTCTCCATGCCCCCTATGCAATCAATTTCTCCTCGGAAGACCGGAAGAAGATAACTGCATCCAAGAAGAGGCTCCTGAAATCCGCAATAGCTGCTCAGAGAATGGGTGCGATTCATGTTACTTTTCACCCTGGATACTACGGAAACAGAAGCATGGACGAGGTCTATGCAATGCAGCTGGAGGCCATATCAGATGTAGAGAAAAGTATGGAGAGATTAGGAATACGAGTCGAGATCGGACCTGAAACCACAGGAAAGGAAAGCCAGTTTGGATCCCTCTTGGAAGTCCTTCGGATAGCAAAGGAAATTCCAGGAGTCCGACCGACTATAGATTTCGGGCACATGCACGTCAGAAGCCCTGATTCTAGGATAACCAGCGCAAGGGATTATCAGAGAATATTGTCGCTCATTGAGAATGAGTTAGGGGCAGCCAGAATGAACGGGCTTCCGATACACTTCTCAGAGGTCGAGCCGACCAAATCTGGGATAGGTGAGAGAAGGCACCACAGGCTTGGCAGCGATTTCGGGCCTCGCTTTGACTGGCTCGCAGGGGTGATAGCGGAGAATGGATATAGATTCGTCATCATCAGCGAATCTCCGCTACTTGAACTCGACTCCATTGAGATGAAAAGGATATTAGAGCGCAAGATAGCTAGCATGCCAACAGGAAGCCGAATGTCCCATGGCATATGATGAGGCTCTAAGGCTGTGTGAGGAAGCCCTCGAGCTCCTGAGAAGAGGAGGTTCGTATGGCCTTGATCAAATTACCCCAAAGGCAAGAGCTTTGCCTATCAACTCGACACAGAGGCATCTCCCACAAGATTCAGGGCTGCGCATGGATGTCCAGGATCAGATTGTCAAATTCCTTGGGCACATGGACTTGGTCATAGCAGAAACCGATGAGCTTGTTCGAAAACACAATGCAATGAGCCGAGTGCAAGACATAGAGCTAGATGATTTGGCTGAAAAAGTCGAAAGTCTCATTAGTGATATAAGAAAAACATTAAAGCAGAGCACACAATAGTAATTACAGGAATATGCGCGGAGTTCGGTGAGAAATTCGATGAACGAAGTACCAAAGAAATATTTCGTGACCAAAGGAGTGGGAGAGAGCGATACCTCCCAACTAAATGCATTTGACAGGGCTCTGATGAACGCAGGAATCGCACAATGTAACCTAGTAAGTGTTTCCTCCATCCTACCGAAAAAGGCCAAAAGAACATCGTTTCAAGAAGTGAAACCAGGTGCGATCACGTTCGTAGTGCTCTCGAAGGCGATCGGACAATCGGGGGAAAAGATCTCAGCCGGCATCGGCATAGCAAAAACTAGAAAAGGTTCGCATAACATGATAGTCGAGACTGAAGGAAGAGGGACTGCGGATCAGATAAGGGAAAGACTACGGTCCTCCCTTCTGGAGATGGCGGATGCGAGAGGGATGAAGATCGAAGAAACCTCCTTTGAGATATCGACCCTAGATATACGTAGAAGGCACGGGGCCGCCCTCTCTGCAGTTGTGCTTCTGCCTAAGTGATTCTGAGGTCCCGAAGCGCGTTCTCAAGCTGTCTCATAACTTCCCAATGACGAGAGCTGCAGCCTGATTTGAGCATGATGGCAGAACCCGCATCGCTTTCCACCAAAAAAGCGGGCACATACGGCTTGAGACCCAACCTCAGAAGGTAGTCTGAGTTTCTTACCACCATCGGTATTCCGGTTTTCATCGACAGAAGTTTGGCTGCCATAATGGCTGACATGTGGTTAAATGCGTACTTCTCAGTAGCTACGACGATTTGGGTCATTGAGCGATGGGTTGTTCCTTCTTTCTCGGTCTCAATCTGGACCAGAACAACACGGTGAAAACGACAACGAGTAACACGAAAGTAACACCGATCATGACGGCCAACACAGGCAGTGAGAGGGAGAGCACCAACTTCCACTCTACCTTGGCAGGATTCGATGTTGCGTCGACCTGAATCTGCGATTTTGCGGACATGTATGAGGCCGTTACGTTCAAGCGACCATAGGGAAGCTTCTTCATCACGATAATGCCATCCTGAGGAAGATCCAGATTGATCTCAGTGCCGTTCAGGAAGAGCACTTTTACACTTGCTCCTTGAACTGGGAATCCGAATATGTCAGCTACCTTAATGGTCACATCCCTAAGGTTGATCACGTATGTCTGATCTATGGGCGTCTCTACGTATACCGTCTGAACCTCCTCAAGGACATTAACGCCGCCAGCGTATACTGCGAGGATCTTCGAAGTGCCTTGAGGTACGTAGATCAAGCCTGGAGCAGCGAAATCTCGTTCGGTCGCATTCGGGAATCTGATTCTGTAAGTCACGTTGTCTGCCCTTCTGTTGGCCTTATCAATGAAAGAGAAGGCACATCTGTAGTATGGCGTGTACAACGCTTCGACAGTAGTCTCTTCAGTGAGATTGAGCTTCAATGCGTTGTTCTGGATTCCCTTGTCCTTCCATTCGCTGAAAAGCCACCTGACTCCGCCAGTTTCCACCGTTTTCGATATGCTCACGATGATCGGACCATAGCTTTTCTGGAATTGAGCCGGATCGCCGGTCATTTGCACCGTTTCATTTCCATCCGCATTCAATGTACTGACAAGGGCTCCAAGTGGTCCTTTCACAGTGAGGGTAATGAAAACAGGAGTGATCGTGGCCGATGATGCTCCGTTGTTCTCTAGATCCTTTTCGAAGGGATTCCCCTCGATGCTCACGTAGGTGTTGAACCTCCAAGATCCGCGTTCGGCAGTCCAAGGGAAGCTGACATTCCCTATCTCTCCTGCCCTCAGTGTCCGAGGGTAGCTGACCGTGCCAAGAGAGGTATCGCCCTTCTTTAGCTCGACCTTTATACCCCCTATCGGTGTAGTCTGCACATTCTGGAAGAAAACGATCAGTGTGCAAGGCTGACCCACTTTCGGAAGTGATGGCTTTATCGCAATCGCCTTTGCAGCCACATCCACTATGCCCCACATGGAAGAGGAGGTCAGTCTTTCCCAGGTTGATGGGTTCGTTGAGTTGCCTGTTGGGGGATATGCTAGTGAGATGAGTCCATTGTTTATCACACTTATCATGAAGCCGACGGTGTGCTGTGTACCAGGTGTCAGGGCCATTTCCTCATATGGAATTGACACTTCCACGCTCCATTGGCTACCTGAAGAGGTTACTCCCCAAGTAAGGTTGGTCGGCGCTTGAATGATCTGCCACATTCCGGCCGGTGCCCAGCTGTATTCCAGAAGTCCACCTCTGGTGACGTTTATCCTCACATCATCTATCATAGTCGTCGTTGATCTATGACCCTCCTTGTCGAGGAATATCAGCACGGCGTCCTTGTGCCCGTTCTCTGTGGTATCTACGAACTGTGCTCCTATGTTGAGAGACTTCCCATCTTCAGATAGGAACACAGTGCAACCTGTCCCCGCGGGATAGGAGACCGGATACTCATTGGAACCAATTGTACCATCCGTGACGGATTTAATGTAGTATTTCACGTCGAATTCAGGGGAGCCATTTGCCGTGTGATAGCTCAGAAGAACCTGAAGAAACACAAGAGCCGTTACAAGCACAAGGCTTCCCTTTCTTTCCATGTTTGACTGGGCTTTTCGATGATAGAAAAAGCTTTCCGATTCATCCACCCACAAACTTGATTGATTAAAGTAATCCGTTGTTGGTCCGTACTAATCAAGAGCTCGACTTGTCCTCTCAATAGCTTGCCAGTCTGAGTCTGACAGTCTCCAGCCAGAGGACTCGGCGTTCTGTTCGGCCTGAGATGCGTTCTTAGCTCCCGGAATTGGTATGACCATGGGGTCACGGATAAGCCAATTGAGCGAGACCTGGCCTATCGATTTTCCATATTTGTCTCCTATCATACGTAGCGAATCCACTAACATAGCTATTCTGCGGAGCTTCTCCTCAGAGTAGACACGAGTGAATCTCCTGAGATCTCTGACGGCCTTGAATCCCGAAGGATATCTGCCAGTCAACATTCCCTGAGCCAATGGGCTGTAGGCAACGAAGGTCATCTTGTTTTCCGCGCAGAATCTCAAGAGCCCATTGGTCTCAGGACTTCTCTGGAGAATGCTGTACTCGTTCTCAATACAGGACAATCCTTCTCCCCTCAGAGAATATTGGGCCTTCCTGACTTGATCCAGATTGAAGTTGCTCACCCCGATATATTTGATCTTTCCTTCCTTGACCAGAGACTCCATAATTCTCATCATGGCAGATATCGGCATGATGGGGCTCGGTCTATGGACGAGATACAGGTCTATCGTCCTAGTCTGGAGGCGCTTCAGGCTATTCTCGACAGCTTTTATCATCGAAGAGGAGAAGATGTGAAGTGGGAGGTATTTCGTCACTATGAACACCTCATCCTGTCTGCCAGCTAGCACCTCACCGATGATTTTTTCGGACAATCCCCATCCATATGCTTCAGCTGTGTCGATTAGATTCACCCCCAGATCGAGAGACTTGCTAAGGGCGGACACCAAATCCTGTTTCACGTAGCGCGACCCATATCCCCAATACCAGTCTCCCCAGCCCCAAGTCCCCAGTCCGATTGCTGAGATCTTGACATCGGTCTTTGCGAATGACTTGAGTTCCATTGAAGAGGGCCACACATCTCACTCCTAGGCTAAAATCCCTTCATACTCTAGTCAAGTTCGCGCGCGAGATAGGAAGAAGACACCATCCCCCCCAGAATATAGTTCTGACTTTCAAATCGCATCATTCCTTCACGTATGGCTTGCCCGCTTCTGAGGGCCCCCTTGCCTTCTTCCCATATAGAGCGAGCACGATAACAGTAACTAGATAGGGTATCATCCTAGGGACTTGAGCGGGCAGAAGACTGGACCCAACGGAAGCTGCCACCCAATATTGAAGCGTATCGAAAAGGCCAAAAAGCAGACTGCCTCCTATTGCCACCAAAGGATTCCATCCTGAGAATATTACGAGAGAAATCGATACCCAACCTCTTCCACCAGTCATGGCTCTTACGAATATGTTATTCCAATCTATGGCTATGTAGGTTCCAGCTAGCCCAAAGAGTATGCCGCCGAACGTCGAGGTCAGATACCTCACCAATGGGACATCGATGCCAGCTGCGTCAGCGGCCAATGCGTTCTCGCCACAGCTTCTGATCATCAAGCCATATCTAGTCTTGTACAGGACATAATAGGCCACCAAAGCAATCCCGATGGAGATCGGAAGGAAATAGGAAATTTCGTAGACTATGAATGGCCCGATTGGAATCTGGAGAAACGAGGGTAGTCGCGGGACGCTCTTGCCGTACCCATAGGTCGTCCAGACGACAACTGTCAGGATCTCAGTGAGACCCAGAGCTAGCGTTCCCAGCCCCAAGCCCAACACAACTTGATCGGCTCTTAGTCTCATGCTAAGGTATCCATACAAGAAGCCAATGACGGCGCCAACCAGTATGCCATATGCTAATCCTATAAGAGGATCACCAGTTGTCCAAGAGCCATACGCACTAGCGAAAGCACTCAAGAGCATTATCCCTTCTATCCCCAAGTTCGTAATCCCTGATTTCTCGATAGTCAGTTCGCCAGTGCTGCCCAGAATAAGGGGGATCATGGATCTTATGGCACCGAAAATCAGAGAGACGAAGATTATTGGGTCCACCAAAATCTCGCTCATTTCTTCTCCCTCCTCGCTCTCAGGTGCGAAGTGATCAGTTCCATTGCCCCGGGAAGTGCGGCAGAAATCACAATAAGACCCTCAATAAGCATCGATATTTCCCTTGGCATCCCCGTGACTGGCTGGATGCTTAGAGCTCCGATGTGGAGCGCGCTCATGAACAGCCCCGCCAAGATTATGCCGGCGACGTCCAATCTTCCTATGAGGGCAACAGGAATGCCGGAGAAACCGTAACCCGGGCTGAATGATTGGCTGAATCGATATTCGGTGAATTGCACGTCTATTGAGCCGGCCAGTCCTGCCATGGCGCCTCCCGCCAACATGACCAAGAGCACGATTTTCTCCACATCTATGCCGCCGTATCTTGCTGCTTTCGGACTTGATCCAACCGCTCTTATGGAATACCCGATAACTGACCTTCGAGTCGTTATGAATAGCAAGACAGCAACCGTCAGCGTTGGGATGATTCCGAGGCTCAGATTCGCACCAAGAAGGGGAAGCTGCGGTACCATGGCTGACGGATTTATGTCAGGCGTAAGTATCCCACCAGGAGGAATTCCTGTTTGTGGGAGAAAGAACGTCACCACTAGAAGCTCAGTTATTGAGGTCGCGATGTAGTTGAGCATTATGGTCGTTACGACTTCATGCGCACTTCTCTTGATCTTCAGATAGGTAGGTATGTACATCCATGCAGCGCCGGCCAGCATTGCCGCACCAATGGCCAGCAGGGCATGTACAAGGTTCGTGACTGGGTTCAGCGGAAGAGCGATAGTATATCCGACAAGAAACGAGACAAAGGCCCCTATGTACATCGCCCCCTCAACCCCAACGTTGAAAACTCCAGCGGAGAATGCCATCTGCACTGCAAGCCCAGTGAGTATTATGAAAGAGGCCTCCCTAATCGTCGATGTTATTCCAAGCATCCCCCCGAAGGCCCCTTCCATTCCTCTTTCCTTGCTCCCAAAGAACATCGCACTATAGGCGACTATTGGGTCATGTCCGGTTGCCATCATGAAGAAGCCCCCAACGAGAAAACCAACCAGGATTATGATGGCGGATTGCAGTACCCTCAATAGCTTTTCACGAATCGATCCGGACGTGCTACTCAACCTTTACACCTCCCATCATCAATCCGATCTTTTCCTCAGTCAATTCCTCTGGTTTCTTTACGCCCATGAACCCCCCCTCGTACATTATCGCCACCCTGTCGCTCAAGCTCAACACTTCCTCCAGCTCTGACGAAACCAAAAGAATTGCCTTCTGATTGTCTCTCATCTTGAGAAGTTCGTTCCTGACGAACTCCGTCGCTCCAATGTCCAATCCTGTGGTCGGTTGAGACGCCACAATGATAGAGGGAGACTTGCTGAATTCTCTGGCTATCACGACTCTTTGTATGTTCCCTCCGGAAAGAGACTTGACTGGCACTTCCTTCGTTCCCATTATCGAATAGTGCTCGATCAGTTTGTCAGCATTTGCCTCGATGGATCCTTGCCTAATCATGATCCCGTCAGAGAATTCCTTCCTGAATTGAAGACCTAAGACCAAGTTATCCTTGACAGATAGCGCAGGGATAACAGCGGTTCCGAATCTGTCCTCCGGGATGTGTGATAATCCTAGCTCGTAGATTTCCCCAGGAGTTTTCTTGGTAATATCCACGCCAGCCACGAATATGTTGCCCGCCTCAGTTACACGCAGTCCAGTAATCGCCTCCACCAGTTCCTTCTGACCATTTCCGGCGACACCTGCTATGCCCAGTATCTCTCCGGACTTAATATCGAAAGAGACATTCTTGACAGCTTCCTTTCCAAGATCGTTCTTGACTGTGATGCCCCTTACTTCTAGGAGTATCGATCCGAGATGGGTCGACTCTTTCTTGATCTCAAGAATAACCTCTTTCCCGACCATCATTCGCGCCAGTGATGACAAGTCTGCATTAGCCGCGCTTACTGTGTCTACCTTCAAGCCCTTCCTCATTACGGTTATCCTGTCGCATATGGAGAGTGCCTCTCTCAGCTTATGAGTGACGAATATGAGGGTCTTCCCTTCATCCCTGAGCTTCCTCATTGCCCTGAGGAGTTCATCCGTCTCGAAGGGGGTAAGGTTCGAGGTCGGTTCGTCCAGAATCAGAACGTCCACTTCCCTCAGAAGAAGCTTCAAGATCTCTATCCTCTGCCTCTCTCCCATTGGCATGTTCTCCACAACCGCATCAAGGTCCACTTTCAGTCCCAGACGACTGGCAAGGCTCATCGCGTTTCTTCTTATCGATTCACGCTCTTCTGATCCGTGTTCGGAATCGAAACCAAGCAGGATATTCTCAAGCCCGCTAAAGGTGGACACGAGCATGAAATGCTGGAAGACCATTCCAATGCCCTTTGCAATTGCATCCCTGGGGCTTCGGAAATCTACCTGCTCTCCACCTATGAGGAGCCTCCCAGTTGACCCTCTGATCTGACCGAATAGGATTCTCATCAGAGTTGACTTGCCGGCACCATTCTCTCCCAACAGGCCGTGTACTTCGCCTGCTTTGAAATCAATCGTTACTCCCCTAAGCGCTTCCACGCCATCGGGGTAGATCTTGTGGATATCCTCCATCAGAACGCGGCGTTCCTGGTCCAAATCCCACTACCTTCCCAACTCTATGCGTATTGGCATTCTCCGTTTAGAAAAAACATTAGGGGAAGCATCACTTCTTCATGAAGAAGAAGTAATACGCCCCCCCTAGCACTACTATTACAACGGCAGCTCCCGCTATGATCCATGTCAAAGGTATGCCTGCCTTGAAGGTCCCTATGTTTTGAGTGCGTAGGCTCGATATCGTTGTGCTATCTGGAACCGGTATCTTGACGTCCCCGCTGATTATCTTGCTCTGTAGTTCGTCAATGTCCCTTTGGTTCTTACTCAGATATGTGTCGTACATTGTCTGGATCTTCGACTTGGCGTCAGCGATTTGGGCATCGGTGTAGCCTGCACCTTTGAGGAATTCTCCCCACATCGTCATGTCCGCCGGCGTCGTCATGCTAACTCCCCCCTCTTTCAATCCTAGGTCGACGATTCCTGCCTTGAAGGTTCCTTTGACAGCAGCTTCTACGGTCGACTGTACGCCGAAGTCGACCTTCTTTCTCATTGAGCAAAGTATATTGCCAGGATGGACGTAATCCTGGTTGGCATCGACACCTATGCCGAATATCGGCTTTCCAGTTGATTTGGCTCTCTCGTAGCAAGCGTCTAGTGCACCCAAGCCGGTTCCACCAGCGGCCGTGTAGATTACATCCGCGCCCTTGTCTAGGAATGTAATGGCGGCTTCCTTTCCTTTTGCCGGATCACCGAAAGTGCCCGTGTAGTAATATCCTATGGTGATATCCTTACCCAGCTTTTCCGCCATCCATTTCGCTCCAACAGCAAAACCAATCTCGAACTTCCAGAGCAAAGGTATTTCCATCCCGAGAACGACAGCGACATTGCCTGTCTTTGTTGCCACAGCTGCTGCAGCTCCGACGAGGGCACTGCCCTCGTTTTCACGAAATACCACGGACGCGACGTTTGGCCAGTTCACCACTGAATCAATGATCATGAACTTCTGGTTGGGGTATTTGGGAGCCGTCTTGTTCAAGGCATCCGTCCAAAGGTAACCAATGCATGCGAGGATCGTGTATTTGCCTGATGACGCATAGCTCTCCAAGTTCGGAATGTAGTCCGCTGTTGAGCGTGGTGTGAAGTAGCTCACTTCGACAGGGTAACCTAGGGGTGCCAGAGTCTTTTTCGCTTGCTCCGCGCCATATGCGGCCATGTCATTGAAACTCAGATCTCCTTTTCCTCCCACATCAAACAAGATAGCTACAAGAGATGTACCGGCCGCATTCACTGGATGTATCACGATCGGCACCAATAGAAGTAATGCAAGGAATACGAGAAATGGAGCCTTTGCGTTCCGCGTTAATCTGCTAGACAACATCCACATCGTATTGTTTTCACCTACGCGGCCTTGTCAGCGAAAGTCTAAAAGCTTTAAGTCGAACGAGAGGAAAATTGCATTGAACCCGCACATTGCCCGTTACGAGAGAGCGATTCCGGTAGGCGACGCGTGAGTGTCCGACTCGGAGGATGTATGGGGACATTTCAATCCATCGAATCCTCTTCTCTGCCGGCTCAGTCTCTGACATCACCGGTCTAACAGCGATACCCAATACGCATGCCGGCGAACATAACTGAAGGCACATGTGTTGACGAAGAGACCATAGGATCCAGATACTCAATTGGATCCATATGAACGATACGACTTCGCAATCAAGAAGGAGATCTGGACAGCACCCTGCGCGTGCGCTTGCATGAAGTACAGCCTTTTTTGATAGATTTCGCTTATATCCTCGCCCCCGAATGCTTTGAGGAACGGATGGACGTAATCGAGGTCATGATGAAACCCGAGACTTATGATGAGGCAGTCTCGCGAATCAGATTAATCCAAACACATATCTCATGGGTTTTCCTGACTGGCAAGTATGCCTACAAAGTGAAGAAACCGGTTAACTTTGGGTTTCTCGATTTCACGTCCTTGGAGAAAAGAAAGTATTTCTGCGAGCAAGAGGTCATACTGAACAGAAGGCTCTCCCCTGAGATGTATATCGGAGTACTTCCAATAGGGCCTTCTAATGGGCAATTCAGGATTGGCTGCAAGGGACAGGCACAAGAATATGCAGTGAAGATGCATGAGTTTCCTCACGACGCTTTGCTCTCGACCCTACTTGAACAGCGAAAGGTGAGCAATGATACGATGGATCTAATATCGAAGGTTCTTTCCGACTTCCATTCCAGAGCTGAAACAGGTTCACACGTAAATCAGGGAGGATCCGTTGACACAATCCGACTTAATTGGAGTGAGAATTTCGAACAGACAAGGGAGTTCATCGGCAGAACAATAACGGGTGCCACGTTCGATTTTGTGAAGCACAAAGTGGAATCGTTCATGTCGAAAAATCCTTCCTTGTTTCTTAGAAGGATAGCAAACGAAAGGATAAGAGACTGCCACGGCGATCTCCATTCTGGTAGCATCTTTGTGCTCGATAAGATCTACATCTTTGATTGCATTGAGTTCAACACCCGCTTCAGATACAGCGACGTCGCAGCAGACATAGCTTTTCTAATTATGGATCTCGACTATAATGGAAGACATGATCTCTCGAATCATTTCTTGAACAGATACCTCCTGCGCAGCTCCGATGACGAAGTGAGATCCCTCCTGCCTTTCTATGAATGCTACAGGGCATACGTCAGAGGTAAAGTGATAAGCTTCAGGCTAAATGATAAACGCACAACCGAGGAAGAGAAGACTAAAACTGAAACGAACGCTAGGGCATACTTCGAACTCTCATCTACGTACGCGGAGCAGATATAGACTCTAGCAGACTCTCGATTAGTGATATCTCTGATGAAAGGCCCCGCTCAGCGTTCTGAATTGATACGGACAACTTCTCGCTATCATATGTGATAACAGGAGCGTCATCTTGCAGCGGGTCCTCGAAAGCGAGTTTGACCTTGAAATAGATCGACATCTTGTCCACGTTACTAAGTTCATCTATCGTTGCTCTCCTTCTGTCAAATCGTTTCTTGACGATCTCCTCCGGACAAATGCAGTAAACAACATATGGATTTTGGTTCGAATCCTTTGCAGTCTCATAAAGCCTTTCTCTTACTTTCCTCTTCGAGAAAGTCCCGTCCAATATCATGCTTTTCTCTTTCAGGCCGTAGGATGTCCTCTTGACAACTTCTTCGTAGACCATTTCATTCTGGAGCCAGATCATGTTCTGATATTTACTCGGTATGCTGGGAAGGGCATCGAAGACCCTTTGAATGTCGCACAGCATCGGATCCTTCGATTCGAGAATTTCCTGCAGGGTGCATTCCTTGAGGATTTGCCTTCTCACTCCATCCGTGCTGAGAATCTCTGCGTGGACGGCAGGAGCCATGTGTCTAGCGGCTGTTGTCTTTCCGGTTCCAGGAAGCCCACACATCACGATGAGCAATTGCCCAGAGCACATCTCCCGACATCAGGCTCTGGTTATTAAGTTTCGGCTCTGAACTCCCGAGATGGAGCAACCTCAGGGGCATTTCCGAGAGCCGAAACGACAAATGATAAGTAGTGAAAGCACGATCTAAGAAGGAGACACGCCCATGACTAGAACATTCAAGATTAGGTCGAAGTCGATTGGCGAAGTCACAGCAGAAGTAAGGGAAGACATGAACCCGAAAACAGCCAAGGCCATTCTAGACCACCTGCCCTTTGCGGGTATCCCAAATAGATGGGGAGATGAGGTATATCTGGAAATTCCAGTACAAGCTGACGAGGAAAATGCGGTTCAAGATGTGGAAGTTGGCGACATAGCCTATTGGCCTCCCGGCAGGGCAATGTGCATCTTCTTTGGAAGGACCCCGGCGAGCCATGGGGACAAGCCCAGAGCGTACAGCCCTGTAAATGTATTTGGCAGAGTCATTGGAGACCCCTTGAGATTCAAGAGGGTTCAAGAGGGGGAAGAACTTAGGATCGAAGAATGATGGAATCCGCTAGGTATGCCGACGGTCCTAATGCAAAGTCTCGAAGCGATCTGGAAAAGCAAAATAAGGATGCTCCTCTAGGAGACGTAGATGACGAGGGCATTGAAGGCTGAGACGAAGATTCTGGACGTGGTGAAATGCAGCCAATGCGGAAAGGCGCAATCCGTCATAGAACTCAGATATTGCGGACTTTTTCTTTGCCGGGCTTGTTTCGCGAGGTTCTTTGAGAAAAGGGTCAGAAAAACCATTGCGGAGAATCACTATCTGCAAGAGAACGACAGAATATGCGTGGGCCTCTCTGGCGGGAAGGATTCAGTTGTCGCCCTATTCCTGCTCAACGAATTCAACGCCCGAACCGGAGGGAGAGCCAACATCTTCGCCTTGACCATAGACCATGGCATAAGAGGATATGATGAGAGACTCATGAAAAACGCGAAGTCGATTTGCGAAACGACTGGGGTCCGTCAATATGCCTTCTCGTTCAAGCAAGAGATGGGTCACGGAGTCGACGAAATGGCAAAGGTAAGGCCGGGACTGTGCAATTGCGGCGTGTTTAGAAGATACCTGCTAAACAAGAAGGCAAGAGAACTCGGCGCAACAAAACTCGCCACCGGCCATAACCTCGACGATGAAGCAGAAAGTGTATTGATGAATTTCATTACAGGAGACGTTAGAAGAATAATGAGAGGAGAGGGATTGGTCTTTAGCAGCAAGTTCATCAAGAGGATAAAGCCACTCCGAATGTGCCCCGAGCAGGAAGTCCTGTTCTATGCGAGGTTGAAGTTCCCCAATACGGACTTCTCCCCTACGTGTCCATACAGAGGAGAGGTGATTAGGATGGATGTGAAGAGGATGATCGATGAATTTGAGACGCTGCACACCGGAATGAAGTATCAGATCCTCAGGAGCAGCGAGAAGTTCAGGGAGGCATTACTCGGACATCAGACAGTCGTGAAGAACATCAATGAGTGTGAATTCTGTGGCGAACCGACGTCGGGAAGAATCTGCAATACCTGTCAGCTTAAGATCCAGACAGTTGAAATCAGGAAAGCTGAATCGAGCCTTTCATCCGACCAAGGCGAATCATCGAATCAATGCTGAGCACCTTATGACACTAAGGGTTCTGTCTTGTGCTGGTCAGCACACACTTAGGTCCATTCGTCTCTCTTGTTGGGCTTTGGTTGCTGATCGATCGTACTCGACAATTCCCTGATAAGAGATTTCTGGCGATCAGACAGATTCGTGGGTGTTCTGACCTTTACTTTCACCAGAAGATTCCCTCTTCCTCTTCCGTTCAGCCTCGGAAGCCCTTTTCCTTTCAGTGTGAATGTGGAATCCGCTTGTGTGCCTGGGGGTATCCTCAGTGTTTCCACGCCATCCAAGGTCGGCACTTGTACTTCCACTCCTAGGGCGGACTGGGAGAACGAGATCGGGAGCTGACATGCTAAGTCGTTATCAACTCTTTCGAATATCGGGTGAGGCCTTACTCGAACCCTGATATAGGCATCTCCTGGCGTCCTTCCCCGGGGGCCCACATCTCCTTGTCCGTGGAGTCTCAGACTCATTCCGTCCTCCACACCTGGCGGAACATTCACTGTTATCTTCCTTGTCCTACGAACTACGCCCGATCCCCCGCATACTTGGCATGGAGTCGCTATTCTTCCGCTCCCTCTACATCGATCGCAGGGAACGATTTGGACGAATTGGGCGAAGCCGATTCTTCTCTCTGTCCTGATTTGGCCTGTTCCGTTGCACTTTGTGCAGACCTTAGGCTGTGTGCCTGCCCTAACGCCAGATCCACTGCATTCGTCGCAGGGTTCCAGTCTCGGTATCGAGATTTCCGTCCGCACACCCACGACAACCTGCTCGAGCGTGAGATCTAGATCCACTGCTATGTCGCGTCCTCGAATTGACTCCGCCCTTGTCCTGGTTCCACCGAAAAGTCTTTCAAAGATGTCGTCAAACGGGGTAGTGAATCCAAATCCCCTGAAGATGTCCTCGAAGTCCACCCCTCTGAATATATCCTCCTCCGTGTAGCGCTGATTTATCCCTGCCCTACCAAATGAGTCATACTGTGAGCGTTTCTCATCATCAGAGAGAACAGCATATGCCTCGGAAATCTCCTTGAATTTCTCCTCCGCATCTGGCGACTTGTTCCTGTCAGGATGATACTTCAGCGCGAGCTTTCGGAATGCCTCCTTGATCTGGTCCCTCGTCGAATTCCTATCCACGCCAAGGATCTCGTAGTAGTCCTTCTCTGACATCTGCCTACATTACATCCGGTGCTCTACTTCTTCTCATCTTCGACCTTGTAATCAGCGTCGACTACCTTTTCGTCGCCCGGTTTCTGTCCAGATTCGCTGGGTTTTTCCTTCGTTTCTTGGGGTTGTTTAGGCACCTGTTGATAGGCAGCTGTTCCTACCTCCTGAAGTATTTTCGCCAGACTGTCCATGCTCTTTTTCACAGAAGCCTCATCAATCTCTGTCGCTGCAATGGCTTGCCTAAGCTCGGCTGCGGCTTTGTCTATTCTGTCTTTTTGTTCAGTGGTTATCTTTTGTTCGAGATCCTTTTTGGTGCGCTCCGCGGTATAGAGCAAGGAATCAGCGTTGTTGAGCAACTCTGCCTTCTCGCGTTTCTTCTTGTCCTGCTCCGCAAATTGCCCGGCCTCCCTCACCATCCGCTCCTTCTCCTCATTGGAGAGTTTCGTTGATGCAGTTATCGTAATCTTGTTCTCCTTCCCAGTAGCGAGGTCTTTGGCTCCTACATTCAATATTCCATTTGCGTCGATGTCGAAGGTGACCTCAATCTGAGGGACTCCTCTCGGAGCGGGTGGAATTCCCACAAGGTTGAACATTCCGAGAGATGTATTGTCAGCGGCCATGGACCTCTCCCCTTGAATCACATGAACTGTCACTGATGTCTGGAAGTCGGCCGCGGTTGTAAATATCTGGCTCCTCTTCGTTGGGATAGTAGTGTTCTTTTCGAGAATTCTTGTGGCGATTCCTCCAAGCGTTTCCACACCCAATGAAAGAGGCGTGACATCCAATAGGACGAGATCCTTTACTTCGCCGGCCAAAACAGCCCCCTGAACTGCTGCACCAACTGCAACGCACTCCATTGGATCAACGCCTCGTTCTGCCGGTTTTCCCATCATATCTTCGACGAACTTCCTTACGAGGGGCATTCTGGTTTGACCCCCTATCAGGATTATCTTGTCTACGTTGTTCGGTTCGAACTTGGCATCAGTCATAACCTTTGTCAGCGTGCCCTCTACCCTTCTCACGATGGGGAGTGCCAAGTCCTCGAGTTTAGCCCTCGTCAGAGTGTAATGGAAGTGTTTGGGTCCACTCACGTCTTGGGCTATGAAGGGCAGGTCCATGTCCGTTGTAGTCAGAGTGGAAAGCTCTATCTTTGCCTTTTCGGCAGCTTCCTTCAGTCTGATCATGGCCATGCTGTCTTTTCTCAGATCCATTCCGTTTTGCTTTCTGAATTCATCCACGAGAAGGTCGACGATCGCGTTGTCGATGTCCGCCCCGCCTGTCTGAGTATCCCCACTTGTAGCAATTACCTGGAATACTCCTTGGCCGAAGTCCATGATGGTGACATCATGAGTCCCGCCCCCGAAGCTGAAGACGAGTATCTTCATCTCCTTGTCAGCTTTGTCCAAACCGTAGGCCAAGCAAGCAGCAGTGGGCTCGTTGATTATTCTGACAACTTCGAGACCGGCTATCTCACCCGCATCCTTTGTTGCCTGTCTCTGATTGTCATTGAAATGGGCCGGAGCCGTTATTACAACCTTCTTGATTGGTCTGCCCAAGAAGGTCTCAGTATCTCGCTTTATCTTCTGTAGTATGAAGGCGGAAATCTGCTGGGGCGTGTAGTCCTTTCCCCCGATCTTGACTTTGTAGTCGGTTCCGATCTTTCTCTTTATCTCGAAGATCGTCCCCTCTGGATTTGTGACTGCCTGGCGTTTCGCCGGTTCTCCAACAATAAGCTCTCCCTCCTTTGTGAACGCTACTACGGAAGGAAACATCTTTCCAGCGGCAGTTGGCCCTTCTGCGCTAGGCACAACGAGAGGCCTTCCCGCTTCCATAATGGCGGCCGCAGAATTCGTCGTCCCAAGGTCTATTCCAACGATCTTCTCACCGGGCTCTAATTTCACTTCACTCATTCTTTCGATTCACCTTTCTTAGAATCTTTCGAAGTCAACAAGCAAGACACCTTGACTAGGGAGGGCCTGATAACCTTTCCCCTCAACATGAATCCACTCCTGATCTCTTCAACGACTCTCCCCTCGGGGAGATCCGCGGTTGGAACACTTTCTATTGCTTCATGAACACTCGGATCAAATTGCTTTCCTATTGCCTCTATCCTCGAAACCCCCTCGTTTTGCAGCAACTCAACCAATCTCTTGAGAGCCATTTTGACTCCCTTTACTAGGGGACCGGATTCCTTTGAGCCCTCTCCTGCCTTCACTGCAAGCTCAAGCTCATCAGCCACCTTCAATAGCCCATATATTAGATTCTGACTCCCATACAATGAGACCTCTTCGAGCTCAGCCTCTGCTCGTCGACGGTAATTCTGGAAGTCGGCTTGAAGATAGAGGATCTTCTTGTTCAAGTCCTCTGCCATCTTGCGTTCATGCTCGACTGCTTTCGTTAGATCCTCGATTTCCAAATCGTCGTGAATCTCTATTTTTTCGCCCTTTCTATCCTCAGGCATTGAAGTCTCCTCAGTGCGGGAGCGATCTTCCTCCCCGGGAATATCACGCTCTGAAGCCAAGAGCCTCACCTCCAATAAACGCCTTGATCGGAATATCCCGTGAATCGGCTGGAAAGTCGCTTATAATCTTTTCCGCAGGGCAGTGCGGGAAATAGCAGAACGATCTGTGACTCTTGCTCATTTGTATCTTCACTGCATTATCACTAATGCATTTATTAACTGAAGCACCATTTCACGGAATTACCGGGGGACGGCCTCAAAAGATGCTCTACCGATCCGGAGATTCCGAGGAGGAAACTGGGACGCCATGGCTGAAGCTCTTGATAGCAGCGATGATTCTGGTAATGGTCGGGTACCTTGCTTACAGCTGGTGGCTGTCTCAGAACCCAGGTGAATCTGTGAAGGTCCTCGAGTTCTCTGTGACTCCTTCGGAGATAAGCGTGGCTCAGAATTCCACATTGAAGATAATGCTTGAGAATCTTGACAAGAGGAGCCACAACGTTAAGCTCACATTCAGCGCAGATCCATCCATTTCATTTTTGAAACCCGGCGGAGAATCATTGGTGAAGGAAGGCTCCAATTTCACCTACTCGTTCGTGCTGGAATCAGTGCAATCTACAACTTCGATGCAATTCTTGGTAAAAGGACGTCTTCAAGACACAGTGAGCTTCTCCGGATACCCGATCAGCCTACGAGTGACTGCGGACGGGAGGACTGTGGTCAAGGCTTGGAATGACATAACATTGACAGTGAAGAGGAGCTGACTTTGGAAGGTCCCGCTAAGGATGACCTTCTAGTCCGGTTTCTTCTCGGAATTGAAGTTTGTAGAAGGAGCTGTATAGACCCTCCTTCTCCATGAGGTCATTATGAGAGCCCTTCTCCACTATTTGACCATTCTCCAGCACCAAGATCTCATCGCAAAGCTTGATGGTTGATAGTCTGTGAGCCACTATCAATGTCATTCTGTTCTTGAGCAATTTCGTCAACGCCGTTTGAATCACCAATTCAGTATAGGGGTCCACTGATGATGTGGCTTCATCCAATACTAAGATCTCTGGATTTGACAGGAGTGTCCTTGCGAAACTAATAAGCTGTCTTTGCCCTATCGAGATATTCGATGAGCTCTCTTGTATCATGAAATCATATCCTCGCGGCAATCTCGTTATGAATTGGTGAGCTCCTACTGATCTTGCTGCTTGAACTATCTCTTCGTCAGAGGCTCCCTGATTTCCAATCCTTATGTTTTCCCTGACGGAAAGGGGAAACAGGAACGAATCCTGAAGAACTATGCCCAAACGCTTTCTCAGTGATGAAATCGCGATGTCCCTAAGATCATGCCCATTGACGCATATTCTTCCCGCTGTCGGGTCGTAGAATCTGGCGAGGAGGTTCACAATCGTGCTTTTCCCAGCTCCAGTTCTGCCGACAATCGCAAGTTTTCTGTCATGGGGTAACGTGAAGCTAATATTCCTCAAAACCAAGACTCTTGGGTCGTATCCAAAGTCCACATTCTGGAAACTGATCTCATCTATCATGGTAGATCCACTCTCTTCTCTAGGGGTGCCTCTCTGACCTCGACGCTCGTGTCGATCAGGTCGAACGATCTCTCTACGGCCGCCATCGTGGATTGATATTGATCGTATACTACCACGAGATCCATCAAGGGCATGAAATACATGAATTGATATTCTGTAAAGGCAACGAGGGTTCCTATCGATAGGGCGCCATCTTTGACTAATAGCGTTCCAAACCACAGGATTATGAGGGTGCCGATTAGTCTCATGGATGCAACTAGAGGCATATATGAAGAGGATATGAGGATCGCCCTCATGTTAGCCGCAATATTGCTCTCCTGTGCCTTGTCAAATGTACGCTCGGCCTGTTCTTCTTCGACGAAAGCCTGAATGACCTTGATTCCTGACAAGTCTTCCTGCATTCTTGCGGTCAAGCCGCCCAGTGTACTGAGCGCCTTCCTAGCTGCTGCCCTAGAATATTTCCCCATAAACCAGACTAAGCCAATTGCAATTGGCAATGTGGCAAGAGCCAACAAGGCGAGTTTCGCGTCCAAAGCGAACATGATGGCGAATGAACCTAGGATCGAAGACGCATCTATCAAAATACTTGTTACTCCAATCCTCAAAAAGATTCTGATGGTGTTGGCATCGTTAATCGGCCTCGATATGATTCTTCCAATCTCTCCTTCAGCGAAGTATTTGAGTGAGATGATCTGCAATTTCTCCAGCATTCGGTCCCTCATTTTCGCCACTACATTCTCTCCGACTATTCGCATCTGAAACGTCTGAATGTACTGCATTAGGTAGTTTCCCCCGACCACGATGACGAACAGGGGGACCCACCATAAGAAACCAGATACGTTGCCTGGCCCTATTATCTCGTCTATCGCCACTTTGTGCATGTATGGTGAAGCCAGCCCCATCAGGGAGCTTAGGAGTATTGCGAGAACCCCGAACCAAAGATTTCTCCTGTGTTCCTCTGAATAGGCGTATAGCCTTCTGATCAGAACTCTATCTGAAACGGTCCTTTTCTTCTCTTGCTCTTCCCTCGAAGAGAATGCGCCCCAAGGCCCTGACATCAACTCAGGTTCTCACCTTCGCGATTTGCTTCGAGCCGTTTCGCTATGAATTGCGATTCGTAGATCCTCCTGTATGCGCCCCTCCTTGCAATGAGTTCGTCGTGCGGTCCGAATTCCAACACCTTGCCTTCGTCCAGAACTAGTATCTTGTCTGCATTCTTTACGGTCGAGAGCCGCTGCGCGATGATGAACGCTGTTCGCGTCCTCATCGCCTCCTCAATGGCGATCTGGATCTCTTGCTCTGTCTTTGAGTCGACGAACGATAGGGAATCATCCATGATGAGGATCCTCGGATTCGTGAGAAGGGCTCTTGCTATGGTCAGTCTTTGTCTCTCACCGCCCGAGAGGGTGACGCCTCGTTCTCCTATCTTGGTATCGTATCCCTCAGGGAGGGATTGTATGAAGTCGTGGATTCTGGCCGTCTTGGCCACTTGGACGATTTGCTCCGGGGAGGCATTGGGATTCCCGAACGCTATGTTGTCCCTGATTGTTCCCGAGAACAGGAACACATCCTGTAGGACCACGCCTATCTGTTTTCTTAAAGATGCAAGCTTGAATCGCCTTATGTCTGTCCCATCTATCCTTATGCTTCCAGAGTCAGGGTCATAGAACCTTGGCAGAAGAAACATCAGCGTGCTCTTTCCAGAACCTGTGGCCCCAAGAATCGCTATCCTTTCCCCGGGGTTCACTTGGAAGGAAACTCCATTCAACACGGGCCTGTCCTTCTCATAACCGAATGTAACGCCATCGAATTCTACCTTCCCCTGCCGCATGATGATGTCCAAGGCACCGGGGGAATCTTCGATGATTCTTGGCATGTCTATTATTTCAAATACCCTTTCCAATCCAGCAGAGGCGTTGATCCATACCCCTAACATCATGCTCAGATCTCTCAGGGGAAACGTCAGCCTGATCATATACCTCGCGAAGAGGATGATACTGCCTATAGTCAAGCCTAGATAGCCAGCGCTGATAGAATAGCCAGCATAGACGTATACTAACGCGATTCCCAAGGTCAGTAAAGTGGAGGAGAGCGGCATATAGATTGACTGTATCCTGCCAGCTGCAATCGCCGTGTTCACAAAGACCTGTTCCACTTCTTTGAATCCTTGGACAATATCTTCTTCAAGGCCAAGTATCCTAACGGTTTTCATCCCTACGATATCCTGTTGGATATACGAGCTCAAACGACCAAGGATCAACTGCATTTTCCTGAAGAGAGGCATAGTCTCCACGAAAAGTCGAGTGTTAAAGTAAAAAATAAGTGGCATCGTCGCCATCGACACGAGAGTCATTGATGGGCTTGTCGAATAAATCACTGAGAATATTGCCACGATCGAGAAAAAGGCATTAAAGATCGTACTAAGCCAGATCCGCAGAAATCCGTCTACTGCTTGAAGATCCATCGTTGCTCTGGATACAAGGTCGCCTACCGTTACAGAATCATAGAAACCGAATGACTTCGCAGATAGTGACTTATAATATTCAGATCTTATGTCCCTTAGTATGTTTTGTGATAATGTCCCATGTACATACGATATCAGGAGAACGGACACGCCGACACCCAATCCGGAGAGGAGTATCACCGCTAGGTATTGCTGCAACAGGTCATATCTGCCGCCGATTATCACTTCATCGATTATGTATGAAGTAAACAATGGCTCAAGGGTGAAGAGATACGACCTGATTATGCAGAGCACTAGTGTCAGAACTATTAGCGCATAGTACCTCTTGTGATGCGAGACCAATCTCTTGAGGGCTAGATAAGTCTCGGAAAGGCTTTTTTTCGTCTTGATATCCGAGACATACTCAAGTAGCGGCCGAGCTACGCTCATCGCTTCTTTTGAGCGGATTCGATAGCGAATTTAAATATTTGAGACTCCATTATGCGTCGACTCCGTTGTGTTTGACCCTTCTGGGTGTAAGCGCGATGAATAGCGGGATAGCGCGATTGAGTCAATAGTTCCTCCTCAATATGATCATCGAGACGTGCGCACGAAACGGCGTTGTCACGGCCGATTCACCCTTCCGAGAAATAAGAGATGATCATCGGAGCCCGAGGAAAAGACTACCCGTTATTGGATTCAGCCTCACTGCTTCAATGAATTGGTCAGTTCCCTCATAATGGAGCTTCCAGCTTCTGGTGTCAGTCTGCTCCATCTCGCCAGGGTTGCTTCATACGAATGTATCTTGAATGCCATCTTGTCAGGTATGTATCCTACATAGTCTTCCGAATACGTAGAAACGAATGTAGATCTATATCCCATTTTCGTGGCAAGAGCCTTTATCTGCAGGCCAAATTCGACGAAGAGTTCTCCGGGGATCGAGATGAACACGATATCCTTGCCTATCTTGGCGAGCTGTATCAGGGTCTGGACAGAGGTTTTCCTGTCCTTTGCCACTTCGTATTCTTCGTCTGCATATATAAGGCGAGAGAGGCATTTCGCGTCATCAGGCTTCTTCTGACAATCCTCCATTATTCCCTTGAATCTGGCCCTTGCCTGCCTCAGACCCTTGGAATTTCTCATCTTCAAGGAGATCTTCGACCTTTCTGCACCGATAACATCTTCTTTCACTCTGTACGTATTGCCGGATTCTCTGACTATGGCGGAACAGAGCTGCGAACCCATATTGGCGATGAATTCCCTTCCCTTCCCTAGCGGATCAACATCACCCGCAGGTCCTGTGGTGAAGAAGCAGTTGAATCCCAACTTGTCCAATTCTGCATAAAGCGCGCCAGGATAGTCCGACGATATTCCTGAATCCGTGTTGCATACTGGATGGCAGCAGTAGTTCGCGACTATGACCTTCTGGACGCCATTGCTCAGAATCATGAACGGTATCTGATCATCGATCACGTTGTTCTTGTATGTCCGATTGAGAGTGAGATCGGGAGCTCTCGATGTACCTAAGCTGATCGAACCGCCCAAGGCGCGCTCATTGGCCTCAACAGAGGCCTCGACAATCGCCTCAGCGAATGCAGCCTCCCAGTCGCTCAGGATCCTGGCTTCTTGTTCATCATACGGAAATGTGTTAGGCCACATTGGCACTATGGTCTCAGGACCTGAGTGGGTATGCGTCGTAGTAAAGAAAATCCTGCCTGGCTCAATGCCGATTCCAGAATGAATTCTCCTCTTTACACTATCAGCGAAGTCCTTGTAAACCCCAAGGACATCCCCGTGAAGGAACAGCAGTGAATCTCCGGACGATTCGATCAGCAAGGCGCTTGCGAACAAGGGATCGTGAACCATCTCAGAAGGCTTTCCCATCCTGTGGCCATAGCCTCCCAGTCTCACACCGATTGGGGGGGTCACATCACGTTTCGCATAACCTATCTTCATTTATCAAACCCCTCATCGCCCGGATTCCCCTTGCATCTCGGGAGATCTGTATTCTACATATAAGCGTTCAAGATTTCCAACTGCTGTTTCTCCTTACGCTCTTGCCATTGACCGTGCTATGAAGTTCACACTATCATATCTGCCAGTGCATTGGGTAGGATTGATTATTCCTGACCAAGACTGATATATTTCCACTCCCAATCAAAATCAAATGAAGATCGCATTGGGCTCCAGGAATCCTATAAAAATAGAAGCAGCCAGGAATGTCACCTCGATCGTATGGAAGGGCGCGGACTTCATAGCGATCGATGTATCTTCGAATGTTAGCGACCAACCAAGGTCTGATGAGGAGGCTATCAGGGGAGCTTTGAACCGAGCGAATGCTTCCAGGGAGAAAACAGGTTCTGACATCGGCATAGGGATAGAGGGCTGCATTGTAGAAAACGAATTCGGGATGTTCCTATCTGGCTGGGCAGCGGTAGTTGATTCCAGTGGTAACGTCGGCATAGGATCTGGCATTAGAATGTTATTGCCTGAACGCTTGGCGCTGCAGGTAAGGGGTGGAAAGGAACTCGGACCTCTAATGGATGAAATAACCGGACAGACCAACCTCAAGCAACAAAGAGGAGTCGTTGGAATCCTCACTAATAACATGATTACGAGAACCAAGGCCACTGAATCAAGTATCGTCTGCGCTCTGTCCAGATTCTTGAATCCGAAATACTACGAATAACGCTATAGCCCAAGATCAGATCGGTCTCTGATTTGCTCCACCTGAAAACATCCATAACGTGTGACTAGACGAGGAACTAGGTCTGAGGTCTCAGTTCTAGAACTATGCAGCTGAGTGTTCCTGCGTTGATTTCCATCCTGCGACGGCAATCCATCTAAGTATGCTCTGCTTCCATGGAGAGAGTCTGTGGCGAAAATGAAGCACTCCTGGTGGCAACAATCAGAGAATGATGGAAAGACACGCATAAAGGATTAAATCGCCATAGGGAGGCTGGGAATCATGCAGGGTAACTTGCGTGGACTCAAATTCGGCTTGCAGAGTTATTCGCTCAGGAAGATGTCATACGAGAAAGCCATCGAGGCAATCGCCGATCTAGGACTCTCCTGGGTCGAAGCATTCCCGGGTCACCTGCCTCCGGAAAAGAAGAGCATTACTGAAGCTCAACGGCTTGAGCAGACATACAATGTCAAGGTTCTGGCATATGGTGTCAACGCGATGCGAAGAGATGAGGGTCAGCTTCGGAGCCTCTTTGAATTTGCAAAGGGCCTTGGAATAGAGGTGCTGACGGCAGACCCGGAGCCTGATAGCTTCGATCTGCTTGATGAATTGGTGCGAGAATATCGAATAAAGATAGCAATCCACAACCACGGGCCGGGACATAGATACTCGAGAATCGCCAACATTGTCAAAGCACTGGAAGGACATGATGAAATGATAGGAATGTGCATGGACACAGCTCATCTTGCAAGATCGGGCGAGGATATTCTTGAGGCAACACATAGATTGGGCAGCAGGATGCACGGGCTTCACATCAAGGATGTGAATGAGGATAACAATGATACGATAGTTGGTGAAGGAAGGCTACCATTCGGGGAGCTCTTCCAAGCGCTTAGGCGGGAAAAGATACTGAATAGTTGTGCCCTGATCTTGGAAATCGAACTGGAGCCAGACAATCCAATGCCTGCAGTACGGAAGTCAGTGGAGAATGTCCACTCATTACTCATAAGAACCATATCCTGAAGATCGATCACTTCATCTAGGCCTTCATGGAGTGATTGATTGAGCCTACGAAGATGGATTCCAAGAGCATCCGTTTCGATGGGTCTTAAGCCAATTTCGAGAGGATTTCGTCCCTCTTGAAGGCTTCCACGCCATGGTATAGCAGAATCGCATCGATCATCAGGAACAGCACAATCGAGCCCAGCATTATCACTGAACCTAGGATCATGACTCCAGAGACTTGGACGAAGGTGAGCAACATGATGGGGATCATTAGGAAGGCACTTAGCTGCTGAGCTTCCCTGAACCCCTTCACCCTTAGCGAAATCATGACAGTGAGACCAATGCTGGCGATGGCTATCGCGGGGGCGAGACCGAATGTGACCAAGATCCAGATGGGATTGGGAAACAGCAACCTGCCATTGAACAGCCCCGACAATATGAGGTCAGTGGCAATTGAATAGACGATTGACGAGCCCGCGGTTATTGTCACTGAGGGCACGAAGGCAACCAGAACCTTTCCCATGAAGAGCTCCGCATCAGACATCGGAGTGGCAAGAAGGGCTTCAATCGTCCTCCTCTCCTTCTCTCCGGCGAAGCTGTCAGACGCTATGACGCTTGAGGTCAAGATTGGGATTGTGAGGAACACAGGAGCAATGAGGTAGATCGAGATCATGTAGATTGTTGCCTGAGGGTATGTCATTCCCTCGACCTCCCGTCTTGTCTGGTATGGAAGATTCCTAATGATGATCTCAAACGTCCCCAGCGCAGAGCCCGGCATCGTAATAGAATTGGAAAGGGAATTCAGAATCATTGGCAAAGACATCGAGATCATGAGGGGCAGAAGGACTATAGGCAATACGACCTGCCAATTTCTCCTGAGTTCGGCCCAGTCCTTCCTGAACACGAGTAAGACCTTGTCGATCCTCATGTTGGTCCCTCCCTAATCAGGCTCAAGTACGCGTCTTCCAATGATGGGCGGGTTATGTTGACCCCAGTGATTAGACCGCCCGCGCTAACCAAATCCTTGACTATCTCTGGGGTGATAGAATCAAGATCGTCAGCAGTCACCAGCAGCTTTGACTCTAAGTTGTTCACATCTACTGCCTCAACATGCCTCGATGCTCTCGCTGCTTCAATTACGGATTCGCTCAGCTCCCTTAGTGTGATCTCGAGGGTTCTTCTGCCAGCTATTCTCTCCCCGAGTTCTTGGGGAGTTCCCGTGATCATGTTTCTTCCTCTATTGACTATCATGACTCGGCTACACAATCTCTCTGCGTCCTCTAGACGATGTGTGCAAAGTAGGACAGTGCATTTCTGATGCTGGCTGAGCTTCTGTATCAAGTCTCTGATCATCCTTGATGCTTCAGGGTCCAGTCCAACAGTCGGCTCGTCTAGGAATAGGACAGATGGATTATGGACCAATGCGCGTGCCATAGCAAGCTTCTGCTTCATTCCTCTTGATAGCGTTCCGACTGGATGTCCTCGCCTCTCCCACAGATCAAAGAACTCCAGCAATTCCCCTATTCTTTCGCGCCTGTGGTCCGTGTTTGACACGCCATAAGCCTCGGAGAAGAAGGCCATATTCTCGTATACGGTCAACCTCTCATAGAGAGATTGGGTCTCCGTCAATATTCCAACGATCTGTCTTATCTTGATCGAGTCCGAGACTATATCATGTCCTTCTATTATGGCTGATCCCTCTGAGGGCGAAATGAGACAGGCGAGCATGCGAATGGTCGTGGTCTTTCCAGCGCCGTTTGGCCCGAGCATACCGAAAATCTCTCCCTCCTTCACATCAAAGGACAAGTGATCTACCGCAATCAGATCTCCGAATCTTCTTGTTAACCCGTCTACCGTTATGCTCGACATAAGGGATACGTCTCTCGCAAGTGAGACACCAGCTCATAAATCTCTTTTCCAGCAATCTAGTGTACAGACAACTCTGGAGATAGCTTGGTCGAACGAGTTGATGGCGAGTAGTTCAATTCCTTAGGCCCGCGTCTGGTGCACTGCCTTCCTTCTGTCCTTCTAGGACCTGGACGCTTTACGCCATCAGTCAGGGGCGCCATGAAACGGAACGGAACCCCAGATGAATTCCCACCATTCGTCTTCAGTTATGGTCTGCCCTCTAACCAGTGTGTCTCGAATCTTCACCAGTAGATCGTGGTGTCTCTTTTCGTCCGCCGCTATTGATTCGAGCAAGAACCTCACGTTCTTGTTCTCTGTCATGCTCATGGCTTCTATGACTCGCCTAAGCATTAGTTCTTCTATCTCTATGTGTTTCCTTATTACTTCCTGTATCTTGATATACTCTTCCTGGTTAAGTGCCTTCTCAAAGCCAGAAAGGAGTCCCACCGCAGATCTGTACAGTTCCGCGTGTTTCATTGAGTCAAATGAAATACCATGCAGAGTCGTCCTAACTATCATATTTTCGATCTCTTTGACACTCTTCTCAATTGCACTCACATTGTCGTTCTCAAGCACTATCTGATCTTTGAGAAATCCCCTCAAGACCTCAGGTTTCGAATTCATAGTATAACCACTATTCACTGATGGAAAATCTCGTATTAAATATCTTTCTACTTCATCCTTAAGAACCACTCGCGTCCCTAGAAAAGGCTTCAACTCGTCCGTCTCGACTCCAACTTCGCGTGATCTTCTCGGAATGTTGATATTGCTCACAGGCTTCTCTGAGACGTCTGTGCGTTCTCTACGAGCCAACCGAGCAACCCATATATAGTTTAGGATAGCCGCGCCAATCTCAATTGTCCCGCCAAGCATCCGCCGGTGAATCTTCTCCGTGATCGACAAGAAAGCAGATCAGCAACGTGTGATACCGATATTGAAGGCACTACTTGTCACATTCCTATGGTCTTCCTCCTACGTTCTCATCAAGATGGGTCTTATAGAAATCCTGCCATTGACCTTCGCAGCCTTGCGATATACGACTGCGTTCCTCATATTGGTCTTGGTGATGATCTTGAAGGGAAGAGCCCGTCCGCTGCATCGTCCCAGTTCAATCGAATGGCTGACGTTAATCTGCGTAGGAGCCTTCGGGTATGCTGGTGCTCAGGGACTGCAGTTTGTCGGACTTCACTACATACCAGTAATCCTAGCATCCTTTCTGCTGAATTTCAGTCCCGTATTTGTCGTACTATTAGGAGCGGGCTTCTTGCATGAGATTCCAACAATTGCTCAGACTATCGGAATCGTTGTTGCCCTTGCGGGGGCCTACGTCTTTTTCGGCAATCCTTTGCAGTCCTTCGAGGCATTTGGGGTCTTTATTACGCTTCTTTCCGGATTGTGTTGGGCCGTCTACATGATTATAGCACGGAGCCTTCAAAAGACAGGAAGGATTCCCACTTTGGAAATGACCACTGTGACAATGGGAGCCGGAGCTGTCATCCTTCTTGTTTCTGGTTTCGCTCTCGAGGGGCCTCCGAGTGTCCCATCTTCAGGATGGGTCATAATCGGATGGCTCAGCATTGTCAACACGGTCGCAGCATTTTACCTGTGGAATCAGGTCTTGGAATCCGTCAAGGCGTACGAGCTTTCGATGTTGCAGAATACAATGCTGGTCCAAACGTCATTGATGGCGTTGATATTCCTGGGAGAACAAGTCACCGTGGACATGATTCTTGGCATGATATTGGTTCTATCCGGTGTGACTCTAGTGCAAGCCAGGAGATAACGAACGGAACCACCTTAGCGATACCAGAACCCGTGTCGATGATCGGCTTCCCTCACCGATCAGTATTTTCTCCTCAATTGGGCTATGTATTCGGCAATCTTGCCCATGAAGTCATCAAAGTCGGTGCAGGAAATGAGCCACGGATCGAAGGGATGAAGCGGGCTCTCCTTTCTGTCCTTTGGGGGGTCATATACATATACTCTTCTTCCTTGCATAATCGAGTAGTTTATTTCTGCGGCCACTCCCCTAGATGTGCCCATGTAATTCGGTCTGTAACTGGCCACGAATCTCGAATTGTCTATCAGCTTGAAGTCTCTGGCCTTCACGTTATCTTCCACATCACCTGATATCTCCGAGATCTCCTCTCTCGGGATCCTTATTGGCCAATCAGGCTCTTCGATCAGATGATTCGGCTCCAAAGGCCATCGCATTTCCTTCCGAAGAGTGACTATCTCGTTCCGTGTCGATTGGAGCGCCATTTCCAGGCTCAGTTCGTCTATAGTGACAGGGTCGAAGATGACCGCCCCGTTCTTGAAGGCTATCCGCTGTATTCTCTTCCTGAATCTGTTGATGTCACTGACGCACCCGGATCTATTCCTTGTGTTCGTTATAGGGAATGAAAGGTAGAAGGAGATAGGTTTTGGATTGAAGACTAGATTGAATAAGGTGTCCTCGGGGTGTCTTGCAGCGACTAGGTAGTTCTTGACGTCCCTATTTTCGTTCGTGTAGTTCATTGCGACTGCCTCCCCCTGTAGCATCTCTATTGAACGCCAAGAGAGGATTTCCCGGAGCCTGAGGCTCGTTCTTGGATATTCAATTTCCCTTTTTCTCAGGTTCTGCCAGATCGCAAAGATATCATCAATCAGGGTAATCACCTTGACTGGAATCTGATCATGGGGGACGAGTTCCCTAAGGTTCGCCAATAGCAGAGGAGGCGTGAATTGGCTCCGCCTGAAATAGCTCAGATGGATATCAAGGAACACGTGTTTTGTCTCATAACTCTTGATTTGTCTCCCTATCTCGGTGAAAGTCCTCTCAATCACTTCTGTCTTCTCTTTCAGGCTGGGCTTGTCCAGGAAGGTGGGCATGTCAGTTGACCCATCCACCCTGAGGAGCTCATCCTCGAACTTGATATACCGAATGAATCTCTTGGATTCAGACGAATCCAAGTCGTCAGAATACTCATGTCTCTTGAGGCTCAGCCTGATGAATTTCTTCAGATAATCTGATTTGTCAAAACCTGCGATCCCTGCGAAGATAGTTAGGTCCAACCGTCCCAACTCTTAGCGAGAGCTATTTGAGCTATGGAGGCGGCTGTTTTCTCCTCCTGAATCTCAGAATTCTGTCTATCGCCTGTTCTATCTCCTGAGCACTGAATTGGGGTTTGCACTCCAGAAGCCTCTTTACAATCGCTTGTCTTCTCTTTCTCCGAAGAACACCCCTCGGAAGAAAGTACCAGACAGAAGAGATCAGCTCCAGTACTTCTGGGTTGTTGACGTCGTTTCCTAGCAGATCTCTGATGCTCTGTACCACCTTCGTTTCAGAATCGCTAAGCTCAGCTGGGCCTGTCCTCAGGAGACCTAATTCATCCGCTGCAAACAGAATTCTGGTCAGAGAAGGAGAGTAGGGCCCCCTCACATACCAATCGAATGCCAAGCCACAACCAAGACCCATTTCGCGGGCGAGATAGGCAAGCTTCTGAAGCATCAGCCTGTTCCGAAACTCCCCTATTGAGACAGATGCCAAAGCATTGAGCACTCGTATGACGGCACCGGAATAGGTGGGGCTGACTTCTTCCGCTCGATCCATTCTCTCAGAACATTGACATAAGCCCGGGGTGGCTTTTTAACGCTTTTCGACCCCACGAAATCCTCGGCGCCCCCACACCGGACTTTGCCCGCTATCCTCCTCTTTGAATTCATCACAAGAGTGAATGAGAAGGTAAGACCGTGTTCGTCAGATCGTCTTTTGCTCTTCGCACGACAGTATGCTCAGCGTAACCCTAGGAATGGATTCTTCCGTACTTGAGTCCGGCCCCATACATAGTGTTCAGATTTCTTACCTTTACTCCTTCAACGGCGTATCCCATCAGAACCATATGCCCTCCTCTCTTGGCTCGTTCAGTGAGGATGCCTCGGACCATCTCGTCTATGGCTTCTGGATTTCCTTCTCTGAGCTTTTGATGGTAGACCTGCGCATTGATTCGTACATCCGTGCCGAATTCATCCCGCATCGAACCCAAATCGATCCAAGGACCCGGCCCGTCGAAAAGCCTTATTCGGGCTTTGTTGTGGAGTATGCGAAACAAGTGCTGGGCATGTCCACAAAGATGGATTCCCCTGATTCCCGTGGTCATCTCACTGTATATCCTCTCGTGGAAGGGCAAGACGAATTCCTCATATGACCTAGGGGAGAGAATGCATATACTATCATCAGCCATCGACCAAGTGTCTGAGAAGGGAATCCTCACTTCATCGGTGGAAAGCTCATGCCAAGCTTTCATCCTGGCGATCGTCTTCTCGGTAATGACACCCAGCAATTCCTTAGCGAATGCAGGATCCCTTGCCATATCGACGCAGAGCTTCTCATGTCCGCGTATCTCTGCCGCTGAGGTGAAAATCCCATGGGTCGTTGCGATCCCGTTTGGAGGCCCCACTCTTATGGGAATACCGCAGAAGCTCTTTCCCTGAAATCTCGCCTTCATCGTTTCATAGAAACGATAACCCGTGTTCTCTCTTAGGCGTTTTGCTGGATCTATGTCCCAGAGCCTGGATATCAAATCCTGCTTTGTGGCTGCTATGGGCCTCGCCCAAGCGTAATCGTTTTCCTGATATACGATTTGGCAACCGAAGAACTCCTTCTCCGCCATCCAGAGCTGTGGATGGATAGTCCAGTTATCCTTAGGCAGACCCATGATCGAATCCTGGATAACGTTGTTCATCCACCATCTGGCAGTCTTCAGTTGAACATCTGCCATCAGGTCGGGATCTCCGTAATACCTCCGGTACGTTGTCCCATATAGAGGTAGCTGGAATTGCTCATCATAGGCGAAGACTACGGGTATCCTTTCGTTGCGTCTCTTTTCGAAATCCTCCCAAAGCTCTTCTACCATCGCGTTGTGTCGCTGGGTCTCCTCCTGATTCAACAGACAGATGAAGGCGGTTTTGATAGATAAGCCTGCAGTTGCCAACCGGTCCCGATTGAATCTTAGTCCTGACCAGTTTCGTGAATGTCAGCCATCTCGGTTGAAGGCGATAGGAGAATTACTTCATAATGAGACCATTCACTAAGCCTTTGTCGGTCCGTGGGTAGCGGATCTCACGATTCAATAAGCATAAAAGCTAAGAACGAACATGGCATCGTAGTAGATGTCCTTCTTTCCGTTAGAAATGAAGGGAACTCCATACGAGATCGGACACAAGCGCGGTTGGCATTTCAGACATCTCATCAAGTCCATCTCGGAAACTAGGTTAAAGAAGGTCAGAGACCGGAAAAGGAAGATGACTCTCGCGAGGTATATTGAGCGAGTTCTCGAGAGGCACTACCCCGAACTTGTGCAGGAACTCAAGGGTATGGCTGATGGTGCGCGTATTTCCTATGACAAGATGCTTCTGCTCAATGCTTGGTGGGACAAGCCTTCGTATTGCTCGAATGTCGCCCTAACGGAAACCAAAGTCGGGCCAGTTCTTGGGTCTTCCCTTGATATTGGCCACTCGCCGTATCTGATCATGATGCATTACAGGCCGAAGCGGGGCCATTCGTTCCTGACTGTCTGCAGTCCTGATTTCATAGGGGCTGCCCGTGCTATGAATGATGCCGGTCTGTGCCTCTGTGGCTCAACCACCAAGGCCATTGATGAAGGTAACGGCTTTCCCAGATATACGATGTGTAGAGTCGCCATGCAGTACTGTTCAAATGTTGGTGAGGTGGCTGAGCTCTTCGGCAAATTCAAGGAAGGATTCTACAATCCTGGTAATTACATGTTCGTCGACAGAAAAGGAGATGCCATGGTCATCGAGCAGACAAATAAGGCATTTGTGATCAGAAGACCGCAAAACGAAGGGATAGCTTGTACGAATCATTATATCACTCCTGAGGCCCAAAAGCTTGGATATGATCGATACGATTGGACATGGTTACTCAAGAACTCAAGGGATAGATATCAGAATCTGCTCGAATTCATTGCCAGCGCCGATAGGAATAGGCCCATAGAAAGCCTGCAATCGGTCTTGAGATCACATGGAACAGGCGGCATATGCCAGCATGGTGGCGAGCATGAGCTGTGCGCTACTGTAGCTTTTGTGATGTCCCCAAGACAGAAGGGGTTCTACGTTTCGCAACCCATCGGCTTCTATTGCCAAAGTCAGTTCATAAGATACGACTTCCTCAGCAACCCATGGTGAGAATCCTTGGCAGATGCGGACAGTTCTTTTCTCATTGATCGCTTTGTCTAGTCGATTCTTAGGATCGCGTTCGCGTTTTCTCCCAGAATCCTCCTCTTCTTCTCGTCCGATATTCGAGAAAGAAGTACTCTGCCCATCATGAATGGTAGATTCCCCCAAGGGAAATCCGAACCGAACAGCATCTTCTTATCACCAACTTTCAGAACAACTTCATCGAAACCGCCAAACCAGTCCACTGAGCCGGAAGAGTCCAAGAATACGTTGGGCGCCTTGCTAGCTACCTCTATGACCTCGGGTAGCGTTCTCATATCCCAGGTTCCATAGTGGGCTATGAGGAAATTGACATTTTTGTACTCAGAGCTGAGTTCGCAGAGGGTCTTGAACTTCCCAAGCCCATGGCATAAGATCGTGAGCGACTCCGATTCGGCGAAATCAAGAACACGCCTATAATTCTCTCCATCAAGAGCATATTTGTGCAGTTCTCCGTGGAACTTTATCGCCCTCATACCGTAGTCTCTGAAACAGAGATCGAGCTCATTCTCGATATCCTCGGGGTAATTCGGATTTATTACAGCATATCCAATGAATCTGTTTGGGTATTTCTTCACAGCCTCGTGGACGAGTCTGTTTCCCAGTTTGAAATCGGGACCAATCGCCAAGTTGTGGCTCACACAGGCCTTTTCGATACCCACCCTATCCATTGTCTTCACCATTTCCTCGACAGAGCTTCCCGGGCAATCGAATCCCAAGCATGGGCCCATATGTGCATGGCAATCTATGACATTCGCCTGCCTTCTTAGGCTCCTTCCTTCTCTTCCCAAACCGGCAAGAAGGCTCATTGGTCGTTCACTCATTGTTCCACGACCGACTCAAGCATCCTCTCAAGATTCTCTGATGCTATGCTTCGTTTCATGCTCAAGGGTATGTTGCTGTACATCAGCATCGAAATCGGCCCGGCGGGAGACATGACGGGCAATCCTGTGCCGAATATGAGGTGCTCAGGGCCGAACATGTCGCAGATCCGTTCTATTCCTTCATTCACGGTGTAGTAGGATAGATCTACGTGCAGATTCTCGAACATACCCAACAGCGGGAAGAGATTTCGATCCACATTGGCGCCCAGTCTCAGGAGAATGACCGGAAGGTCTCTATGCCTTGCGCAGATATCATGTACCTTGTCCCATTGTACATTCATGACAGCATCGCTGTAGTGCACAATGTTGAAGTCGATCAGAAGCGGCATCCTGTGTTCATCCAGCTTCTCAAGTATATGGCCTACAGACCATTCAGATAGGCTGAAGTGGTGGCTAACAGGATATATCTTGGCTGCTTTGACATCGTTCGACAGCATACGTCTGAAGAAGTCCGAAATGTCTTCTCCCAACTCCTTTGTGTGATTAGGCAGAACGACCCAACAGGGGACCAATCTGCTAGTGCCCTTTGTCTCCGACATCAGGATTTCATTGCCAGGTGTAGGTCCAGAGACCTCACATGATGCGTGGCTGACCAAAGCACGCGTGATGGAGTAACTATCCATTACAGACAGCAAGTCATGGACATTGTAGACTGACCTTGGATTCCTGGCCGCCCTTCTGCCAAGCGTGGAATTGCAGTCGAATAGGAGCACTTCATCCTCTTTAGATTCAGAAGCAAAGCTTGCGTCTTCAGAGTTCGCCGGCATTCTCCTCGACCTTGTGAAAGGCTTCTATGTATTGGTCCAATAACATATCGGGAACAGGGTTCGCGAACATAGCAAGCGAAATGAGCCTTGACCCAATAGATTCTGTTACTGGCAACATGCCTAACTCGTATTCAGGCGCTTTTTCCACGTGAGAACACTCTAAGGGACATCCTTTCCCATAGAAGTCCCTCATCTGCATGAGCTCGGTGAGATGGAATGGCTGATATCCTCCTCCTTCGCTCGTCCTAACACCTTCACTTCGTAGGGCATTGACAAAGACGGCCCTTGGGACATTGCGAAGTCGCTCCGGGTAGTACCTCAGCAGGTAGATTAGCCAAGCCATCCTGACATCAGGCGATTCATAGGGCGGCTCGATTGATCTGAGATCGGCCAATCCTCTGGACATATATGTCATATTCTTTCTCCTGATAGCATTCGTTTCATCCAGATGGTTCAACCGAACATTCGCAATCGCAGCAGCAAGCGGATTGATGCGATATTTGTATCCATAGCAGGCTCCGGATAGCCCAACGACTCCCCTTATCCCCTTTGAAAGGCTTTTGAGCCTCTCGTCATGGACTGTTGGAATCCTTTCATAGTGACCTAGAAGGATGACCCTGTCGCGATATTCCTCGTTGCTTGTAACCAGAACGCCTCCTTCGATTGCTGGCAGCAATTTGCTTTGCTGCAGACTAAAACAACCTATGTCGCCGATGACGCCAACTTTCCTCCCTTTGTATTCAGCTCCGTGAGCATGCGAGCAATCCTCGATGACCGGAATTCCATGATGCCCTGCAATTTCGACTATCGGGTCCATATCGGCAGGGTGCCCGTACGTGTGAACTACCACTATCGCTTTGGTCTTCGGTGTGATCTTCCTCCTGATGTCCTCAGGATCTATGGTCAAAGTCCTTGGATCTATTTCTGCGAAGACTGGAACTCCATGCGAAGCAACTATCGGCATGATCTGGAGAAGCCAACTATATGATGGCGTAATGACCTCATCTCCTGGGCCGATCCCCACTGCGAAGTAGGACGAATGGAGCGTTGAAGTCCCGTTGTTCTGAGATATCGCATGCTTGCAACCAAGATAGGTTTCGAAGCATTTCTCGAATTCCCTGATCGCTGCATATGGATCAGTTCCTTCCATCACTTCCTTGACTGCGGAAAACTCCTCCTCGCCATATCGTGGCCAGATGAATGCCTCCTCGAAATCGCCAGTGACAGCCTTTGATCCTCCGTTTATCGCGAGCTTTCCCCCCATCGAGCCTCGCATAGATTTTTGAATAATGGACCTTCAACCTATTTATGCATTGAGCGCTTCAGTACTCTTCCACGCTCACGATCGCCTGATTTAGTTCGTCGGCTTTGCTAGAGACGGGGGGAAACGCTCGAGCCAAACCTTTAAACTACGCAAGGTAATTCGAAACGGTCCATATGAAAACAACGGCCGCTCTCCAAGGAGATGTTGCATACTATGATGTATACCCGAGGGAAAGAACTGGCATTGTGGACATTCACCAGCATTACATGCCAGCGAACGGCTTCGTTGATCGTCTTCTGAAAGAGATGGACAAGGCAGGCGTGGCAATTGCGTGCGTTATATCCAGTGGCCCGAACTATGATGATAGGGAAGCTGCTCAGTGGAGGACAATATTCAAAGATTTCAAGGACAGAATTGTTGGATTTGGTTCATTCAGCCCGGGGAAGCACGATCGCACAATTGTCGATGATTACTACGCAAAGGGTTTCAGGGGCTTGAAGGCCATAAGCCCTACGGATTCATATGATTCAGAGGATTTCCTTGCATATTATGAAAGGGCCGAGGAATATGGAATGCCAATCCTATTCCACACAGGCGTCATTGCAAGACAATCGACACTGGAGAGACAGGACATCTCTTCTCGTCACATGAGGCCGATATGCCTCGATAGGATAGCTAGATGGTGTCCTAGACTGAAGATCATAGGCGCCCATATGGGAGACCCTTGGTTTTCTGAGGCATATAATATGTCTCAAAAGAATCCGAACATGTGGTTGGACATCTCCGGTAAGGGCATCTGGCTCAAGGCTTCTGCAATAAGGGAGCACCTCTGGATAAGGCTAAGGCCGGAGAAATTGATATTCGGACTCGATGAGCCGCCCTCACAATATGTGAGGACGATACATGCTTGGGAAACAATATTATATGAGATCGGCCTATCCGAGAATGATCGAGATATGATATTCTCTGCAACCGCAAGGCAGATAATAGGAAGGCCATAGATACAATGCATTCACACTTGGATCCGCATTTGATGGCCGAGGTTATGGAATGGCCCTCCAAGCAGTGGACACTTGTTCTTCTTGACACCATCATGAGCAATTTGACTTTGTTCTTGCCCTCGGATAGGAAAGCTCGTGTCAAAGACGCTATGCCCAGCTTTCGGGGTGGGCCCATCCGCAGAGTCTTCTGGTGAGCGACAAATAGTACTTGAAATTCTTCAAAGACACGTCAGGCGGCACAGCATGGTCCACGGATGGAAAGTAACCGCCTGTACTCAGCATGAAGGGGACCTTTGATAGCACCTCCAAGGCTATTGCGCCCTCATCCTCCGCTAACCTCCTCTTGTCTATGCCACCCATTATTACAAGGCGAGGATACTCTCTCCTGATTGTAACGATGTCCATTCCTGCTGCGACTTCGCAAGGCGAAATCCCGTTGATGCCAGTCCCAACTAGAAGCGGAATCAGCGATCGACAGTTGCCATCGCTGTCAATGATTATTGTTTCGACCCCGTGTTCTCGGAGGAACGACGTCAGGGCAGTGTACGGTTCGAACAGGAATTCTCTCGCCATCGCTGGAGAGAGCATGGGACCCGCCTTGTACGCCATGTCCTCAGATATCATAGCGAAATCAGCTTCGACTTCGTCCAGCCCTTTGTGCAGCGCCCCTATGTGAAAATCTACACAAAACTGCATGATTTCATGCATCAGGCGAGGCTCCTTGTGGAGTTTCCTGAGCGTCTCGAGTAACCCCATCATGTCTCTGCTCCACCAGAAGGGACCACGTATTGACACACCAAGAGGGAATTTCCTCTCTTTCCATCTGCGCACTAGATCACTCCAGTTCGGGGGATATCTAACATCCAACTCTGGCCTGTATCTTCGCTTCATTCTAGTGAAGTCCTCCCGGTCCTTCACAGGGAATTCGAGGAATTGCCTCGTAGCGAATCCTGACCAATCGCTTTCCCAGTCATCAGTGAATCCTCGTTGTTTTATTCCCAGACCATCAATCCACATCCTGTACCTCTTGTTCTGATCCAAGATCGTGAACTCGAAAGGCGGAATGGGGCCCAGATTGACCGCGCCTTTTGTTTCCGAGGACCAACAGAAGCCCTCTGACGGATAGACTGACATGCTTCCAGACGGATCGAATTTGAAGTACGTGGCAATGTCCACATCGCGAGGTAGACCTTCCGAGAACCATCTCTCGAGGGTCGCCTTTCTCGGAGCTCCTCCCACAGGAACTATGTCTGACTTCATGAAATGAGCTATCGCCAGAAAGCGTTCCCTGGGATTCACGCTCAAACCCAGATACCTCCAGTTATTTACATTCTGGTCAGTCTGATCTTGTGTTATCAGTATATGAAGCGCAAGGCGAGTTTCTTACATGGCTCCCCGGCTAGCACCTGCAAAAACCGTTAAGTACATGAGTAAGCGCGTCCACGCAATGGCTCCCGAATTGCAGGCTCCTAACAAGGATATGCGGGAGAACTATCTGAAAGCCATTGAGTTTCGATATCCTCGATGGATCCCATGTTCGGTCAATTTTCTTCCTGTTGCGTGGAAGAAGCACCGTGAGAAACTTGAAGACTTGGTGCTTAGACACCCTTGGATATTTGGCCAACATGATAGAGGCGAGCGTGATTACGATGCAATGCCGCCCGTCTATCGCGCCGGAGAATACTATACTGACAATTGGGGGTGCACTTGGTATGGAATCATTGATGGTATAGAGGGTCAGGTGGTGAGACATCCACTGGAAAAATGGGAAGCCTTGGACGGCTTCAAGCCCCCCAATCCCCTCACTAAAACAGAACGGGGGGAAAGAAATTGGGAGAAGCTGAGAAAGATAGCTGAGGAACGCAGGAGAAGGGGCCTGTTGGTAGTTGGTGATGGGGAGCGCCTTTTTGATAGAATGTATTTCCTTAGGGGATTCACGAATCTGATGCGCGACATAGTGCTAGATGCACCTGAGTTGCCACGGCTGATCCGGATGATAGAGGATCATGAGATGAAATTGATTGAGATAGGCTCAGAAGTGCACGCTGATCTCATGTCCTTTCATACTGATATAGGTAGTCAGAGGGGCCTCATGATCAGTCCAGTCAAATTCAGGAAATACATCAAGCCTATGTTCGAAAGGCTATTCAGGAAGTGTCGCAGTGAGGGCATGCATGTTTATCTCTCCTCGGATGGCCGCTTGATAGACATCGTTGATGATTTGGTCGAATGTGGAGTGTCGGTTCATGACCCGCAGCTGCGAGCAAACACCCTCCAAGGTATAGCCGAAGCCTATAGGGGCAAAATGTGCATCGACCTTGACTTAGATAGACAGATGTTCTCCTCTTGTACGCCCGAGGACATCAGAAAGCAGATATGGCAAGCAGTGGATCAACTCTCATTGCCAGAAGGAGGATTCATGATGAAGGCAGAAATATGCGATGCAGCAGTACCCCTGGAGAATATCGAAGCAATATGCAAAGCAATGGATGATTTCTGTATAGGCAGAAGGTGAGACGAATTCAGAAGCGCATGGGCGCTCATTGGAATGGGGTTCCGGAAAGAACGCCGCAGTTCCCTCTTCCGGTGAAGATGTATAGTCAGCTAAGGCGTTGATGGAGTGCTAACGATCGCTCTATACCAGTGCCTACAGATGATAATTGGCCTTCAGTTGATGTTCTCATCATATCGGTGGTGGTTTTCCGTCTGATTTCACTCGATGGCATCAGTATCCTCCATTCACGGAACGACTGAAACAAGACGCGCGCCCAGATCTCGGATTCTTTATTCAATAAATCATTGTTATTATCGATTTCCTGAATCGAGTGTGGCTCACATTTTTATAGGACATGCCGAGCAGAAACCCATGATGCAAGATCCGGCAACGCTGACCGTTGAGCTATACGAACTAACCTTCGAACAGCGGGGATCCGTCGTTAGTCTACGCGCCACCACAAAATCGCATAGAGATATGACGCCTGAGGACGTAGACTGGGTCAGAGGATATTTTGAAGACATGGGGAAATGGGAAAAGATGGTGGGCACATTTCTTCACTTCTTCAATGACGCCGGAATCCTTACTCCGAATCCTGATATCATGAAGAGATACGACAAAGATTATGACTCGAATCGCTACGAATTGAAGGTTGCAAGGGTGAAAAGGGATACTATCGAAGGAGAGATATTCTTTTCCCCGGCAGAGAATTCAAGATCTGGAGTTGGACTTCCTGAAACGTCGTTCAAGGTTCGTGAGGAGCCCCCCTTGCACGAGGCACCCCAAAGGGAAGCTGGAAGGGTTATCCAACTACCACTTGAGCAGATACTGAGGCAAACTGAAGTCGAGCCAGAACAGCACGAAGAGGATGCAACGCCCACGGACAACGAGGCTAGGCTAGTCACTAAGGAGGTAAATCCCGGGAATCAGCTTGCCGTAAGAGAAGTGATTGAGCACGCAAGGAATGTAAGGAAATGGCGGGACTTCAGAAGGCTCTTGAGATGGTCTATTAGAGAGACCGCCAAGGAAGGCTTTGTGTAATGAGCGCACATCGTCTGAGCCTCGACTGATTGCTCACCTATCGAAATAACCCTCTTCACGCATAACATGATAAGCATATAATAATCGAATCTCGAACCGAATCTGATGTGTCCTTCCTATGGATTCTCACCCAAGGAACTGAGAACCTTGTTCTCTTTGGATTCTCCCAAGAAGATACAACGATATCTGCACAAGATCGGTTACAATCTTGAGGAAAGCGGGGAGACCTGTTCTTCTCCAAGGAGGGTGCTAAGGGAGAAAGAGGCAAACTGTATAGAAGCTGCGATATTCGCGGCCGCGGCGCTTAGACTCCACGGATATCCTCCTTTGATTGTTGACCTCACTTCTGTTCGCGATGACGATCACGTGATAGCTGTTTTCAATCGATTCGGCCATTGGGGTTCCATCGCGAAATCGAAATACACGGGTTTACGGTATCGGGAGCCTATCTATAGGACGATTCGTGACCTTGTTCTATCCTACTTTGAGGATTATTTCAACTTCAGAGGGGAGAAGACATTGCGAGGATATTCAAGGGCCGTTAATCTGTCCAGATTTGACAAAGTCAAATGGATGACAACTGAGGAGAATCTGTTCTGCATAAGCGACTACCTCAATGACATACCGCATTCGGCGTTGATCACACGCGGAATGGCAAATAATCTAAGCACAGTCACTTCAATCTCGAAGGAAGCAGGAGAGCTCTGGATGATGAGGACTGGAATCTTGAGGAAGCTAAGACCGAAGCGAGGACGACGGAACGCGGCGCTCTACCATCGCGCGTGACTTATCATATTCATAGTGGCTCCGCAAACCTGAATAACCTGTTCTATTCACTGAAACACTTGGTATCAGTCCATGGTCTTTTATAGATACATTTGATTCATTCCCTTGAAATGTTTAGTCTGAGAACAATCAAGGCCGTTGGCTTCTGCTCGATCTTGATTCTTATCATTCCCTTCTTGATCCACTCAACCTCAGCCGATGGTCTCATCATTAACCCGTGGGGTATGCCATTCGATGAAGCCGCGCAGACTGCAATCGTCGTATGGGATAAAGGCATGGAAACTCTTGCTTTGCACGTATCGTCAAACGCTCCCCACGGAAGCTTCTGGTTGGTTCCAATTCCGAGCAAGCCAGAAGTGATAGCCGTTTCGCACGCGAGAACTATGACCTTCAGCGGAAGCGACAGGGGCACTGATGCTTGGAGTGCAATGAGAAGGAGGATAGTAGGCACATACGTAGGAATGGTGCTTGTTTCCCAGGTCTACCCAATGGTGTCCCCGATGAGCTGGGCTGTGATCTACAAGTTATGGATGAAGAGCCCTCCAGTCTACATGCCACTCGTGGGGGAGATGCTCTCTGGTTTGAAAGGGGGAGAAGGAGTCTCGATACACGAAGTAGTTCAATCATATGGTCTAACAACCTACGTCATAACAGCAGAAAACGCTGACTCTTTCTATCAGTTTCTCTCCAAAATAGGTGCTAGGATTCCAGAGGAAGTCAAGGGTATTTTGGGCGACTACATAGGAAAAGCGTTCAGCTTTGTCGTGTCGAGGATCGAACGGGAAATCATATTCAGCGAAGGCACGGACTATAATGTGACTGGAGAGCAGAGAATTCCAGAAGGCAAGATGCCCATCCGAACAATGGGTTTGGGCGTCGTGATCACCTTTCCCACAGACAAGCCATTCTATCCCCTTGTGTCAACCAGCGTCTATGGTAGCAAGATCATCCCGATCAGAATCTATGTGAATGGCCTCTGGCAGACTCAAGACATTAGTCAACCCCTGTCCTCATTTATGAAGGTTCAATACTTTGTTGACGCTCACCTCGGGATATATGCGGATCCTGTGATCCGAGCCATCTCAGGATTGGAGATGCGGGAGTACACTCTCATAGCAATTGACGCTCCCTCCAAATATCTCAGATCGGACCTAGATTTCCATCCTGCCTCTTTGGTGGGGCTTGCTGTCGATTTCTCTTGGCTCATGGGCGTCGGGACTTTCCTCGCATGTTCAATCGTCGCTTCTGTGATAGCCACCCTTCTTCTGGGAAGAAGAAGTGCGCGAGATGTCGCAAAAGGAGCACTCCTTGGGATAGCCAATCTTCTGACTATCATCGGTTACTACTGGATCTCCTCACAAGTTCTCGGAAAAGAAAAGCACTACACTTCGAATTCGAAGGCATTGGTGGCTTCCGCTGCTATATCCTTCGCATTGCTCGTTTTCGGGATCAGCATAATCGGGCTATGGCTAGTCATCCCCCACTACTACATTTGGGCACTGATTTTCACTCCAATAATATCTGTTCTTTGCTTGTTGCCGGGCGTGGCCGTCTCATGGGTGTATTGGAGACTTAATGCCTCCTCCATAGCCCTTGGAGCAGGTAGGACGGCAATGCCCATCAACGGAAAGGCCGCAAAGCAGACTTTGGTTTTCAGCGTTGTGCTCATCATCCTGTTCGCTATCGTCACTCATGCTTTGATCTTGTCGGGATGAGAGAAAGCACGAGAGCCTTGGGCCAGCGCAGGCTGAATCAGACATAGGCCAGCAATTTCCTGAGGCCTCTAACCAGAAACTCAATGTCATCGACGCTTCTGATGCGAATCAACCTTCGAAGGGCATAGCTTGGACTGAAATACATACGATAGATCTCTTTTCTCATGTCCTTCAATTCGCTTTCCGTTAGGGGGCAGCTCATGACTGACTTGTCCATGTCATAGTGATCCCAGTCGAGGGTCTTGAGCCACCCTTTCTCTTTTGCTTCCTCAAAGAGTCTGGTCCCGGGATATGGAACGATGAGTGTAGCTTGCAGAGTATGGGCCCACCCACTCTGTAACAGCAGTTTCCCGAGTTTCAATGTTCTCAACGCGTCTTCCCTTGTTTCCCATGGATATCCAAACATGAGCGTTGCATGAGGCTCAAGCCCCGCGAGGTCCGCCAGCTTGATGCTCTTGATCGTCTCATTCACTGTCACACCCTTGTTCAGCTTGGTCAGAGTGAAATCGTTCGCTGACTCCAATCCGAAGAGGACCATTCTGAATCCAGCCTTTTTCATCAGCGAGTATTGCTCTTGATTCAGAACCCCCGGTCTCATGTTGATGTCCGTGTAAACCTTCTCGTTTAGCTTCTCTGCAATCATCATGTCGCAGAATTCCTCGAGCCACTTGCCCACAGGAAACGTCCCGCTATCATCGAAGACTTCTCTGATGCCGTATTTCTCAGTCAATGCTGCGATTTCCTCGACAACCAATCTCGGGCTTCTGGTCCTGTAATTTGGATACAAGACGCCTTTCCAAGAGCAGAAAGAACACCCTCCGTCTACGTTCCACCAACAGTCTCTGGCTACCATCGTGTAGGTTCCAGGCACTCTCTTGTAGTTCCCATCCTCGAAGGCGTAGAGCCGCCATCCTGTGAGCTCCCTGTCTATTTGGGGTAATGAATCAAGGAAATGATCCGACCTGAATCTTCCGGTATTCCTCAGAAATCCATTCTCCCGGAAATAGATCCCAGCTTCCATCTCTTTGGCTTCTCCTTCGAGATATTTGACGAGCTGCAACAACGTGAAATCGTAATCACCTCCTGTCAGGACGAAGTCCGCCTTGCTATTGATTAGGGACTCCTCAGGCAGTGCAGTTACATGATCTCCCACAAGAACGACTTTCGCCTCAGGGCATCTCGACTTCAGATCATCTATTATTCTCCAATGCCTCCTTATCACAGGAGTCTTTGATTCGAACATGATCAGGTCAGGGTCATTTCTTTCGACATCCTTTATCCATGTTGCATACGTTTTCTCCTTGGCCACAGCGTCATCCCATATCACTTGATGTCCTTCGTTTTTGAGCAGGGTCGCAGCATAAGCAGGCACAATAGGATACACGTACGTTGGCGTTGAGAATGTGCCTGTAATGCCCTCAAGCCTGCGATAGGTGAAAAACCTGTTCTGCGATATGAGAGGAGTTCCCTTGACCGAATCTATCGGAGGGTAGGAAACGCTTACCTTCACTTCTGTGTCCCCTCCTCAGGTTCCTTGAACGGCAAGGTCTCTTCTCACGCTCTTATCTATTCAGATCGTCCTTAAGTAGCCCTATGACAAATGCGATGCCGTAGGTCAGATGCGTGAGCGGAATTCCAGCAAGGAGAAGCGGGACCATTCTAGGATCCTGCGTTTGCATCAATGCCGCAAGAAGATCGCCTAGGAGATACATTGACAAGAGGGTCAACGAGGAGTAGAAGGCAACAGCACTCCAGATGGAGCACAAGAGAAATGACAAGAAACCCACCAGGAGGAAGGAGGGCATGAAATACTTTGGCTTCAAGGAAGTCCCCCCGAATTTCCTCGCAAAAAGGCCCCTATGGATCCCATAGCCGAAGACCTGGCTCAGGTGCGGAATCCACAGAGGGCGTCTGTGGTGATAGACCAGTACATCAGGAGCTTCTATCATTTTCATGTTCATCTTCCGCATTTCAGTGCAAAGGAGGGTATCCTCTCCGGGCCAGTATTTCTCGTTCCAGCCTCCAATTGCCTCTACAGCGCCCTTTCTCATGACGAAGTTGCAGGAGCTCAGCTCGTCCGTATACTGCGCAGCACTATATTTCCTATACCTTTTCGAGAGATCCCCGACCATGATTGAGGACATTATCAGCCCGGAAGCCCTTTGCATCATATTGTCCTCGCTGGGCGTTAGCCCAGGCCCTCCAACTGCAACTACGTCTGCCTTCAGGTTCTCCATAGCTCGGTCTAGCCAATTGTTGTCTGGATAGGCGTCTGAGTCAGTATATGCCACGATTTCTCCCTTCGCGTTTTTGGTGCCAATGTTCCTTTTTGCACCTGGAGATATCGACCCTGTGGGAATCACCCTAATGCCGTGCACCTCTCTCTTCTCGCTATCAGGCAGAAGTATTATCTCACAATTCTTGTATTCCAATTTCCTGCAACTGTTAACTGATTCCAGAGCATACTGACCGATCTCCTTGCATGGAATTATGATCGAGACAAGATTCGACTGCCCAGTCATCCCATAGTTGGCTTGTTGACAGCGAATTGAAGCATTGACGGGAGCCACTGCCCCCATGCTTTCACAAGTCCTGGATTCAATGATAGACATTATCAAGACCCCGTCATGTTGCTGAGCATTGCTCCCAAGCCCCCCTTGATCCATGTGATCGGTCTGTAAATGAAGTTGTCAATCGAGTGCCTGAAAATGTCCAGTGAGGGCGCTGTTCTGTGAATTCTGAGGATGTCGTTTGCTGATAATTGTATGTCTGAAGCCCTTGCGTCATCTCTCACCTCAAGGGAGGAAAGCGCAGCAGGGATAGCTATGAAGTTTGGATCTCTCAAGACATATGCTAGAGATATCTGTGCCACCGTTGCCTTCTTCTCTTTCGCTATGTCTCCCAAGACCTCGAACAGAGGACGCGCTCTCTGCAGGAAGCCTCTCTTTGCCAAGAAGCTGAAGGCCCTTGCCTTATCTCTTGGGAGGTTCTTTGCAGAATATCTGCCTGTCAAGATGCCCTCGGCAAAAGGGCTGTATGCCATTATGCCAATGCCATGCCGTCGGCAATAAGGTATAACGGTGCTCTCTGCCCTGCGTGAAAGAATGTTATACTCTATTTCATTCACGATTATCTCTGATCGAGAAAGGGCTTCTTGGGCTTTTTGTATGAGAAAGGGCTGGAAGTTACTAACTCCTATGTATCTGATCTTGCCCTTCCTGACGAGATATTCCAAGGCTCTGAATGTTTCCTTGATCGGAACAAGCGGGTTTGGGTAGTGCACGAGGTAGAGATCAATCGAATCGACCCGTAGTCTATTCAGGCTTCTTTCCGCTGCCTTCATTAATCTAGCGTATCTTAGATTCCAAGGAGCTACCTTTGAGACTATCAGGCATTCGCTTCTGGCGCAACTCCTGAGCGCATTTCCTAGCAGGATCTCTGCCTTGCCGTCTCCATAGAGTTCTGCGGTGTCGAACAAATTTATGCCTGATTCGATTGCTGCCTCGATTACCCTGTTGATTGTTGTGTCATTATATTGAACTCCGTAGCCCCAAGCTCTATCTCCGAATTGCTCAGAACCCAGACCGACGACGGAGGCATTTAGATCACTTTTTCCCAATTTCCGATATCTCATTGTCTATCCATTTCCTTTTTCCTCAGCCTGTCCTGATACCACCTTGTCACCCTCAATCGATACGTTATTCCCAATAGGTCTTTCATCATGCTCATCGCGTCTCTTATACTGAATAGCCTTTTGAGCCTCACTTCAACCGGGAGCTCAACAACCTTGAGACCTAGTAAGTTGGCCACTGCAAGGACTTCGACATCAAAAGCGTATCTCTTTGCCACAACTACCTTCATTATCTTTTTGGCCTCAAGCGTTCGAAACGCCTTGAAGCCCGTCTGTGAGTCAGTCACCCTGATGCCGGTGAGGAGAATTACGAGCCAATGGAAGCAGAAACTGAGTAATTTCCTGATCAAAGGTGCTTCATACGTCGATTGAGGAAGTCTCTTGGAGGCTATTACGATGTCAGCATGGCTCAGGGCATCCAGATAGCCCTTCAACAGGCTAGGATCTATATCGCCATCTGCATCCATAACGACGGTCCATCTTCCCCCGGCGCTTTCTATTCCTCTTTTTATTGAAAACCCCTTTCCCATATTCCTAGCATTTCGCAGTATCCTCATCCCAATTCTCTCTTGGCAAAACACTAGCCTGCGGTAGGTATCATCCTTCGAACCATCCTCAACGACGATGATCTCGGAACACTGATTGACACTGTTCAGGACGCACTTCAGATCCTCAAGAGTTGGCACGACCACCTCTCCCACATTAAAGGCAGGGATTACCACACTCAACTGTGTTTCATTCTCTCTTGGTACCATTGTGAATACCCCTTCGTCCGGCTAGAGCACCATGTAGTAAGTAGATGCCAATTGAGGCCAGGGACATCAAGCTGATGATGCCTCCGTATCCCAGAGTAACCGAAGGTTTGAACTCGACGCTAACCTCGAACACGCCCGAAGCTTCTATCACCCAGCCATTAGCATAGCCGTTTGCTATGAAGTGATCATAGACCTTAGTTCCTGATTGAGCAGTCCATCCGGCATCGTATGTTTCTGTGAAAACCAGAACGAAAGAGCTATCGCACTCAATTCTCAGTTTGTAGTTTGCGTCATCCAGGTATGTTGAATTCAGCCTGATTTTTGGAGACAGGTTGACCTTGCTTGTATCGAAATCCCAATCACCATCATATAGAATCACCGGATGCTTGCTCTCCAGATGAGGCAGGATATCGGACAACTTCTCGTTCCTGTGAGCTGGAAACACTGAATCCGCTACATAGAAGTAAGGCTGGCATTCGTTGACCCTGTAGATCTTGATGGAACCAATCTGCTTATCGAGCTCGATTCCCTCCGTCCTCTCAATCAAGGGAGCTATGCCAATGTGATCCTTAGTGTCGATCACGACGTATCTTATGCTGAGCAATCCCAGGGACTTCGAGACTCCTATGATGCCTCGATCAAGTCCATCTGACATGTCCTCTATCAATTCCCTAGCTCGAGTCGGTAATGTAGGGGAGTAAGTCGCAAACACATCACTCACCACGGGAGGCAGGAAAGGATCTATGAAGAAAACGTTCTGCATTGTGTATCTCTGATTTGCGTTCAGGGCCCATTCGTAGGCGGTGACTGAGCCCATATGAGGATAGAAGATCCTCGATGTCAGATTCTCCTTTTGCAGGTAGCGAAGCGCCTCATAGTAATAGTCAGGCACTTTGACCGGACTCAGAAAACCATTCAGATTACCTCCCAGCAATGGCACCATATAGGTGACCAAAACGGCTCCACTCACAACAATCGCAGGAATCGTGAGGACTCTGATACCAAGCCGCATGTGACCGCCCTTTTTCAGATGTGAATGGAACGAATCTACAGAGCTTCCTACAAGGATTCCCACCGCAATATAGAGCAACGAATCAAAATGATTTGCGTCCCTATATACGAAGAAACCCGGAACAGTGTGATATAGGAAATCGTAGATTCTGCCGAGAGGAGGATTCGTGCCTTGAAAGAGCGCGATGGCAACAACGAGAGTCACTAGAGCATATGAGGTAAGGACATCCTTCCTAGTCAGAATGAAACAGAAGGCTATTGGCAGAATCGCCAATCCTGCGATCTTCAGCCACATCTGATCGTAGAATGGGAATTTCTGCCCTATGTCAAGAGAATAGAGCCGAAGCGAATTCAGAATTGAAGAGAATGAAGAAGTCCTATTGAGTACCTCCATGGAGTATTCCTCTTTGACCGTATAGAATTGTCCCCTTGAATATGCCATGAAATAGAGTCCAGGAATGGCCCACCATGAATTGATGAGAATCGAGATCACCCCACAGAAGAACAGAATCCTCGCATTAGTGCTGAAGCTGACTGGCGAGAAGAGGGTTTCAATGATGATCATAAGCACGAACGAAAAGAAGACGAACCCAATCTCAACGGGAAGTCCCATAATCGTTATCGGCAATGTAACGAGGCTTACTATTGCGGCCACCTTCAGTGGCGAGTGACCTCTTTTTCTCGACCAAGCGTAGGAGGCTAGAACGATGGGAATGAACCCGTTCTGCAAGAGAAGCCTAGGTTGTCCATAAGCCATCCTGAGTGCCACAACCGGGTTGAGCATTGAGAAGACTCCTCCTGCGAGGGAGGCAACCCTTGATCTGTGATATGCTCTCAATAGGACATAAGTACCAACTCCTTGGATGAAGAACGACAGCACTATCTGCATTCTATTGATCAACCAATCTGGAATGCCGATGATGGAGTTCAGCAAGTAAAGTGCGTATTGGTAAGGAATCCTGCACGGCGAGAGTAGCATGTCGTTGACGCCTGTGAGGGCCCGGTGATCCCACCCATAGCTTAGCAGGGGATCCGCGGTAATGTGCAAGGGGAAACTGTAATCGTGAACAAGAATCAGTTCCTCGCTTGAGAAACTCCCAGCAAGGGGGACAAAAGAGAGAAGCCCAAGAAAGGCAATGAGAAGTAAGTCCCTTGACATTTCCCCTAGTTTCATATTATGCTTCAAATCCCGCTGCCCTTCTTGATTGATATGCCAGAATGAGAAGAAGCACTAACAGGAATGGCAGGCTCGCCAGGGCCCAAAAGAGAAGATAAGGCAAGATGATTCTATCATCGACTCCGATAGGTTCGTCATTCACGACTCCCAGCTTCACAATACCTGCTAACTTGTAGTTGTCTGATACTGCAATCGCGAACTCGATTCTGCCCGAGAGCTTGGCATGACCAAGAGTGGCAGAAAGCGACAACGGGGCATCATTATAGAGAAAATGCAAGGATGTGAAGTCAGCGATTCCGGCGACATCAACATTGGGCAATAGAAGAGAGAGATCTAGCTTGTTTGCGTAAGGCAGATGAAGTCTGAGATCCGTTCCATTCACCTCATAAATCACTTGTTGGCCTTCGGTGCCTGAGTGCAGCGAAATCTCGCAATACCCTGGGAAGCTTATCCATAGATCGCCATCGATCTGGAACCTTTGGTAGAATCCTCCCACATCATTCGATATCAATGCCCTCGAGCAGTTGACCAAAATACTGTCCATTCTCTTGACTTGGATGCTTTTTGCTGAACCGTACGTGAGGTTCTGAATCGAATCTCCAAATATGATAACAGGGAAGGGGCCTGACGAGCTAGGAGCCTCTATACTGGAAATCATTGAGTTAGCCCTAATCAAGACTCTTCCAGTCAAGTTGGCGCTGCAGAATGCAATGCGACGAAAGTTGGGTAATGTCGGACCATTCTCGTGCAGGATCAGTCCGCTCAGTCCTAATACCGGTGTCACTAAGTCCGGACGGGACCTGAGCAGATCGTAGATGTTGATGTATGTCAGAGTTCCATCTGCGATTGAGAGCCTGATTACGAGTGGTATGGTTGCATTTTCTCCCTGAAAGGAGCTGGTCATTTGAGCATCTTCACGTAGACCGACGGAATGAACCTCAGTTGCCGGAATCTGAGATGAATTTGGACCGACTACCCTAGTTACCGTGACGAGACTGCCGATCGAACTGAATATCTTGCTTGCGAAGAAATTGAAGCCGTCAGTATTGAAAATCATCAAGTCCCCACCATTGGCAACAAACGCTGCGTAGTCATTTGCATCGATTTCGTCCGCGGGCTTTGATCTTGAAGACCCGCCCAAGGTAAATGTGAACGGACCTTGATAGTAGAGCCCGAACCTTCCCTCTTCCAATGTTTCATTCAGATCCAGAACAGCCACTCCATTCGTCTCGAGGATTTGTCTAGAGGCGTTGATATTCACTTTGACCCTGTTCGTCCCGCTTCTGAGCCACTGATTCACATCGATTCCCTCCGTCGGATAGAAGACTCTTCTGGATCCGTCGATGCGAAGCATGTAGGCCCTCGTTGCACTCGATTGCCCGAACTCAAGCAAGAGAATCCTGCAATGGTCAGGATCATTGAATGCATATACAAAGCCGAAGTACGATTTGGCCGAGATAGGGGGTTGTACTGTGATGAGGAATTGCCCTGAAAAGATAGAGGAGTTCTTGTTTGGGACGATATACCCCCTGTCGGAGGATCTTCCGTCACCCCCAAGTAACAGACCTGATTTCAAGGACCAAGTACCGTTAACGAAGGCATAATCCCCTACGATGCCAGAAGGCCTACTTCTGGTTTCATTAATATATGATTGCACTAGGAATTGGAAAAGCGAACGCTCCTCATCTTGATCGGCAGGCTCGACCGGATCTTGGAACAGAAGAAGGGTCTTCGATCTGAATAGATTCACATCAGTCTCGGAACGTGTTGTGAACCTTGCCCCTAGCGTGGACAGAGCCAATACCGGATCGAATAACGTAGCTGTAGTCCTGTTACGAGGGACGACCAAAACATTCTCACTTTCGGGCACAAGGCCGTCATGGATCGCCATTTCGAAGAGCGTGTATTCCTTGTTCGAAAAAATCGGATCAATCTTGCTCAGACGGCTCAAGTAAATGTAGCTCCTGTTGAACTCCCCCCAGTCGTTATTATTCACCTGAACTAGAACGTTTCCCTTTCGACCAGACAGCAACAGATCCGTCATTTCAGCCGAGACGGAATTGAATAGCAAGCCGCTTTCACTCAGTTGGTTTGGGGGCGACAACGCCAGAGGCAGAGTCGCGCTTGTTGAATGAACGACAAGTGTATTCTCCTTAGACCGGTAATAGTCGTCCAAGAAAGAAATCGCCTCCAACCCATCTTCGGTGGGGAAATTCGCACGCGTCAGCCCCTCCGCTCTAGCGTTGATGGTCACTAGATATCCATTCAGGCCATACACCGAAACAAGTGAGACCAGCACAAGCCCAAGCACCTTGCCTGATCCGAACGAGCCAACAAACGAACTGACCTTCACAAGGCCAACAACAGCAATCAGCGAAATGCAGATGCCCATGAGATCTACGAGTTGTTCAATTCCCAGGCCAGTTTGCATGATTTGCAGATCCCAATAGCTTATAACGAAGAGCATGATGGACGAAAGAAGAAACATGAGAAATGGCGCCTTCAATAGCTCGTCGTGTTCCCTGTCAGAACCCAAGAAGAAGAGACAGGATATTGCTAAGAAGCCGATTACACCAGATGACTGACTGATGAATAGTCCGGCTAGGAGGGAGCTAACGCGAGTTGACTGGGTCCAAGGATAACTCACCCACGAATATAGATAGATCGAATAAAGGGAAAGAAGGACGAAGCCAGCAAGGAAGCCGAGTCTGCTTGAGGAGATGCCAAATGGCAGCGATAGGATGCCCGTTTTCTGATAACGGGTCAGGAGAATAGTTACAGCTATGCCGCTGGCGAGAAGGAAGAGATGTGGATTGCTGAATACAAAGCCCCCCATGACGCAAACAAGGAACGAGATCATACTTGCGAGAACGAGGATCCGTGCTTTGTCTCCTTTCATTTGATTAATGGGAAATCCCACGAACAGCATCGAAAGGAATAGGGTAAGAAGAACCGAGGGATATGCCATGCCCAGGTATGACGTAACAAGCGCGAGAGGGAGATATCCGATTTTCCTGTCGGGCTCCCTTCTCATAAGAATTATCACACATGAAAGCAGGATCGGCAGGATCTTCGTCGATTGAGATCCTACGTATGATCGGGAACTATATCCGAGTGAATCATACGACCAAAAAGGTAGTGAGGGAAGCGTCTGTGAAGGTTCTATTCCTCCAGCTGCCCTTCGAACGATCAATAGCCAGGAATCTCCAGAAAAGACGAACAGGAAAAGGACGAAAGCCGCTGAGAATCCTAGACTTGCCCTGAAGCCGAAGATTTTCACAAGGGCAAGACAGGAGGAAATGGCAAAGAGCAAAGTGATCAAACTAAGGGCCAGTTGAATCCCCGGCAAGGCATCCAGCCGAACACCCTCGTACAGGCTCACATATAGAGCACTTCGAGAAGAATTCTGTAGAGGATGACTCCTGATAGATCCGGTCAGTATTGCTCTCGAAGAAGCGAAATCCTGAAGGGAGGAGGAGGGGAAGACAAGTACTGACTTGCCCGTGACGAGGATTGTGCCCAGAAGAAAGAAAAGAAGAACCAAGA
>CAYOYV010000002.1:108932-200193 GCA_964408285.1 uncultured Nitrososphaerota archaeon | reverse complement strand
GCGCCCTCGTAGAGTTTCGTAGTTCAGTCAGTTTGTGTGGGGGTTAAAGTTTAGCTCCCCACACACACACATTTTCTCGATAGCGCGCGCGCTATCACATGTATCACGTATATCACACACAAAGCACGTTGAACAGAAGCTAAGGCGCGAAGGGTGGTTTCAGGCCTGTTGCCAGATAGATTCCCCGCGGGCCCTCATCGTAATACAGGAAGTAGGTCGAGTCCTTCACGAAGAAGGTCGGCTGAAACGACTGTCGCGCGATTATCGGGTTGCCTTCGAACTTTGTCCAGTAGATGCCGTCGGAGCTGGTTGCATAGCATATCGCACAAGGGACGTCTGCTGAGGGATCTCCAGTATAGAACATCTCCCAGCCTGTCGCGGTCTTCCTCACACAGGATTTCCAGATTTCATATGCATCATAAACCTTGCCGGGCTTTAGCACTGGGTCGCTCTCAGCGTAGGGCCGGCCTGTTGTAGCGTTATTGTACTTTGTCCACGTAATTCCATCCGGCGAAGTCGCCCTTCCGATTGCTATGCCCGTCCCCCCAGAATCAACAGCTGTGTAGTACATCACGTATGTGCCATCTACGAGCATGACACAGTCTGGCAGGGTAGCGAATGAATCCCATTCGCCTTCGCCTCCGAGTTCAAGAACAGGTTTCTCATCCCTTGTCCAAGGGCCTGAGGGGTCCGGGGCAGTAGCCCGTCTGACAGGCCCCACAATATCTCCTCCTACGGAGGCGCTGTAATAAAGTATCCACTTGCTTCCGTCCCACAGGACCGCAGGCGCCCAAGCGCCTGTGAGAATGGGGTTGGAGTTGGACTTTGTGAAGGTATACCCATCAGTGGAGGTCGCGTAGCCGATCGACATGTTAAGAGCGATCCACGAGGTAATGAGCTCCTCTGATGAGCTACCGGAATAGAACAAGTAGTACGTTCCGCCCTTCACAACAACACTGGACCACCAACAGTTACTGCTGTCCCATGAGGCCCCCCGTGCCCCCGATTCGATGACTGGGCTCGTTCCGGTTGCCGCGAAGTATCCTGCTGGTTGGGGCTTCGGACCATAGCCAAAGTAAATGACGACAGCCGCCACAACACAAACAGCCACCGCCACTGTTACCAATAACATCTTGTTCATTTGTTGCACCGCCGGGGTTTCCCCCATATAAGGCGTCTCTAGAGAAAATCCTGAACCTCAACAAGGATTAATCGAAGTAAGGAAGTCTTCAGAAAAGTAATGACTAGGCTCATAAGAATATATTTAAACAAAGGCTACAATATTTCAAGACGACAGTAGCTATGGAGCACCGGAGGATTTGGAGAGCGGGAAAGTTCAGCTATGTTACTGTCGTCCCAAAGAAATGGGCGGAAAAGGTGAAGGAAGGAAAAATCGTCGTTACTCAGACAAAATACGGGCTAACTCTCACGCCTTCCGAGATATATGAGCACAGTAATTTAGGAATGCAGGTCAAGGTCGGGGATCCGCTGGAACTTCGCAATGACATGATCGGGGCATACCTAAACCACTATGACGAGATTGATGTGGTGTTTGAGAAGCCATGGCCCAAATGCATCGAGGAACTGCACAGACTCCAAACGAAGCTGATTGGCCTCAGAGTTGGTCCTCCCTCTGGAAACAGATTCCAGGTTTCGATTTCGACAGATCCTGTACCGGTTTCGCGGTTGCTGGACATCATGTTTGAACAATATTCAGCCATGTATGAACACAACAATGTCATTCTCGGTAGATTGCCCATATCCACGGACGAATCTGACCAGACGCGTTCGATTATACAGGCTTCTGAAGATGCCATCGACGGACACAGCTTCCTCTTGAAGAGATTATTGAACCGGCTTCTGATGATGCCCTCGATTGCGCCTCAGATGGAGATTGAAGACATAACGGATCTCGAGCAATACAGCACGATAAACGCGAATATAGAAAGACTGGGTGACTTACAATGCGAAATCTTTGAAGAACTCTGCAGATTAAGTGAAGAGAGGGGAGAGCAAGCGAGGAAGGATATCGGTCTCGCTGGGGATCCCTTCGCTTTGAAAGAATATTATGACCAGAGCCACCAGCTGGTGAAAAAAGCATATTCCGGCAAGAATGATAGGCAGAAGCTCATGGAAATAATCAAGACGAAGCACCAGGAAGAGCGAGACATTGAGAAGTCTGTAAGGTCTTCGGCGAAGACAAGTTCGCTAGTCTGCCTGTTCTACAAAATCCATGGGATGAGGGGAAATGCAACGAACATTGCTGAAGCCTGGCTTGACATGCAAGAGCCTCCGTTTCAGTAAACGTGCACGCTTTCTTTCATCTGCTGCGGATGCGTAGTCTCCCGATCATCAGATCTTCAGAAAGAATAATCATCTAGCCAGCGAGAAAATTATTTAGACAAAGCCGACTTTATTTCGAGAGCATGATAACGACGGATGGGCTCGCGCGCCGCATGACTTTAAATAATAAGGAGTGCGCCAGGATTACCAACGCAACAGGAAGTGACAACGTTGTCTGAGGAATGGGATGTATATGGAAGGATGTCTCCGGAGAAGAAGATTGGTATTCTGGTTCTATGCAAGTGGACTGATGACAACTTCACAATGCCCCCAGAGAAATGGGTGGAATTGCGTCAAGGTTTCGATGAGACCGCCAAGCGATGGGAGAAGAAAGGAGTGTCGGCCTTCTGGTATAATTGTGTCATGATGGGTAAGTTTGATGCCTTCGTAGTCTACGAGGTCAACGACTTGGCGGACTGGGTAGAGATGGGGGAGGAATTCATGAGACACTGGGGCAAATATATCAAAGATTACGAGGTTCACATAGGTGTAAATCCAACTTACTTTAACGAGGCCACGAAGGACATACCGTATTGGAAGGCGTTCCGCAAGCGATTCGACGAATTGGGGATCAAATACGGATAACGACGACGCGCGTGTGTGATATACGTGATACATGTGATAGCGCGCGCTATCGAGAAAATGTGCGTGTTGGGGATTAAGGTTTAGCCCCACACACAGCAAACTAAAATTTAATCCACACACGACGCGCTTGCACTACTTTGGTGGTGGTGGAGCTAGTGAAGAGGCACGCGCGAACCAAGCTCTTACATTTGGCCCGAGTAGGTAGTAGATGATGATAGCATCCTGCACAAAGGCACTCACAATGCCGCCGCGGAAGACCTGCGGAATAAGCGCGATCCACCCTCCAATCAGTCCGACTGCGGCGAGTACCGTCACTATCAATGTCGCGAGCCATGCCCAGCACTTCCTAGACCACAATCCCCGCGAGAGAATCATCCCAATCACTGCACAGAAGAGCCATAAGATTCCTATCAAGCTCATTGGACCTCCGAGGTAACTAAGGGGCAAACCCGTGTTCAACCCGATCATCATCATGAGTCCGCTGTCCAAGAAGACCAAAATGCCCACAATGGTAACACCCAGAGGCCTTTCGCCGACTAGCACTTGAGGAGTCAGCATCCGGTTCGGTTATAAGGCTTGACGCATCAGGAGAGCGCGGTCCATCAGTTGCGAAACCCTCTCCCACGAGCGCGCCACTAGTTTTAATAATCTTTCTACACACATGGTACTCAAGCTCGGGCGAAGGAATAGACCCTTCAGTTTGAAGAAGTCATAACGGAATCCTATTAATGCGCAGCACAACATGACCATCGCAAGCCCATCAAGGCTGATTCTCTAAGACCTGCTCAAATCCGGGTCGGTTTATATACCTCGATGCCCTACGTTTGTTGAGACATGGGGTACGTGAAGATTAAGGCCTTAGTGGGTCCACCGGACAAGTCTAGATTGAAGGAGGTAGAATTCTTGGCCGACACTGGCTCCTGGTACATGGTCTTGCCCCCACATATCGCAGCAGAGCTTAAGTTGGCTACAGTAGCCACTAGAATCTTGACATTGGCAGACGGAAGGAAGACGGAGGCACCCCTTGTGGTAGTTTATGCCAAGGCCTTAGATGGTGAGAGCATAGCCCTGGCCGCCGTTCTCGAATCTCCCGAGCCGCTACTGGGGACCTCTGTTATGGAAGACCTAGGTATAGCCATAGATCCCGTGTCAGGCGAGGCCAGAAGAGTGAGGGCATCAGGCCTAATGCTATGACGCTGCTCAGAGTTCACTAGGATTCGGAATTTCGATTGATCGTCATGGATGTCCTGAGGGATTCCCCCTAGCGCGTACTTCTGCAATCAGGGACATGGGAATGACAATCGCGGCTGACGTAATCAGAGAAATAACTCAGAAAGGTTAGGCCTATTCTTTTTTTAGTAATCTTTCTACGTACATAGAGTCTTTCGCGCGAATGCTAGATCCGGTTGTCAAAGTCGAGCGCGCGAGCTTGCGCGCGTGGCCACGAAACCTACAGAACGCGCGTTCACTGTCATACAAATTATATCAGGAATATTTCTCGCGCGCGTCTCTCTTAGTCTTAAATAGCTACGTAGCAGCGAAGGCTCAAGACCAAAAGGGTTGGCTTCTCCCGCCTTCTACGAGGCTCTAAGGATACTTGGAATTTGTGTCTCTGCACTCGGGGTGCTATTGATCTTAGGCGGAATCGGGGCTGCCGTCTTCGGGGGGCTTGGACCCGTTGGAGTGTTCTTTGGTCTCCCGGGTTTCTTCGTGGCGGTTCTTGGGAGCAGACTGGAAGAGTGGGCCAAAAAGAAGAAGATAGAAGAAGAATCCAGCGCCAAGAGGTCAGAAGGCTCTGACGAAAGCACAAGAACATAGAGCTTCACGCGCGCGGGAAGATCGAAACAGTTCAGGTGATTGCATCAATCACCTTAATGGATTTTACTTTCTTGAACACACTATCATGAGTGGCTATCCTCCTAACGGCGGCAGCCTTCATTGTTGCAAGAATCACACTATCTCTACCACCAATGCCGATCTTCGCATATTCGGTTAGTTGTTCGAACGCGAGCCTCGAGATCTCCTCATCTAGGTTGACTAGGGTTAATGTGTCCAAGTCCTGTATGGCGGTCATCCTATCTAGGAATTCCTCTCTGGGTAGATGGCGGAAATAATGCGCAACCTCAATAAGCGTAACCGCATTCATCAAGATGCCTTCTCGAATGGATTCTCTCATTGTAGTCAGCACATGTTTGTGTTCCGGCAAACGTCCATCAAACCAATATATCCAATAGTTGGCATCGATGTAAATCAAGGCATTTCCCAGATTCTCTTCAGACGTAGGGGGTCAGTTTGTGTAACCTTAGATCCTTTCTTGATAAACCCCTCCATTTCATCGATGAACTTCTCTGGGGATATTGAACTTGCTACGACTATCCCCCTACCTTCTCTCCTCAGCCTAACTCTGGCTCCCTGACGCAGACCATATTTTTCACGCACATCTCTTGGAATCACTATCCTGCCCTTCTCGTCCACTGTAGCTTCGTCTGCCAAACGTCCCACTTTTCATCCCACCACAGGCTATTTAAGCGTTATCATATTAAGGCCCCTCCGCATCGCTCCCTTTCGCAGACGATCGAGAGGCGGTTTGTGGTTTGATTCCATTGGCTAGGTCGCGTGCGCGAAGAGGAACTCCGGCTCAACAGAGTGACAGGATCGCGAGACATCTGAATCACGTATCTTGTACCCAGGCTGTGCACTCTCTTGCACATCCATGAGCATTTCCTGATCATCGAAGGAGCCTCGGCCAAGAACCCAAGGCATTCGTAGACCTATCTCGAAGGGCGCGCCATCAGGGACGCGGGCATCACAATCGCGGCTGGCATAATCAGCGAAATCACACAGAAGCGTTAGGACACTCATCTCATTTTTCGATAATCTTTCCACATATATAGAGTATTTCGCGTATGCAAACAGCCTGCGTCAGACTAGTATCAGGTTCTAAGACTTCAACCCCCACACACACGATATCTCTTCAGCTCTGACAGGAAAATGAATTTATAGCAGATAGGCGTGCCAATCAATCGCCCAAGGAATGTCCAATCATTCCAAACCGAATATTGGAGAACTGAGAAAAAGGACAGATATCGAGGGATTGCTGAGGGCACTGGAGCATGACGATTGGCACGTCCGCCGCGATGCTAGTTCAGCCATAGGTAAGATCGCACAGGAAGAAAAGGTCGCTGCACCATTGCTAGAAAATGTCGTTGGACCACTGATGAAATCGCTCAAGGATGAAAACGCCGAGGTTCGCTCGGAAGCGGCACTTGCTCTTTCATTCAGTTTTCTCGGCGCTGCTTCTGATCCTGACGGGAAAGCTTGGGCTTTTGAGGGGAATAGGACAAAGGAAGTCGTTGAATCTCTGGTAGAATCCCTGGTCAAGGACAAAAACGAGACTGTGCGAAGGATCGCTACGCTTGCCCTTGGCGCCATTCCAATCCCTATGAAGCTGGAGGAAGGAGAGACAATCGTGAAGAGGGTTAAGGGTGTAGGAGGACTTGAGAGCCGGGGCTTTCTCCTGTTAACAGGTCAAAGACTGATCTACCATGGATACAGAGCACTGGAGGCGTTCTCTCTCGAAATACCCCTGACTGAGATAGTCAATTGTGACGTGAAGAAACCACTATTCGGGGGGAAGAAACTAGTTGTGACAGCCAGGAGAGCAATCTACAAGAATTTATCAAACCTCGTCTTGAAAGAGGTGGTAACACAGGGTTTTTCCCAGCCACCTGCATCTACCATTGAGCCCAAACAGCTGGAATTCGGTGACATAATGGAAGTCGAAACTCTGAGGACTGAAATAATGGAACAGCGCGACCGTGCTTTCATGACTCCGCCACCTCCACCACCTCCCTAGTCAAGATCCCCAGTCTCTCCGGTTTTTCATCGGACGCGCGCGGGGCTTCAGTCCTACTTGGATTCCAGGTTTGTTGGTCCCGACTCGAGGGCGAGGAAATAGAGAGCGTTGAACACAGGGGCAGGGGATGTGCCCACAACGCTTCCTATCTGGACATGAGGAAGGACATGTCCGCGAATCGCTGAGAGGAACTCAAGCATTCTTTCAATGTTGGGTTCGTACTCCACGGTTCTGAGGAAGATTGCGGTCTCCTCTCCGACGGGCATGATCACACATCGGTTTCCGGGATCTGAAAGTGTGATATTCAGTCTCCTAAAGACATCCAAGTAGAGTTCCCCGGACAAATAGAGCTTCTTGAGGATGTTCTCCGCGAGGTTCCTGTCTGCGTTCAAGGCCGCTGTGAGAGGATGTCGAAGGACTGGATCGTTGAGCAGTTGCCCCTCCTGCTCCTTCGTCATGGAGAGCAGCGAATCTAGAGGCACGAAGTACCCTTCAAACCCCTTGAATAGGCCCATATGGATCTCCTTGAACACGAGCGTGAACGGCAAGGAACCCCTGACAATTGTGCGCCAGATCGTTGCAGGGAAGTACACGCGATGCCTTGGGAATTCCAGAGAAACGTATTCGTAGATGTCCAGACACCGGACGATCGCCACCTGGTTTCCATCCTTATCAATGAATCTTGCAATCATGTTACCCGGCCTCCCTTCCTCTGCGTCTAAGCCTGAAAGGCTGAAATGGGCCACTAGGCCCATTTTCTTCAATTCCGGTTCGAAATTCCTCTTGAAATCCTCGAGGGCCTCGTTGACCTGCTTCTGAATTTCCTTGGCCTTTGCTTGTTTGGCTTTGTCCAATGTATAGGACATTTTCCAGTTCTTAGGCCCAGCTATAAAAGCATGAGTGACGGAGGCGGGAGGAACAAGTCAAGGCACGGGTGTGCTCTGTATGTGATATATACAATATATGCGAAATACGTGATACGGTGATATAGTGATATATTGTGGTGTACTGTGTACTGAGAGAGAACAGAAAAGGGAGAATAGAGAAAAAAGTAAGAAAGATCGAGAAAGTGCGTGGGGGCTCGCGCGCGCACAAGCGTTTTGTTAGTAGTTCAGTCTATACCTAGAAAGGTAGTGCAGAAACTACTAGGAATGTAGCTGCCCCTGCAAACACAGTGATCAGTCCGTGAAGGACAATATCCCTTCCAGCGATTTTGCCGAGAAAGGCTCCCAAGCCAAAGAGTTCCCCTGAGATGATGATTATTGACAAGATGAACGCCGCCTCAATCGAGATTATGTGTTTCAAAGCCAGGAAGAAGGGGATGATCGCTATCAAGGTAGCGAGCAGCGGGGAAAGACCATCAACAAGGGCTAGGAGCAAAGACTCCCCATGTACGTCCTTGCTACGCGCGTCCTCACTACTGGCTTTTTCCCTTGTCCGCTCAGACCTCTCAGTAAGATAAGTGCCCACCGATCCAGAGATGCCTATCGCTAAGCTTGCACCTAGGCCTGCACTAAGAACAATGCTAGGATGGGGTGCCCCATCAGCCATGTAGATTCCAACGACGACTCCTAGAATGGTCAGGACACCGTCGAAGGAGTTCATCACAAGGTATCTCCTTGCAATCTTAGCAATGTCGTCATTCCCCATAAGACCATTAGTGAACTTTTCTATCCTCTCTCTAATGCCCAAATAGTTTGTTGCCTCGAATCGGTCAAATGTGAAAAAACCGATCTGGTGGGGCCTAATTCTCTGCGCTATTTAAACCTTTGAGTGCTTGGTGACCGCTCATGACGTTAAAACGGCGCGTGCTACTCCCCAATCACACACCTTCTGGTCATCGCGCGCGGACGCATCTGCCTTCTGTACGATACCAGTGCGAATTATACTCCTTGCCTTCGGAGGTTTTTAATTCATGCTACAACTGTGTCTATAGCGAAAAGATCCATATACGTCTGTTGACCTGACTTAACCCCATGAGAAACGACAAATCTAGGATACTCCTATATGCTATTAGTTCGATTGTGCTGATTCCTGCAACCTTGTCCATTGCTTGGCACTTGCTCACGACAGATTTCCCGTTACATTCAGACGTTTTTTGGATCGGAGTTCAACGCGGTGTGCTCGTGATTCTGTGTATCATCTTCTTTGCTTCAGGACTTTTCTCCCTCTACTATGTAATGGCCCGATTACGTAAGCCCTCAACGTCCTGATTTCCAGGGACGCGACGATTCACAACGAGGCGCACGACCCCTATCTCGTTTTTCAATACTTCAGTGATATTTGCTGGATCGAAACAGACTTGGCACTTAAGTTGGACATCAAGACCGAAATCAGAGGCATTGGTACAGAACATGAACGCGCATCATCACAATCTTGAGATAGCCAATCCGGGTCGGTCTATATACCTCGATGTCTTGGTGTTTATTGCAACATGGAATATGTGAAGATTAAGGCTTTGGTCGGTCCGCCGGACAAGTCCAGACTGAAAGAGGTAGAATTCTTGGCCGACACCGGCTCTTCGTACATGGTCTTGCCCCCGGTCATGGCCGCTGAGCTTAATCTGGCTCCAGTAGCGACTAGGATCTTGATGTTGGCAGACGGAAGGAAGACGGAGGCACCCCTCGTCGTGGTCTATGCGAACGCCCTGGATGGTGAGAGCATAGCCCTGGCCGCCGTGCTCGAATCTCCTGAGCCGCTACTGGGGACCTCTGTTATGGAAGACCTAGGCATAGCAATAGATCCCACGTCCGGCGACGCCAGAGGAGTAAGGGCTTCAGGCTTAATACTGTGAGGCCCCAAGTTCACTAAGATTCGCAAATTCGACTGATCGTCATTGGTATCTTGAGGCATTTCCCCTAACAACTACCTCTGCAATCGGGGCACGGGCATGATAATGGCGGCTGACCTAATCAGGGAAATAACGCATGGTATAGAACCTTCCTCTTCATTCTTCTATCTAGAGAGCGTGTAGGTTCGGTCACAGCTCACGGCCGTGAGCCCACGGCTTGCGCGCGGGTCAGCCACCGCGGTCTCGTACGTGAATGCAAAAAAAGGAGGTGAGCATACTGACTTGCCGAATTCCCAGACTAGCATGTCGGTTTCTTTGGCACTGGTTTCTTCTTTACAGGCTTCGCTTTCTTTTTTGCCATCCCGTTTATGAGTGGGCCTTGTCGTAGATAAGTGTATCGTTTTTCTCGCAGCAGTCTCCGGTCTGCAGCGGTCGTGAAGCCGAGACAAAAGAGTGAGGGTCGGCTGGGCGAAGTCCTTTAGCCTTCCAGTCCCACTAGCCTGCGTGCATCGCCGCGTGTGAAAAACCAAACATATATTAGGGCGAAAAACCAGGCCATCCGAAATGATTACTGAGCTCGCGTCATTGGTCTTGGGAATGGCCTTGCTTGCGTATTGTAGCCATCGGGGAGTAGATCATGCAGTACATCTCGCGGCGGCTTTCGGCGTACCCACAATGGTGATAGGTCTTCTCGTCGTCTCGGTAGGAACCGACCTCCCCGAAATCGCTGCCGAGGCGCTCAAGCTTCTTCCATCGTTCAAGGCCCCAGGAAGATTCATGGTTTTCAAGAGGTGGGACTTATTGAGTGAGTCGGATGAACCCGAAGTCGTAATCTTTTTCGCATCCCCCGATGTGCTTTCAGGCCTCTTCACATTGGCGAATTTTGAAGTAACGGAACCCAACGCTGTTTTCACTCCTTGGGGTTCAGGGTGTTCCTCAATCGTAACGTATCCCTTTCTTGAGAAAGACTCTATCCATCCAAGAGCAGTCATAGGATTGTTTGATGTTTCACCGCGCTCCCTTATTCCACAGAACATATTGTCGTTTTCTGTACCCATGCTCAAGTTCGAGCGTATGGTTCACAACATGAAAGAAAGTTTCCTCACTACAAATTCTTGGAAGAGAGTACAGAAAAGAATTCAAGGGGGTCCATAGTGCGAGTTAGCTGATCGTCTAATCGAATAGTTGCCAGTTGGCAGCATCCGTCAGAAAGTCGTAGAGTTTATTAGTTCAGTCAGTTCTGTGCTGGACCGAAACGCACGCTGTTGCCTAGGCGATTTGCTTAAAAGCCAACAAGCTCGTCTGAATGAGAGTGAAACCAATTGCATGACTGGAAATCGCTTTTGAAAGAAGACCAGACGGATTGGCTTTTGGAAAGTGATAATCCTTCTGTACGGTTCTTTGCCTTAACCGACATTGTGGGAAAGTCTGAGAAGGATGTAGAAGTTAAGAGGGCGAGGAATGAAATAATGAAAATCGGCGTCGTTCCGAAGATTTTGGCTAAACAGAACAGAGCAGGATACTGGGAACAGCCTGGGAGATTCTACACGGCCAAATACAAGGGAACGGCGTGGCAGCTCTTGATCCTTGCCGAACTTGATGCCGATGGAAAAGATAAGCGCGTTAGGAAGGCTTGTGAATTCATACTTAGCACCTCTCAAGATCGCGAAAGCGGCGGCTTCTCTTATTGTACCAGTGCAAAAACTGGCGGGGGCTTGCATAGCGGAGTGATTCCTTGCTTGACGGGTAACATGGTCTGGAGTCTGATCAGACTCGGTTATCTCGAAGACCAAAGGGTCCAGCATGGAATAGACTGGATTGTAACCTATCAACGATTCGATGATGGAATAGAGGAGCGGCCTAGAGGTTGGCCTTACGAAAGGTTTGAAATGTGTTTTGGGAAGCATACCTGCCACATGGGTGCGGCTAAGGCGTTGAAAGCGCTTGCGGAAATCCCAGAGACAAAGAGAAACGGGGAAGTGGAAAACGTAATCGAGAAGGGAACGGAATATTTTCTTCAACACCACATCTACAAAAGAAGTCACGACCTAAGCCGCGTATCTAAGCCCGGTTGGTTGAGATTCGGCTTCCCTTTGATGTACCAGACAGATGTCTTAGAAATTCTGGGAATACTTACGAAGCTCGGCTATAAGGACGAACGGATGCAAGAAGCCATAGACTTGGTTGTTTCGAAACAAGACGATGAGGGCAAATGGAAGCTCGAAAGCACTTTCAACGGGCGCTTTCAGACGAACATCGAACAAAAAACCAAACCGAGCAAATGGATTACCCTCGGCGCCCTAGGGGTCTTGAAAAGATACTTCGGCTGAAGAGAGCAGGCAATTACGAAAAGGGAGGGGCCACTCAATACGCTTCTTCAATCCAAGCGATGTACCTGCCCTCCTGCTCTCTTTCTCTTGTCGGGTCGAAAAGAAATCCCCTTTCAGCCATAATACGGTTAGTTTGTCCGAAGACCCAGTGCCATATATCCGTGTATATCTCCCTTGGATCGATTCCCCTCCTGATAGGAGTTATTTCGGCCAATTCAGATCTTAGCGAATCGAAGTATCTGCACGCTTCTCTTTCAATGGATTCAGACACGATCTCCCACGCCGAGTCGACAGCCCCCTTGTCTTGAGTCTCGAAAACTGGATAGTTCAGTCCAACCTTCTCGTCTGTCAGCGTAACATACTTCATATCAGAAAGAAGCCTAAGGAGGATTTCTATTTGGTACTTCTCTTTGCCGAGCTTGCTTGCCAAGTGGCCAATGTCAAAAGAGCCCTTCTTGTTCAGGAAAAGAAGCAACTGGCCGCAGTCTACGAGTGAGTTCGTTTCAAAGGTCCTGACAGCTTCAGAGATATTGGTCCTAAGCCAATCGGGTAGGTCAGTCCTATTTTGGGAAGTCGTATCAGGGAAGTTCCAGACGAGGTCTGGGAATGAGTATCTATACCCAGTATGATCACCGAAACTAGTGAACTTGAATCCTCCGAAGTTGCTGTTGTGACTTCCCCAATATACCTTGTCATATAGCTTCTTCTCTACCCCCTCCTCCTTCCCGAGTAGGATGTACTTTCCTCCCCCAGGCTGCTCCTTCTTCCCGCATAGCGTGAGATTCTTCTCGTTCAGGATCTCCAGACTCCTCCAATCAAGCAAGAAGCAACCCACTACCGCGAGCATCAGCTTCTTCATTTCTACTTGCTTCGCGCAAGTCAATTGAAGTAGGCGCTTCTCGATCTCCGGTCCCGTTCCCATTATCTCTTCGGCAAGCCTCCGCGCAGGTTTCTCGGTTCTCTCGGCAATTAGATCGATGTCCTGCTTACTGAATATAGCGAATGAAACGGCCCATCTGCCGTCTTGGTGAACAACTGCTCTGATTTTGGATAGATCGTTTAGCAGCTTTTCCACAAGCTCAACACCGATATCCAAGTTCGACGACAGTTCGTTGACGTTCATTGGCGCTGAATTCAGAAGGAAGAGCATTTCCGGCACATGATCTTGTTGGGTTATCTTGAACGGATTGAACTCGTCACTCCCCCCACTATCTCCGCAAATGTAAGCAGATATCCTATTCATATCATCGATTTAGTCCGCTTCGCCTGATGTATTTAGCAATTTAGTCCGAGATTCGCTCAAGGCAATCGCGGCTCGCGTAGTCAGGAAGACAACGCAGAAGGCTTACGATCATCTCTTTCATGCCCCTTTGCGATCCTCGTTCAGAAATATATATTTCCCGGTGAATCTCTCATCCCTTAGGAAGGGATCCCACGTATCACTCGTCACGCCAAGGCTTTGGTTCGAGAATAGACGGATCAAATGGTTTGTGCGTTGCGGCGAGCATGCATATCCTTATTTTGTACCTGATGCAGCAGTCTCCCAATGGGTTCATGTGACTCTTGAATCCGGCCTGCGAAAGGGAGCATCAGAGCCCAAGCGCCCGCGCCCTCGCAAGGGGATGGATCACGAAGACTCTCTACAAGAGGGCAAAGAGAGAATTGATGAGGCTTGTGAACATAGTGAGAACTGGACACTTCCCTCCACCTTATGTCAAACGCTTGGAAACGAAACTCGGAATCCAGTAGCGAATATCGGCATTTCTGGCTCGGCTCACCCGGCGCGGCATCTGAGAAGAATCAATCTAGCCTATCGGCTCTCTAGAAATAACACGCAAGAGGGCCACCTATTTTTCAGGTCGACAGTCCATCTCTGTATCAGTATCTCTCGATCAGCTTTCTCGGTATTCACAAATAGACCCGCTTGTTGAGCGCCCGTACGCATGTGCTGCAGGATCTTGAGGTTCTTGCATGCGAGGGGTTGGTCGCATTGGCCACAGTCAGATATGTTCTTTCTTGATGCACAGGATCTGATCTCACAGTTGTCCCTTCCCCCTCCCTTCAGACATCCTTGACACAGCGCCATAGAACTGATTGAAGTAAGCCCCCTTGTGAATTCCTTGAAATCGAAGTCCTTGGGACCCCACTCATCCAACCCATAGTTCTTAACGACCTCCTGATACTTGCTTGTTAGTTCAACCAAGGCCCCATTGCCTACCACACAGCTGCCGCACCAGATTCCACAGAAGCCTATCTGATTTCTGACGTTCTCAAACGGCTTAGTCCCAGATTCAGGATGCTCCAAAGGACATTCCTTCGTCACGAACCGCCAAGGTCATATAAGCATTCACGGTGCGAGCTGATGCCGCACGCGAGACAGGGCACTATTCCTGAGGAAAGTTTTTCAGACAAGGGAATTGTCCTTCCGGTGAGAGGAACGATGAGGGCAGTTATAATCGGCAATGGCGTGGCTGGAGTGTCGGCTGCAAGCCTCTTGGCAGACTCTCCAAATGTGAGCGTCGAGATGATTTCCGATGAGGAGTTCCGATATTATAATAGGCCTCATCTTCTGGAATTCATAGCTGGAAGAGCCCCTTTTGAGAGCATCTTCGTCTATCCAGAGGAATGGTACGCGAAGAAGGGAATCAGGACTAGATTGCGAGAAAAAGTGCTCGCCTTGGATCCCAGCCGGAAGGAAATCTCTTTGGGTAATGGACGGGTCGCATTTGACAAGCTGATACTGGCAACAGGTAGCAAACCAAATGTCCCTCCTATCAAGGGCGTTGAGAAGAAAGGGGTCTTCACGCTGAGGTCCGCAAGAGATGCGCTATCAATAGTTGATTATTCACGAAATGCGCGAAGGGCCGTGGTAATCGGAGGGGGGCTCTTGGGTCTGGAGGCAGCTGGAGCTCTTCGGTCCTTGGGCCTTCAGGTAACAGTGGTGGAATTCCTCAAGCGATTGCTTCCAAAGCAGTTGGACGAGGAGGCCGCTCTGATGCTGACCTCAATGATTGAGAGGATTGGCATAAGGGTCATAGTTGGAGGCGAGGTCGATACGATCCTTGGAGATGAGAGCGTAAGTCAGATTTCCCTCAAAGATGGAACCAGGCTTGAGGCAGACCTCACTTTGATATCAGCGGGTGTGAAGCCTCGAAACGAGCTAGCCGTGGAGGCATCCCTGAAGGTAAACAGAGGGATTCTGGTGGATGACCGAATGCAGACAAGCGAGTCAGACATATATGCTTGTGGCGATGCGGCTGAGGCGAAAGGCAAGATCGATGGCATAATTCCCGCCGCAATGGATCAGTCTAGGATCGCAGCACAGAATATCCTCGGGGGATCGGCAACATATGGAGCCACGCCATACGCATTCACTCTCAGGCTTGGTGGCATAAAGCTAGCATCCATAGGCGAGATATCTTCCTCTGGTGGAGAGTATGAGGAACGCAAGAACGTTGATGCTGATCGGGGCAATTACACGAAATTGGTCTTCAAAGATGGTGTCATCGTGGGGGCGATACTCTTGGGCGATACAACCAAGCTTGGCGCTTTCAAAAAGCTCATTCTAGATCACCGTGATCTATCCAGTCTGAAGGATTCGATCTTCGACATCGACATTAACCGGACTCAGTGAGGCAGTGAGGAAGTCTCTCTAGAGGACCTCTTGTCCCTTGTCTGCTTCTGCATATAATACGTGTTGTCACAAAGCTCGTCTCCGCTCATCTACCTCTTCGTTCTCTTGAAGGAAAGCCTTGGATTGTGTGATTTCACGCAGGGCTCATCCCTTGCACATAGTATAGTCCCAACTATGGCTCTCCGAGTTCTCTGAATGTTTCAGCATACATGCATCGCGTGAAATGATAGGTGACGCAATCTTTCTCGTCTGTGACATTTTCCATATGTGCGTTCCTACCGCTGTCCTACTGATCAAGGCACAAGAATCCTGAAGGTCTGCCTCTGGTTCTCCCACTTCCTCACGTGGAGGGAACTGCTGATTCCTCGCCATTTCAAGCACGACATAGCGGGCCTCAGGCCCAAAACGCCTCTCCATGGCCCTGAAAAGGTCCACCGCGATCTCGGCAAGAACCGTCATCCTCTGCTTCAGTAGATCCAAGGGGATCTTCTCGTCTTCCATGCTAATGGGATCTGGGAAAACATCGTTCAGACTGCCTGACATTAGCCATTCTGGAAGGTACTGCAGATATGACGTTGAAGCGAACGAGATCCCTTCTCAGGAAAGGTTTTTCATGCAAGAAATCGTCCTAGAAGAGAAGCGTCAATTGGATCACTTTGAGGTCATAGTAATGGGAGGAGGCCCGGCCGGCTTGGCTGCTGGGACCTATACGACGCTGAATGGGGCGAAGACCCTGATCCTTGAGGCAAACAAGCTCGGAGGCCCTGTTCCTTCCACTCCCTGGGTTGAGAGATGTCGGCACGTTCAAGAGATGATTGAGCAGGCCAAGACCTCTGGGGTGCCTTTTCACGAGGGAGAACCTGTCATCGAACTGGAAATCACTGGGAAGGAGAAAAGCGTCAAGACCACTAAGGCACAATATTCTTCGGATGCTTTGGTCATAGCAACTGGTCTGAGGAGCAAGACATTGGGCATCCCCGGAGAACAATGGTTGAAGAGGGGAGTTTCGTACTGTGCGCAGTGCGATGCGGCTATTTTTGAGGGAAGGGAGGTCGCCGTGATAGGACTGGGCGCGTCAGGGGTGGATCAAGCGGTCAGGCTCGCAGATGCCGCGGAAAAAGTCGTACTCATATTGCTTCCACAACAGCGCGAACCAGAGATCAGGAAGGAGTTACTTGAATCAACGAACATTGAACTCCTGAAGGGCTACAAGGTCTTGGGCATAGAAGGGGACTTCCCCAGAAAGAAGGTCATGGTGCAGGAGAGTGCTGAGTCGAAACCAAGGCGAATAGAGGTCAATGGGGTGTTCATTGCAGCTGGTATTCAGCCATCAACGAGAATAGTACAGAGCGCTGGGATTCGAACTCATCTGCAGGGTTGCATCACCGTCGATAGACAACAGAGGACCAATGTGTCAGGTGTCCTCGCTGCAGGCAATTGCACGAATCATGGGGGGCTAGAACTTGAGACATGTAAAGGAGAAGGGCTTGTTGCAGGTTTGGCCGCCACGCTTTTCATAGAACTGAGAAGGCTGAAGTCTGATTCCTCCTAGCGATTTGGATGAGAGTTCTTCAGAGGCTCTTTATTTTTCTCTCGAGCTCAGTCCTTAGCCTATCCCCCTCTGCATAGAGGACCTGAAGTTCCTTTGACCAGTCATGCTCTATCTTGAGAAAATCCTCCATCGAGAGGAAGTGATAGTCAATCAAGACATTGGACACCCTTCTTTCGAAACTGTCAGGATTTGGCTGAAGTCTTGCGTCCCTGATTATCACCATATCGAATTGGTCCGTCGCATGTTTTGCTTCCTCATAGAGCACAGCCTTAGTGGAAGGCTGCGACGAGAAATCCCTGGAACTCTCTTCGGCTATCGCCCTGATATCTTCAGGCGTTCTCCTAGTGATGTCGCATTTCTCCCCTAGGAGCCTCGAGAACAATATGGGCTCCAACGAGAAATCGGATACCCCAATATCACGCAACTGCGCCCTGAGGTCAACCAGGTCCGCTTCATCATTGATATTCAGTATTGCCTCTATCTCCGAAATGGTGCTTGACAAGGAAGAGAACGTTCCATCAAAGAAGCCTTGTGGGTTAGTCCTGAAGAAAGCAACGACAGGATTGAACTTATCCAAGATTTGAAGCATTGGTCCCACCATCGCATCGGGATTCCTCACAGGCGCAGTTAATCTAATCGTCGACTCGAACCTTGGTGCTATGTTCCAGAAGTAGAATAGCTTTGTGAAGCCCTGCTCCTCCAGTCTTGACTTCCTTTCTGCCACGGCTTGTTTGCTGATTCCAAGCATTGCACCTATTTTCTCAAGGGCCAGGTCGGGATGAAGTATGAGAAGGTTGACTAGTTCGATGTCCTTCTCAGTGACTTGACCCATGTACTCTCTATTCATTCCAGTTGAATCCATAAAATGGCTGTTAAAGTCCATTGTGGTTGACATTGTCAACGAGGACTGGGGGGGATATATACGACGTGTGAAATCTTGGCCGCGGGTACCGAGGAAGGTATATGATGCGAGCAGTTCATAACGACGCATAATGGCACGCATGCCGAAGAAGAAACTGGATTCGAGGTTCAGATGGGATTTGACTAAATTCGATTACCCAGAGCCACCAGTTCCTGCTGGACTACGGATCAGGTATGCCACAGTCGACGAATTTCCTTCCATTGCATGCGTCTGGCGCAACGGGACTAGTGAAGAGCAGGGAGGCCCGTGGAACCACCTGTTGCACTCTTGGACTCCTAGGGTTGTGGAAAGATGGTTCAGGCACCATCATGACATGAACCGAGCGAAGACAATCGTTGCAGAAAAGGAGGGGAGATTGGTTGGTGTGAGTGGTCCCTTATTCGGAACTGATCGAGGCATCGGAAGAATCTTCGCTGGCATTGTAGTAGCCAAGCAGGAGAGGAGGCAGGGAATCGGTACGGCACTTCTCCACAGGACGCTTTGCGAGCTGAGGAGGATGAACTGCTCCTATGCGATGGTTGAGACACTTCATGACATCACGGCCTCTAATCACCTATATCCGAAATTCGGCGGCATTGAGATCGTTCGGAGGGAAGGAGCAGGAAAGCGAAAGAAAAGACCTCGGGATGCCTTGAAGTGAGGTTGAATGTCCCCAACCGGCTTGGTTGTTACAATCGCGGTTTCAACATGTCGATTTCCCCACCTTGGATTCCGGTAAGCCCCACCATTTGACTTACTTTGGGACAATGAGTGCTCTTCTCGCCCCGCTTCTCATCTCAAGCGCCCTCAGCGCGCTTCTGACCCACGATTTCTTGCGCAATATTCTGGTAATCGTCTTGAAGCGGATTCACACGCTTTGATTCCTAAAGTATGCCTGAGAACTATTCGACAACCGCCAGAATTCATACACGATGATTAAACAACGCTTATATGGGTCGCAAGAATCGCCCGGCAATTTCAAGGTGAAAACCACTGGGATTCAAACCTTGCGCGGCAATAGTGGGCGCCGGCAGGACCAAATTCGGAGAACACTGGTATGAGAGTCCTGAAAGGCTCATGATGATAGCTGGAGAAGCCACCCTTGGATCGGTGGACCGAGGACTCAGGAGGAGCGACATCCAAGCCTGCTACTTTGGCAGCTTCCTATATCAGGTCACGAACAAGCTTGCGCTGATCCCTGGATATATGGCTAGGGAGTTGGGAGTGAATGTTCCAATGCTCACGACTGAGGCAGCCTGCGGCTCGGGAAGCTCAGCCCTCTTTAACGCCTGCTTGGGAATCATGAGTGGGAGATATGATGTCGTCCTAGTTGGCGGATTCGAGAAGATGAGCGATCGATTCAGCAAAATCGTCGACAATTTGATGTTCGCGGGTGATGCTCACGAGTTCGACGCTGGCTTTACCTTCTCAGGTCTCTATGCGGCAATGATGGTCAAATACATGCATGACTACGGTGGAAAGGACGGAAGATGCCTGGAGGCCATGGCTCAGGTTGCCTGTAAGAATCACCATCACGCCATGGGAAATGAATATGCCCAGTTCAGACGGGAAATCACAGTGAATGATGTCACGAAGTCCACCCTGATTGCCGACCCAGTAAGATTGCTCCACTGCTCCCCTATCTCCGATGGGGCAGTGGCCCTTATAGTGACAAGTCCCGAGGTAGCAAAGAGGTACACCGATACACCAATTTACATTGTAGCGGGCCAGCAAGCGACGGACGATGTTTCACTCTTCAGCAGAGAAAGCCTCACTAGCATAAGGGCAACCAAGATCGCCGTGTCGAAGGCCCTCGAACAATCGGGATTGAGCATGAAGGATATCCAGATCGCAGAAGTCCATGATTGCTTCACAATAGAGGAGATCCTTTTCCTAGAGGATGCGGGTTTCTACAAGAAGGGAGAGGCGTGGAAGGGAGTCTATAAAAGCTACGAGTCCTTCAATGCGTCTAAACATATACCATATGTGGGTGAGAACGGAGAACTCATCGTGAACCCTGGAGGAGGATTGAAGGCCGATGGGCATCCAGTAGGAGCGACCGGGGTCAGGCAGATCTATGAGTCTTTTGTGCAACTTAGGGGCGAAGCCGGAGGCAATCAGGTTTCCTCCGATAAGCCGCTCAACATAGCATTGTGTCACAACATCGGCGGAACGGGAGGGATAGCAACTGTGCATGTCCTGGCCAGGGAGCTGAATCGGTGAGGGCAAATGCAAACGGCCGCGAGGAGGGATTGAAAGATGAGTGAGCCCGTGACGAGGCGAAAGATCCTAACAGACTACAGGATCAGGGCAACCCAATGCGAGCTCTGTGGGAGGATCTACTTTCCCCCCAAGTTATTCTGCAACGTTGAGGGACGTGGTAGTAGAATGGTTTTCAGGGACTATTTCAACTCAAAGGGAACCTTCAGCACGGGAGCGGTGGTTCGCAGGCCCACGAACCGATTCGAATATATGGGTTCTTTCCTAGCCGGTTTCATATTGCTCCATGATGGCCCTCGAGTCCCCGGCAGGATCACGGATTATGTTCCTCCGGAGGAAGAGGTGAATGTCGACCAGTTTATCGATCGCGAGGTCGTTCCAAGATTCAGGAAGGCCTATGAGGACGGTCCGCATGGAATTATCTACTATTCGAGCCAGAATTTCTCCTTCACAGATGACTACTATCCGTACCAAGAATACCAGAAGGTCAAGCCCTCAGGTGAGAGAGGAAGGCCGGGCATCGTTGGCTATGGAGTCTACATTCCAAAGTTCAGGATAGAGAACAAGGACGCGGATGAGTCCCATGGAGTGAAGGAGAGGACAGTTCCCTTCGCAGACGAGGACACCACAACCTTTGCTGTGGAGGCAGCGAAAAGGGCTTTGATCCATGCTGGCCTCGACGGCCGGTATGTCAAGAAATGCTACCTGGGATCAGAGTCCGCGCCCTATGCCGTGAAACCCAGCATGGCAACCGTCAGCCAAGTCCTACAACTGGGCGAGGAGTATGACGACGGGTTCATCTCAGGGGGGGTCGACACCCAGTTCGCGTGCAAGGCCGCCTCTGATCTCTTCATAGATGCCGCCGCACTTGTGGCTTTCCCTTCGTTCAGGGGGGAGAACGTCATGGTCATAGGCGCAGATAACTCGCAAGCAGCCAGGGATGACCCACTGGACTTCACTGTTGGGGCTGGAGGCGCAGCCTTCATTTTCGGGGAAAGGGATGTCATTGCAACACTGGATCACTACCTCCCGTATACTTCTGATACACCCGACTTCTACAGGCGCGACGGAGCGAAATACCCCCGCCATGGCGGAAGATTCACTGGAAAGCCTGCGTATTTCAAGCATGTAGTGACGGCAATGAAGCTTATCATGGAAGAGGCAACCCTCAAGCCCAAAGATTTCGATTATGTTGTCTGTCACTCCCCAAACGCCAGGTTTCCGCTCCAGGCAGCCTTGGAGGCAGGTTTCGAGCCAAATCAGGCCAAAGCAGGTCTTTTGGTGCAGTGGATAGGCAATCTCTATTCTGGCTCAAGTCCAGCGGCCCTTGCTGCTGTCTTGGATGAGGCTAAGCCAGGAAATAGGATACTGATGACGAGTTATGGCTCTGGAGCCGGAAGTGACGCCTACATATTCACAGTAACGGAGGCCATAGAGGAGAAAAGACACAGGTGCCTGGCCGCCAGATCCCAGGTCGAGAATCCCCATAGGCAGTACGTGGACTATCACACTTATAGGCAATGGAAGGAAATGAGCTAGTCCACCTGAAGCGAGAAACTCACTTGAGATGCCTTTCCACATCATCGAACTGATGACCGTAAGCTTCTACTGGACTCCCTTGAGATTAGGCGGACAAAAGGAAGTTATAGAGGAAAGAGGTCCGATGGACCGGCACAAGTGAACAATGGATGACATCGGAGAAGAGGAAGGGATTCCTATCGGAGATCATAGAAAACATCCTCTCTCCCTATGAGGCAAGCACAGTCTATGAGGAAGATATAGTCGGAGAGTTCGAGAATCAAGTCGAATTGGAATTCTTCGAACGCTTCGTGAGGATTGTCGGAGGAGACGCTATTATTCTGGATCTAGCTTGCGGAGATGGAAGACACACCTTAAGGCTTTCACAAGGGCAGAAACATGTATTGGCGTTCGACATGTCCCCAAACATGCTAAAGATGGCAAAAATGAAATGCTCCCAGGTGAGTAATGTCAGTTTTATCAAGGGCTCAATGTTCTGTCTACCCTTCAGGACAAACGCCTTCGATGGAATATGGTTTTCTCAGGCCTTTGAATATGTGCCTCCAGAGAGAAGGGAGGGCCTTCTATCGAACCTGAGGGGTCTGCTTGAAGAGAAGGGGATCATTTACATGAGCGCGGAGACTTGGATGCTTCCAAGCCTCTGGAATTCCCTCAAGGAACTTTTTGGGGACCTCAAGCTTTATTTCCACTGGAGATTTGAAAAGGGCAAGCCCCTTCTATGGGGCGAATTCCTGTATCAGCTCACAGGGGAAGTCAGGGATCGATGGAAGGGTTGGCATTACCATGTTCACATAGATACATGGACGCTCTCGAAACTTCTACGTGACGTCGGACTTGAGAAGTTAAAGGAAGTCGTCGATAGTGGTTACATCTACATTCTATGTACTCGACGGAAGCTGAACGTTTGATCGAACAGATCGCGTGACCTACAGTGCGCTGCGTAGCTCTTGCATCGGCACTGGACTTCTTCCGCATCTTTAGCCTTAAATTCCTGATGAAATACTCCAGATCATGCAGCTCAAGGCAGCTCTGTTTGATCTCTATGGAACCCTCTGTTATGTGAAGATACCCTTCACTGATGAAGCCACCTCGGAGTTCTTGGTCAAGCGGGGATATCAGGTCTATCCACAATCATGGAAGGCAGCATGGCAATATGTATCATTCCTTGACTATCCAAAGAGCGGATATGGGGATTGGGAGTCATATCTGACGCAGGTCTTCAAGAGAGCAAGGATAAGACCCGATGGGAAGACTTTGAAGGAACTTGCGGGGAGGTATGAGGGCAGCAAGTGGGTCCTCTATTCTGACGCCAAGACAGCCACATCAAGAGCGAAGCAGGCAGGACTCAAGAGCGCCATCATAACAACGATTGCTAGGTTCAAGTACATGAGAATCCTGAAGCCCCTCCTGAAGAACTTCGACTTGATCGTTGACGGCTACACTTTCCGTTGTGAGAAGTCGAATCCGGCTATCTACTCAAAGACATTGGAGAGGTTGGGGCTCAAGCCAGGTGAGGCGCTTATGATTGGCGACGATGTTGCTCTTGACATCCTGCTTCCTAGAAGTATTGGAATCGATGCCATCCTGTTGGATAGAACAGGAAGACTGAGGGCAGAGGACTGCAAGGAAGCTGTTGCAGTAGTAAAAAACCTGAATGAGGCAATGGACATGGTAATTAGTAGGTTCGGTTGATCTCATTCACAATGAAGGAATCGCGCAGCTAGGGTCTTTGATATGAACGGGGGAATTCCATTCACGTTGCTGGCACATGACTTTCCACTTTCTACTCATGAATCCTTCAACATGAGCAAGACTTGCCCGTTCATTGGAGTAGGTGTAGATTCCCGATCCTGATATTCCTGAGGTATTTCCGTGCAACCCTGAGGCATTCCTCGGCGTGCTTTCTCGTAGTTGTTGGCAAGTCGTTCATGATATAGCATGGGTAGAACGCCAGTAATGTGTAGGGAATATCCGGGTTCACCTCACCTATGAATCGCGCGATGCCCTCGACTTCCACCTCATCCACATAGCCAGGAACAAGCAGCGTGCTGGCAGTTAGAACTGGCAGTTCCCCTCTCTTTTCGAAGAATTTCTCACCCATCCTCTTGAAGTTCTCCAAGGAGGGCTTATTTGATACTCCACACAAGGCAATGTTCAGATCCTCATTCCAAGTCTTCAGGTCGAACTTGATATTGCCCCCGGTTTCAAGTGCATATTGGGCGGCTTTCTCAGCTAGGGCTGGATTCATGAATCCATTCGTTTCCCAGCACAATCGCAATATTCGTTTCCCAGCTCCCGCCTTCGAAATGGCCAGGCGACTCACCTCGAGTGAATGCGGCATCTGCGGGGAAGGATCTCCGCCGAAATAGCATATACAGGAGACATGCTTGTCTGCCCTTTCAACCAATTCGCCCGCGCTCATGATGGGCCTATGCTTAGAGGACAGGTCGCGATAGCGCCAATTCTGGCAGAACAAGCAGTCGAAACTGCAAGCCCCGTAGAAAATCGCGAGATTGGAGAATCCAGATTCAGCGTGAGGTTTGTATGCATACTTGGGATAGCCGATTCCAGTGCAACCTGGACAGAACCACCAGCTGACGCAGTTCGTCGGGAGATCGTCATAATACCATTCCAGAATTCCCTTTTCTGGCGTACCGCCGAAGCGGACCAGCTCGCCGTTGACGTTACGGACTATGCCACAGAATCCGCTACTGTCAGGACCGATTCTGCAGTCGTTCGCACAGACCCCGCATGACAGTCCATGTGAGTTCCGGGGAGGCTCCACGGGCAGTCCGAAGACAGAACGGCTTCTGGCATGAACCTGTTTCGTGGTTCGGATGGCTTGTTCAGGCCTGTTCCTGATGCAACTGAGGCAAGCTCCCAGATTACCTGATATCTCGGTGGAGTTCTCACCACAGACCAAGCACCTCCCCATGAGAGAGCCTCGACAATGGCCACTGGCTTTTCGGATATAACTTCTCTCTTCGGACGAAAATCTATTATACAGATACCTAGGTCGTCGGAATGAATCTGGGAATTTGAAAATAGACATAGTGAACCTGACTGGCGATAATATCAAAGACACGCCAGAATGGGAAGGGCACCCATTTAGCTGCAAGTACTGCATTTACTGGGAATTTCCTGAAGAATGCCTGGATCCCGCGAAGGAGAGGAAAGAGGAAATGCTCCAAAAGAAGTTGACTTGGCTCAAAAGGACGAATAGGGAGTTCGGCAATTGTGGTAGGTTAGTATATGTCGATGGAAAACCGATTGGCTACGCCGAATATGCACCAGCTAGGTTTCTGCCGGGCTCCCTAGAGTACAAGTCAGGGCCTCCGAGCGATGACGCGACATTGATCTCCTGTCTATTTGTGGCGGAACAGGGATTGAGGAGGATTGGAATCGGAACCAAGATACTTGATAGTATAACAACCGAGCTGAGGGAAAGAAGGGTCAAGGCAGTTGAGACCTTCGCACGCAGGGGCAGGCTAGGGAATCCGTCTGGACCGATCGAGTTCTACCTTAAGAATGGATTCAGAATATTCAGAAACGATTCTGAGTTTCCCCTGATGAGACTGGAACTGTAAGCAACTCGCTTCAGCGACATTGTTCCAGTCTGTCCATTTCCAGCATCGTCGCCTTCACGGATCTGTTCTAATGCCACAGAGCGTCAATGCTTCAACGAAAGACCTATTAGGATATTTCAAAGCCGTTGGCCAAACGGCTGGGTGAGTCGTGTTTGAGTATTCTCGGGGGAATTGGCGTTGGTCTCGTGACCATGATCTTCGTAGGCTGGATTCCAATTCTGGGACCCATAATCGCCGGCACTATATCCGGCTATGTCACAAAGGGAGGTGTCCTGAAGGGCATCATTGCTGCCTTCCTAAGCTCAACCTTGTGGGCAGTTGGGGCTGGCCTCATCCTCAGTGCAGTGGGAATCGGCGTGCTAGGTCGTTGGACCCAACTTCTGGAAGGAGCTGACGCCGTCCTGGGAGGAACAGGCTGGATGGTGGTGATCATCATTTTGGGTGCCGGAGCTGTGACGTTTGCAACCATCGGAGGCCTGATCGGAGGAATCTTCAGTAGACCGAGGGCACCAATATCTCCCGTTCCGCAGTATGCCCAACCACAACCCGCTTACGGCTGCCCTACCTGTGGTAGACCTCTAGTCTACGTATCACAATATCAGCGTTGGTATTGCTACGCCTGCAAGAAATACCTGTAGCAAGTATCCTGACTCTAGGCTCTATTCCATCTGACTGCGACTGGGCGCCACATCATGAGCAAAGGGATTAAATCCTGGTCGAAGCCTCGACTCCCGTCGCCAAATGGTCAAGCAACTAGGAGAGGCACATGACGTTTTCGTTGTAATGCTGGATAGCTTCAGGCAAGATCACATCGGTCATTACAGTAACGGAAAGCCAATTTTCGAAGCCGTTGCGCCATGCAGGACTCCGAATCTGGACAAGCTAGCCGAGCAGAGCATAGTCTTCCACAACGCGTACCCAGCAGGACTTCCCACAATTCCAGTTCGAACGGAACTCATGACAGGCCAGTTCACCTTGCCCTATAAGCCTTGGACACCAATGCACCCGACAGAGATCACCGTTGCTGAGATATTGAAACGTGAGGGATACGTGACGGGATTAATCACGGACACATATCATCTGTTTAAGCCAGGAATGAACTTCCACAAGGGCTTTGACTCCTTTGTATGGATAAGGGGGCAAGAGTATGACGCCTACAATTCTGGGCCTCCTGTCAAGAGGAATATTGAAGACTATGTGAACCAAGGATATGACGAGAATTTCAGAAGGTACGTGCAGAGGTTCCTAGCAAATATCGACGATTTCGAAAGCGAGGAAGATTGGTTCGCTGCGAAGGTGTTCAAGGAAGCATCAAAATGGCTCAGGCTGAACAGAGCACATGAGAAGCTGTTCCTGTGGATTGACAGCTTTGACCCCCATGAACCATGGCTTCCACCAAGTGACTATGACAAATATACTCGGGCGAAATACAAGGGTCCAAAGCTGATCCTCCCCATGGGGGGCGAGGCAAGGACCTGGGCAAGTGAGGATCAGATAGACCACATAAGGGGGCTATATGCAGGAGAGGCGAATTTTGTAGATCATTGGTTCGGCGAGTTTCTGGCTGAGCTTGAAGCATTGGACCTCATGAGAGATTCTCTCATAGTTGTTCTAGCAGATCATGGCCATCCCTTGGCAGATCACGGCAAATTCCTGAAGGGAGGGGACAGACTGTACAACGAGCTGTTGAAAGTCCCCCTGATGATAAAAATGCCAGAGGGGGTTGGAGCAAGAAATACTAACGGGATTGTCCAGTGCCCCGACCTGCTTCCGACCCTTCTCGAATTCTTGGGTCTGGGCAATAACACACACTCGATGCACGGCAGGAGCTTCTTGCCCGTATTGATGGGAAAATCAGACGAGCATCGGAAGTACGCGATATCCGGATACTACGAGGCAATCGATAGATGCACAAGGGATTCCAGATGGAGCTACATTCAAAGGCCGGAGGGACAACCTGACGAGCTATATGATCTGATCGAAGATCCCAAGGAGACAAAAAATCTTGTTGATGAAGAGCCGGAGGAGGCCAAGAGACTTGCATCTGCTTTCGGTGGTTATTTCAAAAGGTATGAGAACAGATTCGTGAAAGGCCTCCAAGGCAAGTATGAGCTTTCGTACACCTCATTGGATCTCTCTTCTTGATCGAAAAACTGACGGCCTTGGGCGCCAAAAGAGAATCAAACCAAGAAGGGACACCTTTGCCTTGATGCCTTCCGCTTGAGTGGAAATGCCCTAGAATGCGATGTCTAATCCAGAAAATAGTCATCCCTTCGCCCATAAGCTTCTCAAGGCTTGTTCTTGGAGACCCAACTCTCGTCCTAGATCAAGGGGCGGTCCATTTCTGAAACCATTAAAGGCTAAAATAGCCGAGAAGCTGGCAGTGAGACGCAGCAGTTGAAAGGAATGCCCTATGTACTCCGTCCAAACGATAGATCTGACGAAATACTTCGAGAAGGAGGGCGGTAAAGTAGATAGGATTATCGCCGTTAATCACGTCAATCTGGATGTTGAGGAAGGGGCTTTCTTCGGGCTACTTGGCCCAAATGGAGCAGGAAAGACCACGTTAATCAAAATGCTTTGTACGTTGATAATTCCGGATGAGGGAACCGCCAAGATCGCAGGCTATGATGTTGTCAACGAGCCAGACAAAGTCAAGGAGAACATAGGCTGGCTTCACGGGGAAACAGGTGGCAGAGCACTCTATTGGAGGCTCTCTGCAAGAGATAACCTGAAATTCTACGCATTCTTACAGAACATTCCCTCAGATATGGCAGGCAGGAGAATAGACGCTCTCCTGGATTTCTTCGAGTTGACAAAGGACGCGGACAGGCTCGTCAAGGATTTCTCAACAGGGATGAAAGTTAGAGTCATGCTGGCCAGAACACTGCTCGCTAATGCAACGATATTGCTCATGGACGAGCCGACTGTTGGCCTCGACGCATCAGGTGCAATAGAGACCCGCAATCTCCTTCGGTCCCTATGCAAGGAGCTACATAAGACGATATTCTTTACCACTCACAACATAATGGAAGCCGAACGACTCTGCGATAGGATAGCAGTGATGAACAAGGGGAAGATAGTCGCAGTGGACACTCCGTTGAAGTTGAGCGAGATAACCAAGAGCTTCAGGGGAGTTGAGCTGAGACTTCTTGGATCAGGAGAGACTGCGGTGTCGGAACTACAAAGCGTGCCAGGAGTGAAGAAGGTCGTGAAGGTTCAACCGGAGGAGGATCACGTCATCATACAACTCGAAGTAGAGAATGAGGATGAGGCCCTGGTGAGGATCCCACAGTATCTTAGGTCGAGACGAACCAAGATGATCGGGATACAAAAAGCACTCCCAGACTTGGAGGAGGTCTTCATCCGTTTGACAGGTGAAGAAAGAGTTGAAGGCGGATAAGCTCATCCAGTTGTTCAAGAACGATGAGCCTCGTCTGGCATCTCCGGTCAGACAGCTCCTTGGCATCATATGGGCCAATCTGAAGATTCTGCTAGCGTACAAATCTTGGTTGATCATGGACCTGCTCAGCACAGTGGCCTCAGTGGTGATGTATTACTTCGTGGGGCTGCAGGTCGATCCACAGAGACTGGTGCAGACCGGTTGGGGAACAAGTTATCTTGCTTTTTCATTGATCGGGGTTGCCACTTCGCACTATCTGTGGTCATGTCTGACCAGACTGAGTCACTCAATTCAACACGAGATACGAGGCGGGACCCTTGAAACTGTTGCAGTCACTCCAGTCAATATGTTCGTGTTCTTCATAGGGCTGACAGCCCGTGGATACCTAGTGAGTTCGATTTATCTGATAGGGGTCTTCGCGGTGGGGATTGTCGGGTTGGGAGTGAGATTCATCCTGACAGCGCAGTCTGTTGCTACGGCACTCCTTTCATTCGCCCTGATGTTGATAGCAAACCAAGCACTTGGTCTCATCGCAGCCGGCATAGTAATGGTTCACAAGAGAGGAGATCCTGTGACCTTCATAGTCGCGGCGATGAACGAATTTCTTGCAGGGGTTCTGTATCCGCTGGAGATGCTCAAGGCATTTCCGATTCTCCAAGGCCTGTCGATGATGCTACCATATGCATACGCACTTGATGCAATGAGACGCTCGCTGATGTTCGGTGTCTCACTGGCTGACCAGAATGTGTTCTCGGATCTCTCGATTCTGTTCGGGTCTACCGTGATTCTAGTGCCACTGGGACTAGCGGTGTTGCAATGGGGCTATAGGACCATCAGGAGGCAGGGGACGACCTCATCATACTAGGTGACCTTGAATGAAGGTGGAAGAGATAATCAAGTTCTTGGCAGAGCCGGTCCCTGAGGCCCAAGTGGATCCTGTGACAAAGGTAATCGCGTTCATATCGAGGGATTTCAAAATCTGGTGGACTTACAAGCTGTGGATAATACTGGACATCTTAGGCTCACTGCTCTTCGTTGCTACCTACTATTTCGTCTCGAAGATAGTGTCTCCGCAGGCACTAGTCAATGCCGGGTATGCAGCAGATTTCTTGACCTTCACGGTCATAGGCATAGCCTTCCAGAATTACGTCTTCTCTTCTGTTTCTGGGCTGTCGGAGGCTATAAGGGAGGAACAGTGGGATGGCACCATGGAGACAATACTGTCCTCCAGAACGAGCTTCAGGGTCTTCCTACTGGGAGAATCAGTCTTCAGATTCATAGTGGCATCCTATTTCCTTCTGGCCTCAATGAGCATGGGACTCCTCATGGGTGCCAGCTTCAATCTGAACTTCAGCTCTTTTTTGGCTGCAGCTGTCCTCACGATACTTCTCATAGTCAGTCACATGGTAGTCGGTATCTTGGGCGCGGGTGCCATCCTGAAGCTGAAACAGGGAGACCCGATAGTCTGGGCATTCTCTTGGCTGACACAGCTGTTCTCAGGAGTCCTGTACCCATTGGGACTGCTTCCTGGCTATCTCCAGTGGGTGGGCGCTGTGTTTCCATTGACCTATTCACTTGACGGAATCAGGAGATGCCTGATGAGCGGAGAAGGCTTTTCCTCATTGGCGATACTGGAGGACATCACAAAGCTTGGATTATTCATATTGATCCTACTACCCGTTTCTCTCTGGGTCTTCAAGAAGGCCTATGATTCTACTAGGCGTGAGGGTGCTCTAGGACAGTACTGATATGTCCAAGTTCAGGGTTGTTAGAAATTCGCCGGAACAGAACATAGGTATGTGACCATAGCATGAAGGACGATCTTGGAATAGACAGGGAATCGCTAGCTGCTAGAATCGGCACCGAATACGGACTCTGGGTGGGGCGCATCGAGTTTCTTCCCAAAGGAGAAGTCGGATACTGCTATCTAATCGATAGCGATATCGGTTTGAGATATCTAGTAAAAGTCCTTCCTTCCACTCGCATGGGACTGAAGAGCGCGAAAGCTCTGGACTTTTGCTTACCGTTGATGTGGAACCTTTTTCATGGTAATTACTTCAGAAGCCTTCCTTGCCCAGTAAGAACACAAGCGGGCTCACTTAAGTCAGACTTCGGTGGCATGCCAGTCGTTGTCTACAACTTCATTGAGGGAAGGACCATTAATGATGAGAGACCTTCTGACGAGGTCCTAGCAACCGTGGCGAGACAGATCGCAAGGATTCACAATTGCGCCCCCTACATTGGTACTGAGAACCCACCGATCGATGATCTCGGGATTCCATTCAAGGGCGAAATGCTGACGGGCCTTGAGACACTTGAGCGTACTACTCAGGGAGATGGAGAGGGCAAGCTGGCATTGAGGGATCTCATATTGCCATTGAAGGAGGAACTCCTCGGGCGTCTTGGGAGACTGGAGACCCTTCAACTTTCAGTCAGGGGAATCAAGAAGCAAACGGTCCTTTGTCACACCGATCCCATAGGCAGTAATATCCTGATAGATGCGAGGGGGGAGGTCTATGTTCTGGATTGGGAGGGTGCAATCTTGGCACCCCCTGAGCATGATATTTTTGCATTCACTGGGGATCGCTTCGATCTGTTCTTAGACAATTATGAGGATGAATTCGGTCGTGTTTGCCTCAAAACCGATTTCCTCGGATTCTATCTGTATAGAAGGATCCTCGAGGATTTGGTGGACTGGATGATTAGAATATTGCATGAGAATAGAGATGAGGACCAGAACAGAAGGGACCTTGAGGGAATCATAAGAGACTGCATTTCAGACTTGCCTCATCTAGAGCCCCTCATAGAAAGGACTGATCAAGTGTTAAGGAGGAGAGAGGGGTAAAGATTCCCGAGGGCAAGGCGAGTCGGTTATATACCTCAGACGGACAGCACATCCGTGCGATTCGGAATAACCCCTCTTGACTTCGCTGATGTCTTGAGCAGAATTCTCCAAGGGGATCAGATCGACTTCTCAAGATTCTGTTATCCCGAAATAGTCAAGAACGCAGCCTCCGCGGGATTCGTCCATGTAGAGATCACTCTCGACGTGCTTCATGCGCTACCCGGATCCCTGAACAATGACAGAATAGCGGAGATATCTGAGATCAGGAAATCCGAAGAGTTGACCCTCTCGGCTCATCTTCCCCTATGGGCTGTTGAGCCGGCTTCATTCAATGAGAGAATAAGAAAAGCATCCGTGGAAACATGCATAGAGGCCATTGAATTGGCGGAGGGATTCCAACCAGAATATTACGTCTTTCACGCAACAGGTGCACTTGCATCGGAATTCAGCAGATTGCCCTACCCCAGACGCTCCGTTGACCTGATAAACCTCTCGATGGGTTCAAACGCATCAAGAAGCACCGCAGAACTCCTGAAACAGACCGGAATTGATCCAAAAAGGTTGGCTCTTGAGAGCGTCGAATTCCCACTTGATCTGACTGTGAGCATGGCCGAGGAAACGGGTTGTTCAGTTGTTCTTGATACAGGGCACATTCTCGGAGGCTTTAGCGAGACCCTCTCGCTGATGGAAGCACTCGAGTTGTTCAGACAGAGGTTAATCGGGCTTCACCTCCATGATGGATTCAGGCGGAAGAATGAAGATGGATCAATGCTCCTTAGGGATCATCTCCCGTTAGGAAGCGGCGACATGAATATCCAGGATTTCTTCGGAGCGCTTACCCGGTTCGGGTTCGACGGACCAGCTGTGTTCGAGCTGTCTATGTCTGGAGCTCTTCAGTCGATCGAGGTAGTGAGGAAACTCGTACCGGGGCTTTTCTCCACATGAACAGGAATGTGCTGTCTAGGATAGCAGACGGAAAGCTACAGTTGGCCGCCCCATTCCTTGAGGAATCTCTCCATGAACTGCTCCACGAATTCGTGCCTACCTTCTGCCAATCGTTTTGCGGTCTTTGTGTTCATCGTCTCCTTGGCCTTCAATATCTTCTCGTATATGTGATTAATCGAAGTGAGGGATCTGCCATCGTATCTTGCCTTTGGCAGGATTGATGGATCGTGAATGGGGAGATTTGCCCAACCACCACGCGCAAAGACCCTTGCAAGTCCAATCGCACCCAAGATGTCAAGCCTGTCCGCGTCCTGCAGTATTTTTGCTTCCAGACTCTTAGCTTCGGCGCCTTTCCTGAATCTGTGTACTTCTATGCAGTGAACTACTTCTCCGATCTTCTCCTTTGGGAAACCAGCCTCCTCTAGGATCTTCATTGCCATCTTTGCTCCTTCTGTTGCGTGGTCATCTATTTCTCCCTCGTCTTCCATCGCTCTGGCGATATCATGGAGCAGGACGGCTGCCTTCACGACTTCAAGATCGGCGCCCTCTTCTTGCCCTATCTTCAAAGCCAGATTGTATACCCTTTCCACGTGTGATCGACTATGATGTGAATGCTTCAAGAATTCCTCGCTTTTTTTCCTTATTATATCTAGGGCCAAATTCTCGCGCATTTCTCCATCGCTCCTGAGCGAACACGGCTATTCTGTCCATGATAAAAGCATGATTGCCATCAAGCGTCATGGTTCTTGGGTGCTCGTGCGAAGCTCAGACTAAATGCTCCGATTGTAGGATGTCGTTGGTATTCACCTTTATATGGAGTGGTCATCAAGTTCGTTCCCAAAGGTCAGCGAAATGGTCGAAAGGATCGACTCCTCATTCACGATCGAAACGGAACTTGCCGAGGGCTATTTCGGCTATTTGCTGAGGTTCATCATGGACCAATACCTTCTTGCCGATCAGGATCGCTTTGGGAATGTTGAACTTAAACTGGTTGATAAGAAGCCCACCCTTTCGTTCAGGGCAATCGGTTCCCGTGGAGTAGGCTTTGCTGATGTGGAGATCACCACCGGAAGGCCGATCCTTGTTCAATTGGTTCATGTTGACCCAGACACGCCAAGAGAGGAGATCGAACGTCTTGAGGAAGACCTGACGATAGTGGTCAATCTATTTGAGGAAAAGGCAAGGACTGCCACGATATATTTCGCCTGGGCAGAAGGCGAGAAGATCCTGCCCGAGAAGCCACCAGCTTCCCGGAGGAACATCATTCGGAACATGTTCTCAGATAGTATGCTTCCCCTGTTCATCCTCTTTGCAGCGATTAACGTATACCTTTTCCTAGTATTGGGACAATATGCACCGATAGTCCTTGTACTGGTCCAATTCCTGTTGGTCCTAGCCTCCGGCAGAATAGTAGCCAGGATGGCAGATTGGCAGATCACACCACAGAATCCAAGAGTTCACGTGTTCGCATATCAGTTGCCATTCGATGGTCAGGAGGACTTTAGGAGAAAACTCAGAGGAGTCTCCTTGATCCAAATCAAATCTGAGATCTATGACAAGACATTGGCACTTGGAAAGCCAGTGGACTGCTCTGAAATAGGCGAAATACTCTCAAAACACGGCCTTGAATGCTCGACAGAGAATATGTCCACCAAGACTATTGACGTGTATGGCATTGTCCGAAAGGTAGCAGAGAAATTTGGTCTCCCCCTTCCTAGAATAGTCGTTGAGAATTTGACAATCCCCAATGCTGCAGCCTCGGGACCGGGCCCAAGCCAAGGAGTGATGCTGATTACGACGGGATTGCTCGTACAACTCGAAGAAGATGAGATATACACGGTAGTGGGCCATGAATTCAGTCATCTCAAGGGCAGGGACACACTTGTCTTCTTCGCTCTCACATCACTTGAGTATCTGATAAGGGCATATCTGATCTGGCCCCTTGTTATGTATCTGGGATTCTTCTACCTCTTCATTTCTCTGGGTCTTGTCTATTTCATCGCCAAGTTCTTCGAGGGGAAATCGGATCTTGAAGCGGCGAAGGTTTTAGGGCAACCGAGGATTCTTGCTCAGGCTCTAAGGAAGATAGGTTTTCATAGGCTACAGCTGGAGCGAAGCCCCTCGTTCAGAATCATGGAATGGATTGGATGGGATCCCCACCCGCCAATCTATTTCAGGGTGGAACAGCTGGAGAAGTTGGAGGCCCCGGAGAGATTGGGAAATCCTTTGGTTCAATCGATCAGGAACAACATCGAGGGATTTCTAAAGGCTCTCTGACATTGGTTCTATCTCCCCTGAAACGAGTAAATCAACTTGAAAGCTTAATTAGAAGACCAAGAGCGAATCCTCCAATGAAGCAGCTTATCTTCTGTTGCTCCGAAGACAACGATCTCTACGAAGCCGCGATAAATTGTGGAGTGTCAGTTCTGCGTTTCGACCGGATAGAGACAGCGATTAGCCTGGCAAGGAGTGAGAACGTAGTACTGGCATTGGCCGACACCTACCCGATCCCAAAGCTCACCATAAATGAGAGCATGCTCGAAACTGCAAGACAAAAGGATCTGAAGTTGTACCTGGAATACCCGCTTTCGATTCCCAACATGGAATTCGCTGAACCTAGGACAGCGGAGTGGGAACGCCTCGTAGTGACATCTGACTTGTTTGGCCCAAGACTTCCTCCAATGACCATCCTCACGATGCATGGCTGCTGGTTTCTGCCGACCGAAGCCAGAGACCATCACCTTGTTCTTGCGCGAGTCGCTGGATATGATAAGGCAGTATACGGACTGCCGAACCAGATTCATCCAATTCTACTAAGCTATTCGGATTTCGCAATCGTGGCTACAAGCAAGCTCAGCCAATTCAGGAAAGGACGTTATGCTCCAATCAACTCTTGGAAGTTGGTATTGCAGACACTGCTCAGATGGCTCACTAATGGGGATGAGATATCCATTTCATGGAATCCCACGGTGAACACTGCGTTTAGCAAGGATGAGGGACTTCCACCGGATGCGGAGAACAAAGCCTTTGGAAAATCTGTTGAGTGGTTCTCCAAAAACGCCCTATTCGCATTGGACAAGGACCGAGGAGTCATAGAGGGCTATCAATCAGGCATAGACTTCGAAGGAGATCAACTGGCTAGGCCTTATATCCGCATGGACTGCTTGGCCGAAGCCGCACTTATTTTTGCCCTCGATTGGCAGGCGACACGGAATCCAAGGAGCAAGAGAATCGCTGAAGGCCTTCTGGACTACACTTGGTCTTTTCAGTATTCTGATCCGACGAGCCCAGCCTATGGCCTTGTTGATTGGGCCAAGGGACTCGGCGTGTTTTACGGAGACGACAACGCAAGGGTCATCCTCCCGACACTCTCAGCCATCCAGATCCTGAAGGATGACAAATGGGACAGACATGTAGCAATGGCCTTACTCGCAAATCTGAGAACAACGGGCGCCTTGGGATTCAGACAGGACAGAATTGATATGCCGGACCTGATCAAGAATGGATGGGCTTACTACTACAACAAAGACACGATTTCATACACGCCTCACTATCAGGCGTTCCTTTGGGCTTGTTTCCTATGGGCCTTCTTGCTAACGGGCAAGGACCTCTTCCTGAGACGAACGGTGAATGCCATCAGAATGACGATGGAGGTCTGTCCCAAATGGAGATGGTCGAATGGTATTTCACAGGAGATGGGAAGGATGCTCCTTCCTCTAGCGTTTCTGATCCGGACAGAACAGAAAGCAGAGTATCGAAAATGGATAGGAACCATATCAGATTACGTGCTAGAACAGCAACAACCTTGCGGTGCGATTGCTGAGAAAGTGGGAGATCCAAAGGATGGACACTATCCGCCGCCAAACTCAAATGAGGCCTATGCAACGACGGAAGCCCCGGTCATACAGGAGAATGGGGACCCGGCCTCAGATCTACTGTACACTGCGAATTTCACATTCCTCGGACTACATGAGCTGGCGTCCGCTTCCCATGATCCGAACATCAGAAGGGCAGAGGACAGATTGGCGGGCTTTCTTTCAAGGATACAGGTGAGTTCTGAGAGACATCGGTATCTGAACGGCTGCTGGATGAGAAGCTTCGATTACGACAAATGGGAGTATTGGGGTAGCTCCTCGGATCTTGGATGGGGAGCATGGTGTGTAGAGTCCGGCTGGATGAACAGTTGGATTGCCTCCGTCTTTGCCCTCCGCATACTCAGAGGAACTCTATTCGACTCGACTAGGGCCAAGGAATTGAGCGGAAAGATCGAAGAGCTTCAGTCAGAGATGTTCCCTGCCGAGAAATAGGGCAGGCTACCGACTAGCCTAATATAAGATATCCGAGGCCTAACAGCGTTTATAGCCTCCTGATTCGAAGCATCATCACAAATGAGCGTGTATGATAATCCGCAATACTACGAAATCGCCTTTGGATATCAGGATGTCAGGCGTCAGGTAAATTTCTTTGAGGATGTCGCACTCAAATTGACAGGAAAACGGGCAAAGAGATTCCTTGACATAGGCTGTGGCCCAAGCATACAGCTGAGGGAGATCGCAAGGAGAGGATACGAAGGAGTAGGCCTAGATAATAGTCCAATGATGCTCCAGTATTTGCATCAGAAAGCATCAGAAGAGGGATTGGCGATAGAAACTCTTCAGGCTGACATGAGGGACTTCTCGCTTAGCAGAAAATGTGATTTTGCCTTTGTCCTATCCGGTTCGCTCTTTGTCAATTCCAATGAGGAGTTCCTCAAGCATCTGCGATGTGTTGCGAATTCGTTGAATCAGAAGGGCGTCTACCTATTGGAAAATGTCGCATTGGATCCATCATCCCATGGAAAGGAAGAGTGGACCATGAGGAGAGGAGATGTAGAGGTAAAGACAACCTTCGAGGCAATTCCTCTGAATCCGATTGAGCAGATATCAGAGGAGAGGTTGATTTTGGAGGTGAACGATCGCGGGATTAAGAGGACACTCACGTCACACTTGGCCTCAAAGGATTTCTGCCCTCAGGAGATGAAGTCTCTGGTTGATCTGAGCGGGCTTTTCAGATTCGTAGGGTTTTTCAAACACCTGTCATGGGCCCCGTTGAAAGAAAATGAAAGAGAGAACATAGTCCTGATGCAGAAACTTGAGCCGTGAGAATTCCCCGACAGGCGAAGTGACATGTTCAGCCCATCTGATCCTGGTCGGTCAGAAGGATCCAGCTATTAGTGTGACTGGAAGAAGAGCAGGCATGCCGCCTAGATCATACGCCATCATGGCCAAACAGGCTTGGATTCAAGAGCGGGTCTTGGGAGAAAGCGCAAACAAGGTTTCCGCTCTCTGGTGCCGTCCCATGCTCATGCTTCTTCTGGAGTTGGAATGAATAGCGAATCAGCGAATTCATCGTCGAACGAATCCCGGGTGAGTTCTGGAGGGAGGATCTCGAGGTTGTCCAAGTCCAGTTCGTCACATTCACAACTTAGACCCGTGTCGTAAGAACAACAGCATGAATCACACATCACGATCTTCATCCTATTTCCCCCTGAATTTTTCGTCGTAAAATTTGACCAAATCCTCGGTGAGTTTCTGCCTCCTGATTATTGCCTCCAATCCGCTCTTGAGCATCATAACGCCCTTGTCGGTCAGCCTGTAGACTCTCCTGTCTGGTCCTGACTCGACCTTCTCCCATTCCGACCTAAGCAATTCGTTCGCTTCCATCCTTCTTAGAATTGTGTAGATCGCCCCAGGCATCAACCTGTGGTATCCTTGGCTTCGGCTTTCGATTTCCTCCAGTAGCTGGTAGCCATGCATGGGTTTCTCATACAGTATCCTGAGAATGAGAAACTGAATCCATCCCCTTTCTGGGTAATGTTTTACGCGAACATATACACAGCGATGACCTGCCTCGTGATGAGGCTTGCCACACTCTTCATGCTGGGGAACCGAATCGCCTTCGCAGCAGCTACCATTCGTTGTTACATGCGACATTTGTTGTTACATACCTCAATGGTTACCTATATAAATGTTACTTGGCTGCCACTTGCTCTCATTCTTCTGTTGGCGCATGGATCCGGCAGAATTTGCCCTGGAGCGTCGTGCGCGGAATCCTTCTAGAGCCCCACCTTTCGCCCTGTTCTCAGGCTTTTGAATTCAGCAAGACAGATCTCCAAGGACTGTCTGGCATCCTGTGGTCTTATCCTGTCAGGTTTCTTACCGGCATCGATGCACTCGATGAAATATTTCAGCTCCTCGTAATATCCTCCGAGCTCAGCTATGTTGCCCGTCGAGACCCCAGAGTCCTTGGCAATGCTCAGGAACTCCGGACTGTACGGTTCATTTTCCGGTTGGAAGATCGTCAAAGTTGGGGTGCGATCTGAGGAATATTTGAATGTGGCCTTCTCAAGATAGCACTCATAGGCCATTACGAATGGATAGCCCTTCAAATGGAACCAGCCTCCTTCAGCCGAGGCTACAAGGCTCCTCCCATAGTCGTAGATCGTGAGAATATGGTTTGGATCTCCCATCGAAGTCACCGCCTTCGGCCTTCCCAAGAGATGGCAGATGAAATCCGTGTCATGGATGTGTAGGTCTATGATGGCGCCTCCACTCTTCTTCCCGTCCAGCAACCAGCCCTTCCAGCCCCATTTTGGCTCTTCAGAGAGCCTCAGGCAGCTAATCGCCATCACGCGCCCGAAATCCCTTGTCTTTACCTTCTCAGCAAGCAATGCCCATTCTTGCCAGAACCTGATGACATGCGCGACCATGAGTTCAACTTTGTTTTGCCTCGCAGCCTTGATCATCCTGTCCGCATCAGCCAATGTCAGAGCGATTGGCTTCTCACAGATCACGTGCTTACCTCCCTCCGCTGCCTGCACCACGGCGTCACAATGCAATGGAGTCGGGAGCGTTACATCAATGAGTTGCACATTCGGATTCCTCAATAACCCTTGGATGGAATCGTATGACGGACATTGCCAGCTCTGGGCCAATCCAGCTGCCCTTTCCAACTCCAGATCGGCCACGCCCACGACCTTCGCATTAGGAATTTGACTGTATGCCTTTGAATGCGTAGTGCCCATGAATCCAGCCCCGACTATGCCAACCCCGACCGTCATTCTATTGCACAGTCTGACATTCTGGGAAGTTAAAGCACTTTCTGCATCCTGAAGAGGCTCGAGAGCATCTGGCTAAACAGGACAGCGCGCTACATCCCTCGTCATCTTACTGTGCCCGAAAAGATTCAAATTGCTTCTGCGTGCTTTCTTCACCTGGAATGAGGGAAGGACGATGAAATCTACACCAATTGGAATTGTGTTGCTGAATGACGAAAGGGAGCACGTATATACGAAAAACAACCCAGAGTGCATGAAGGTCGTGCAACGATGGGCTGGAATAATAAGACAAGGAATCAAGAACCTCGACGGAACATCAGCCGATGTGATCACAGGTTCCGAGATCATAACCTCCGCAAGGGTGGCGCAGAAGGTAGGAGAGGAATTGTCGAGGGCTAACTGCAAGCAGATAGTAATGTGCTATTTCGTCTGGAACTTTCCATTTCTTGTGTGGCCATTCGTGAACAGCGTGGGCAGAGACAAGCCAATTCTGAGCCTTTCGAACAACAGCGGGAAATTCCCTGGCAACGTGGGGCTCCTTGCGACGGACGGTGCATTACGTCAAGCCGGAATGAGGACCCACCGTATAGTCGGAGACATGGACGATCCAGCCACCCAGCAGCAGGTCTTTGACTGGATCCGCGCCTCAGAGGCTCTAACCACCATGAGAAATGAGGTTTACGGCATGTATGGAGGGCACTCAATGGGCATGGAAACGGGCTATCACCATCTTGTTCCTGTTCTCAAGACGCTAGGCGTAACGGTGCGTCAGATAGACCAGTTGCTACTGGTGAAAAGGATGGAAGAAATTGACGATGAAGAGGTAGAGAAGGGCTTTGGTTGGTTCGGCAGACTGCTCGGAGACAGGATAAGATACGACGGGAGGATGCTGACGCCAGAGACCTTGAAGAACCAGATCCGCCTATATCTCGCCATGAAGGAAGTCAACAGGGAGAAGGGATTCGACTTCTGCGGTCTAAAGGGGCAGAGGGAACTGACAGAGTATGTTTGTCTTGGGGATGTCCCTGAGATGATCATGAACGATCCGTATGACTGGAATGGACCAAAGGAGCCCACGGTCTGCGCGACAGAGGCAGATTCGTTCGCTGCCATAACAATGCAGATCTTGAAATACATCAGTGGAGGGCTGCCAACACTTTTCATGGACGTCCGTCTTTATCACCCTGACAAGAACATATGGGATTGGTGCAATTCAGGAAATCACTCTAGCTGGTATGCCTCTAGGAGCATGGACCCAAAGGAAAACTTCAGGAAGATCACATTCCATCCTGCTCTGGAATTCTACTTCAAAGCTGGAGGCGCATCAGTTGAGTTCGATGCAGCGCCAGGCGAAATGACATTTGCCAGGATGGGGATCTGGAATGATCGACCGTACATGGTCATTGCGCTTGGTGAGAGTCTTGACCTTCCGCCCGAGCAGCGTAAGGAATTAAACGACCAGACAAATCCAACATGGCCACATGTACATGTGAGGCTTCATTGCGGCTTCGATGAATTTCTCAGCACGTTCCCTTCAAATCATGTCCTTGGAATCATAGGCAATAGGGTCAGACCTCTCACCTATTTCTGCGAAATAGCTGGCATAGCTCCAGTCATCCTAGGACCAGAAGGCAAAGGCAGAATTCCGCCCGTGTGGGAACGCATTGGCGCTGATTGAGCATGCACGGCGCGTAAGATTCGAGGCCTCGAAACGAATTTCTTTATCCTTGATCTAGCCGTTGCCACAGCAGATTGTCCGAAATCCCTGAATCGCTTGCGAAGATCCTCAGGAATCAGAAGTACCATATAATAGGCAGGCACAGTGGCGTCAAGAAATGTAAATGGACACATGAGAGTTTGGTCAGGAATCGCACTTGCTACAAACAGAAGTTCTACGGCATACCTTCCCATCGCTGCGTGCAGATGTCGCCTGCGGTGACCTATTGCAATCAAGCCTGTCTGTGGTGCTGGAGGGTCATGCCCGAGGAATTAGGTCTCTCCTTCGACGAAAGCAAGATGCGACAAATCGACGAGCCTGAGCTCATCGTGGAGCAGTCGATTCACGAACAACGAAGGATCCTGAGCGGCTATAATGATCTCGTCATGAAGGGCTTGGTCGACAGGCGCAAATATAGGGAAGCTGTCAATCCAAATCAGGTTGCGATTTCACTTTCCGGAGAACCGACACTTTATCCGAAGTTGGGCGAACTGATCTCGATATACAAAGAGAAGTCCTTCACGGTATTGCTCGTGACGAATGGGACACATCCAAGCATGCTTTCCAGCCTGGATGTCGAACCGACCCAGCTCTACATCACTGTTGGAGCTCCTGATGAGAGCACATATCTGAAAGTGTGCAGACCGAATGCCAATACGAGATACTCATTGCTGCTTCAATCCCTTGAATTGACCGGCTCCTTCTCATGCCCGACGGTGTTCAGAATAACAACAGCAAGAGCAATGAATATGAAGAATCCGGATGGCTACGCGGCCCTGATTTCCAAATATGGCCCGACCTACGTCGAGGTCAAGGCTGCAATGTCGATTGGATATGGCCGGACTGTCGGAAGGATGAAGGAAGAGAACATGCCTTCAAATAGGGAGATAAAGCAATTCGCAGGCGCCATTTCGGCCTCATCTAGTTATCCGATCATAATGCACGATGATGATAGTAGGGTAAGCCTACTGAGTAGACTGAGCCGGCCAATCAGGCTCAGATAGAGATGAACTCCTCCCTTGTTCCCTTTTCATCTATCACCAATAGATCTATGCCATTTCCTGATGCAGAATCTCTGGCAAGAGCGGCCTTCACAGTTCTGACAATCAAATCCTTTGCCTCTTCATATGTCATGTTCTCCTTGTAATCGGCCTCAAGCACTCCCAGTGCAACTTCAGAACCACTTCCCACGGCAGTGTATCTGTCCTCTATGAGAGAACCCAACGCATCTAGGACTATTACCGATTTCTCGCCCTTGTCAAATCCTGCAACTATGGTTTGCGTCATCAGGGGCGCCGTTCGACTGGAGAAAAGAGCATTCGACATGAATTTGGCCAAAGCTCTCGCATTCATCTCCCTGTTGTTATGAAGTCTGAACATATTCGCATTGTAGCGTGCCTCCCTAACTAGGGTCTGCATATCGGATATGAACCCTGCTGAGACAATTCCAATCCTTTCCGAGACCCTGAAGATCTTCCTAGCGTTCTTGCTGAGTACGAATGTGCCGTAAGAAGCACGTCTATCCGCAACTAACATCACGCCATCCTTGTAAATCAGGCCCAAAGCAGTGGCACCGGGAAAGCCGTATTCAGACATGACAAGAAGGACATCTCATCATGGATTTAAAGGATTCTGTTATTAAGCACTCACTATTAGCGTCGGAGTTTCGTCCTCAGTCAGCGAAACATTGGTCTTTCCAAATAGATTAGCAACATGAATCTCAGTGAGGAGATGCTGAGTAGGATTTGAGATCCTCATCCTTGACTGTCCCTTTGCCAGGACAAGATAGGGGAGCAGCATGTCAGCAACATGCTCGTCAACCGGCGCCTTCGATTCCAGATAACGCCAAATCATTCCAGCGGACTCTTCGCCAACCTTTTCGGAGGGTTTTCCTCTTTCGCCCAATGCATCACCTCCAACGTATAGCTCTGAAGTCCCGCTTGCCCATAGCGTTATGCTGCTGCCGGGTCCGAGCGCTTCTTTTCCAGATAATGTTTGGATTGCCTCGACCTCGATTCCTCGTGATTCAAGATACTTCCGCGCAGCGTTTGACTGCCTCTCCGAAACTGACTGAGGAAGATTGTGGGATCTGCTTATGCCTTTCACCCATGTCCGCTTGGGGAAATCGATGAGATCGAGGCCGCCTAATTCCTTGGATGGTTCCACTTTGAACTCAACCAAGCCGCCCCCCTTCGGGTAGTATCCACTTCTGAGAAGCTTCAGACGTATTTGCGCTCCCATTCTCCTTACTGCTTTCAGGAACACCTCATCGAAATAGTCCACTGTGGGGCTCCATGGGACTTCTGTGCCTCCTCTGATTATCCCAGTCACCTCTTTTTCGGCCATTAGGGAGATTGGAAGCAAGGCCTGCAGGACCATTGCGACGCTTCCTGCTGTTCCAATATCTAAGCTGAATTTCCCGCCCACCGGCCTTTCTGGGAAGTATCCTAGGATCGATGAGCCCACATGCGCTCCGTCGACTTTTCCTCCCGAGATCATGATCACTGACCTTATCGCGGCAAGATGCTGTGGTCTTATACCTGGATTGCTTCTTCTGGCCCTTATGTTGAAAATTCTTATCGGTTCTGCGAAAATGGAGGAAAAGGCCAGGGCCATCCTCACAAGCTGTCCCCCTCCCTCACCGTAAGATCCGTCGATCTCTATCAAGTCAATTCAGATCTCCGTATCCGCCTGATAAGATTTGGGCCATTTCGAGGTGAACTTCTTCGAATTGACCCTCGCTTTTTAAACTCCCATACTGGGCTTCGGGGGAGAATGAGCACCGGTGACCAGAAAGGCAGCATTGCCTCTCATCCATTGCGCTTGCTGGACTATCTGATCCTCAATGTCTATTGGTTCTCTCTTTCATTCCTTTGGAATTCGATGGGGCCAATCATTCTACCAACTCTTGTCCCGCTACTGGTTCCCGAGTCGCAAAAGGGAGGTGCCCTAGGCATGATTTCTGCGCTGGGTCTGATCGTCGCAATAGTAGTGCAACCTGTTGCCGGCGCGTGGAGCGACACACGCACAACACGTTGGGGACGCAGACGCCCTTACATCGTCGGCGGCACCCTCTTCGATGTTATCTTCCTGCTGGCCATGGCCTATTCCGGAGATTATTTGGTGCTGCTTGCTGCCTACTTGCTTCTACAAACCTCTTCCAATATAGCTCATGGGCCGTATCAGGGCTACATCCCCGAGCTGGTCCCAGAGAGGAAGCGAGGAGCTGTAACTGGTGTCAAGCAGTTCTTGGAGATAGCAGGCATGATCGTTACGTCTCTCATTATGGGCTATCTAATCGGACAGGGACAGATACTGATCGCATTTCTGACGATCATTTTCTTTCTCCTCTTCTCAATGGCGGTTACTGCGATATTTGTAACCGAGCAACCTTTCGATGGAGCTCCCAAGATCCAGCCCAAATCAACAATGCAGGGGCCCAGCTCGAGTACGCTTCGCGATTCTCTGGCGAGTCTCTTCCATAGCAAGCACTTTTTCCTATGGATGATTTCGCGCCTTGTTATCATAACGGCGAGCAATCTCGTGCGCAACTATGCACTTTATTTCCTCAGGGATGTGCTTGGTTTGCCGAATCCGGCCAGTGCCGTTGGCAGTCTGCTTGCTGTCATAGCCATTACGATCGCGGTGGTTGTCTATCCTTCAGGTGCGTTGAGCGACAGGTGGGGCAGGAAATGGTTCATCATCCTCTCGGGCGTACTTGGTGCGATAGGGGCATTACTGCTGATCACCGCCACCACATTGGATCAAGTCCTGATTTTTGGGAGTCTTATCGGAATTAGTGCTGGAATCTTCTTGAGCGTGAATTGGGCTTGGGGCGCTGACCTGATTCCTTCTGAATCAGGTGGGCGTTATCTTGGAATTTCGAACATCGCAACTGCTGGTTCAGGCGTATTGGCTGGGATGGGTGGGTTCATGCTTGACTACTTCAATGCCCAGTCATCGAACTTGGGCTATACAGCACTCTATATATCAGCAGCTTTGCTTTATGTCCTAGGAACGTTACTTGCATTCGGCGTCAAGGACACTGCAAGAATCCGGCCAGGGGGAACTCCAAAACCTGGGAATCCTTGACATCTGGAGGATTCAGAAGACTGTTCCAATTGCACTCCGACTTCGGCAAAGCAAGTGACATGCCCGATGTCGCCTATCAGCTGCCACCAAGAGCGAGCGCGCGTCCATCCAGCTTTAAACGATAAATAATCCTCCAGCTCCAGTCTATGTTGAGCAGGAGCAATGCCGTGGGTCCTATATGTGGGCAGATTTCAGCCGGTCCATAAGGGGCACTTGCACGCCATAAGGGAAATTCTGAGGCAGGAAGACCGCTTGACAATAGCCATAGGGAGTTCCCTCTCAAGCCACGAACCAAAGAATCCATTCACTCTTGGAGAAAGGATCGAGATGCTGCTAGACGCTCTTGATGAAGACAGAATAGATGCAAGGAGATACCTGTTGACAGGGATACCAGATACTGACTTCCATCCATCATGGGTTACATATGTCAGGAAGGGCGTTCCCTCATTTCGGCGCGTCTACACGAACGATCCACTGACGAGCAGGCTCCTCAAGGAGGAGGGGTATGAAGTGAGGCAGATTCCCTTCTACGAGCGTGAATTGTATTCCGGAACAGAGATCAGAAGGAGAATATTGGCAGGAGAAGATTGGTCTAACCTAGTTCCGCCCTCAGTATATGCATTCATAAAGAAAATAGATGGAGATGCCCGGATAAAGGAGATAAACGTGAACGAATAGGACCCGCGCGCGACGGGTGAGACGCACGCATTTCTCATCCGAGCCTTGGACTTGGGGCGGGGATGGTTTATATATTAGACCGATTTTTGGGGAAAATGTATCATGAACGAAGAGGGCTCATTTCTCCTGGTTGATTTCACGGCAAAAGTGCAAGAAACGGGCGAACTGGTTGATACGACGAACGCGGACACTGCAAAGGAGATGAAGGGCTTTGATGAACGTCAGGCGTATGAACCCAGGCTGTTCATATTGGGTGCTGGGGGAATACCAAAGGGCCTGGAGAACAGGCTGAAGGAGGCCACTGTGAACGAACAATACGAAATCAATGTGGCACCAGAGGAGGGATACGGGCAAAGGGATCCAACGAAGGTCAGGGTCTATCCGATAAGGAAATTCGCAGGCGTGAAGAATTTGGATGTCGGGGCAAGGGTCGATATAGATGGGAAGATAGGGACAATAAAGACAATAAGCTCTGGTAGAGTTAGCGTGGATTTCAATCCCCCCCTTGCAGGTAAAACTCTGACTTATTCGTTCAAAGTGGTCAGCAAGATCGAGGACGATCTTGGAAAAGCGAATGCAATCCTTAACAGGAGATTCCCAAAACCGAAGGAGGGGGCCATAACCGCTGAGATCTCCGAGTCCATCGTGACCGTAAAACTGCCTCAAGAGATGTTCTATGTTGAGGGCCTTCCTGTATTGAAGAGAGCTGTGTTCTCTGACATCAGCAGATACCTCAAATCAGTAGACAAAGTAATATTCGTAGAGGAATACCAAAGGGAAAAAGAGGAAAAGCCATCTGAGGAAAAAGCCTCTGAGGAAAAGAAGCCGGGAGAGGAGCCAGAGCCTACTGAGAAGGTTGCAATGGAGGAAAAGGTCGCCGAGTCAAAGGGAACACCCTAGACCTACTGTTCTAGCTCATCGTTGCTTCTTTCTCTCCTGATGATAATCCGTCCTGATTCTAGTTTCTCTTTGAGAAAGTCAGGATATACTCGTATGGATATGCGATTTTGGAGTTTCCCTTGGATGAGACGAAGTTTCCCGTTCGTGGGTCGCGAGCCGAAGGTAGGAATTTGGCGCTTAGAGGAACCCTTCTCTTTATGATGAATTGCAGCTCATAGCCCAAGGCATCGCAGGTTTCTGCCATGACTTCGGCATTTCTGACAGTGACACCGTAGTAGGAGGTATTTCCTATGACAATGCAGATCTTACCTCCTGGTCTTAGGACTTCTCTGAATTTCAAAAGCGCCTGTTGCATCTCAGCAAAGTAAGTTTGAACGGCCCTCGCATAAGCATTGACAGCGGCATGTGGCGTCGAATAAAGCTGTTGGACGAGTTTCCTGCCCGTCTCGCTTGCCAATTGCTCAGTTAGCAGAGGCTTGTGCTTTATTCCGATGAACTTCTTCTTGTATTCCGTGAAGTTTATCGATGGATGAAGCCACATCACGCTCAATTGATGAACGGAGAAATATTCATATGAGGTAACGTACGGAGGACTCGTCACTATTAGCGAAGCATTCCGACAGTGCTCAGCAGCATTTCGACAATCATCTTGCACCACTCTAACATGCTCATCCAGATTCTCCTTTGCCGAGAGAGGGAGAAGGGCATCGAATTGCAGATTCTTCATAATCATATGTAGCATGTGTTTCTGGAATGTATTGATTGGGTTCGGAATATTCTTGTGCATGTCACGTGTTGGCTTTATGCTTCTCATGCTCCATAGGGAGCAATTCTTCAATATGTGCGAAAACGCGCAGAGTGAGAATTCGCGAATCCTATGGTCTTCCACTTCGTCTATCACGGACAGAATGAGCGAAAGATGTCTTATCGAGCTATCAGTAAACCAGTAACGGATCCTGCTGATGTCCAAGTCAGATGTCACCGTTCTGGACGCACGTGTCACCAAGGTGGTGTTTTTGCTGCGATCGTGCACCTTGGTCATTATCTTATTGAACTCGCCCTCAAGGACGCTTGGCGAAATTGGAGTTGTCTTCACTCTCGAAATCAAGCATGCTATGGGATTGATATCTATCCCAACTGCTCTGCGTCCTAAGAGCATACCTTCTACTAAGGCAGTGCCTCCACCGACGAAAGGGTCCAATACAGTCTGGTTCTGTTCGCTATATTGGCTAATCAATCGGTTCGAAAGTTGCGGGATGAACTTCGATGGGTATCGATGATAGCTATGAGTGAGACGCGATATTTCCTTCCTTGTTGCATCGGAGAATGACCAGTAATCATCGAAGCGTGTCCTCGTTAGCAGTTCAGCAATCTGGCGCATATTCGCGGATCGGTCGCAAGTGAACCAAACTGGCGAATCCGTTTAACAACCTTAGCAGACAGTTGACTGGAGTTATTACAAGATTCGATTTTGCGCCTTTGGAAAATGAATCGCATGTGGTAGTCTGGTATCTTCATATTTTGAACGACGACTCCGTGATCGCGGGAGAATGTAATGTTTTTAAAAGCCCGATTCTCACTCAGACGTTAGAATGAGCGCCCAGATAGTGCTCAGGAAGAAATTGACTGCCTCAGAGGTCCAAAAGGGTTTTGTTCGTGTGCCAAACGATTCTGTAAAGGTATTTCCGCGTGGTGCGTTCAAGCTGGTCGTAGGCACAGCCGAATTCAGCAAGAGAGTTGACAGGTATAACAGGATCTACTTCGGACTCAGCGAGATTGCAAAGTCAGGAGACGAGATATTGTTCTGGAAGAAGCCTGACGGTAGTTATGCGGTTCAGATCGAATCCAGTGGCGAAAGCACACAAACCAGCACACCACAAGTGTGAAATATGAAAGGTCTGGGGAGATCGAATACATAGAACCATCCTTTTTTCCGGGCGACTCTGCTGAATCAGCTCTACTGGGTCATTTCACCGATTTGCTCCCTAATCAGGTTCTCGATGCCAAAGAGGGCCGTCCTGAGTGCCAAAGGGGAATCCCTAATAGAATTCAAATAGCCAGATAGCCCATAACTGCACTAGAGGAAGACCTTGGACATTGCAAAGAGAGCCATCGACGCAGGTGCTGAATCCGCTTTCGTCGTATTGGGTAAAGCAAAGGAATTGGAGGCCCAGGGAAAGAAGATCATTCACTTGGAGATAGGAGAACCTGATTTTGTGACACCCCTTCACATTAGAGAGGCCGCGATTGAGGCCTTGAGGAAAGGGGAGACGCACTACACTCCAACGCCAGGCTTGCCTGAGCTCAGGGAATCCATTGCCAAGAAGACAAAACAAGATCTTGGCATAGATCTCAACTGGAGGGAAAATGTATTGGTAACGGTTGGTGCAAAGGAGGGAGTATTTGCTGCCCTGGCTTCCGTCCTAGAGCAAGGGGACGAGGTGATATTGCCTAACCCTGGTTATCCTGCTTATCAAGGCGCGACAAAATTCTTCCACGGTAGGCCTGTATCGGTCAAACTCAGGGAAGGGAACGAATTCAGAATGACGGCTCAGGAGGTCAGCAAATTGATCACTGGAAAAACAAAGGCAATCGTGCTGAATTCACCGGAGAACCCGACTGGTTCCGTGCTAACAAAGGAGGATGTGAAAGGGATAACGGAATTGGCCAGGGAGAAAGGCATCTACGTCATCTCGGATGAAATCTATAAGTACCTGATCTATGACGGAACGAGGAATTGCTCCCCTGCGGAATTCGATCCTAACCTTGAAAGGACAATCATACTGGACGGCTTCTCGAAAGGATATGCCATGACTGGGTGGAGATTGGGCTACATGATAGTGCCGAAGTATCTTCTGCCCTTCACGACCAAGATTCTCAATCTCATGACATCTTGTGTGAGCATGTTTGTTCAGAGGGGAGGCATAGCGGCGCTAGAGGGGCCTATGGAACCTGTTTACGAGATGGTAAGAACCTATCAGCAAAGGAGGAATGTCCTGATGGAGGAAATAGAAAGAACCAAGCAGCTTTCCATGGTGAAACCGCGTGGTGCATTCTATGGATTCGTAAATGTCAAGCAGGTGCTAAAGAATGGAATTATGAACAGCGAGGGACTCATGAGGTTCATCTTGGAGAAATATGGTGTAGCGGTCCTTCATGGAACTGCTATGGGCTCAAATGGTGAGGGTTACATAAGGATAAGTTATGCAAATTCAGTGGAGAACATAAGGGAGGGCGTACGGATTATCAATAAGGCAGTCCATGACATTCGTGAAGGCTCCGCATTGTGAGCCCTCAACAACACCTATGTTGGTTTTTGACCCACAGAACCAGAGGTCAAGGGGAATGGCCGGCATTTAGTGCCTAAAGAGTTATTTCCCCTTGCGTCGATAAAGATGAGACAATGGACAGACTGATCACGTTAGGCATTTCCTTGGATGAGATAGCAAAGCACATGTCAGGCCTAGCCTCTAGTCTCTCTGAAACGCAGCTTGAGAAATTGGTGGAATTGATTGTGGGAAGCAAAAGGGTGTTCGCCTATGGAGCAGGAAGATCGGGGCTCATGATAAAGGCCTTCGTTCAGAGGCTCAATCACATAGCAATCCCGGCTTTCTTTGTTGGGGATACCTTCACCCCTAGCTTTGGCAGGGGAGATATACTCGTCGCGATATCTGGCAGCGGGAAAACGGAATCCACGGCTTGCCTGGTGAAAAAGGCGAAAGAGATGGGTGGAGTGGTCGTGGTACTGACGGCCCACAAGCAGAGCCGAATAGGAGAGATGGCGGACCACGTAGTTTCGATACCTGGAAAGACAAGGCTGGTTGAGAAGAGCAGCTCGGCTCCGTTCACTTCTCTATTCGACATTGCCGCGCTATCGACATTGGACAGCGTCGTGGCGGAAGTCATGAAAAGGAAGGGGGTCACTGAAGAGGTAATATTGAGACTTCATGCCACATTGGAGTGATCTAGATGACGCTGGACCTTGTGGGATTGGGCGAAACCTGTATTGATCTGACCCAGATTGTGGACGAGTTCCCCGAGCCGGATGAGAAGATATTCAGTCTCTCATCACAAAGGAATGTTGGAGGCGTAACCTGCAACTTCTGCGTAGGCTTCGCGAGATTGGGAGGGAAAGCGGGATTCATAGGAGGAATTGGAGATGATGGAGAAGGCACACAGATCGTGTCCTCGATGTCGCTTGAGGGCGTAAACCTGGACAAATTGATGATTCACAAAGGCGGCAGAACTGCCCTGAACATCATCCTCGTCAACAGGGCAGGAGAAAAGATGATAATACAGGATCCACTGCTCAGGGATAACCTACCAGATCCGGATGAGATTGATGAAGGCTACATCACATCAGCTAGGGCATTCCACACAAGTGCCATCAAGCCGAACAGCGCATTGAAGGCCATGAGGGTTGCGAAGGAACACGGGCTGCTGACATCATTTGACCTCGAGAAGCATGTGTCTTCGTATGGACTCGATACTCTGAAGCCAATACTGGAGTTAACCGATCTACTTATGCCCAACAAGCTGGGGGCCATGTCAATAACGGATGCCAAGGACCCCGTCTTGGCAGCAAGGTCTCTGCTGAGGCTAGGTCCAAAGGCGGTGGTAATGACCATGGGTTCGAAGGGCAGCCTAATTGCGACCGAGGGAGGAGAAGAGTCACTTAATTCCTTCAAGACAGAGGTCTTAGATACCACAGGAGCAGGAGACGCGTTCAATTCTGCCTTCCTGTACGGCGTGCTTGTGAAGGGTTTGGATTTCTCGAAAGCTTCGATTGTGGCGAATGCTTCGGCTGCTCTGAAGATTAGGAAGGTCGGCGCTCAGAGCGGACTGCCGACTCTCGAGGCATTGTCAGATTTCCTGAAGGAGAGACTGGGCTATACTCTGATCTGACAAAGTCTTGGGATGTCTGAAGCATCCATCCGTTCTGCGATGTGCCAAGAGAAAAGATCAGCTCCTTCCCATCGTTCGTAGCTGATATGAGATTGGCCACGCATATGTCCATGTGACTCTCATCCATCGTAACGTCATATCCATGACCCCTCAATTCCTCCATGCTGGGCTTCAGATAAGAACCGACTGGATTGAACCTAATAGCGTCACCGGATGCAAATCCCATTTTGACTGCCACTTCTGAGAGCACGTGAATCGCAGCCCAAGTGTCCAATGCGATGGGATCTCTGCTTGCCATCACTAGGCCGCTCTTGACCGCATCTGCATATGACGTCGCAGGCCCGGAACCTGGGCGAGGATTGATCCAGATGGCATCTAGGATGTTCAGGATGGGATATCGTGTATTCGCCATTTCTGTTCCCATGGCACCTTTGCCGATCGCAGAATGGGCGTTCGTCAGTGTCTGCGACACCACTCCCATGTAGTGCTTGATTGCGCCTGTGAATAGGTAACCTGAGTGAGATTTCAGCACTGGAACGTTCAACACTTTGAGCCTCGAGGAGTTGTAGGATCCCAAATCGGACTGCCAGACTCCCCTGTTGAAACTGATGTAGGTCCCGTATTTTGTCCTGAACTTTGGATAGGAAACGTTCTGCATATTAGTTGTCGCTCCAGCCAGCGGAACATCGGTCAAGACATAGCCATCGGCAAGATCGCCCTTATCATATTCCCTGACCACGCGATCTGCAATCCTATCCCACAGATACGTTGAGACTCTTCTGCCAGAGAAATATTCTGCCAATGTCTCAAAGGACTGAGCTCTGTTTTCGGCGTTATTCTGAGACCAAGATAGGCTCCCCCTGCCCTGCCCGTTGTCACATATTACTATCTCTCCAGTGAAACCATCTGGGTGTTCCAATATGAATTGTATCAAGGCCTTGACAAGGTCTGTATTCGTCCCGCCCCTCTCGCTCCACTGGCCATTGACTTTTACTATGACGACATCATCGCTTGAAATCAATCCACTTGGATCTTGAGTGAGTCCGGCCGATTCTGATCTGTAAAAGAACAAGCCATTGGATCCCATCAGAGAGATCAACTGCCGCACTGCTTCGTAGCAGTCGGACTCCTTCACCCCGTTTACAATGAATATCTTGGAGGCCGGAGATTCCTTTGCTTTGCTGGGATTTATTTCCAACACTGTCGAATTGTCTTGCGGCTTCAGCAGAATCAGCACCGCTGCTCCTCCAGAAATGATCACTGCCAGAAGGATGGCCAGAAGAACCTTCTTGGATTTCAGATACTTGGCCGGAACATCGGGAATAAGCATTAGAAATGGTACGATATAGGCAGTTAGAAGAAAACAGGAATTCGCCAAAGCCGCCCTCTGACACGGATAGGATATTCTCGTCGGCTTCGTTCCGGTTCTGAGAGCAAGCCAAGCCAGACTGACGAAGCCCAATAGAAGGGGATGTCCTTGCATTGAGGCTATGGCTTTTTGCAGTATCGCTTCGAGGCTTTTCATTGGCACTTCCAGTTCCTTTTTTGGGAATACTTAAACCATGCCTGAACATACAGCGCGGCGCTCCCATTCCAATTGGACAAGTCCCCGATTCGGGGTGCCAGAAATCACGAGGCGGGTTGCTGATTCAAAGGAAGCATCGGACACACGGCGGAATCATGCCCTGAATTGAGGCGTCCCATGCTATCTGAGGAATCTGGTGAGTGTCTGCTGGCCCTCCGCTCTCTCGCTCAAGGCATACCTGACTAGATCGTTCACCGAGTCGAACTTCAATCTCTCTATCTCTTGGAAATTCCATCCCCTGCATTTCAGGGCAGATATGGTCCCGGCGGCGGAAACTGCTGAAGGAACGTCCTGTTCTAATGAGTAGGCACCGATGAATGCTCCGCACCAAACATCTCCTGCTCCCGTCGCATCGACCGTATTTCCACCAAACCAAGTAGTGGCTGGGTATATGGTGAATCTACCTTCCTTTGCATATATCGCCCCAAAGTGCCCGAGTGTCACTATCAATTGCTTGGCAGGCAGACTATTGACTGCCAGATTCAGATTGTCTACTTCTGCCAACTTCATTATCTCCTTTTCATTTATGATGAAGAAGTCAACAAGTGGAGCCAACTCACGCAGTAGTCTTCTGTCGTTTCCTTCTTTCATGTATCCTTCCCAGGAATTCAAGGAGATCGTAAGCCCAGGTCTCTCCCTGAGGCCATGAACCATCTTGGAGATCTTTCTTGGAGGCATCGGTGCAAGATGCACGTATGAACACCCCTGTGCCGCTGTTACCACTCTGTCCGCTTTCAGAAATCTGGCAGCCATGTATTCCGATTTGTTGTAGGTCGCGCTCCACCTATCATCGTACTCAATCTCAAATCTGCAGCTCTTCGTATTCGCCATCACTATGGTCGAATTCGGGAACTGCTTGAGAAGCTCGTGATACTCGTAGTCAGTTCCGATGGAAGTCGCCAGCCTAACATCGTTGTTGAAGATCCTGGCCGCTATGGCCGCATAGAGCGCAGCCCCTCCGGGTTGCACATTCTTCCCGGTTGGTGCTGTCACTACATCGACGGACGTGTGCCCAGCGACCAATATGCTGCCTCCCAATCTCAGGTATGTCTGCTCCTCGGACGTTTTAATGATTCACCTCTATAATAGAGTATTAACCGTCGTAGCATATTGTGTGAGTGGGATTGTTCCTGAGAACGACGGGCTGCAGACCAGTTCCACTTGCACGATTGGGAACATGGGCTTCTATGAATCCGGCGACGCCTCCTGATGCGTCTCTCGGAAGGTTCTTCTGGGAAGACAAATGCTACACTCGTTACGAGGAAGGCTTTGAAAGGTATATGATCAGAACTTTTATCTGATCCGAGCAATCCTCGCATCTGTCAGAGGTCTCCTCGACCGCCTCGAAGAATTCTGAAAGGAAACTCACAATCCTCGGATCGACCCTAGAGTAATAATCGCCAAGAAGAGTTCTCCTCGTCTTCATGTGCAGTTCGTCGACCTCCTCCTCGAGCTTCTCAATAATATCAACGTAGTAGGCAGCACCATTCAGATCTTTTTGGACCAGTTCCTTGATGCACTGCCCTAGGTTGGCCACGCAGTCCCTGGTCTTGTTGCATATCTCATGTATCTGCTGCCTAAGCGTCTCGTCAGTTCTATCCAAGGGGAGGAAAGTCAATATCCGTCCAGCACCATGAGCATAGTCAGCAACCAGGTCCATCTGTCTAGCCAGTCGCATGATGTACTCTCGCTCCTCGGGGGAGAGTTCCCCCCTTGCCAGTTCCTCCAATATCTTCCTCCTGAGAGCGTCACCCTCCCTTTCCCTGAGCTCTTCTCTCTTGTATGCCAAGTCAAGATCTTGCTGTCTATTCGCGATCGAGGCATCAACCATATGGAGGAACTCATCGGTAACCTGAAGGGCTTTTTCAGAGTGCTCTTGGATTAAGCCCATCACCCTTATTGTTCTCCTGGCCTTCAGCCACTCCTCCAAGGGCTTTGACATGCCTATGTCAAAGTTCAATCTCCTTATTTAAGCCTCCTTCGGGGTATTTGTAGATCCTTACGCGATCAGGCACGATTGTTACAGGAACGACGCTTCCCACGGGGAATCTCTTCATCCCCAAAGAAAAGGGCTGTTTCATGACCATGCTTATGCTGTCACTAACCCTCAATTCATATCTGATAAATGGTTCCTCCATACTTGCGTTCGCCACTGTAGCTTGCCAATTGCCTTCCTGAGGATTCTCCGAAAGCTCTATGAATTCTGGCCTCACAACGACTACAGCTTTCGAATCGGCAGCGAGGCCAGTCATACCTGATCTCATTGCTAACCCATCGATTTCCACTGAGCAACCAGAATCATCAACAGAAGTCACTCTGCCCTGGAAAATGTTTGATTCACCCAAGAAATAGGCAGTGAAGATTTCCTTTGAACTCAAATACAGTTCGTCGGGTCTGCCACTTTCCACTATTCTTCCCTTCCTCATGATGAAAATTCTGTCGGATACTGCCATCGCCTCTTCTTGATCGTGTGTGACATGGATTGCGGTGAGGTTCAGATCCTTTGCTATTCGTCTTAGCTCAAATCTCAATTGTGCCCTGACCTTCGCGTCAAGCATTGAGAGTGGCTCGTCGAGAAGGAGGACGCTGGGCTCGGAAGCCAGAGATCGAGCGACCGCTGCCTTCTGCTGCATTCCCCCACTGAGTTCGATCGGATAATCCCTGTATCTCTCTGTAAGTTTCATCATTTCCAGCATTTCGATCGATATCGCCCTCGTTCTTCTTGAGTCATACGCCTTCACGCGGGGACCATATGTGACATTGCCCCACAATGTCATGTGCGGAAAAAGCGCTATGTTCTGGAAAACGTACCCAACCCCCCTCTCCTCAATGGGCTTGTCATCTATTTGATTTCCATCGAAGTAGATGTGTCCTTGATCCTGGCCAATCATACCTGCCAAGGTCCTGAGCAGAGTAGTCTTCCCGCACCCGCTCGGTCCTATAATCGACACATATTCTCCATCTTCAATCGTCAGACTGACATCTTTGACCGCTTCGAAATCACCGAATCTCTTTGTCAGTCCTTTTACCTCTATCTTGGGCATTATATCGCTTCGACCTCCAATGCAAGCCCCCTTTCCGGATACTTGAAGACCGCTATGTCTTCCTTCCTTATGCTCAATGGGATTGTGTTGTCTATTGCTGCATTCACATGTAACGATCTTGCAGAGGGAACATTCGCCTGCAGCACCTTCCCCCCTTTCAGCTGAATCGAATATCTGAAGTAACTTCCAAGAAACCTCACATCCCTTACAACCCCTGCAATGTTATTGGTGTTCTTATCATGGATATGAAATGGATGTATTCCCTCACATCTTATGACCACCACTGCCAATTCTCCTGTTCCAAGCCCGTTTCTTGGGGCGACTATCTGCAGCCCATCACCAAGATCGATAATTGCCTCGTCGGCTCTGACATCTGTGACCCTGCCATCGATTATGTTCTTTTCTCCGACGAAATTAGCGGCGAAGATGCTGCTTGGCCTTAGATGTACCTCTTCTGGTTCTCCGAACTGCGCTATCTGTCCGCCTCGCAGAAGTATGATTACGTCTCCCATGGCAGTCGCCTCAGCTTGATCGTGAGTCACATGGACAACCGTTAGTCCCAAATCCTTCGCAAGTCTCTTGAGTTCTATCCTCAATTCCAGCCTGAGCCTTGCATCCAAAGCCCCGAGGGGCTCATCCAGTAGCATAATCTTGGAGCCTGTCGTGATGCATCTTGCTAGGGCAACCCTCTGCTGCATGCCGCCACTTAGCTCATGTGGATAGGCATTTCCCCAGCCCTTGAGCTTGACTAACTCCAGCGTTCTTTCGATAACATCCGAAATGCTCGCCTCGTCTACTCCCCTGACCCGCAGGCCGTATGCGATATTATTCTTGGCCGTCATATGAGGAAACAGTGCATAGTTCTGGGGCATGTAGACGGCATTTCTCTGCTCGGGAGGCACCTCATTGGAGACCTTCCCATCGAGAAGGATTTTCCCGGTATCCACTGCCACTAGGCCTGCGATTACCTTGAGCAGTGTAGTCTTCCCGCTTCCTGTCGGGCCGAGAAGACAAGCATATTGGCCATCGCCAACTTCCAGATCAATGTCCCGAAGGGCGGCTATCTGCCCGAAGGTCTTACTGACACGCCTGAGCTCAACTCTTGGCAAATCTTTCACCTGGCCTAGTGAGTAGTCTAAGCATTAGGAGGATGAAAAAGGAAATCAGCAGAAGCAACAAGGTGCCGAATCCGGCTGCTAAGTCACTTCCGGGGAAGGCGCTTCTGATCCAGTCAACCAGTAGTACAGGCACGGTCTTCAGCTGTGAAACTACCGCCAGCGTCGCCCCCGTCTCATCAACACTTCTTGTAAAGGTGAGCATAATGCCGGAGATTAGCGAGTATTTCGCCATGGGCAAGGTCACTGTTCTGAATACCGTAAACGCATTTGCTCCTAATGTTCTTGCCGATTCTTCAAAGTATGGCGGAATATCCTCGAAGGCGGAAACCATTGTAGCGACAAGATAAGGATAGGTAATGCTCAGATGCGCGAACACTATTAGCAAGAATTCGGGCAGCGTCCTGAGGCCCCCCCAGAATAGCCCCATCGATGCTCCGAGGGCGACAGAAGGAATGATCAATGGCACAGCTGTCAGGCCATCAAGTATGGTAGCTGGGAGTTTTCCGAACCTGCGCCTGGCTATAATGATCGCCATTGGTATGCTGAACACCGTGTTTATCACTCCGACGACGAGCCCTATTGAATAGGACAGAATCAAGCTTGCCCAGAACGAACTCCAGATGCCGGTGCTGGATAGAAATTGCGAGAGCACTTGGCTCCCGAAAAGAGAAGGTGCATACTTCAGACTGAGAAAGATCGTTGGGGACATTATGAAGAAGACGAAGATGAGAACAGTTAGGACATCCCTGACGGTTGTGGTTTCCTTTCCACTGAGCTTTTTCTCGATGTCGGGCCAAGCCCTTATGAACGGGATTCTCACCCGGACTCCTAGATAGCGAACAAGATAGTAAACCAACAAGGAGAGCAGAATAAGAGCCAGACTCGTGAAGACCATAGGTCCATCCATGCCTGCCTCCTTTGCCCGCCTGATGAACACAGGACCATTCTCAAATATCCCTGCAACCACAATAGTTGCCCCAGTTTCAGAAAGAGACCTTGAAAATGCTAACAAGAAGGAAGCAACAATCCCGGAACTCAGCAATTGTATCGATATGCTTCTGGCAGCTGTAAGGGGAGTTGCACCAAGTGTCCTTCCCGCTATCTCATACATCTGGTCGAGTTCCATGATCTTGCTCACCATTACTCTTACAACAACTGGGTATGAGAAGCAGAAATGCAGCAATAGAACCAAGACCCAGCCGGGAGACAGCGGCTGCATCCCGAGGAAACCAAATGGATTGTCTGAAGACCAAAACAGCAAAGCGGAATAACCCAATGTCACCGTTGGCACGATCAGGGGCAAGTCAACTAACCAATCAAGGACCCCTATCAGGCTGCTTTTCCTTCTAGCTATAAGCCAGGCCAGCGGTATACCCGCAATGAGATCGAGCGAGGAAACAAGAAATGCCAATCCAAAGGATGACTTGATCGCAGATATTGCTCTATCAAATAGAGCAGGATCGGCAAAGACCTGCTGTGCAGAGCCGAGCTTGGTCAAGACTCCAATTGTGGTCGGAAGAAGAATGATGCCCAAGAAATATGCAACTGATGCCGCATAGAGGGCAAGGACTAGGCCTTTTCTCGAAGAGATTTTGTCCAGTGCCGCGAGAATTCCTCCAGCCATGCCTGAGGTCTGCCCTCCGCGTTTCCGAGATTATGCCATTTAATAACTATGCTTCATGACTATGAGATCTGCCGCCTGCTTGGGCAGAAGATGGAAAGAAGTAGGCCGAATGTTCAAGAGCGGCGGACCCAGTGATTACTTGCGGGACTGTAGCTTCTCATCAATCGACTTGACTTTTTCCAGTATTTCACGGAGCATTTTTTCCTCCCGCGATCTCCTTATGAGATTCTTCGCCTGAAGACTCAGGTACATGAATCCTGACCGTTTCAGAGGGAAATGGCACTTCTTCCTTATCTCTCCGATAGCCCTTCCAAAGGCCTTCCTATTCATCCCGGACTTCGTCATGGCCTCGGAGAAAGAGGAAACCTCGGACAGTCCAACAAGGACCCTCATCTCCTCTTCGTTCAGCGCCCTCAAGTCCGCCTTCTCAAATCCGAGCAATATGTCGGCAACCAACTCATCAACTATTTCCTTTACGTCTTCAAGGTTGATTAGATAGTATTCTGGTAGTAGAAGGCTCCGGATCTTGAATCTCTTGATCGCAACTTCCGCAGATCTGTCCGAGAATCCCTTGCAGATTATCATGGGTTTCAATCCCACCAACTTTGCATTAGCATAGACTTGCCTAATGTCTGACACTGAAGCCTTTCCTGACTTGACTTCAATGGCGTAGACCGTCCCTCTGGGATCCCTTGCCGTGATATCTATTTCAGCAACTCCAGTCCCCTCTAGACTCACCTCTTTACGGGTTTCAAGTATCTCATATCCGAGGCTCTGAAGCAATCTCATGGCTATCTCCTCGCCACTCCTTCCCTTGCTCCCCATATCAATGAGCACGATTGACCGGGAGTATTAAAAGAGAGTCACATGTATCACGACTCAATAAGAGTCAGAGTTTGCCTGAAGAGGATTTCAATAGCCGCTTTGCGGACAGAATATTCCTTGTCGTAGTTTGGAATAATATGCCCTTCGAGCCGAGCTCCTTGATTATCGGAACTATGTACCTTTGTGGCATGCTTAGAACCAAGCGCCTTCCTCTGCCGAGGATCTTCCTGTAGAGTGGATACCACTTCCTTGAACCGCAGTGATGACCTTGATTATCCTCCCCAGCTCCGGGTACCCACTGGATCGCCTTGAGCTCCGGCGTCTTCAACAAGGAGTCAACGAGGCAGAGCTGGCCAGGACCGTCCAAGTGGTACAGGGGGTCATCCAGCCTCAGGAACTGCTCCCTTAGATAGGGCAAGACCAGTTCGTCGAAAAGCTTGGGAGAAAGCATCGCGGAGAAATCGGATTGGGTTGGATACCACTTTCGAGGTGACCATATTCCCATCCAAGCAGAGGAACCTGGCATTTCCTCCCGGATAATTGCCAGTAGATCTTCATAGCATCTGTGCCAGATCTCAACGAGCTTCCCCGAGAGATTCGCCACCTCTTTCTTGTTCCTATATAGATCCGCTATCAGATTCTGAGGCCCCCTGAGGGATGCGATGACATCCGCTATGCCCCCGAGGTCGGTCATCCCAACGACGAATTTGCTCTTTCCTCTTTTTGCCGCCATCTTCGTTACCCTCTTGGTGTACTGCCACCATTCGTTCCCTTCTTCAAGAGTGATATCTGAGAGCTCATCCCAGTCCTTCACGAATTTGTTACTCCACTGTGCCCCAAACCAAACTGTGTCCCTCATGAATCTCGGCTTGGCTCCAAGATACGCCCCAAGGACTCCGGCCCCCAGATTGATCCACAGGTTCGGATAGGCCGCTCCTCCGAAATAGACTCTTGAAAACCACTTTTCATACAGATCAATATCGCCCTCTGGGTCTGATGGATTTCGGGCGAGTTCCCATAGAATCCTGCTATCAGGCATACGCGAAGTTCTGGGAGCCCATACTTGGATTAGGGGGCTATCTGTGCTTTCACCGTCCCACCAGGCGGTCATCCTGTTTTTTGCGTTTTCCCAATCCTCCTTGTATAGCATATTTCCTCGTGATGTAGAGAATGCAGGATATGAAGTTTCATCGGAGAACCTGCGACCGTCCTCAGTTGTTCAGATAACTCTGAAGCTGAACGGCAGAGCTGGCAATGTTTATCTTCTCACATGATTGAAAGCGCCCAATCAGGAAGAGATATGAGCCAGCGATTCTCAATATGCAACGAACTCCTCTCCAATACTGATATCAACAGGTCATTCGAAATCGTCTCTGAACTCGGCTATCGCGGTATAGAGATTGCACCCTTCACTATTTCAGACGATGTCAGAAAGATTAGTAGGAAGGACAGGGAGGCCTTGAGAGGGCTGGCCGCTTCAAATGGATTGGAAATAGTGGGGATACACTGGGTCCTTGTTTCACCCGCGGGTCTTCATCTGACTCATTCAGACGCGTCAACAAGAGAGAGGACCAAGAATTACATGGCTGACCTGATCGCATTCACCGCCGATATCGGAGGTCATGTTATTGTTCTAGGGTCTCCGAAACAAAGAAGCATTTCAAAGAACGTTCGTAAAGAGGACGCTTGGGTGTTTGCGAAACAGATCCTGAGATACTGCTGTGAGGAGGCAGAGAGGCTGGATGTTCTCCTTTGCTTGGAGCCGCTTTCGCGAAGCCTGACCAATTTCATCAATACTGCCGAGGAGGCAATGAGAATGATAGAAGACGTAGGGCTTCCGAATATGCGGATGACCTTGGATGTCTATAGCATGAGCGACGAGGAGAAGTCGATGCACGAGATAATCACGCGTTCAGCTCCTTTTCTTGCACACTTCCATGCCAACGATACAAATGGAAAGGCACCGGGAATGGGAAACGCTGACTATGATTCAATCGCACGGGCGCTGAAAGACATCGATTACAAGGGATTCGTCTCAGTTGAGATATTTGATCGCCCGAGAGATCCAATTGAGACAGCGAGCGAAAGCATCAGAAATCTAAGGACCTACTTCTGGGGGGGATCTAGATGAAACGATTGGCCGTCATGAAGTGGAAGACCGGATCCAGAGGCGGATCGCCAACTCCCGTCCATGCAATCTTAGGGGCCAGTCTGCACGGAGCAACTGATCTGGCTCTTGTTGACGAGAAGGGGCAAGGGATTCCTGCCCAATTCACGTTTTCAGATGAAGGACTCAACGTCCATTGGATAGGTTTGCATAGCGGGAAATCCCAGATCTTGAGGTTCTTTCTCGTCAAGGGTGAGATGGCTGACGCTCTCCAAGACCCTCTCCTTGCCGAAGCGACACACGAGCAAATCACAGTCTCGAGAGGGACGGATCTCATCATGTGCTGCAACTACTCCAGCAAGTCGAGCAGACCATTCGTTTTCCCACTGAACGGCCCAACAGGTCTTCCTTTGACATGGAATGAACCTCCGGATCATGTTCATCACAAATCACTTTGGGTTGCCCATGGCGATGTCAACCAGAACGACATCTGGAGTGAGTTGCCTAACCACGGGATCATTACAACCAGAGGAACGCCGCGCGTAGTCGCCGGCCCGGTCTTTTCGGAGATAACCATGTACCTCACATGGAGCAGTTTTCTATCAGAGAAGCTGCTGGAGGAAAGAAGGACCATAAGGCTCTGGAATGCTCCTGACAGGCAATGGCTGTTGGACCATGAATCCTTTTTCTCGGCACCTTATCGGGATGTTTTGTTCGGGGACACAAAGGAGGCAGGCGCCATATGCGTTAGAGTCAGGGAGTCCATGGAAGTTGAGAACGGCGGCAGAATTGAGAACTCATGGGGGGGCATAAATGAGGTCAAAACTTGGGGAAAGAAGGCGAATTGGTGCGACTATTCCGGTCCAGTCGATGGAACTTGGCAGGGAATAGCCATACTTGACGCTCCGGAGAATCCTAGGCATCCGACGTATTGGCATGTGAGGGACTATGGACTGATGACAGCGAATGTATTCGGTGCGACGATCTTCAACGGTGAGCCGCATGAGAGAGGAGGACTACTTATGAGAAGAGATGAGAAACTGGAATTCAAGTACAGGATTTGCGTTCACAACGGTGACTCCCATGTGGCAGAAATCGCCCAAAGGTACTCGGACTACGCCTCTCCTCCTAAGATCTCAGCGTCCTTGATATGAATGGCGTCACTTTTTCCTAGAGCTTTTCGACAGCTTCCTCAATATCTGTTCGTATTTATCTGCATCCAATGGAAAACGAACCGGCCTTCTTGTGAAACTGGAGGCCACGATAGCATTGACTATCTCGACGGATTTGCGCCCCTCCTCCCCGGACACGGCTGGTTGCCTATCGTGCGTCATCGAGTCCAGAAAGTCAAGATATACCGCTTCGTGGAGCTTCTTTGCCTCCTCCTTAGGTTCTTCAATCTCTTCCAGAGTGAGTTCTGGTGTCGCCCACATTTCCTGGAGTTTCGATCTATCTCCAATCGTAGGGTTATTCCGGGCCAGCTTGATTGATTTATCGTCGAACTCTGCATATGCGTTTTGGCCCCTCAATTCAATTCTGCATATAGTGGGGTGGTCTATTGTACTCATCTGAATTGCCGCCTGAGTACATTCCTCAAATTCGATGATCGATGTTGCGAGATCCTCCACTTCTATGTCGTGCGCCATTGTGTTGGTAAACGCGCAGAGTCTCCTTGGTTTTTTTCCTATGACCCATTGGAAGAGGTCAAGGTGATGAATACCCTGATTGATCAGAACTCCCCCTCCTTCGGTTTGCCATCTTCCTCTCCATCCAGCGCTACTGTAATACGCTTGACTTCTGAACGTGTTGAACTCCAATAGAGCTCTCATTAGGTCGCCCAAGGTGCCATCTGCAACTATCTTTTTTAATCTCTTCGCAATGGCCCTTTCCCTATTCTGGAAAACAACGCCTAGCTTGATTCCACTCCTCTTTGCCATGCTTATCATTCGATCTGATTCCTTTATACTAATCGCCATTGGTTTCTCTACAAGGACGTTCACCCCGGCACGAGCGGCATCGCAAACGACCTTCGAATGCAAAAAGTGGGGGAGACAGACGCTGACCATGTCAGGTTTTTCATTTTCGATCATTTCCATGTAGTCCGAGTACCACTTGAGACCATATTTCGAAGCCGTGGCTTTTCCTTCATCCTCTCTGACATCAACCACGGCAATTGCTTCGGCATTTGCTAATTCTTTGATGACATCGAGATGTAGTTTCCCTACGACGCCAACTCCTATAACTGCGATCTTGTACCGCATGGTGCGATACTGCATCAATCCAAGTGCTTCCTTATAATCGTTCAATGATCGCGCGTCTCTGCGACATATGTTCAGGACAAGGCCAGACACTCAGAGGAGAAGATGTAATCCCTCCATGTTCGAAATCACAAAATCCGGGTCGGGCCCCTCGTATCGAGATCCGGTTCTGTTCACTAGAATGGCCACAGACCCAGCGGCCAAAGAGGATTCAATATCGTAAGAAGTATCTCCGACATATGCAAGGCTCCTTGGTTCTAATTGAAGTCTCCTAGCCGTTTCCAATAAGAGGTCAGGCGCCGGTTTGCTTCTCGCGACTTCATCACCCCCTATTATCAGATCAAATAAATCTGAGATCTTGTATAGATCTGCAAGCTCGAGTAGCCTTGCAGCCACCGTTGAGCTTGCCAACGCCAGCGGAAATCCCCTTCTCCGAAGCTCCTTCAATACCCCTTTGGTTTCAGGAAAGAGCTTTGCTTCGTTGACAAACCTTTTTGCCTCAAAGACCTCGGATCTTTTTCTCAATAGTCTTTCCTGCAACAACGGTTCCCCCGATGAGATCTCATATGCTATCTGCTCAGCCGTCAAGCCAACTAGGTTTCGCAAATCCGTCCTGAGGTATATCTTCAATTCCGATGCTATTTCTTCCCATCCTCGAGCCAAGAAATCCAGCGAATCCACAAGTGTTCCATCGAAATCAAAAGCCATAGCCTTTATCCGAGTTCTCCTTTTCGGCTTTGAAGAGCACAAGAGCAGCAGTCTCGCGATGCCCTTTGGCGTAGATATGAAGGTTATGCTCCCTGACTTAGGGTTCTCACAGCGAATGATTGGGAAAGCTTGGGATTGAAGTCTTAAATTCTCAGATATATATCATCAAGTCAGTGTCGTGCAAGATGGTCGAATTGTATGGAAAGTCATACGATGCCACGATTGCCAAATACGTCGGAAGGATGAATCAGCTGGGCGGAATTCGACTGGTCCAGCTTGACGAAGGAGCTGAAAGGGACGTCAAAGCCGCAATAGTCAGTACTGGAGCAGGCTTCTCTTTCCTGGTTCTCCTGGACAGAGGAATGGCGATCTCGAACGCCGAATATCGAGGAGCCGCGCTGGGGTGGAAAAGCCAGACTGGAGATACAGCACCAGAGCAGTACGATCCGTCAGGCAGAGGATGGCTCCAAGGTTTCTTCGGCGGGCTTCTGACGATGTGCGGCTTGACGCACTGTGGTGCAGCTTGCGTGGATGAGGGAGAGCAATTGGGTCTGCACGGAAGGATAGCCTACACGCCTGCCGATTCTGTTGCGGCTCGAACTGAATGGAGGGGCGAAGATTACGTGATGTCGATAGAGGGGAAGGTCAGAGAAGCGAGTGTGTTCGGTCCGAATCTGGTTCTGTACCGAAGAATAGAGGCCAAGTTGGGAGAGAACAAATTCACGATAAAGGACACAATAACGAACGAGGGCTGGAGAACTGAACCATTCATGATACTCTATCACTTCAACATTGGGTTTCCTGTATTGGATGCGGGATCCAGATTTCTTTCGAGCTCAATGAGATATGTCCCGAGAGATGAAGAGGCATGGAAGGGCTACGAGAAATACGCTGAGTTCCAGCCTCCCACAGAGGGGTTCAAAGAGAAAGTGTATTTCCATGACCTTGCTACTGATCCTGAAGGTTTCTGCTATGCTGGAATTGTGAATGAGGGCTTCAACGAAGGCCAAGGGATTGGAATCGGACTGAAATTCAGGAAATCAGAGCTCAACAGACTCATCGAATGGAAGATGATGGGTGAAGGCGAGTACGTCGTTGGACTTGAGCCGGCGAATGCTCTTGTTCTGGGGAGGGACAAGGAAAGAAAATGGGGCACCCTCCAATTCCTAAAGCCGAATGACCAGAGGGATCTATATCTAGAGGTCCAAGTCCTAACGGGCAGCGCAGAAATAGAGCTATTCAAGCAGAGAGTATATGCACTCACGGGGACAAAGGAGCCTTCCTTGATAAGAGAAGTGGACGAATTCATCGAAAAGACAAGGCCCAAAATGTAGAACGAACCAAATCCCTTGTTCGTGTATCCTTTCAGATGTTACGCAATGCCCAGGTGGTGCTCCATGATTTCTCCCGAATCATGCTATTCTCACATATCTAGCTCCTTCTGCGGCATGGCATATGCAAGGGAAGGGTAGACTTAAATCCGCTAATCTGATGTTTAGCTTGATTTATGATATTTTGGCCTCTCATGCCGACCTTTCCGCTTCTTCGGTTTTTTGGAGGAAATCTACTAATCTGGAGGGATAAAAATGACGGTACAATTCATCCATTGCAGTGATTTGCACCTTGACAAGAATTTCAACATACCCGATATTGTAAGAAGTTATGAGAGAAAGGAAGACCTCAATAGGAATTTCTCGGCAATAGTTAATTACGCAATTGCAAATAGACCGGATCTTTTCTTGATAAGTGGAGATATATTCGACAAACTCCTACCAAGTAATTTCTCTAGGGTCTTGGTAACACGTTTGATTAGGGAACTCGATGACAGCAACATATCCGTTTTCATGATTGGAGGAAACCACGACGTCCCCAGAATGTCCGAATATGCCCAACTCGCGATAGACGTCCTGGGATCAGCCGGACTCGCAACTGTCTTTTCTGGCTCTGAAAGAATCCAGAAGAAGCTATTGCGGATGGACGGAAGCACGATATGTGTATCGGGCAAATCCTATTACGCCAGATACGAGGGAAAGAATCCGCTAGAGGGAGAAAAGGTTCCACTAGACGGCCACCGGAACATCCTCATGCTTCATGGTTCACTTGCTGGATTAGGCGTCACGCCGGTTATCCCCGAGATGAGCAATCAGAATCCGTTTGGCCCAAAGGACATCCGAAAGGGCTTGAACTACTTGGCCCTAGGTCACTATCACAATTCATTCAAGAGAGAACACGATGGATGTCTCATATGCAATCCAGGCTCAATAGAGAAGCTAAGTTGGGCCGAAATGAATGACGAGAAGGGATTCTACTGGGTTGAACTCAATGAACGTGAAGCTTCAAGCGAGTTCATAAAACTTGACACACGCCCGATGGAAGCACACGAGCTACCGTTATCGAAATCCTTCGGCGAGAAGCTAAACGAGGCGGTAGAGGATTTCCTAAGGAAGCATCGAGACGAGAAGAAAATGCTGAAACTCAGTCTCACCGGTAATGTGTCTCAGATCCAGTACGCCAAGATGAAGCTCAACGACATATACAGGGCCTGCAATGAGATGTTCTTTCATCTCGTATTAGATCGCAGTCAACTTGAGGTCGAGGGAGTCGGCAGGATCTTCCTGGGAAGAATCGAGAATCCAATTGAAGCCTTTGTCGGCCGGCTTGACAAGATGATCTCAGAGACTTCGGATCCGGCGATTACGGGGTTGCTCTTGGAGGTCAGGGAATTGGGTCTAAAATACCTAGAGGCAGAGAGATGATCCTGCACAGGCTCGTAGCAGAGAATTTCAAGGTGTTCGGCGAGAGAATAGAACTTGAATTCCCTGAGAAGGGCAGGATTGGCATATTTGGTCCAAACGAGAGCGGCAAAACCACTTTGTTTCAGGCTATCGAGTACGCTCTATATGGCCTGAAGAAAGGTCCCGGAATTGAGGAACAACGCGAGAATCTGGTCACATGGGGGAAATCAGAGACGAAACTCGAACTTGAATTCAGCTCAGCGGAGAAACGCTATAGAATGGCAAGAAGGTTCGGGGTTCAGTCCGGCCATTCGGCTCGTCTGGTACCTGTGATCGATGGGAATGAAGACAAGCGCAATGAGATCACGAGCATAACGGCAATTGAAGCTATGGTAGAGCAGCTGACAGGAATGGACAGAGATTCCTTTGCGAAGCTGATCTACATGAGGCAGAAAGACCTAGATGCATTGAAAGATCTCGTGAAATCACAACGGGAACAACTGCTGAATAAGGTCATGGGAATCGATCTGTTCGACAAGGCTTCCGATAAGGTGAAGGCCGATGCATCGTCCGAGAAGGCCGTCCTAGACCAGAAGAGATCGGAGTTGGAGAGAGTCAAAGCCAACAAGGAAGAATATGACGAGAAAATGCGGTTCAAGACAAAGCTTCAGGCGGAGGAGAAACAGCTAGATCTTCAGGTGAAAGAATGTGCCAAAGAACTTGGGGAAGCCAATAGAACATATGAAGGCCATGAGTGGCTCTACGCATTCTATTCCTCAAACGAGCTTCTAAAGTCAAAGGAAGGTGAGCTGGAGCAGGTGCTCGCTCAGAGGGAAGGCCTAGAGAAGATACGGACTTCGGTCATTCGATACGAGGAAGTCATTGCAAGGGATGCAGAGATTGTGCAGGAATTGCAGGACCAACAGCGTTCATTTCAAGAGATTGAGGCGAGGATCAAGGATTTGATGCATGAACTTGGTGAGTCTAATCGTGCGAAATCTAGTGCCATTGAGCAGATGGGACTGGAGAAGGAAGCTGCCATGCTCACTCCTGTGGATCTTGGCAGACTTAAGTCCAGGAACCTGCAATTGACTGGGATATTAGGCGCTCTGGCCTCGATCGTATTAGTTGTTGGTTTGCTTTGGAATCAATCCCTTGTCCTGCTTGTTGCATGCATGCCAGCGATCCTTGGAATTCATTTCTTCAGGAGATATCTAAGGGCTGACAGGCTTTTCACGAAGCTGTCTGAGGTAAGGGCCTATTTCGTCCAGATCGCGAGCCTATCAAACCAACTGGAGAAAGCACAGGAGGACCTCTTGGCCCTGAAAAACAAGAGTGGCCACTCCGATTCTGGTGAGGTCAAAAGGGATTTGGATGAGGCGTTACGCAGAATAAGGGCGGAGACAGGGCATGATTCTTTGGAGGCGCTGGGGGGCGCAGTCAGGGATCTTAAGGCACAGGAGAAGTCCGTTGCCTCAGCTGGACTTGAGCAAAAAAGCAGAACCTTGGAGAATGAGATCTCCGAGCTAACTGACAAGGTAAAGACGCTTTCAATGAACAGGCCAGAGGGCATCTCGGCCGTCGGATATGATCCAATGAAGCATTATGCTTCGAAGCAGGTGTCGGACAGCTGCCAGACTAGATTGAACGAGCTCAGCAGCAAGCTCAAGACCACAAGAGCCATAATCGAACAAGCCGACGGGGACTTGGAAAGGTTGCGAGGCGATTACATCAGGTTCCCGGATCTGGATCTGGAGGTTAAGGAATTCGAACGCAGGGCGAATCTGCTGAACAGGATCATTGAGGAAATGAAGGAAACAGGAAGGGAACTCCGGGCCAAGGTGATTCCTCAAGCCTCTTACATCATAAATCAGATTCTGCCGTTGATAACGGATGGAAGGTACTCCGATTTCGAGATATCCGAAGATCTGAAGTTCAAGGTACATTCTTCATCAGCCGGTGGCTACAAGGAGAGAGAGATCTTCAGCGGCGGAACTCAAGACCAGTTCCTGATAGCGTTGAGATTGGCTTTCACTCAGAGTATCCTGGAATCAAGGGTCGCTGCTGAGAGACACTGCCTCCTTATGGACGAATGCATATCCAGCAGTGACAATTCAAGGAAGTTGGGGATATTTGAGGTCTTGGATGCAATGAAGGCAACATTCCAACAGATATTCATTATATCGCATGAAGATCTATCGAATCTAGTCGATCATCATATAGTCCTCCTAAGGAACGACAGGGGCTATACAGAGGTAAGATCGAAGAGTTCTTGAATCCGATTCGGAGATACGATCTTTAGTCTGAATCGGACGACCTGGCATTTCGACGGATCACGTGGCTTCTTTCTAGCATTTGCCCTGTAACATCTTCAATTCCTCGATTCCAGCAGATGTGATCGCATAAGAGGAACTCGAACCTAGATCCACGACGCTTACGAATCTCTTCTCGTGTATCAGGATGTCCAGCTCGATTGCCAATTCCGTTACCTCTAAGTTAAGCTGCTTCACGAGGGTCGAGAAATCCACCTGTTGATCAGATTCGTTCAGAAACCTCAGAATCCTAAGGCGAATGTCCTCTTGCATATGCCAGGATAGCATTCCGTCCCTTCATTTAAGCCTTAACGTGAAGAAATCTCTTCAACTCTTGCTCTTTCTCCGTGTCTGTAAGAGACTATAGCACCGTGGGATAAGCGCGCAGAAGAATCATATGAGTCCTCTGAGAAATCTCAGGTCTTCCTTCACTATCCCAATCCTTTCTTTCACATCGAATCTCCCCAGAGATTCATCCTCAAGGGTCAGATCCCTTTCGTAGCCAGCCTGCCTGAGCCAGTTCAGCACTTTCCTGTGATCAATATCCCCCTCGTATATCGTTGCCCCCGAGCTCGGCCAGTCCTCCCCTGGTTTTCTGAAGCTATTGCGCTTCTGTTCGGCAAACTTAAGGTTCTTAATGTGAGTGTGCTTGGCCTTCCCAGCGAAATACTCTATGATCTCGTACACTCTTCCCAGCGGATAGCCAAACCAATAGAAATTCCCAGTATCGAGATTCAATCCCATTCTTTCCGATCCAATACTCTCGAGTACTCCTCTCAGAAACTCGAATCTGTTGCCCATGACTCCATGATTCTCCATTGCCAACGAGACACCTGTTGTCTTTGTTCTCTCCAGTATCTCCCTGCAACAGTCTATGGTTATGTCAAGATACTGGCCCTCAGAAATTCCCTCCTGTATTCTCATTGGGGGATTGATTCTCACAGTATCACATCCTATTTGTGGAGCCACTTCGCAAGTTCTGACTATCCAGTCAATCTCTGATTTGAGGTCGGTCCGCGCGAAATCATTCTCAACGAGTATGGCACAAACTGTCAGGCCCTCTTGTCCTAGCTGTTCTGATAGCTCTCTTCTCTTCTCTGAGGTCGAAAGATCGAATCCAAGTGGTACCTCTTCTCCCATGTCTCTATATTTCGCTCCCTTCAGTTCTCTATCCATGTATAGCTCGAAGCTCTTCAACCCCAAGTCCTTCAAGCCTGCATACACGTTCTCGTATCCGATCCATTTCACCGTAAAATCCCTAATCGCTAAGAACAATTTCCTTCGCTGGGATTCGTCACCTCATGGCTATTTATCTCTAATGTGTGAATGCCGTTCCCTGAGAATTCACTTCAACGGGAAATCTGAAGCTCAAAGGCGGGCCTACCTAACGATCTGATTTCATAGGGGAGCCAACCGGAAGTCTTATGAGGCATCAATGAAGACGAGAGCTGGAAAATGAAGGTGTATCTGTCATGTCCAATAATCAAGGGAAGAAGGCTCAGGATGGCGAGGCGTCTCTACGACGTTCTGTCAATTGCGGGAACCGATGTCGTTTCAGAGTGGCTGGTGAAGAAGGATCCGGGCTTCGGTCTTCCACCTGAGAAGGTCTATGCGAGGGATACCGAAGGCATCAGAACTGCGGACATCCTCGTGGCCGATGTCTCGAGACCAAGCCACGGAGTAGGCATGGAGATAATGCTTGCGCTGATGCTGAATAAGCCGATAGTGGCTGTCGCCCCGAGAAGGGCGAGGCTTTCCCGAATGCTTCTGGGTGCGCCGAAAATAACTTGGATACGATATCCGGACATTAGATCCCTTGAAAGGAGAATCAAACGCGCCATCTCAGCCTATCCTTCATGAATGACGCTGAATTCTACAAGGTCCCCCATCAGGCGACATCGGAATTGAATGCCTTTGGGAATTCAGGGTTAGAATTGGACCTGACGAGCGCTCCTGTTATACTTGCCACTCATAGCGATCAGTGCCAGTGGAACTGAAATCAAGGTCAAGATAGCGGCAGCATAAAATGGCAAAGCCGGGCCGAGTCTCTCCCAGAGGATCCCTCCGATAACGCCTCCAAACAGCCCTCCCATCCCATTGACCAATTCGATGAAACCCATCGTTTCCCCGAGTCTGCCGTTCTGGGCAAATCCAATCGTTATTGTTCTTCTTGCCGGCAAATCCATTGCTCCAACCAAACCAAGGATCAAACCAAATGCGACTGCCGAAATCATATCCCTGGCGGAGGTGAACACAAGCCAGCTCAGCGAGGAAAGAATGAAATGGCCAAGTAAGACATAGCCGCTCCCTCTTCTGCTACTGGCCCAAGCCCATGGAAGAGAACCGATCGCCAATCCAAAGTTCCAAGCTGCTATGACCAAACCGACGCCTGCAATGTCAAGACCTACGACCTTCTGGCAGTATAGACTGACATAGGGTCCTATCATCAGAAACCCCAGTGAGTGGAAGAACAGCGAAAATCCATAGAGACGAAGACCGGGGTTCCTTCTGATTGTTGATATCATCGCCCTAATGTCAAAGGTACTCGCAATGGTATGGAAGTCATGTCGTTGCGCCCTCCTTCTGATCTCCCGCCTGATGAGTAGGGGGTAGACTATTGCCGACAAGACGAATAGAGCAGAAGCAACGAGAAACGGGTACTCGGGGCCTAGGCTCTGTGAGGATACGCCGGACAGAATGGAGCCAATTGCTGCTCCCGCTAACGTGAGAAGATAGAAGGCTGCGAAAAGAACGGTCACCCTCTCTGCTTCGAATATATCCGATATGAAGGCGCTGGCGTTTGGCGTAAAGAGTGCTGTCGAGAGCCCAACCAGCAAGTAGAGCATCAGCGCGCTGAGAAAGTCAGCTCTGAAGTAGACCAGTATGCAAGCAATTGACCCCAGTATGCTCGAGAGAACGAAAGGACCAACTCGTCCCACAATATCGGAAAGCCTGCCACTCGGCATTGAAGCAAAGCTGATGATCCCCCAATTGATTGAATTTAAGAGCCCTATCTCTTCCGCCGAGATACCTCTGTCATTGAAAAAGGGTGAGGCTATCGAACTCTGTACCGAAAGCGCGATCTGATATATTGTGGCTCCTGTGACAAGCCCCACGAATTTCTTCTTGGAATCCGATGCCATTCTCAATCATCCCGGATTACTCTTCCTTAAGGCTTTCTCAATAGCCAGTGGCCGTTTCGTGACTAGTATGAGTTCCAGTAGGATTCCTTTGTCAATCGAAAACGTTAATAATGCAAGTGGGCGACTAAATCGAAAATTTGAAAGCTTGGCTTTGCTACATCAAGACGGATCCCCACGATCATGCTCTATATAAGATGAGGCTGGAGGAACTAGCCTATCTGAGCAAGGCAGCGGGCTTCGACATAGTCGGCTCTTCAATTCAGATTCGCAGAAGAGAACATCCGGCATTCGTGGTTGGAAGGGGAAAGCTTGACGAGATCAAGCAAGCAACGAGCGACGACAAAGTAGACGCGATAATATTCTACAACGTCTTAACCAGCAAACAAAAATACAATCTCACAACGTCGCTCGGACGCGAGATTCTTGACAGGTACGACCTAACTCTTAGGATATTCGATCTCTCCTCATCCGACAAGCTTTCAAAGCTTCAGATAACGTTGGCGAAGCTGATCAAGGAGATACCATATGAACGATTGGTCGCATCTATAAGATATAAGACTGGAAAGGAGCATCCCGGGCCCAAGAGCCTGGGTGAATACTCATATCATGAGATAGTTGCTGGCCTCCTGAAGAGGAGATCAAATCTGCAGGAGGAGATCTCGAGAAAGAAGCGCGAGAAACTAATGCAGCTCTCGAGGAGAAAGAGGATGAATATACCGACCGCGTGCATCGCAGGGTATTACAGCGCAGGAAAGACGTCACTATTCAATGCGCTCACGAATCTCAACAAGGCGGTCGGTCCCAAGCCTTTCACTACTTTGAGCAGCAAATACTATTTGCTGCCAGATGGCAAAAGGAGCCTTTTCGTAGCAGATACAATAGGATTCGTGGCCGATCTTGATCCCCGCCTGATTGCTTCGTTCAGCCTGACGCTCGAGGACATAAGGGCATCTGACATTGTGATCTTGGTTGTAGATGTCAGTGACCCTATCGATCTGATGAAGTTGAGAATTGAAACATGTCTCGATTTGCTGAGAAAGCTTGGAATAGGGGATAGGAAAATTGTACTGGCTTTCAACAAGTGTGATCTGTTGACAGGGCAGAATGAATTGCAGGAGAGAGTCGAGGAACTCTCACCCACCATCAAAGAATTGGTCCACTGCGGCATATCGGCAAAGACCAGGGAAGGCCTGAAGGAACTCATGATGCTGATTTCTTCTCTGCTTATTGAAGAAGCCGAAGCGCCTGCATGACCATTCTCACTGGGATACTTTCGTCAATCCTCAGATGAGGGCACAGCTTCGCTACTGTATCGAGATGTCAGTGGAGCAGGCGCAATATCAAGAGGGCGGTCATGCCTACAAGCTTCATGAATATCAGCAGTGAGGGGCCTGCTACATCTTTGAGGGGGTCTCCTACCGTATCCCCTACGACTGATGCTTTATAGGCTATGGAACCCCTGTCTCCATACAATCCCGTCTCCACAAGTTTCTTTGCATTGTCAAAGGCAGCCCCAACGTTATTGAAAAAGAAACCAAGCAGGGCAGCTGACGCCGCCGCTCCAACTAACATTGTTCCCAACTCCTCGGGGCCAAATAGCACACCCATTACTACTGGCGCAGAGAAAGCTAGGATTCCAGGTATCACCATTTCCTTGAGCGCATTTGCAGCAGCTATGTCAACGCATCTCGCATAGTCTGGTGTGGTCTTGCCCTCTCTCAGTCCTACCATCTCCCTAAACTGCCTCCTCACCTCATATACCATGCGAAGCGCCCCGTTCGCAGTCGCTCCGATCGTGAGAGATGAGAATAGATAAGGTAATGCAACCCCGAGATATAGTGCGGCCAAGGCAAACGGCACACTGACGGCCAATGTGGGTATGCCTGCAGTGCTGAAATACGTGAGGAAGGTGACGAATGCCGTTAGAGTCCCTGATGCCATTGCGAACGCTTTGGTGGAAGCCTTCATCGTATTCCCGACTGCATCAAGCTTCTGCAACGAGGCACTCGCTTCCGCGGAGACTCCGGACATCCTGGCAATTCCCTCAGCGTTGTCCGCTATAGGCCCATATGCGTCCGATGACATGATGAAGGCGGATAGGAGATCTGTGCCTATGTTAGCAACCACAATAGCATATAGCGATCCTCCAGAAATCACGAACGAGATAATGATTGCTGCTACAACAGCCAGAATCGGTAAAATCGAGGACTGAAGTCCAAACGAGAAACCAGTTATGATGTTGATTGCTGCTCCCCCTTGAGAGATTTCTGCCATGCGCCTGATCGGCCTGTTTCCAAGGCCCGTATAGTATTCCGAGACAAGGACCGCGATCAGCGTGGCAATGAGTCCGCTCAATCCCGCTATGAATATCGTGAAGTCATTGAGTAACGTCATGGATAGTATGTACAATCCAAACGCGTTGACTGCTGACGCGAGGAACAGTCCCAGGAAGAGTGAGGCGGAGGGGCTTCGCCCCTTCCATTCCCTGACAAGTGATATACCGACGATACAGCCAAGGATACCCGTTGCTTGCATGACAAGTGGAAAGACCACTCCATTTGCCCCGTATTTCCAGGAGAAAATCGCACCGAGGATCATTCCAGTGATCATGTCATCGCTAAATGATTGGAATAGATCCGAGCCTCTGCCTGCACAATCACCAACGTTGTCTCCGACTAGATCAGCTATGACTGCGGCATTCCTAGGGTCATCCTCCGGAATCTCTTCCTCGAGCTTTCCGACGAGATCAGCGCCAATGTCCGCTGACTTGGTGTATATCCCGCCTCCGATCTGAGCAAACAGGGCTGCTAAGCTGCCTCCGAATCCAAAACCAATCAAAGGCTCAAGATTCCCCAACGTGGTGCGAAGCGTGCACAAAGCCAAAAGGCTGAGTGCAGTTACAGAGAGGCCCGTTACGGAACCGCCCATAAAGGCAGTCCTGAATGCAGAACCCATTGAAACTATTGCAGCGCTGGCAGTCCTGACATTGGATCTTATGGCCACATTCATGCCGATATATCCTGCTATGAGCGAAAGGGCAACTCCTGACAAGAATGCAATGGCCGTCCAAGATCCGAATGCCAACCACATTGCAATGAATAACCAAGGAACGACAAGGCCGATCGTCTTAACTTGTCTACTGAGATAAGCGTTGGTGCCAATGGCTATGTAACCTGCCACTTCCTTCATTCGCTGATTCCCCGAATCCTGTTTTTGGATCCGGAGGACTAGGTAAGCGACAACCACCAGAGCTAAGGCTCCTATCCCAAAAGCAAAGATCGAGGGATCGTACATAGCTCATCATCACGGCCGATTTCCGGCCCTTGTTGGGGTGGTGCTTTATACGTTTTTTGCTTAGTCTGATCCGCCTTTCTCCTGCCCCGAGCCCTGATTGAAGCGCATTTTTCTGTCCTTGCAAGGATATATCGGCTTTCAGAGTTCCATTAGGAGCCAGCTTTATCATGAGCTGCCCGCTGATTCATTAAATGCATATGAAGACCCAAGGGTGGTCCCTTTTCAGGGCATCTTTTTCGAGGAGAGATACAAGCAATATTAGCTTGATTTGTGCGCCACAAGCAAATTGAGCAAGAAGGTATCAAGGAAAGGCGAGGCCAAAGAAGTTATCTACGATGCCCAGAGATGGAGGGCAGTCCATGAGAAGAGATCGAGCGCTTTGCAGATAATGAGGATCCTTGATAGTTCTGGACTGGAATGCATCACGCACGGCAGCATTGCAAGAGGGGATGTCAGCCAGAAAAGTGATGTGGACATTGCCTTCTTGAGCCCGATCTCCTCATTTAGGATCCAGACGGCTCTTGAGGTCAGCGGTCTTGAGATAAAGAAGAGGATCATTGTACAAGCGACTCCTAAGTCCACCCCTAAGGGCTACTTCATCCTAGATCCATTGGAGCAGCTGACTGTGTCGCTTCCACTGGCCAAGTTAAGCACAACCGAGGTCGAATTCTATTATTTCGGGGGAGCGATCTCACTCGATGATCTGGAATCCGGAGCAAGGGTTCGGGGTGTTGATAAGAGGCTGATGCTGATAGAGCCGACAGAATTCGGTCACATCGAGTCAAGCATTCGCGGAACGGAAAGCGAGGTTGCTGCTCGATTGAACATTTCAATGGGAACAATATCAGAAAGGGTCAGGGTCTTGACGAGGCGTGACAATATAGGCCGTACAGGCACCGTGCTCAACCTCGAGCTCAAGGTCGGTGAAGCGTTTGAGCAGATTATGGAAAGAATAGCCGCGAGGAATCTAATCCTGAGAAGGATGCTCCTCCGAAGGCGATGATAATCATGCAAAAGAGGGGCTTTTTCCCGAAGGATCTTCGACGCACGTCGCGCGTGTGCTGGCCCCACTTCCTCAAGTTCTGATCTCTATTCGAAACATCACAATTCTTATTACAAGCCGAACTTCATGACACAGATTGAACATTGAGCGAACCAATGGAGCAAATTCATAACGTGATCAAATACTACGATAGTTCGGCTGAACAATATGACGGCGAATATGAGAATCCATACTTCAAAGAACTCTATAACAAGATAACGTGGCACTACATAGAACCATATCTTCCTGATCACGGGGTTATTCTCGATGCCGGTGGCGGAACAGGAAAATGGACATTGCCTATCGCAGAGAAGGGCCTGAGGGTCGTTCTCTATGATATATCAGCGGGGATGCTCAAAGTAGCCAAGAAAAAAGCGATTGAAAGGGGCTTGGACCACCTCGTCACCTTCAAGGAGGGCGATATACGAGACATACCCTACCCGGACGACACATTTGATTACGTGCTCGCTGAAGGAGATCCGATCTCCTACTGTGGTGACCCGAACAAGGCAGTAATGGAATTGGCTAGGGTATTGAAGCCCGGTAGTTACATGGCTGCCGGCGTGGACAGCCTTTACAGCATGGCACGTAATTCGCTGGTCAGGAGTGGTCCTGAAGAGGCGCGCAGGGTATTGCTAGAAAAGAGAGTCCTTGCACCGAACTGGGGCTTCTATTGCCGGGCTTTCTCTCCAGACGAACTGCGAAGCATGCTCGAAGCAAATGGTTTGGAAGTGGTCAAAATTCTGGGGAAGACTGTGGTGTATGTGTCGAGGCCTGAAACGGAGCCTCTCCTTCAGGACGAGGCAAAGGCAAAGAAGCTCCTGGATCTGGAGCTATTGCTGTGCGAGGAGCCGAGTTTGATCGGATATGGTGGTCATCTTCATGTTGTCGGCAGGAAAAGGCACCTAGAGTCCAAGGAGTCCATGAAGGTCACTATCCAAGCCCAGCAGAGTCTCTGATTGATATGGGCATCTACAAAGTTTTCGTGCGTGCGGTCTGACTATCTGCATTGCTTGGTTATCAATAGATTGCGGGTTCCCGCGCACGCGGTTGTTGCCAACCATTCACTAAAAATCAATCCTCATCTATCCTAGAGAAAAGAGCTGGACTCACCATCGTGCGCATGGGCGCTTTACCTCAGCTTAACCCTTAAGTAAATCCGATTGCGTTCGCAAGCAATGCTTCTTGAAGTAAGGGATCTTCACGTGGAGGTGGCCAACAAGGAGATTCTGAAGGGAATAGACCTCACCGTTGGTCTTGGAGAAGCGGTCATATTGATGGGACCAAACGGCTCAGGGAAAAGCACGCTAATAAACACGATAATGGGATATCCCGGCTACAAAGTCACAAGGGGAACAATAGCGTACAAAGGCAGGGATATCATGTCGCTTTCAACCGACGAAAGAGCCAGACTTGGAATCGGGATCTCTTTCCAGATTCCGCCGAAAATAAGGGGGATCTCGCTTGGCACTCTGCTGAAATCGATTGCTTCCAGAAGGGGACTTACAGGTGAATCCCTAAAGCAGCACGTTGAATTGCTGAAAATGGGAGATTTCATCGACCGGGATCTGAACGTGGGATTCAGCGGCGGCGAGATGAAAAGGGCCGAATTGCTGTTGCTACTTGCTGGGCGACCATTTCTGTCCTTAATAGATGAGCCGGATTCCGGCGTAGATGTTGAGAGCATTCAGCTTGTTGTCAGGGCAATAGAGGAGATCCTCAGAACAGGGAATGGCGAACCCGAACCTGCTCCCTCGGCAATGATAGTCACCCACATCGGACAGATAGCTAGGTATCTGAAACTCTCCAGGGGATATGTCATGATTGATGGCAGAATGGCCTGTTTTGGAGAGGCAAAAGTGATCGTCGATTCAGTCATGAGCAGGGGATTCGAGGGATGTGTCAAATGCTTCAGGAAACGGGCCTGAGGGCTGATTGGACCAGCGACCTAAGAAGAAAAGCGAAGTTAGCGATTGCCAGAACTCCGCTGTATGGTCCTGACCTCAAAGTCGAAGAATTCGGATTGAGGACAACAGAGCATCGCCAGCTCGATGGTGTGTCCTCTCTACCCACTGTCGTGAGGGACACCAGCAGAAGGGTAGGAATCATGCCAGATGAGGCAGAGAGGTCTGGAACCTATTTCCAGCTTGATGCCAGCCCGATCCTGAAGAAGTCGAGGATGGACGGCCTGAAAGTGACCAGCTTGGAGAGCGCATTTGATGAGGTCGATTTGAGGGAGTACTACTGGAAGGCTGTATCCGTTGACAAGGACAAATTCACGGCCGCGGTCGAGCTATACGGAAAGGGCGGCTACGTGGTAATGGCCGACAAGGGAATTCAAGTGGACTTCCCATTACAGGCTTGCCTTTTCATAGATACTCCGAATCTCCTTCAGGCGCCCCATAACATCATCATAGCAGAAGAGGGCTCAAGCGTGAACATAATAACTGGCTGTACGGTATCGCCGGAAAGGACCGGGCTCCATATAGGCATAAGTGAATTCTACATCAAGAAGAATGCAAAGGTGTCGTTCACCATGATCCATGGCTGGGGGGAGGGGACCCATGTAAGGCCAAGGACCGGAGTTATCGTGGAGGAGGGTGCAACGTTCATCACCCACTACATAAATGTCAATCCCTTGGCATCAATCCAAATGTACCCGAGCGTGAGGCTTGTCGGAAAAGGGGCAAGGACTACAATGTCATCAGTCTTGGTTGGGCTGAAGAACTCTTACATGGATGTGGGGAGCGAGATAATTTTCCAGAACCGGGAAACTGCGGGCGAAATAGTATCAAAATCGATTTCGAAGGATTCCTCCAACATAGTGGCAAGAGGAAGGCTCGTTGGGAATTCTGACCTGATAAAGGGACATCTCGAGTGCAGGGGTCTTATACTAAGTCCAGAGTCGAGGATAGCGGCGGTACCTGAGCTTGAGGGAAATGCGGAAGAAGTTGAACTCACCCATGAAGCAGCGGTCGGGAAATTGGCAGAGGAGGAGATATATTACTTGATGAGCAAGGGCTTTTCGAGGGACGAAGCCACATCAGCCCTGATAAGAGGATTCATGGAAGTGAAGGTCACTGGGCTGCCGTCTTATCTGGAGTCTGTCATAAGATCTGTTAACGATATTGTGGCACGGAAATTGTGACTTGGGACGAATGAGTGCACGACAGGATGAGGCACTCTGTTACGAGATCAGCTCATTGGCAGTCCTTTCATTGACAGCAGAGATTGGGCTATCTGGGGGCCTATCATGATGAGTAACACCAGTCTGATTATGTCAGATATCATGCCCACTTTGAACATACGCCAGACCCTGACGTAGCCTGAACTATAGACCATTGCCATTGGTGGGGTGGTGGATGGTAGTGCACTTGAGATGGAACTTGCTATGGCTGCCGCAATTGCAGCGGGGAATGGATTCAATGCATAGGCCCTTGAGAGCATTATCGCTACCGGTATTGCTATGCTTGCTGCTGCCGTGTTTGAGGCAGGGTAAGTGACTATGAAACCCAAAACTGCTGAGATGGCGAAGACCTCGAAGTATCCGGCTCTGATCCCAATCGATCTGATTCCATTTGCGACCAAATCACCGGCGCCGGAATTGGAGAGTTCCAAGCCAAGCACAAAGCTTCCGCCAAACATGAAGATCGTGCTCCAATCCACTCCGTTGACCAGTTCTGAGAACTCTGGCAAAGGCCTTCCAGCCCCCGGAATGATAAGAAGTGCGATTATCGCCAAAACTGCCGGAGCATACTCCGGCAAATAAGTCTTGAGAAGCGAAGAGACCGAACCAAAAGAAGGTGTGACTTCTGATATAGCTGCGGCCAATCCTGGAGCCGCCCATAACACAAGGGCCGAGAGAGTCAGCACAAGCACATATTTCTCGGCTCGCCCTATTGGTTTGCGGGCAGAGCTCATCTGTCCGAGTCCGGAGAAAATCTCCGAAATATCTGCAATCTCCGGCTCGAGTAACCACTTGAACGTTACGCCCCAAGTGAGCAAGATTGCGAATACTGCATGAGGAGTTCCTAGGATCAGCCAATCTGAGAATGTGAGTGAGACTCCTGGAAGTGCCTTCTCTATCTGTGCCTTCGCTATGAGATTCGGAGGCCCTGCCTGCCCTCACCTCAATCGTTAAATTGCAGCAAAGATCGTCCAAAATTGGGCGAACTGACCATTGAGGATTCTGGTGGCATACTACTCAGCCGGCGGTAATACTGCAGGCATGGCAAAGGCCATCTCCAGAGGAGCCAGCGAGGTTAGGGGAACGAAGGTCACACTTAGGGATGTGAGACGAGCTTCATTAAGGGATCTCATCGATTCGGATGTAATAATAATTGGGTCACCGACGTATTACGGAATTATGGCAGCACCAGTTAAGAAATTTTTGGATGACAGTGTCAAGATACATGGCAGACTGTGTGGGAAGGTTGGAGCCGCTTTCACCTCATCCGGTGGAATAGCAACTGGGGCTGAAACGACGATACTATCAATATTGGAGGCAATGCTCGTCCATGGGATGGTCATTCAGGGAAATCCAAACGACAAACACTACGGGCTTGCAGTTGAGGGAAGACCGAACAAGAAGGACCTGAAGCTGTGCAGCGGATTCGGGAGGAGAATTGCTGAATTCGCGTTACGAATCCGGCCTAGCGGGGAATGAGATTAGGTAGCTCTTGTCATTGTCTCCTCTGTCAGAGAATATAGACGAGGATCGTCTGATTTTCCTCGAGTTGCTCTCGAAATGCTTAGCCTAGAAGCCCGCTGCCTCGCAATTTCCTCGGGAAACTCTCAAGCTCACTTGCTTCTGCGAGGTATTGGACAACCATAATATCCCCCTTCTCTATTCTGAAGGTTGTCTTCGCGGGCCTGACATTCCATTGGTTTTTCCTTTTCACTGCCAGTACTATGCCTCCATATTTCTCATAGTCCAAATCCTGAATGAGCTTCCTGTCCTCGCCTTGTTCTGCCGTGACAACAGTCACCCGCTCCTTCGTTTCCCCTAAGGCCTCTGATATTATCGGATGGGGTCTCTGGTCAAGCAGTGTGATCTCGGCTATGTCTCTCGCTGCGTCAGAAATGCGTTCGCTTTCCTCTGCCGTGTTCAGCAGAGCTGCCTTGTCAATCGTGGATAATTCCTGGGTTGACAACACTCGCTCCTCGAATCTAGGCATTGAACTGTCGATGTGTTCCTCCATGTCAATCACATATTTGGCCAAGTCGTTGCTCGAGGCAAGCAGAGCAACGTAGGATACATCAACCATGGACTCTGACAGATTCATAAGCTGGACTAACCATTCAGCTAGTCCTTTGAAGATCGCCGACGATTCATCGGATTCTTGGGCTCTTTCGAGATCGCCAATCACTTCTCTGAATTTGCTCGCATTGCTCCTTAGGCCAATGGCGAACATTACGTCCTGCTCCTTAAGCAGATAGCTAATGTCTGGTTCGATAACCCACTTTCCTTTACTTCTGACCAGTGCGACATTGAGCAACGCATTCGATTTTCTGTATAGCTCCCCGAGCTTGCGGCCGTCGGCCCAACTACCAGCCATGATTCTAATTCTGCAAACGAACTTGTCCATGGTCATTACGTGGGCTGGCAGGTTGAGCGTGAGTTTGGATCTCGCGATTTTCGCTATTTCCACAGTGGCATCAGAGATCTTGGCAAAAGATCGGGAGAGAAGAAGGACGCTCAACATCCTCTCCGCCTCATGGGCGCTTCGCACCGCGATTGCTGCCTGCATCATCAATTGCAGCTCTAGCCTATGTACGTAATCACCCAGCTTGATAATCTCGTCGACCAATGCCTCATCACGATACATCGCTGAGTAGTATGCAAGATCTATCATTAGATCTGAGATGTTCTTCATCTCTTTCAGTATGTCCTTCACGGGAAACGGTTGGTATCCTATCTTTCGGTATCTTTCGCCCAATCTGAGTCTGTTGCGAGAACGCAAATAAGCCCGGCGATTGATAAGTCTTTGTCGCATGGGTGGAAGGGATTCGCTTGATTGCAGGCTTAAATTTGCTCGATTCTGCATAAGCACTATCCCTGAGATGTCTGCTGCCTCCTCGTTCCTTGGCGCCTCTAGCCAATCAGTAAAATCGTTGCTTTTCGATTTGAATGGATTGATCACTGGTATGCTGATTGCGGTCTACTTCAGCCTGGTCACAGCTGCGCCATGGACCATAATTATCTACCCAGCCGTCATCAGCATGAGGAGCACAATAGGAAGCATATTTCTCGGCCACTATCGCAGCGCTCTCCATCTAGGAACGATGAAAGCGAGGCTCACAAACAACACTAATGCGTTCTATTCTTTGCTGTCCGCGACTTTCTGCCTTAGTCTATTCAGTTGCCTAGCGCTTTGGGTAGCGTCCATTCCGTTTTTTTACACTTCCGGATTCGATATGTTGCCGAGTCTAATGGTGCTTGTTCTGACAACTGGACTGTCCTTTCTAGTGGTAACTCCCTTCTCAACAGCAATAGTTTCCTCGGGATATAAGGGTGGGATGGACCTTGACGTGATGGCCCATCCGGTGGAATCGACTCTCACGGATTTGATGATAACGACTTGCTACGTTCTTGGATTACATTTCTACTTCAGTTTCGGATCCATAGCCTATACCGCGATAGCTGTTTTCGACGTTCTGTGTTTCGTTATGTGCGCAATTCTGGCTTTTCTAGGCCGGCGAAGCTCGGATTTTCTGAATACAATCAAGGAATCATTAATGGCTCTCACAATCTGTTCAATCGTGGTAAATGTGACGGGCATATTGCTCTTGAACGCGAGCACTCGATTGGAAGAAATCAAGGAGGTCTTCATTGTCTATCCTGCCCTAATCGGAACGGTAGGTCATGTTGGGTTGATGGTTGGATCAGTGCTCACAACCGGATTGGCCTTGGGAAGTCTCAACGCCCCCACCCGCAAATTCACCTTGATTGCGCCAGAAATTGCAGGGATCTGGTTCGGATCAGCGGTGATCTTTGCCTTGTTTTCCGCCATCACTTCGTTCTTCTATCACCAAATGGAGCCCACCTTATTCCTTAGGTTCACCGTTTTCCTCATGCTGGTTAATGTCTTAGCATGCTTGGCCATACTGCTGATATCGATTGGCATAGCCATGCTGACATATGCAAGAGGCCTAGATCCTGATGCATTCGCGATGCCGATAAGAAGCTCTCTTGCTGACTGCGCTACCACGGCGGCAATCCTTATTGCCCTAACGATATTTCCGATCGTCGTGTGAAGTCCAGCGTCAGGCGGATCGCGTCGCGTCGAATCGCCTAGGGAATTGCGCCTACTCTCTCCTAGAAGTAAACGCTAGTCACGTGCGCTTCTTCGGCTGGCACACTAATATAAAGAAGGCAGCAGCCTGATATGTTTGGCGAGATCGGTTGCCCATCATATACAAGACCCTTGAGGATCTGTGTGCAAGGGCATTGAGACTTGGAGCCTCGGAAGCAAAGGCGATAAGAGCCAGAGATGTCTACGTCAGGCATTGGGTAAGACTGAAATGTCAATACGGATGCGGAGGGTTCGGGGAACGTCTAACCTGTCCCCCTTATTCTCCAACTCCAGAAGAAATGAGAAAAGTAATCGACGAATATTCCTCCGCCATATTGCTACGCTTTCGGCCAGATTCAGCACGAACGCACGAGGTAGTTGCCAAACTTGAGAAAGAGGCTTTCCTGTCCGGATATTACTCAGCCTTCGGGCTTGCCTCGGGCCCTTGTTCTTTCTGCAGAAAATGCAATCTCCGGGAATGCAAGCATCCCCGCTTGGCAAGACCATCGATGGAGGCCTGCGGAATAGATGTGTACGCGACTGCACGAGGGGCTGGATTCCAGATAGAAGTCGTGCGCACTAGAAGGGAGACGCCATCATACTTCGGGCTGTTGCTGTTGATGTGATTGATTAGGAATTATCTAGACGAAAGACTGGGCACATTCTCAAGTGGGAGCGAATCGTGTTCTTGAGCTAAGACATAAGCGAACCAGGGATGGTCCTAAGCGATTATCTCATATTTCCTGAAGTCTATGGCATTCTCGACCTTTCTTCCCGCGAAGTAATTTTCGAGCGCTCCTAGAATGACCTCCCCGATCTTGTGATACCCGTAAAGTCCAAGGCCAGCAATGTGTGGGGTGATTATCACATTTGCCATTCCTCTTAACGGCGAATCTGGAGGTAGTGGCTCCGGATCAGTCACATCTAAGACCGCCATGATTCGCCCTGTCTTGCATTCTTCAAGAAGAGCATTATGGTCTATGAGTCCGCCTCTGGATGTGTTCAGAAGAATCGCGCCGTCTTTCAGTAGCCCGAGGTATTTTCGATTGATCATATGACGAGTATCACTTGTCAACGGAGCATGTATTGTGACGAAGTCTGAGACTGAGAAGAGGCGCCGAAGATCAGTCTTCTCAACATTCAGTCCCTGGGCTTCCTTTTTTTGGAGATAGGGGTCATAGACCAATATCCTTACATCGAATGGGCTCAGTAAACGGATGACCTCACGCCCAACAGCACTTGCCGAGACGATTCCGATAGTGCTTCCGTTGATCGTCGGAACATCAAGAGGCAGCCCAGGGTCCCGCCAAGTCAATCTGTCCCGAATGCTTGATACATGATCCACAAATCTGCGACTTGCCATTATGAGCAAACCCAGTGTTGCTTCGGCGACATTGTGTGCTATTGCCTTATTTGCATTGCATACGCAGATCCTCCGGGGCAGTATGTACCGTTCGATGACTTCCTTGGACAGCATGAACTTGACTGATCCAGCAGAATGTGCGACTATGCGAAGGCGATCAGCCCTTTGAAAGAAGGACGCGGTGAGCTGAGGTGAGCCCCAACCTGTTATCAGGCCATCATATCCTGCGATCAGGTTAGCGACTTCTTCGGAAGTGTAGCTTATGTCCTTCAAGTTGAATGCCAAATCGAAGCGATGCTTGAGTCTTCCTAGCGTCTTTGCTGAGAAGACCATACGGATATGATCCATTGTTGGTATACAGAGAATCTTTCTCCTCATCCTCTCTGATGACCAATCCAACTTGGTGCCTAAATATGTTTACGATCACGACCCTGGCTTTGCGGTTCAGCAAATTTGGATTCAAGACGCCGAACGCTTATAATGCTCCACATGGATACTCTCGCACTTCTGCCATGAAATTGCTCATGTTCACCAAGATGCTGAAGAGCATAGGTCGCCTGAGCCTAAGTGAAGCAGGGGATTGTATCGCTGGAATGGGATTCGATGGCGCTGACCTGGTTGTGAGATCCGACGGACATGTGCTCCCAGAGGAAGCCGCTCTGAAACTGCCTGAGGCAATTGACATGCTGAAATCCAAAGGTCTGACTGTTCCAATGATTACCACCAGTATTACGAAGTCGTACGCAGATAAGGCCGAGGAGATATTCGCAGCGGCCTCCAGATCTGGAGTGCAGTTCATCAAATTGGGCTACTGGGAATATTCAGGTTTCGGGAGAATAGAGAATCAAATCCAAATGGCCCGGCAGCAATTGAAAGGTATAGAGAAACTGAGCAGGGATTATGGAATCACCGCTGCAATTCATACACACTCTGGAGCAGTGTTGAGCGCCAATCCTGCCATAGTGCTTATGCTTCTCCAAGAGCACGATCCTCAGAACGTGTGCGCGTACATCGACCCAGGACATATTTTGATCCAAGGAGGTCCCGCTGGCCTAGAAATGGGAATCGATATCCTGAGTCGATACATCAGGCTGGTTGCAGTGAAGAACTTCTGGCACTTCGGGGCCGTCGATGAGAGAACAGGCAAGTGGAAATGGCAACGGCGCGTCTTGCCGTTGAGGGAGGAGCTCGTCCCCTGGCCTCAGATATTCAAGGACCTCAAAGGATTGGGTTTCGACGGAAATATCTCCGTGCATAGCGAGTACGACGGATTCACGTTTGAAGACCTCATTAAGCAGACAAAGGACGACTTAGCATATCTTAAGGAAGTTCTTGACGACAGGGCCTTTCAATGAGGAGAGGAACATGGATTCCGACATCAGAGTAATCAAACTGGAGCCAACCTACAAAAGCGATAGGCTTCGGGTTCCGCTGAAATTTGGTAATGTGGTAGTCACAGATTCCACTTCACTAATAGTCAAGGCAACCGTTGAAAACAGAAAGAGATCGACGGCTGAGGGACTAGGTGCCATGCCCCTTTCCGACAAGTGGGCTTTTCCTGATCCTTTGATTGCAGATGAGAAAAAACTTGGTGCGATGAAGCTAGTTGGCGAAAGAACGTGCGATATTGTGGAGAGGCTCTACGCTTCGGCGTTTTCGCATCCTATAGACATTGTGCTGAGCGCGAAGGAGAAGATTCTTTCGCTTGCCAAGGAAATCGAGGCAGAGGTCGCCCTGGGAGCAGGCCTTCCCACGCTAGCAGTGCTTGTTGCGACCTCTCCAATAGACGCCGCCCTTCACGATGCATTTGGTCGTGCAAACGGCATATGTTCATATGATGGATATGGACCGGAATACATGGAACATGACCTTGGCTTCTATTTGGGGGCCGAATTCTCTGGCAGCTACATTTCCGACTTCATTAGGAAAGATTATGCAAAGGAGCTGTGCGTTTTCCACCTAGTCGGTGCTTTGGACAAACTCACAAGTGACGAAGTTGATGACTCTGACCCCAGCGACGGTCTGCCCGTCACTCTTGAGGATTGGATAGAAAGGGACGGCATCTTCTGTTTCAAAGTGAAGTTGAAGGGCTACGACATAGACTGGGATGTAGAAAGAACAAGGGCAGTCGCCGAGATTGCTTATGAGACTCTGAGGCGCAAAGGAAAGGAGGAATTCTACCTGTCGGTCGATGCCAATGAAATGAATCCAGATCCAGATGCCACGCTGGAATATCTGAAAAGGTTGAAGCGTGCATCGCCTCTCGCTTTCGGCAATCTACTCTATCTTGAACAACCAACGGAACGGGATCTCACCCGCCGCATGTTCTCCATGAGAGATGTGGCATCGATCAAGCCGGTCTTGGCTGACGAAGGGGTGACTGACATGAAGGGGCTGGAGTTGGCCCTACGTTTGGGTTGGTCAGGGCTGGCAGTCAAAACCTGCAAATGGCATTCCTCTGGCCTTCTATACGTGGCAAAAATGCAACGCTATGGAATCCCCTACTCAGTGCAGGATTTGACATGCCCCGGATTGGCGCTGGTCCACTCGGCGAGCTTCGCCGCGAGGACAAGTCCGATCATGGGTTTCGAATATAACGCAAGGCAATACCTGCCTTTCACCTACCAAAGCGTACAAGACAGACATAAGACATTGTTCAGAGTCAGGAATGGGAAAATATCGACAGAAACCCTTGAATCGACTGGTCTCGGTTTTTCTGAGCACTAGGAAATCCTTGGCTAGTTACTCGATAGAGTTCTTGTAGATCAGGTCCACAAGCTCCATAGTCTTCGTTGCATCGCTGAAACACGTTTCTGGCTCTTTCTCCTGAAGCAGACATTCAACGAAGTGCCTATTTTCATCATAGAATCCATAATATCTATGGGGTTCTCTGCTACCGCCTGCGGCATCAAATGTGGATAGCACCTCAGGTTCTGTTTTGTTATCAGAATATATCGACGCCTTGTCATTTGGATTTATGAACGCCGATACCCCCTTGCTGTGCATCTCGAATATATGGATTCTAGATCCGGCGACCCAATTCGCCATCAGTATCCCTAGAGCACCGTTTGCAAATGAGACAAGGGCGTTGAAGCTGTTATGATAATTCGCAGAAAGCTTTCTGACCGAGCTCCGTACTTCCTTGACCTCCCCCCCTCCCATCCACCGCAATGCATCGACAGCGTGAATCACATCAGACGTCAGAACATCGACAGCACCCCTGTAGTATGGCGGCTCATCAGAACTGACATGTTTGTAGAATTCCGAGACGCACTGATTTATGGGCCCCTTTTTCTCGACGATTGTTTTTGACAGCCTCATCAATGGGATGAATCTCCTATTGAAACCGACCATCGTCTTGCATCGGTACTTCTCTGCGAACCAAGATAGGCTCCTGATTTGATTTGTTGTAACTCCAGGTGGTTTCTCTATGAAGACGTTGAGATTCTCCTTCAGGCAATCAACGACGATATCATATAGTTGATGTGGAGGCATAATGACGTAGACAGCATCAGGCTCCTCCTTCTCAAGCATCTCCCTATAATCTGCATAGAGCTTCTCGACCCTGTATTTCTCCCCGATCGTTTTGAGTCTTTCTTGGTTTACATCACATACAGACGCTATCTCTGCCTGTTCTATGGACGATATCGAAGGATAATGGACGCTCGATGCATGAGCGCCAGCTCCGATCATGGAGATTCTGACCTTCTGCATCTGTGAACCATTCTACGATTTTCGGGGAAAATTTAAATCCTTATTGAGGCATTGCTGAGGGATACAAGAACTTGGTCAAGCCCGTGAGGGTGTCCTCCATCTCGTTCAAAGGGACAGGAAGAGCAGCGACAACAAAGGCGACGGTGCGAAGGAATCTGAAGGCCATAGTTGAGCTTCTCAGGAGTGCGGCTATGGACGAGCCGGACATAGTATGCCTGCCAGAGCATGCGCCAAGCATCGGAGTTTTCCTAGGGGAAGCGAATAAAATAGCAGAGGAGATTCCCGGGCCGATCTTCAGGACCATTTCCCCTTTGGCCAGGGAGTACGGGATGTATGTCATCTTGCCTATGCTGGAGAAAAGAAACGGAAAAGTACACAATTCGGCCGTCCTCATTGACAGAAGTGGAGACTATGTCGGTAGTTACTACAAGATGCACCCGATGATAGATGAAATTGTGCAAGGGATAAGCCCGGGAATTGAACCTGCAGTCTTCAACGCAGATTTCGGCAAGTTGGGCTTCGCGATATGCTTTGATCTGAACTTCAAGGATGTGATAGGAGGCATTGCTGAACGGGGAGCAAAGCTGGTCTTCTTTGCTTCAATGTATCCAGGCGGACTTCAATTGAGGCTCTGGGCCCTGGAGTTCGGAGTCTACATAGTTTCAGCCTACGGCGGGGACGGAAGCATGATTGTCAATCCCCTCGGCAAGGTCTTGGCGACATCAGATAGCTATTCCCCCATAATCTCCAAGACGATCAACCTTGATTATGGGGTTGTCCATCTGGATTACAATTACCAGAAATTCGCTTCCATAAAGAGGAAATACCGCTCCAAAATCGAATTTGAGGTTACGAGACCGGAGGCCATTTCCATTCTAATGTCGAACGCCGAAGACGTCACGGCAGATGATGTGATTCGCGAATTCAAATTGGAAACCAGGGACGAGTATTTCAAACGCGCCCTTGGAGTCAGACGAAAAGCAATAGGATAGGCCTGAGCCATTCTTGAGGCACTGGGGGATTCATTTACCCCCCAGTTCCCAGTAGTCCAGCTATGAGCTCGGACATAATCCATAGGAGATACAAACCGGGCGATGAGGACGGCATTGTTTCGACACTCTTAGCGAATTCGGAATGAACAAACAGACTTGGCTCGGGTATGAAGCAATTGATGA
>CAYOYV010000002.1:0-108832 GCA_964408285.1 uncultured Nitrososphaerota archaeon | reverse complement strand
TTAGCGAATTCGGAATGAACAAACAGACTTGGCTCGGGTATGAAGCAATTGATGATGGATTCCAGAAGGAGAACGCCCTAGTGGCTGAGCATGCCGGCAAAGTAGTCGGGCATGTTCAAATCATTAGAAGGAATGTGAAGACCGGCGATACGAAGTTCGTTCCAATGGGGGGCATAGCCAATGTCTCCACCATACCTCAGATGCGCGGAAGAGGGATCAGCACTACCCTAATCACCCATGCGGTCGACCTTTGCAGAAGGAAGGGATTTCCACTGAGTGGTCTCTTCACGGGATATGGCAGTGGGGCACATAGGGTCTACAGGCGAGTGGGATTCGGAAACACGATCTTATGGCCGGACATGTTGGTCGGAGCCGGAGATGAAGTCAGGAAGGTTAAGGAGCTCTGCAACGAGGCATCAGGTCCTAGAATAAGGAACTACGAGAGAGGAGACGAAAGCGAAATGGCGGAGGTTTATAGGCATTGGTGCGGCGGATTCACCGGTGTTACCGAGAGGAGTGCCTTCTACTGGGAGAAGAAGATGGTTGACGTTAGCTCTTCGGACACATTCTTCTACGAGGAATTGGATCCGAAGGAAGTCTTTGTTTCTCTAGAGGACGAAAAGGTAACTGCTTATGCCTACGCCACCCTTTGGAAGACCAAACAGAGACCTCTCAAACCGGCGGACGTGGCCTCAGTGAGGGAAATCGTCTTCAAACCAGGACATATGGCATCGCTGATGAAGCTTGTGGACGCCGTGATGGACACAATCATATCCGAAGATGTTAAGATCTGCGAGGTGTTCGCGCCGGATGATCAGACTTACCCCTTGATCTTCAAGAACTTCAAGAAGGCCGCAAGGGGTCAGGGAGTGCATATGGTTCACATCCCCTTGATGGACGAACTGCTGCGGCAAGTAAGGGGCGACTTAGAGAGGAGGTTAGATAATACCCCGGCTATTGCCTCAAACATGACGTTGTAGTTTGACACTCCGTATGGAGACACGACATTGGGCGTTCAGGGAGGAGAGGTCAGGGTTGTGGAAGCTGAACCTTCGGCGACGATATTCTTCGATGAGGATACCTTCACGGGAATGCTCTTCGGAATAGAGACCCTAAGCGAGTCCATGCGCGATGAGGCAGTACGCATACACACATCAGAGCCAACGGGAAGAGTCACTTCAGTCATCGACTCGCTTTTTCCCAAAAGAAGTTGGTTCACATGCCCTATTGACCATTGGTAGGACCATGGGCTACATTCGATTAAAGAGGATCCCGTAAGGTGCTATCGCTCCCTCCATCTCACGTTCCTGAGAGTAAGAGTGCCGAACACTATCGAAGAAAGAACAAGCACTACCCAGGCCATTGGAACATACTCCGCTACGGCGGTTGACATACCAAGCGCACTGCTAACTATTTGAGCAGTGCTCACGGTCGGAATCAGCAAGGCCGGAAATCTGAGGAAATCCGGCAAGGCAGTCAGGGGATAGTAGACGGGCGGGAGGTAAACGAGTGCCAGTATAAGTACGTTTCCAAGAGAGTTGCCGGTCTTGACGTCATTGATGACCGTGCCCAGATAGAACCCAAGCATGAGGTTGGATAGATAGCAGATACCGAGCGGCAAGAATATGGAGGCAGCGTTGGAGGCGGTCAATTTTCCCTGTAACAGCAGCAATGCCGAAAACGGGATTAGGCCAAAGCCAACTGAGATGAAATTCGATACTGCGATTCCGAGCATGTAGCAGATTGGACTAACAGGAGATGCTACCAAGATGTCCTGATACTTCGTCCATATCCTGTTGAATATTATGTCCCCAGATACGAAGGTTCCTGACATCGATACTAAAGAGATCATGGCAGCTGCCAGACCGACGGAAAGGAGATGCATCCCGCCCAAGGCCCACATGTAGAAAATAGGCAATGCAGCGAATATTATCAATGTCACCATCTGCATTGGCTGTCTCAGCATGGGTAGGCTGTTAACCCAGCCAAGGATAACTATCTGCTCCAACCGCTTAAGCAGACTCAACTTCTCCACCTCCGACGAGCTTGACGAATAGATCCTCAAGAGTCGAGCGTCTGAATACTACCTTCGAGTTATTCTGCCTCGCCTTCCTCAAGATCTCTGCCACTATTTCGTCCTCTTCTTCCTCCAGCTCTATGGTTGTCCTTCCGTTCTTGGAGTCGGCATCATTATACGCTCTCGTCCAGGTGAGATCGTTACCCGTTATCTCAAGGATGGTCTTCGAATTGTTCCTTTCAAGTATCTGTTGCAGATTGCCGTTCACTATCACCTTTCCTTCATGTATGATTGAGATGTTGTCTGCAAGAACCTCTGCTTCGTCCATGTAATGGGTCGTAAGCAGGATTGTATGACCGGTCGCCGATAGACCCTTTATGTATGACCAGAGTTGCCTTCTGGAAACTGGGTCTAATCCTATCGAGGGCTCATCTAGCAGGAGCAGTTCAGCATCAGATACGAGAATCATTGATACCAACACCCTCTGTTTCATTCCTCCCGAGAGCTCTATGCCGACCTTGTCCTTCACGTCATATAGATCCAGTCTCTTTAGCGCATCCGCGGAGGCTTGGGTGGCATCTGAATCTGACATCCCCCTGAGCCTTGCATATGAGTAAACGTAGTCCCACGGTGTCGCGAAGCCCCATATTTTGGCCTCCTGAGGGACAACTGCTATGCGCGGTCTGATCTCATCCGCTTCTTTCATCACGTCATAGCCCAATACGGTCGCTCTGCCCGATGTCGGTTCAAGTTGTGTTCCAATGATTCTGAGAAATGTGGTCTTTCCGGCTCCATTCCTTCCTAGGAGGCAGAAGATTCCTCCCCTCGGAATCTTCATGTCAACTGAGTCAAGTGCCTTCTTTTTGCCCCCATAGATCTTGGTTATACCTTCGGTTTCAATCACGTAATCCATGGCATCCATTCACCCCTTACGGTAGAGGAAGACCCTCCCCATTTGGTTCAAGCAGACAGACTATCTCCGTCATCCTTGCCTTCACATCTGTATATCTTGCGAAATGTCTGAGCTTGAATCGCTGTGCCTTGGTCCATAATGTTAGCCGACTCCATGCAGGATCGAATCGATCTCTACATAAACGTCAGCAGGGTCGATCTCGGCTCCACCCAGGAGATCGGATACCTGATTCTTTGCTACGTCAACCATCGCATCTATGAGTCTGCGGCTCAACTTCTCATTGGCAATTCTCTGCGTCTTCCCGCCGGCCTTGACAACCAAGGTGCTAGGAGTGGCCATAAGTTCAATGTCAGGTAATTCAAGAGAGACGTTGTCTCCGGACACGGTTAGTTCGTATCCGGGTGAGCCTATTACTATGCTGCCTGCTCTATCCTTGGCATAGGAACCTCCCTTTCTGACAGACGTAAATGTGTTTCCATCCGTCTTGAGTCTGAAGCTGCCCCAACTCGCCTTCAGAATGCCCCTTGCGAGAGCTATCGTGGCTTTGTCCCTATCGCCCGAAGCTATTAGAATCCTCCCTTTTGTGGGCTTTTCTTCATCTACAAAGTGGATGAAGGGCGGAACGTCAACCATCGTCCCTTCTTCTGTATCCGAGATCCTAATTGGCCCGATTTCCACTTCAGTTGAGTCGTCTTCGTAAGTTTCGACACGCACGAAGGGGACTTTGATTAGGCTTCCTGAAAGTTGCTTTCTCCTGTTGGCATACAAGCTCTCCGCTTTCTCCCATTCGTCCTCCGTTGCATCCCTGACCCTTGCGTCTTTCTGAAGTCTGCCTGACATTATGAGGACGGGAGCACTAACTGGAACCCTGACATATCCCAGTGTGGTATTCACAGAGAATTCAACATCGTTGAGAGATATGCATCCGAGCTGCCTATTGCCGATCCTGATTGGCATTCCCGTCAGGTTGTCCGTTTTTGCTTTCAGATCGTCCGCTAGTTGGATCTGTCCCTTGCCAAATGAGAATATCTCCTTGCCTATGATGGCCCTCTTCGGAACCACAAGCCTCCAGAATATGAAGGAAGCTATGAAAAGGAGCAAGGATGCGATGAAAAGGGCCAGAGTGTAATTCGTGAATTGCTGCTCCAGTCCGAGGAAGCCAGCAAAGAAGAAAGCAACACTTGTGTCAAGAGCAAAGGAGCCGAGTTTGGAAGCAAGACTTGAGACAAGGCCAAACACTCCTTGATTCAGTTTAACATGTATTATGTTCGTGAAGAATACGCATACGATGAATGCGTAAACTATCTCAATGCTGTATTGAGAAATGAAGAGAGCTGTCCTGAATATCCATGCCAATGCCAAGATCAGGGCGATCCCGCTAATGGCCATGCCAAGCTGATCTATTGGGCTAGCTTTCACTACCACTTTCACCAAGGTCTCCACCCTTCAATGCACCATAGAATATGCCCATCAGTCTTAGCAGAGATCTGCCCCTACTTGTTATCTCATAGTCTCCAGAAGTCTCTCCTCGTTCTATCAATCTGACATTTCGGAGCTTCTGCAGATGATGCTGGAGGCTTGATTTAGCATAATCGGGAGGGAACGCCTGAGCTATTTCACCGTAGGACTTCGATCCATAGTAAAGTAATTTCAATATCTTTACCCTATCAGGTATCGACACATTCTTCATGGCAGCGGAAGCCATCTCCTCTGGCATTTCATCGATAATTTCACTCATAGTGTCCTCGCCCAAATCAGCGAAGCTCTTTCTGAGGCTGTCCTTGATCATCTTCGAGATGTTGGTGGTTATTTCGACCCCCGGCTCGTCTTCGTTCTCGGCGATCCTTATTCTGACTGGTTTTCCAAGAACCCTGAAACTTGGCCTACCGTAAGTATACACCTTATGCCCCGGTTCCTTTTCCTCTGCTACTTTCTCTTCTTCGACTTCCCTTTGAAGCGACTCCTTCAACTGCTCTATTTCCTTAATCTTGCGATCCAGCTCGTTCATCTTCTCTCTGAACTTCTCTTCCCATGGTTCTGTTGGTTCTTCCGACATCGTTTATCACCCAAGATCTACGAGTAGCGGTCGAAGCAACTAGCAGCCTGACTGTAGAGTCGGCCAGCGCCAGGAAGGAATTCCCTCAGTTGGCCTCCATATGTCATGTCGCTGAGCAAGCCTAACGTATCTAGGGCATTCTGATTCACCTTCCTTGCTGAATCCTGGCCTTCGAGCCATTCTTGCCAGGCTTCCACGTCTTCGTCCCATGCATCCTCTGCCATGGTCCAACATATATGGACTCGATATTTAAGCATTGTCCAAATACTCGGAACCTTGGTCCAATTTCTATTGGAGATGCTAGGGTGCCTTTTGGACTTCCTCCGTGCGATCTGGATCGAATCCCGGTCAGGTGTCGAATGAAGGTTGGTCTGGCAGGAGAATGGAGATCATCGGGCAAAATGACCTTACCTTTGTCGAACAGGCGAATGGCACAGATCTTCAAGCTGCAACATGTCAACGCACGTGTGTTTCCGTCCAGACGGCTTCCATGACATCAACTGTTACCTGCAGCCGATGCTGCTTCCCCTTGCGGACGAATAAGAACACCCCTTCGGGAGGAATATGCCCGCCAGCCTGAGAAGCCTAACAGGGCTACTCAAAGAGATCAAAAGAAGAGAGTGTTGGGGATACTATTACAACGTCATGAGTACCATGACGGCGCCTGCGAATACGGCTGCTAGGAGGAGCTTGGCAAATAGCTTCCCTAGACCGATCACTGCTCCCAGTAGCAGTACCGGGATAATGACCAAGCCAACGACGAGAAAAATGGGAAGAACCAAGATGCCGAATACCAACGCAGTCGCGACGAATACTGCTGTTATCACAGCAAGTCCCAATGCTAGTCCGGCCATCGTGACAAAGACACTGCTCAGCGACATCGCCTTCACCTCGTTTTCCTCTGTCCCTCATGATGGGCGATTTAGCTTTTTCTTTACTGATCTTCGGGAGAGTCAACCCCTTCATGAATCCAAGGATCGTGAGCCGGAGGTTGCCTATGTCTCTCCACGTTAGGTAAGCCCGAGACCGAAGAGGACCATTCTTAATCCCTGGCACTGCCTTTGATCAGCCTGAGCTGCCATCCTCCTGCATACCTTTTCCTTTCTCTTCGCATCTCCGGCTTTGCTCTCCGGAAATCAAGTTACCCGCGAGCTAGGGACATCTTATGGGTCTGCTTTATTTCGTTGCGTGGATTTCGGCCGGGATGTGCCAGTTTCGAAGTAGCTCTGCTGAAATGTGCTTCTTGTTGCTCCATTTCCTTCAATCAGTCAACGATAACCAATTCACTATGCACGATGAAATGCGTCTGTCCAAAATCCATCGAATCCATGCAGCGACTACGTGGCGGTTTATGTATGAATCTTGACATAGGAACGATATTATCGTCACCCTAGGGGCTAGAATATCGGAAAGATGAGAAACGACCTCCTCCTAAGATTGGCAATCATGTTGCTCATCGTCAGTATAGCCGGGGCAGAGCTCAGGGTCATGGCGTATCTAGCACTGCCGGAAGGATGCGTGGCAGGTGTTGTCTTCTACGACGCCAATGAGAATGGGGTTTTCGATCAAGGCTTCGAATGGACACTCTCGGGTGTGCAGGTACAGCTGGAGAATGAATACGGCACACAGATTACTCTAACCTCAACAGACGCAATGGGATTCTATGTATTCACTGGTGTCACAGGTGCATTTTCCGTCGACCTTCCTCTCATGTCAGATTGGACTCTAACTACCACTTCCGAGCCAGGACTACAGACGATAGTCTTCGAAGGTGAAACGGCGAGCGGACCTGCCTTTGGAGTCTGGACCCCGGTTCCATTACAGCCCCCGAGTCCCTACATAACGATCGGTCCAACCGGGCACACGATAGGTTTCTGGAAGACCAACATCGGAAAGCTGTTGTACATAATAGGCGGTCGTCCGCAGGTGAACGAAATGACGATGAGGGACTACCTGGCAGCAATAGGTGAGGAATTCGGCGCAACAACAGAAGACAGGTTCCTCCAAGGCTTGGACCTATATGATGCATATGGCATACTTTGCGTCGATGATTCCAGCGAAATGCGATATAAAGCTCAAGCCCAGATACTCGGATTATTGCTGAGCGAACAATACTATGGGTATAATAACGAGAACGAGGTGCATCACGTATACCTCCCAGATATTGGACAGGGTGGGGACTTCGCAGGCGAAATACAGGGAGCGATCAGATACATTCTCGATCTGTATGACAACGGGCAATATGCAGCAGCAAAGAATCTGGCTGATACTCTAAACAACATGTCCTCCTTTGGAGTCAACATAGCCGCACACATCTAATCGGCTTTTTCCTCCTACATGATGCACCACCCAGAACTGCCCCGGCAAACCTTTTCTTGGCAAGCAATATAGCGCCCCTCCTTTCAGATCAGGTCGCCTTTCTTTACATCCTTCGACATATAGCAACGCCGCGTCAGCCTCACACCGATACTCTGAAGCAGGCGACGCAACATATCTAGATGATCCAGACTACGTTTATGTGCTAGCATATAACGGGATTATAAGCGATCCTTAATCTTGGGAAGTCGTGTATATGATCTCTTCCTGGCCTATTTCAAGAGAAGCCTCTCGGAACCATTGAAGCCTGGAACCATCGCTCTTTATGGAATCACGTTTTTGTTCTCTGGAGCCATTTCGCTTCTCATATCTTATCAAGCTCAAGTGTATCTAAGCATAGCGGCTGGGTTCATGGTTATATGCCTCCTCGCTTTTTCACTCCTGCTCAGGCGTGGCTCAAGATGGATCGACGCCACATTCGCAGTTGGACTGATTTTCCTTTTCGCAGGCCTCGCACAAAGCGATCTTCCCACGAAGGCCATATTGGAAAGCGCCAGACATGTATCCCTCGTTCTGTCTTTTCTCTTGACATTACTGTACGTACTCCTGGACATTTTCCAGAGGGCTTGGATGAAATCACCGATCTATTCAATGAGGAGTCTGGGTGATTCTTCTCAGTCTTCAATACGACCATTTCATCCGAACTGTGTTCTTGCCTGCACCCGACCTTGATCCTTGAAGGCTTGGGGGTCGCGGCGTTTCTTCCCAATCAAGTCAGGCTCGATTTCATACTCATGAGTTTGACGCTGGTCTACCAAGCCAAATTCACGTTCGAATCCTATAGATCGAGGATTCTGGAGCAGCCGAGGAAGTTAGACTAGAGGCATACTGTGCCCCTCCTTCGAGAATTCACCAGCACGAAACAAGGCTTATGCTATCTCAAGAAAGACCATAGTGATGCTCTAAAACCTGATGATACTCGTCAGGAGTCATCAGTGAACGAAATGCATTCTCGACTACCTCGCTCAGTGCCGGATGGATGTGCATCCCAATCAATATCGGAAATGCGGTCTGTTCTTTCGTGTACATAAGCGTAATCACTTCTTGAATAAGGATTGATGCGTAAGGACCGATTATGCTGGCCCCCAAGATTTTCATAGTTTCCCTTTGTACGATTACCTTGACAAAGTAGTCCTCCAGGCCCATTGCCTCTCCCTTTGCTGTGTCTTGATATCTTGATGCGCCAATCAATATTCCGTCCTTGCTATATTCTTCAACGGCATGTTTCTCGCTCAACCCCACAGATGCTATTTCAGGATACGTGAAAATAGCGTGTGGAATAGCATGATAGTCTGCCTTCATATTTCTCTTCAGGACTGCATTGTAGTAAACGACTAGCGCCTCATAGTTGGCAACGTGCTTGAAGAGATATTTGCCGTCTGCATCACCTAAAGCCCATACATTCGGTTGCGATGTCTCCAGATATTCGTTGACGGCTATCCAGCCATTCTTATCCGTATTTATCCCGCCCTTTTCTGGGTGTAGGATGTCCGTGTTTGGTCCTCTCCCAGAAGCCACAAGTATTTCTTCTGCCTTGATTTCAATAGTGTTCTGTGTTCGCTTGTCAAAAGCGAAGAGTATCCTCTCTCCACCCGGGGCTTTTCTTGCCTGACGGACCTCACAGTTTGTCATTATGGTCATATGCTTTCCCAATTCTCTCTGGGCAAGCGCCGATATCTCTGGTTCCTCCTGAGGCAGAAACTGTGGATTCCTTCCCAATATCGTTGTCCTAGATCCCATGGAGGAGAAGAAATGGCCGTATTCTGCTGCTATGTATCCTCCTCCAATGATGGCGATGCTCTTTGGAAGTTGTTCCATTTTCAGGATAGTGTCACTCGTATGATACCCTGCTTCAGTCAGACCATCTACGCGCGGAACTATGGGTCTGGATCCGGTACACAGCAATATCATCTGTGACGTTATGATCTCATTCCCGACCTTCAAAGTATAAGGAGCCACGAACTCCGCCACGCTTCGATAGTAGTCTATGTTCTTTGACTCCGAAAGCCCCTGTCGAATTCCATCTATATCCGTTTGAATAAGGGCGCGCATCCTCTCCATGATCTTCCTGAAATTAACGTGTTTGATCTCGGCTTCGACCCCGAGTTCTGGCGCCTTCTCAATTCCTCTTACCAATTCGGCCGGGTAGAGCAGTATCTTTGAAGGAATGCAACCACGCGTCAGGCATATTCCTCCCGGCTCATCCTTGTCAATGACCGCGACCTTGATATTTGGATTCTCCTTGATCAGCACATCAACAATCGTCATTGCCGATCCAGTTCCTATTGATATAAGGTCGTATTTCTTCAAATGGCCTCACATTGGCACGCTATTATTGCGCTATCCGTTATAAGATTTCTCATCGGCTCTCTGTCTCTCAAGCCGTTCGATGACCATCATTATGCCCAAACATGGAGCTAAGACTCTTAAAGGCTCCCCTATAACAACTTCGGCGTGAGTTTGCTTGGTGCTCATTCCCGCGCGCGATGGCAGGTTGATAGAGCCAGAGAGTTATGTTTGCTATAGATCAACCGAGTCAATTGAGATAAATGGGATACTTGAGAAGGAGCCCTGGCAGAATGCGAAATGGACAAGGCCATTCATCGATATAGAAGGAGACGATGTAAGGCCCAGTCCACGTTTCGAAACGAAGGCGAAGATTCTATGGGACAATGACTATCTATACGTAGCGGCTTATTTGGAGGAACCGGACATATGGGGAACATTGACAGGAAGGGACAGCGTGATATACAACGACAATGATTTCGAGGTCTTCGTCAAGCCATTGCCGCGCATCTCTTCGTATGTGGAGTTCGAATTTAATGTGCTTAACACGCCGTGGGACCTCTATCTCGATAGGCCATACTATCAAGGCGGGCAAGCAGATATCTCATGGGATTGCAAGGGATTGAAACATGCTGTGCGGATAGAAGGCACGTTGAACTGGCCTTTGGATGTGGATAGATGTTGGACGATAGAAATCGCAATCCCTTGGAAGGGCCTTGGCAAGGTGGGTGCCAAAGGTGCTCCCAGGCCGGGAGATCAATGGAGAATGAATCTCAGCAGAGTAGAATGGGAAAGGCAGTTGATAGGGAAATATTGCGATAACTGGACTTGGAGTTGCCAGAGCGAGATCAACATGCATATCCCGGACTTCTGGGGCTTTGTCCAGTTCAGTGATATTGTGGCTGGAGAAGGAGAGGAGGAGTTCATGGAGAAATCCTACGTTGTGAAGCCCTGGTGGGAGGGTTTCGATTCAACCAAAATCCCACGTCCTCCGGATAGATCATACCTCAAGAAGGGTAAGATGAGAGCCTGGGAGGAAAAGCGGCTGAAGACCTCAACGGCCAAATGAAATCCTCCACAGCACTTCGGAATCCATTGGACCGCAGTAAGATAGTTCGAATGCTTTTATCCCCGAAGTAAACTTGAGAGGCATGAGCTCGGAGGCCCTCCTTGGCAAAGTCCCCCCACGGATACTTGAGGAATTCGTCTTCTCGAATCTCGGCGCTAGGAACAGGAGGATAATCTGTGGGCCTGCGATTGGCTTAGACAATGCCGTGGTCACACTTGACGGAATAAAGGTAATCGTCTCCAGTGATCCGATAACAGGTGCCAAGGAGAACTTAGGGAGACTCGGTGTGATTGTTTCCACTAATGATGTTGCATTGACAGGAGCCAGACCAGAATTCCTAACGATTGTGCTCATACTGCCACCCAAAACCCGAGAGGATGACATCGGAAGAATAATGGCCGAGGCCAGCAAGGAGGCCAGGAAGCTTGGAGTCAGCATCATAGGAGGACACACCGAATACTCAAGCAGAGTCACGAATCCCATCTTCATAGGAACGTCCATCGGTTGGACGAAACGAAGGAGACTCATCAGCTCCTCCGGAGCGAAAGCTGGTGACGACCTCATAGTCGTTGGCGAAGCAGGAGTTGAGGGGACATCGATTCTTGCCTCTGACCTTAAGGAAAAGCTGCTGAAGAAAGGGATGAACCCGTCCAAGATAGAACGTGCGACCAGACTAGTGAGCCGTCTCAGCATCGTGAAACCCTCCCTGATATCGGCTGACTATGCTTCAGCCATGCACGATCCAACCGAAGGAGGTATATTGGGAGGTATCTACGAAATATGTGAGGCCTCAAGGAAGGGCTGTATAATTGACCTTTCGTCAATACCGATCAACCAGGAAACCCGGGAGATATGCGGAAGACTCGGATTGGATCCGCTGAAACTCATTAGTTCAGGTTGCCTCCTGACCACCTCGAAGAGCCGATATTCCCAAAGGCTAATGAAGGAGCTGAGGAAGGCAGGTTTCAAGGCGAAAGTAATAGGAAAGATCATAGCAGATAGAAAAAGAAGGATCGGCCTATCAAGAGGGAAGGAGATGGCGATAGACGAACTTCCACAAGATGAGCTTTGGAGAGCTTTGGCCCAATTGGGAACGGCTGCTAATTCCACTGCGACATAGTCTTATTGTCTGGTGTATCGCGCCTAACGAAATCCTTGGATATGCCTCTCGAGCCTCTTCCAGGTAAGGCTGTAGACCGTTACAGCTATGAGTGTTCCAACGAATACTTGGGCAATGTTCGCGGGCACTTCCGCCAATGCCGCAATTCCCAAGATCAACAATTCGTAGATGAAGTAGCCAACAACCATTTCGGCGCCGCCTATCATGCATGAGATGGTTGCAGGAACATTCCTTTCATGGAATTTCACGATGAAAAGCGCGGAAACGGCTATGATCGCCAACAGTGCAAAGACTATGGGCTGTGGGAGCAGCGTTATGGTTCCTATTGTGACGAATGTTATCTCAACTTCACTTGAGACCATCTTCAAAGCGAGAAGGCTCGCAATTGCAATGGCCACTATTGCAGATGAAACCATAAGGAACGAGGCAGTTTTGGACCTTCTTTCAGTCAAGACATGGAAGGTATACCCTGTCAAGTATCCCTCAAGGGCCTTGATCACAAGCGTGGCTGGAGCATACACCATGTAGCCCAAGAAGACATCACTGATAGCTGATCCGACCCCCCCGGCTAGGGACCCAACGATTGGGCCGAATATCAACGACACTAGGAACACCATGGAGTCTCCAAGGTTGAAGTAACCCCTTGTGGCAGGAATGTAAACCGACATCGATGATGTCGCTGCAAAGACGAGGGCAACGAGCAAGGATACCAAAGCAATTGTCCGAGCTCTTGATGCTCTGCTCTGCAAGGTCAGTCCTGCGAAAACTCAGAGAGTCTCGAGTATTTAGACCTTTTACAAGCAAGGTGGAGCCCGACCTTGATCCGTTCATACTACGTCTGATGTTTGCCCTTCGTTAACCCTCAGCAATTAAGGGAAATGATGATATTCGAAGTCTTGCAGTGCCCATCGGAACGAGGATTATCCTCTCGATCGGTTCATCTGATCTAACTGGGCTCTTCGGAAGAATAGGAGTAATGCCATTCTCAGCTTTCCAATCTGCTATTCTCTTGCCCTTCGTGCTGATCTCCATTGGAGCATTCTCCAATGTGAAGGGCTGGTGAGCGATTGGGGATTTCTTCCTTGAAACTTCAAAGGAAGCCATGGGATTCTGCGGATCAATGACAAGACCGTAATTCCAAGGAGAAGTGGGATAGACCTCAAAAGCTGGCCATTTGTCCGTCCCACCATATCTTACCCATTTTTCCCCTATCTTCAGCGAATAGGTCAATGGGCCGTATTCGATTGAGACGGAATTCGCATTGTTAGCCCATTTACGGACGCGGAGCTTCATTGGTAGTTCAAGTCTTACAACGTCCCCATCATTCCATATTCGTTCTATTGAAAGATATGAAGTGGGTTTTGCAGATGCGTCAATTGATTCTCCATTGATGCACAGTTTTGGGCTGTCACACCATCGCGGGACTCTCAGAAGCAGGGGGAATTCAACCGAGTTCGGTAGGGCAAATCTCAAATCTATGATTTCCGCAAATGGATACTCCGTGTTCTCGGAAATGCAGACGGTCGTTCCATCTCCGACCTTCGCCTTCACCGTACAGGGGCCATAGAGAACTGCGGCCAAACCATTCCCATGAGTTCCCATCCAAAGGTGCTCCAAATAGTATGGCCAGCCATGTGAAACATTATGCTGACAGCAACGGTACCCAAAAGGATCATAGGAAAGCATCGTTCCGCTATTCTGCAGGGCTGGAGCCTTGTCACCCTGGTCGAGCTGAATCATATTTGGTGCAGTCAAATAATGAAGTCCCTTCAGGTCGGGAGTCATCGAAGCTGGAAATGAATTAAGAGCTATTTCCTCGCAACGATCTGCATACTTGGGATCTCCGGTCAGTGACAGTAAGATCTCATTGCTGTGCATGAATTCAACAATAGAACATGTCTCTGCCGCCTGGCGAGGGTCAATGTGCCCTTCCCTGCAATTCTCATCGGCCCCGAACATCCCACCAGGGACTTGTCCATACGTTCCCATAACCTGCATGTAGTTCCTTTCAGTCGCTGCTAGATAGCGATCATCTCCAGTCTGCTGATAATACTGGGCTGGTTCTCGGAATGCCTGACAGATGTTGACTCCATGCCATGTTGGTATTCCACCCGTCCAGTCAGCTGTACGTTCATGCGTGATCCGTGCCAGATCAAGGAGCCAAGATTCACCGGTCCTATTGTACAGCCAATAGATGGAGTCAAGTTGGTCACCACCACGCCATTTCTGCCAACTCTCAGGGAGCAGGAATTCCAGAGGGAGTTGCATCTGCCAACTGAAATATCTGGTCATAAGGCGGATAACTCTTTCATCCCCAGTAGCTTCAAAGTAGGATCGCAAGGCATAGAGCATCATCATATTTGGCCAGAGGTCATGATTTCGCTTGTTCTCTCTTGTACCGAAATATCCATCGGCTTCTTGACTTGATAGAACCCGTTCCATCCATTTCCCCGATTCATCTAAGATGCGTTTGTCATCCAAGATGCGACCAAGGTCATGAAAACCCCTGAACCAATAGGGCAATTCCTCCCACCACCAATCTCCCTCCCCCTCAGGATTGGCCCAAGCGCTCTCTTCAAATCTGCACCACGGGCTCACCTCAGTGATTCGACCGGTCAATCCACTTGCCATCAGTGTGAGTTGATTGAGAATCCACCCCTCTGGCTTCACAGTCCCAAGTGGGAGCTTGATAAGTGGATTGGACTTCAGCGGAGGTCTGTTTGAGACATAGAACAAATTCGTCCTTTCAATCGGAGGAATGTCTAAGCAACACACGGCTGTCATTTTCCCAAGCTTCCCTCCGTCCCCGAGACAACACCTAATATGCCTTGCAATTGCCTGAGAGCCTCCAAGGGCTCTTGGCTCTTCGTAATGAATGAACCCACCGTCAGGATTTTGGCTCCAGCCCCCACTGCATGGCCTGCAGTCTTTTCATTGATTCCTCCGTCAACTTCTATTGATTTACTTGGAAATCTATTCGCTATTTCCCTGATTTTCTCAGTTGACCTTTCATCATATTGCTGCGCTCCCCTACCCATCGGCACGCACATCAGGAGAACCACATCAGCGATGTCCGCAATGCCGTCGGTCAGCATAGAAGTCGGAGTGGGAAGATCAAGCGCTGCCCCAACCCTATACCCATAGCTTTTCACTTCTCGCAATGCCTCTAGGAATTCCCTCTCAGAATCGTAGGCCTCGCGGTGCATCGTAACAGTGAGTCGGCCATGATCACTACGGGATATGAAACCATTGAACTGCTCAACGAGATGCAAAGGATCACGCGCCATTAGATGCGCCTCAAGGGCGATTCTGCTACTGAATGCCGCACATAGCTTGCTCACAAGTGACATGGAGAAAGCATATTTGCTCGCAATGAAGGGAGGCCTCATGATGTCAAGCTGAAGGGCATAGAGCGAGCCTGTTTTAACGAGTCTTTCTATATCATATGCGCTTCTTGATTGAAACAGATTGTCCTGGTTTCTCGAAAGCTCCGATTCATACTCTAGCAATGATAGCGATATTCCAACCGCCATTATGAATCAGCAGTCTGCCAAATCTTAATATATTTTACACTCCAACCACAAACGGAGAGCCAATCTGAGCAAGGATTACTACATTGGAGTTGACGTTGGCACGCAGAGTACGAAGGCTGTCATACTCAGCGAGGAGACTGGAAATATAGCTGGAAAGGCAACGCAGAGCTATGAGCTGATAGAGGGACTACCTCCTGGTTACAAGGAACAGGATCCCTCTATCTGGATTGACGCATTCTACAAAACGGTGAGGAATTCGATGGAGACGGCTAGGATCGAGGGCCGACATGTCAGGGCCATAGGAATATCCGGGCAACAACATGGCTTCGTGCCCCTTGACGAAAATGGAAAAATCATAAGGCCGGCAAAGCTCTGGAATGACACTAGCACGATTCAGGAGTGCTTGCTTCTAACTCGGAAACTCGGGGGGGCCAAGCAAGTAATCAGAACAATAGGGAACCAATTCCTGCCGGGCTACACTGCCCCTAAGATCCTTTGGCTAAAAAGAAACGAACCTCAGAACTATGCCCGGCTTAGATTCATACTGTTGCCCCATGACTATCTGAATTATCATTTGACTGGGAGAATGACTATGGAGTTCGGTGACGCTTCTGGAACAGCCATAATGGACGTGAGAAGGAGGATCTGGTCAAAGAAAGTGATGAACTCTATTGATCCAAAACTTGAGGAGAAACTCCCTGCCCTCCACGGTTCTGATAAGCCCGTCGGCAAGATGAGAAAAGAAGTGGCAGACCAGCTCGGTCTTGAAGATGACGTTGTCGTGAGCGCTGGCGGTGGAGACAACATGATGAGTGCAATAGGAACCGGCAACACGACTGAAGGGATTGTAACAGCGAGTTTCGGCACATCGGGCACCGTCTATGCTTACTCTAGACACCCCGTAATAGACCCTGTCGGCGAAATAGCTGCATTCTGCGATTCAACGAACGCTTGGCTCCCACTCTTGTGCACGATGAATGTCACAGTTGCCACAGAGTTCGTCCGTGACCTTTTCAAGATGTCTTATGACGATCTTACAGAATCAGTTGAGCACTCGCCTGTCGGGTCGAATGGTCTGATACTTGTTCCGTATTTCGAAGGGGAGAGAACGCCTAACGTGCCTGATGGCACAGGTGTGTATTATGGCCTCAATAGCGGAACTTTCGACAAAGCCATCCTAGCTCGATCGGCCGTGGAGGGTGTCACGCTGGGGATGAATTATGGTCTGAATAGGATGAGGGAACTCGGGATAGAACCGGGCGAGATCAGGATCACTGGGGGAGGTTCAAAGAACAGGGCTTGGAGACAGATCGCAGCGGACATTTTCAATACCCAAGTGGTCTGCATCCAGATAGAGGAGGGAGCCGCATATGGCGCAGCTTTGCAGGCAGCATGGTGTTACACAAATCAGCGCGGAGATAGAATGGACATCAAGGAAGTTTGCGAAAGGTACGTGAAGCTAGATGAAAGCACGAGGATCCACCCAAGGCCATTGAATGCCCAGATATATCGAGAACTACAGGAGATTCAGAACGGAGTCAGCAAGAGTCTGAGAAAGACGTTCAGCAGACACAGGCGCTTTCTGAACAAACACATCACCTGAATAGCACCTCTTCCCCCTTTCAATGATCGATGGATCTACTCGGCTTCGGGGATGAGTTATATATGAGCACTTGAGCCACGATTCGAGAGTCCGTGGTCTCTAACACTACAGAAGCGGATGTGTCCCCAAAGCCCATACCGTTCACCACTATTCTTGCGGTTGCGTTCGGATTCACCTTTCTTATCTTGGTGAGATGGCAAGTCGATTCGGTCCTTCCTCGGTTGGAGTCCTTTCCAATTCACTCGGGCAATATTGGCATTGGCGAAGTCCTGCTACTTGCGATGGTGCAAGGTTTCACGGAATGGTTGCCGATATCAAGCTCAGGGCATCTTGTGATTCTGCAAAGTCTTTTGGGCATTCGGGTATCCGTGGCTTTCGATGTCATGCTTCACTTGGGCTCATTGCTCTCGATCATCATTTTGCTCAAGGATGACCTTGTAGCGATGATCAAACCAGCGATGAGTTTGGATTTCTCCGACCCATACCTCAAGTTACTTGGATACTCCATTGCCGGAACAATCCCAGTTGCGGTCATCGGCCTGTTATTCAAAGAATTCTTCGAATCACTCTTCTCAAACCTCACCGCAACTGGCTTGGCGCTTCTTGGAAATGGATTAGCACTTTACGCCACCCGGCATTGCAATGGCGAGAAGGAGCTTGACCTTATCGACTCACTTGTGGTAGGGGCGGCTCAGTCCATTTCGATCATGCCAGGCATATCAAGAAGCGGCTTGACAGTTTCGGCAGCATTGTTGAGGGGGATAAGGAAAGACATTGCATACAGGTTCTCCTTCCTTCTCTCCATACTTGCCATTCTGGGGGCGAGCATTGTGAAGGTAGGAGAAATCGCTTCATATCAAGAGGGCATCCTCTACTTCCTTCTTGGATTGGCCATCTCGGCGATTACCGGTTTGGTAGCCCTCAAAATCGTTGTGAAATATGTGTTAAGAAGTGAGCTCTACAGATTTGCCTATTATTGCTGGATAGTCGGGGCAGCCACGACGATTTTGGGGCTTTTCTAGTTCGTCTTCTGAGACTGCAGACTTCTGCGAAACGTCAATCGATCAAGGATATTGGCACAACCTCCCATTTGTCCGAAACACGGCACCATTGGAAGATCGATGGAGTTGAGGATCTTGATTTCTAAATCGTATTCATACTGTAGGTTGATCTACTGGTCCGGATTTTGACCGCGCAAACGGAAAACAAGCTTAATAACCCTAGTGAACTCAGAACCCAGTGATACTACGATGGGAAGCGGGACTTTAGTCATCTTTTCAGAACTGGGAACAGGCAGTACAGAGATAGCAGAAATAGTGGGCAAGAAGCTGGGCATGAAAGTATATAACACCGATAAGCTTCTCAGGAATGTTGCTGCAACCTCGAACCTGACATTCGAGCAACTGGCGACGAGTTCTGTATCCGGTGAAGTTGAGATCGACCAGTTGCTCTTCGCACATGCACTAGATGTCCTAGAACGTGGGAACGTGATTCTTGAAGGCAGGTCCAGTTTTCTTGTCACATTGGCTCCAATAACGCTGAAGGTGTTTCTGGTGGCCCCAGAACACATGAGGGCCAAGCATGTGGCAGGTCTCAGAGGCTTGAGCTATGATAAAGCCTTCGAGGAAATAAGGGCAAGCGATCAAGACAGAGAGAATCTGGCGAGGAAGATTTGCAGGGTGGACTGGAAGGATCCAAGTATGTATGACCTCATCATCAATACCGGAGGCCTGAAAGACGAAGATGTCGCAGAGTTGATTATGGCGGGCTATGCTAAGAGGTTGGGGGGTTGAGACCTAGATGATAAGTGCCCTGACGTTTGTTGTCGGATTTTCACTCAAGCAGTCGAAAACGAAGAATGCTATTGCATTAGACCCCGTAGCAATGGAGCTCTTGGGCGTGAAAGAAGGAGACAAAGTGCAGGTGACAAGAGGTCAATTGCTCGGCTTGACGATCGGAAGAGCAGTGGAATTGGCGGTCATCAAGGGGAACCCCGAGGACTTCGGAAAAAGGATCGTGAGACTAAGTGAAGATGTCCAAGGATTCAGTCATGGGGACACAGTAATCCTCCATGTGATATAGGTCATTTCATCAGTATGATCAGACCATCTTTCTATCCGTTATGAGCTCGGAACTATGAAATCAGCTTGGCCTCCATGGAGCCTTGGGTTCCACCTAGATTCCTACTTTCTCGTTTATCTCCTTCTGGTATTCCTCTATTACCAGCTCCTCAACATCCGATACCCTGATGGGGCGCCCAGATACTGCTGATTCGTAGAACCCGAGGGTTATCGCCATGTCCTTGTATGCCTCATGTCCATCCACTTCCGGTTTTCGTTTGTTTACGATTGAATCGTAGAAATCGTGCAATTCTGTCGAAAACGTGTCCGTAGCACCACCTGGAAACATCCTCTCTTTCTCCTCTTGGCTCAAATCCTTGTTCATCCTTTCGATGAGGTTATTGAGTCCGTAAACCTCAAGCCCCCCTTCCCTATGCATCATGAGTGACTCCTCGTTTACAGAGCCCTTCGACCCATGGATTATTCTGCTGTAGGTCGATTTTCCCGGTGCAGCTCTAGTCCAGATCCATTGTGAATAGACCCTTCCCTCATATCTTATGATAGCCATCGTCATGTCGTCGACTGTCACGTTGATCCCATTCTTCACCGGGTCAAACGTGTCCTGAACCGCATATACGTCGATTGCTTCCCTGTGGATCTGGTACCTGTCAAGATCCGCAATATGGACCCCACCATCGAATACCCAGCTTCCGCCTGCAGAGAATCTGGATTCCCTCCAGCCCCATGCTTGGGTACTATATCCAGCAGAAGTGTACATTATCATTCTCGGATCGCCAAGTAGACCTTCTCTTATGGCCCACCATATCGCCCTATTTGCAGGACTTCGTCTGTAATTCTCTGCTACAGCAAGAGTTCTCCCAGATCTTTGAGCCTTCTCTATGATGACCTTGGCAGCCCTCATTGTTATGGCCAATGGCTTTTCGATTATTACATCGAGGCCTTCTTCAAGGCATTTCGAAGCGATAGTGTGGTGTATATTGTGAGGAAGGCCGATATCAACGGCCTCGATGTTCTGGTTCCTCAGCACCTCTTCGAGATTCGTGTATACCTTCGGCCTCGACTCCTGGAAGTTTGCTACAGCCTCGGCTTTCTCGCGCGCCATCGATTCTACCGTGTCGCAGGTCGCTCTGATATCAAAGACCCGAATACCTCTTGTGTAGAGGTCCCTATATCCACCCAGATGTGCGCCCATTATGCCACCACATCCCACCAAAGCAATTGGAAGTTTTCTTGGCTGCATCTTCGTTCCCGACGTTCTGCTTCTTGTGCTAATATAAAACTGCTTATCGGATGCAGCAAACATAGAATGTCCCTACCGCCTACGATCCGTCTTTAGCGGGTAATAGCAATGGCCGACATGTCAGGGAAAGGTGTTCTGAGATCAATTGAAACGCACTTATGTGACCGTTATTCTCTAATTCTTATATACCCAGTCCCTCGGACGAGGGATCCAATCATATTGCTCAGAAAGAGAATTCTTGGACGAACGGGCAGACATGTGAGCATGGTCGCCCTGGGAGGCGCAGGTATTGGCCACTTGAACCAAGAGGAGGCGGACAAATCAATCCAGTTCGCACTTGATCATGGGCTGAACATGATAGACGTTGCCCCGAGCTATGGTGATGCAGAGGCCAGGCTGGGACCATGGCTTCAGAAATGCAGGGATCGCTTCTTTTTGGCCGAAAAGACATTGGAAAGAAGCAGGCAGGGCGCGTGGAAGGAGTTGAACGCGTCCTTGGGGAGGCTGGGAGTGAAATCCTTCGATCTGTATCAGATGCATGCCGTGAGGGATTTTGAGGACCTCAGTCGGGCATCAGAAGAGAACGGAGCAATAGAAGCTCTCAAGGAGGCCAAGGAAACCGGGCTGACAAAGTACATAGGATTGACAGGACATGCCGATGTCAGGGTTCACATGAGGGCAATTCAGATGTTCGACCTTGACACAATCCTATTGCCCGTCAGCGCCTCAGCCCTTGTATCTCACACACCGGCCAATGATTTCAGGCCAGTTCTAAAAGCGGCGTCCGAAAGGGGATTGGGAGTTGTGGCAATCAAGTCAATTGCCAAGGGAAAATGGAAAGGAGAGAAGAGATATTCCACCTGGTATGAACCGAGCGATGTTCAGAAGGAGATCGACAGGCTAGTCTGGTTCACTCTCTCTCAGAAGGGCGTAGCAACTTATTCCATTGCAGGAGATACCAAACTGTGGCCCAAGGTGATCGATGCTGCGGAACGGTACAGGAGATTGAGTGAAAAGGAACAAGTGACGTTTATTGACCGCCTGACCAGAATGGGATTCGAGCCCATATTCTGAGGGTAGATCCAAAGTCCCGCTAATTCCTAGATTGATGAGCCGTTCTAGGAAGAAGAGCTCAGTATATGGAAACCTTGGCAACGCCGGATATCTTCAGGAATTCCGAGATCAATTCCCCTGGTATCTTTTTTTCCACTATCAGAGTAAGCTTTGGCTCGGGTGAAAGCCCTGGATCGTCCACTATCGACTGTCTAATGCTCAGTCCACTTCTCGCAATGATCATGGCTGAATTCTCCAATATGCCCGGTATCCTTGCGGTGACAGGGGTTATCTCGACTACTCCCAAATCCAAATGTCTGGCTATCTCCTTCAATGAGTGCCCCGACGACCTTAAGGCCCCGAACATCTTCCTCAACTCTTCGTCAGCGATTATCGCATTTACCGTCTCGCCCATGATACATCTGTCGACTCCTGCAACGCGAGCGACTTGAACCGAAGGGACCTCGATTTCATTGAGGAAAATCCCCTGGTCTCTGATACTCAACCACAATCCAAGACCCAGCTGCCGTAATCGACTGGTTGGTCAAGCGCTCTAAGCTCAAGTTGTGCCAAAATATAGTCGTGCCAATTCAGGGTCGTTCAGAGCATCGTGCGCTATTCCATCAAAGACAATTGTTCCTCCAACCATGACGTAAGCCCTGTCTGATATCTCAAGTGCCCTCCTCGCATTCTGTTCAACCAACAATATCGTCTTCCCCCTCTTCCTTATCTCCGTTACCTTTCTCAATAGGGTGCTCGAAGCTATTGGGGAAAGCCCGGCTGTCGGCTCGTCTAAGAGAAGGAGCTTGGGCTCAGAAATCAGTGAACGGGCTACTGCAAGCATCTGCCGCTCTCCGCCACTGAGAGTGATAGCCAGGCTCTTCCTGCGTTTCTCGAGCTCGGGGAATAGAGACAGCACGGATTCTAGGTCTTCTCTACGATATCCTTTCTTGGTGTATGCTCCAACTTCGAGGTTCTCCTCTGCCGTTAAAGACGGGAACACATTCGAGACCTGGGGGGAATATCCTATTCCCATTCTTACTGCGTCATTTGGTTTGCAGTTGGTTATGTCGATTCCGTCGAACATAATTTTGCCTTCAAATCTGTTCGCCAGTCCACATATCGTGTTAAGAAGTGTGGTCTTGCCGCTCCCATTGGGTCCGAGCAAGCAGACTATCTCACCCTTGTCCACCCTAACATTGCTGTGCTGAACCACCAACATCTTTCCATATCCCGAAGAGAGATCGCTTATCTCGAGTAGAACACCATCAGTCGCCAAGGTAGGCCTTTATCACCCCACGATCACTTCTTGCATCTTTCGGGCTTCCTTCGAAAATCACCTTGCCAAGGTGAAGCACATAGACCCGGTCAACGTAATTCAGTAAGATGTCAATTCGGTGTTCAACAATTAGGAAAGTCAGTCCCAAGCGCGCTCTCAATTCAGTGACATGGTCGAAGATCTGCCTTGCTAGGGAATAGGTGACTCCTGCGGCAGGTTCGTCCAAGAGCAGCATTCTCGGATTTCCCATCAATCCCCTGGAAGTTTCAAGAAGTTTCATATGGCCGCCTGATAGGTCAGAGGTAGATCCGCGCTCCAAACCCCTCAACATGAAGATTTCAGAAAGGCTCAGAGCTCTCCTGGTCAGCTGTTCTTCTTCCGCGTCCCACCATCTTTCGAAGGGAGCGGTCAGGAGCTCTTCGCCTTTTTGTTCCTTTGGGGGAATTAACAGATTCTCCAGAACAGTCATTTCCTTGAATAACCTCGGATTCTGAAAAGTCCTGACCAAGCCAAGTCCATATGTTTCATTCGGGGAAAGCCCGTCTATGCGTTTTCCATCGAAGTATATCTCGCCAGAGTCGGGGGGATAGAAGCCTGTTATCGCATTGAAAAGTGTCGTCTTCCCGCTTCCATTCGGCCCTATCAACCCCACTATGCCGGATTTCTCAACGGTTAGGCTGACGCCATCTACGGCCCTGATGCCACCGAAGGTTTTCACCACATCAACGACCTTTAGAATCTCTTCCGGCAACCTAATCATCCGCCCTCCATTGTGAACCACTTGATTATTCGAGTGATGGCCCCCTTAAGGAATCCCTCAACCTTATTCAAGAGGGAAGGCCTCTTTCTCTCTTCTGGTCCCTCGAATTTCGCGAGCACCTTCCACGCGATTGTCTCGGTTGACCCTTCACGGAGTAGCCCTTCTGGCCTGAATATCAATGCCACAACAAGTATTAACCCCATTAGCATCCACCTAATGAAGTTAGGATCGATCGGAAATCCAGGGAACAGGAAATACAAGACACTCGTCAATCTATCGACAAGGGTTAACAGAATGGCCCCCACGACAACCCCCTTGTTATTTCCCTTTCCCCCAAGAATGACTATGGTCCAGACATCGAATGTTACCGACGGGATGAAGTTATCGGGGCTGACGAAGGTGGCGTAATGCGCGTAGAGTGCTCCTGCTATGCCGGCCAGTCCAGAGCCTATGAAGAAGACTTGAGACCTCAGTTTCTGGACATTCTTTCCAAAAGAGAGAGAGGCCGACTCATCTTCTCTAACGGCCTTCAAGGCCCTACCATATGGAGAGTTAACCAATCTCTGGAGGAATAAGTAAATCAAGGCCGATAGGACAATCACCGTCACTGTATAGCAGACATTCTTGGTGACCACATCATTGATCCAAGAGAACGGGTTAGGAATGCCCCCCAAACCGTAAGGGCCACCAAGGGTCTGATAGTTACTTAGAAATACCCTAAGTAGCTCTCCAAAACTCAGGATTGTTATTCCAACAAATTCCGGCCCAACTCTAAGCGTGGGATATGCGATCAGGTATCCGATAGCTCCTGATATCACAAAGGCAAGGACTAGGGAAGCCACGAAGGATACGACATCAAGGACGGGATCCTTCGGCACAAGCTTGCCCATCACTATCAACGTATCGAGTTCATGAAGCGCATACCCTAGTCCGTATACTCTGAGGAACAGCGAAATAGAGAAAACAGAAGCTGTGTAGCCTCCAATCGCGTAGAAAGCGACCTTTCCGAAATTGGCTTGGCCAGCAAAACCGTACTCAAGATTCAGGCTCAATGAAAGTATTGTGTATATCGCCAGGAAGGTCAGCCAGGACAACAAGAAGCCCAATATGTCTATCATTTCTTTCTCTTCCTCCCAAACACTGTCCGCGCGGTGAGGCTAACCCCGGCAGGAGGTCTTACGAGAAGAACCACCACAAGCGTCAAGAATGAAATGAAGGGCCTGAAACTCACGTCAAGTCCGAGAACGTTGTGCAATGCAGCGATCAGTACGTTCTCTGAGAACGCGATTATGTATGCCCCCGATACTGTTCCGAGAAAACTCTGTAGCCCTCCAATCACAGATGAAGCGAAGACCGACAGTATGACGGCATCTCCCATTTCCGGGCTGGACCGGGTGAAGAAACACCAGAACAAACCAGCTATGGCCGTTATGCCCCCTGCTATGATCCACATGACTATCATCATTCTGTCCTTGGAGATTCCCGAGAGCTCAGCGAGATCCGCGTTGTCAGCAACTGCCCTGATGGCTCTTCCAATCCTTGACTTCAGGAGAAACAACTGCAGCGAGACGAAGAGTGTGATGGCAATTGCAACCGATAGAACGAAGATCTGACTCACATAGAAGTCTCCTATCACGAAGGGTTCTCCCATGGGAACATTCGGCAATAGATAGTAGAGCTCTACCTTCCAGAGTCTCCTAGATACATCAATGACTGAGTAAAGGACGTACTTTAGGAGCGTAGAACTGCCCAGCGAAGCTATCATAAGGGTCAGGGGGGTGGCTCCTCTTCTGATGAGTGGGGCGTAGACTAGGAGGTGGTTGAAGGTAGCGAGTATCGCTCCTGCTGCGAACGAAACGGGAACCAGAACGAAAACGCTTGTTGAGAAGGGAAGAGAGACGAAAATGGCTGCGTATGCACCCATTGTTATCAGGAAAGTGTGTGCGAAGTTGGGGAACTTGACAATCCTGTAGCTAAGAGTAAGGGGCAAAGCCATGAGGCTGTATAGGCTACCTATCACCACGGCATTGATGATTTCTGAAAGGAATGGGATCAACCCTCACCCACCAATTAGCTAGCTTGATAAAGAATTGTAAAAAGGGGATAGGCACTCTATCCCCAGGTTATAGTGCCAGCCGCATAAGACCCTATGTCCTTGAAGTCGTATGCCCCATCTGTGGGAGCAATGGTCCATATTGCATAGCCCTGACTGGGTCTATCTCCATTTTCATCGAATATGCACCAGCCGGTCAAGCCGAAGTAGTTCGCGCCAACTTTGGGCAACCATTGGGCGATTGCCGCTCCGTCGTACTTTCCTGCTGCCACTATTGCTCTACCCACTAGGAAGACGGCGTCATAGATATATTCGGAGAAGACCGTGAAGTCCCTACCGGTCTCCTTCTTCATTCTTTGCTTGAATGCTTCAAGAAGAGTATCAGCAAGGGGATTGGCCGCAGGAGTAGGTCTCGTCCCGATATACTTCACTAGCTGAAGATAGGCCGCTATCGCTGGTTCCTTAAGCTGAGGGGTTCCGTGAATTCCTTCGCTTGTCAGCAGTGTTATCGTCCTGAGTGTCGCATCGTCTTTTGCGTGGGTGAGGATGTTCACGCCGTCTGTGTCAAAGGTCACCGATAACACGGCGTCGGCTCCAAAGCTTTTGACAGTGCTACTGAGGGCTGCTACGTCGCTTGCGTAGTCCGCCAAGCCGGTCGCATACTTCAAGGTTGTCACCTTCCCCCCAAGGGCCTCGAAATCCTTCTTGAAGAATTGCGCGAGGCCTATGCCATACGGATCGTCCCTGTGGAATACTACGACTTTCGTCAGTTTGAGGGATTTCGCCAAGCTTGCCAGGGCAGCAGCCTGTGCGACATCGGAGAAGACGTCTCTGAATATGAAGTCTCCAGGAATCGCTAGGCTTGCCGCAGTTGAGGAGGGAGAAACTATGACTATCTTGTTCTCGTCCGCGTATGCCTTGACAGCCGCGATTTCTGAACTCGCTAATGGACCAACTATGACTCGCACTCCAGCCGCTGCCAGGGTCTGCACCGCTTTCAGGGCCTCGGTCGGATTTGTCTTCGTATCGGCAATTACCGTATTGAATTTGATCTTGATTCCTTGATCCGCTAGCTGCTGGTTCAAGTCCTTCACTGCCCATGTCACGACCTCTTTGAGGACCTGGCCAATCGGCGCAAGATCTCCGCTCAGTCCTAAAGCACCGCCTATGGTGTATTCCTTCACAGTCTCATACTTGGCTTTGAGTGCGTTCACCGTGCTCGTGAGGTTGTTCGCTTGTGTCTGTAACGTACTCACCTGATCCTGTAGGCCCTTCAGTTGAGGGCTGAGTTGAGAGGATGCCACAAGATAGCCGACCGCCGCCCCTACTAGTAGCGCGATCACTGCGATGGCAGCGAATCTTGTGAGAAGCGAACTCGATGAAGATGGTTTTGAGCTGGTTTCAGATGTAGTTTTTTCTGCCATAACCGCCCCCGTGAGGGCATGTTTTATAAAATCTTCTATTTCGTTAGACAAGAATATTCAGGATTCTGAGCCGGTTTTGGCTCGCTGAAGCACCCTATATAAGCCCCGGGTGCGAAGGATTCTCTGGCGGATGGAACATCGATTCCCTCAGTAATTGCTTTTCGGCTGTGCGCAGGTCATTCTAGGATCATCGACAGCTTCTTGTAAGCTTCCAAGAACTCCATGCCCCTCGCGGTGATGAAATAAATCCCAGGATCCTCAACGCTTACGCCGATCAAGCCATGGGACATCAAGTCACTGGCTGTTTTCCTCATCCTGTCCAACGGCATGTTTGATCCATAGGCCAACCGGGTTATCCTGCAACCACCGTCATAGGTGCGTAGCGTCCTCAGCACATCCACATAGATCTCTATTCTCGATCTCTTGGATTTGCTCATCTAGGATCGCCGGGTTCCCCCTAAACGGGGGGGCCCGGCAGTTTTTCTACTTTTTTGGGCTCTGAACCGAACTGAACATCCCTGTCGGAATCCAACCTATCCGTGTACAACACCTCCCCCGAGATTTCACATCCACCTTCAATCCTTGCTGCTCTTGCGAACACATTTCGAGCGGAGGAATTCCTGCGAATTTCCACTTCGTCTGCATAGATGTCCTCGACCTGGGCTCCATCTGCAATCCTTACGCGGGTTGCGACGATAGGGCCTCTCACATTCCCACGCTTTCCTATCTCGAAGACATCCGCCTTGGTTCCTTTTTCCGTCTCGACCCTTCCGCCAACTCTCACCTTGCGTGCTATGCATATGTTGCTTCGAAGAGAGCCTCCCACTTCAATGTCGCCTCCGCTGAGGTCATCATGGACGTCGACTGATCCACCGACTTCGAGACTATCATCTATCTTCGCGCTCTTGTCCACTCTGAGCTTCCCTCCTACCTCTACCTTCTTGCCCTTTGCATTGCCTCTGATCGTTGCCATCCCTCCAACGTCGATTTCCTTGAATTCGATGTCTCCATCAACATCCACCTTTCCGCCGACATTGATTATTCCTTCCCCTTCCCCAGAGGCCAATCTTACTGCGCCTCCTACATCAATTTCTCGAAACCTGAGCTTCCCGGTTGACTCAAGGAATCCACCCACTGATATGTAGTTTATTGTTCCTGATCCCACCTTCGCGCTTCCGCCTACAGAGAGCTTCTCAAGTTCAACTGTTCCTCTTACATCAGCCGACCCACCTACATCCAGCTGTGATCCCTTCAGATTGCCATTCATTGACATGGTTCCTCCCACATTGACTCTTGTAACATTGGAGTCTCGCCCGACCTCTAGACTTCCCCCGACGTCCACCCTCTCTGAATGCAGGTCTCCTTTGACCGTCAGCCTCCTCTCGACATCTATTTCCTTGGCTTTTGCTTGGCCATCAACCAAGACTTCCCCCTCTCGGACATCAATTGATTCATCGACCGTAAGATCACCAAGCACATGGATTCTCCCGTCTTCTCCCCTTACGTTCTTGGCTTGGAAATTGGAATGAATGTTGCAATCTCCCTTGAATTTAGCCGTGCCCGTCACCACGATTGGGCCTCCTGACTTGGATTTGATGACCGAATTTCCACCTGCCACCAAATCTCCATCGAAGGTGTCCAAATCCGCAGTTCTTCCAGGTTCGACGACGATCTTCTCTGCCATGTTTCTCACCTTGTTTAGTTCCTTCTCACAACCGTATTTAAGGCAAGCTCACGATATGTTAGGAATAGTTGTCTTAGAAAGCCTCTCAACCTAGTGCGCCACCTCCCTTCTTCAGCTGAAGTAATATGTGGTTCTGGAGGCGAATGCTGATCTACCGAGGTCAGCCCTAAGGTCTTTGGCCATTTCCTTCCAATCGATTTCTTTGCTGATTCTGGATCTTCCCCATTTGCCTATTCTGCCTCATATCTCCATTTGTCTTTCACTTAGCTTGGTATTAGTTGGAATCACATTTAACGCGAGCTCATCTTCTGTGAGCTCTGATTGTGCTGCTCGGAGTCGTGCTCTGAACAGGTGGCGATTTCCATATGCGATTATTGACAGTTGGTTCCCTTCACTGAAATCCCTTCAACGCAGCATGTTTGACAGATGAACCACTCTTAGCATAGAGATCTTTCACGATTACGGCTGATCCAAGCAGGTTGAAGGCGGCAAACAGCACAAGCGAGACACCTGTGATCGAGTCCCCGGCCGTTGACCTATGGTAATCAAGAACTACTCGTGATTGACCGGCGGGCAATGAGATTTCAATGAATGGGACTTCATAGTCCGGAACGACGACCCCCTTCCAATTCATCACTGATTGTATCTTAGGGCGATACTGATGAATCTCTGTGCTTTCTCCGTTCACCTTGGCAGACCATCCCGGATAATCGACAGCTCTTATACGAAGTGACGAGTTGCCTTCAGCCCCAGAGACCTTGAAGGACATCGCATTTATCTCGTAGGTCGCTTCAAGGATTTCCCCGGCGTTCTGAACGCTGGCTATGTACGCGGGCTCTGCTCTTCTGAAGACGGCAAATAACCCGTCATAGTACGAGAGGCGGAACAGGCTGCTGGCATTCATGGCTTTGATCAATCTAATATCGAAGACCACAACATGGCCTATTCCCAATTCTCCCAGCAGCCTGTCGAATGTGCCCAGTTCCCCAACTATCCTGGAGATTGGCATTGACAGAATTTGGCCCCCGTCGGTAGTGGAGATCGGATTGGTGATATAGTTGCTGCCCTCTACTCCTCCCACGATGGGTTTTCCAGTGAAAACCGGTGTAAGGTACAGATAATGGGATTTCGGGAAACCCATCCAGTCTCCGATATCAAGGATGTCCTGCATCAAGATGTAGGAATTGCTATCCCCGTTCTGCTTGATCCATGAGATCAGCGAATCGGCTTGACTCACAAGTCGAAAATCGGATGAGAGCTTCAGGTTGATCTGCTGGGACCAGGGATAGTTCAGATCAGTATTCTCCATCTGAGTGCTGATCTGGAAGTTGAGGAATAGGAAGATCATGAATCCAAGCACGATTGAATAGACGACAGGGACGAATTCCCTCTTGGAGCCAGCGGTTCTAGCATGAGCATAAAGGAAGCTGGCCAATCTTGAGAATCCGATCGAAGACAGTATGACAATCACAAGCCGCGCCACCGAGGCGAACTTGGAATACCCGAAAGAGGCAACGACGGAGAATGCGTTCGAAAGGTCCAGTCTGAAGATGAGCAAATCGATCACATGCGTGCTTGGACCCGTGGAAAGAAGAAGGAGAAGTGAGGTCCCGGTGAGGGAAAAACCAACAGCGTAATCATCAGTTGTCAGGTAGTAGATGAGGGAGAACAATGCGGAGAAGACCAACCTTGTCCCAACGAACTTGTCGTTTGGGTTGACCAACGACAGGATCTGAAGAAGTAGGACTGATGCAAGGGACACAATCGCAAGAGGATTCCTTATCTGTCTCCTGTCGAGAAAAGGTGTTGCGGCCCCTATGACATAGAAACCCAACACATACCATGGGAGGCTCTGGAATACCTGGACAAGCATGTCTGTCCCCCCCGATGAGGAGATAGCGGGGAAGCTGTAAAACTTCTCTAAAGTCTCCAGGAGGGGAATAGTCCAGAAAGCACACAGGCCGATGGAAAGGGCCCAAACCGAGAGATAGGAGAACGTTTTCCTCCGGTTCTGATGCAGAATTGTCGTGACCATTCCAGGAATTCCGTCTTTGCTTTCGGTAATGGCGGACTTGATGTCATGGAGACTTGGCAGGAGCCATCCGACTGCTGCCAGTGAAGCCAAAGATAGGCCTGCGACAACGTGAGTCAAGACGGTCCAGGCGAAAATCACAGAAGTCCATGCCGTTGTCAGCAGCCTCTTCGAGAGGCTTTTCTCCTCAAAGGACAGAATCAGTAGAGCAAGACCGAAAAAGCAGAGTACGTTGCCGAATCTCTCAGGCCACATTCCTGTCTCGTACATTTGTCTTAAACCGGCATCGAACAAGGAAGACTCGGCTGGGAACACGATTATGGAAAGCAGTGCTCCCACCAACCCGGCCATTTTATCCTTCGAAATCGAATAAATGAAGAGGTAGGTAACCGGTGCCATGAGAACATAGGCAAGTGCGAAGGCAACCTTGTAGGAATCGAATATATTCAGCTGTTCCAGGGAGGCGTAGTAGATCAGAGATATGAGGATGTTCGTCCCGGCATCGTAGTATTGATTGAAGACCAAGCCATAGTTGTTGTATGGATCCCAACCAAGAATGTTGAATGACGGTAACATATAGAGCGTTGTGAAGTAGCAATTAAGCATGTGGAATGGATGGTCCCGACCAAGGATCATGCCTTCCCTGAACAGTGTTTTTATGGACGCAAGGGCAAAGACCAAAATTGCGATCATCAAGATCAAGATGATCCTTGCCTTCAAAGCACTGAAGACCTGAGACGCCAAAGAAATCCTCTGCGAGCTATCCAATCCAATTTCCAGACAACATTGAAGCGTTTATAAAGTTGCAAAAAAGTACAAGGCCAGTTTGGTGAATAGGACGAGGCTGCGCTTGTTGTCTTCGGTCCTAATCGCATTGTTCACGATTTGGATCGCCTTCCTTCCAATTCTACAATACATCATAGTTCCGGCTGAGAAGGGGATAACGGAAGAGGTGCTCCAAACCTTCATACAACCCAACTATTTCGCGATTACTAAGATCTCACTTAGCGGAGAATGGAAATATGTCTACGACACATTCGAGCGGGGCAACTATGAATTATATTACGAAGAATCCTATGATGATGGCTCTTGGAACAAGGTTGTCGTCCCCTTTGAATTCAAGTCTACGAGACATAATTCCACGCTCTGGCTTAGGAGGACCTTCACGCCGCCTACTGAATTGAAGGGGGAGAGATACATTATCGTCTTCAAGGGCGTTTGGGCAAAGGCAGATGTTTGGCTCAATGGTAGGTACCTAGGTTCTCACACAGGATATTTTTCTCCCTTCTTTTTCGATGTGACTAATGTCCTTGTTCATGGTTCTGACAATCTGCTGACGGTGTTCGTTGATTCACTTGTAGATAAGGAGTCGATCGGGCTCCTAACTGGCCTCTACGGAACAAGCGGACCCATTGGGCAAAGCATTGGTCCAATTGGCACAGATCCGGCAATGCCTATCGGTCTGTGGAATGATGTCGAACTGGCAACAACGGGCAGCACTGTCGTTCAACTCGCGCTTGTTGCTGGGACCCTAGGGGGCAGCGCAAGTGCAAACTTCCGTTTGTTCGTAAAGAACACCGGTACAGCAAAGGCTTCAACAGACATCTCCTTGTCGGTGAGTCTAGACGGCTCGAAGGAATCACCCTTGATGTCCTGGATTAAGGCAGATCTTGATCCAGGTGAGGCAAAGTGGGTGGAAGCGAATCTGGCAGCGGGAAATCCACTTCCTTGGTCAACTTGGGATCTTGGCTCTCCGAACCTCTATCAGTTCAAGGTCGAGCTGCTCGTTGGCTCGAAAAGTCAGGGCTCTATAAGCGGAGCATTTGGCTTCAGAGATTTCGTGGCAGCTTTTGGTAACACTGGATCCAGGTTCTCGATTAACGGAAGACGAATTTTCCTAAGGGGGACAACGTATGTATCGGATCCATACAATTTCACATCTTCAACAGCCAATCTGGCCGCGGACTATGAGCTACTTCGCAAGATGAATGTGAATTTCCTTAGACCAATCGCACATGTTGAACCCCTTGCTTTCTATGAATACGCTGACGCCCACGGCTTCATGGTCCAGGGCGATCTGCCTTTGATCGGATATGCCAAGTCTTTGGACACAGACAAAGAGGCCTTGAGGGAGGCACAGAGACAACTGATCAGGTTGGTACTTATGCTCTACAACAGCCCGAGCGTTGTCCTCTGGTGTATTCACACACTCCCCCCTTGGACAGATGAAAGTGCAGGAGATCTATTCAGATTAGGAGCCAACAGGATGGCAGATGCGTCTCTGTCCGAGTTGTTGGGCGAGTTGGACCACGATAGACATACCATAGAAGGTTCTGGCAGTGAGAATGAATTCCTGAATTTCGGATGGGGTTCTCGGACTTGGGAGAATTATAGATCCTACTTGTCGGCATTCCCGGTCGTATTGGGATCTCAATCCCTTCCTTCAGCTCAGTCTATCTTCTGGTCTATGTTCCAAGGAAACCAGATCTCCTCCGGATTAATTCGTTCGTTGGAGGGCTATGGCTATTCAGCAAATCTATGGTATTCCTATCTTGGTAATCCTGAGGAATACAAGAGCCTTTCTGACTACGTGAACGAGAGCCAGGGATATCAGGCCACCATATTGAAGACGGCAATTGAAAGGGCAAGGTTGTTGAAGGGGAACTATACCGAAGGGATCACTGTAGGATTATTCAGGGACTACCTTCCCTCCGTATCCGGCTCTCTATTGGACTACTATGGGACGCAGAAGTCCTCCAGTCTTATTGTCTCCGAGGCGTTTAGGCCGACTCATGCGATCATAGAATGGGCAGGGGATTTCATCACAAAGCGTACCGAGCTAAGCTGCGACCTCGAAACCCTTGTCAGACTCAACGTTTGGATAGTCAATGACGATCCGAATGCTGCGAAGAACGCTAGGCTTAGTTGGAGGCTCTTGGATCTGACAACCTCTTCAATCATGGATTCAGGCATTTTCAACGTAACAATCCCAAGCAGCGACTCGGTGCCCTTTCTTGCTGGGCATTTTCCATTGCGTATGCCAGCGTTTTTGGACTCGAGTCATCGTCTGAGATTCGAAACGTACATCGAGTCAAACAACGGTTCCATTCAGGATGTAAATCACTTTGACTTCTCCGTCAGGGCGGCAGCTGCTTTGCAGGTTTCTTTGACTGGGGCCGAAATGCCTTCGCGTTCTCTGTTCCTGCTAGTCCTGGGTGATTCCTACAGGTTCTTGGAAGTCCGTAACGGCTCGGCCTATACTTGCATGCCGAGCACAAGTAGATTGGAGCTATGGGGCCCCGTGATTGAGTCAGATCGCGTATATGTTCCTGTCATTGCGAGTCTTGGCAATGCGAACCCGGGCGACAGGAAATCGGCTAATCTGACCCTAATCCCAGGTTCCATTGTCAAAATAGCAAACTTCGTCACTGAGATATCTCAAGACAGAATCCCGGACATCGAGCTATCATTCAAAGCAATCGGAGTCCTTTTCGAGAAGGTCTATGCTTTGCCAAAAGGAACCAGCCTCGTTACGAACTACACCAGTACGAACGCCGTTTACCTCAGGCTTCTCAACATAGACCCCAGCAGCATTGTAATTCCCTCTGACATCCCTCTGGCAATCACCCTGAAGGCAAGGATCGGCAATGAGATAATCTATGGCTCGTTGGGGAATGCTTCGATGCCTCTGATTGCGGAGGAAAGCGAGACGGTGAATTCCACCTCACTCGCCTCAATGTTGGTTGCTAGGAATCAAATGCTGGTCGATAGAATGGTGGAACAGGCCAAGAAGGCGGTGGAGAAGCAGAGCTTGCAGGGGTTCTATCTTGGCCTGGAATCCCAAAGGCTAGAAGAAATAGACAGAGCCTTGATCCTATTCAACTCAACAGTGAATCCTGCTGTTGGTGCAGAAGCCCAGAAGAGGGCGTACTTGGTCAGCATGAACATACTGGGTGCTATGAATACAATATACAAGGGCGCGACGACCAGCCAAGTGGCCATCTTCGCTCTTGTGATCTTGGTCTGCGTTGCTTTGGCAGGTTCGTTGTTTGAGAAGATCAGCGATGAAGTAGTCTTCCTTGTTATCTCATTCGCAGTGGTGATGACGATCGTGTATCAGACATATCCTGGATTTGCTCAATTCTCCTTCGGGGAGGCCATAATCGGATCCTATTTCCTGTTCGTGGCTTTGATTCTTTTCTTCCTCTTGCCGAGGCTGATGAGCAACTATAGGAGTGAGGGAGGGGTCAGCCTAGTCCCCGCCATAATGTTGGCCATTTCTTACTCGTCAGGGAACATGAAGAAAAGGAAGACAAGGACACTGCTATCCCTGATATCCCTTACCACGTTTGTGTTGGGATTATCGACTTTCAGCGCGATGAGGACAACTATTGGGGCTAGCCAATTCGTTATGAATTCCAGGTGGCCACTCGAAAGCCCAAGTCTTATTCTGGTGTCAAAACCCACTGGATTCTTCACTCGGATTGATTTGGACTTTGTCTCAAGCCAGTCGGGCCTAATAGGGGCCTATGCGAAGGCTGAATCGCCCCCATCCCAGTCTGGCATAGGGGAGATAGGCTCAGTTACGATAATGGCCGTGAGAGGAATAGCGAAAGGCGATCCAAACATTGATGTTATCAAGGCATCAACCAATCCTCGAAACGCAACAGACAGATTATTCTTGGAGGGAAATTCCGTTCTCATAAGTGACTACGTTGCAAGATCACAGGGACTGGAAGTCGGCATGTCATTGGTGTTCAAGAATGTCAAGCTGTTGATTGTTGGAGTTTTCGATGGTTCAAGACTGAGGAGTCTAAAGGACCCAGATGGAGCGGAATGGCTGCCAATACAGATCGTCGCAGGCCCGGCAGCGTTGAACACTACTGTTGACCCGGAATTCCTATTGCTTGCGTCTGACACCACCTCAATGAAACTTGGAGCAAGGGTGTCAAAACTGTATTGTGAAGTCCGTAGCGAGGACATTCTTTCTGCGGGAGAAAGGCTGTCTTTGCTCGCTAATTTCTATGCCCTCGCACTTCCCAGTGGTGGGAATCCGGTTTTCTTCTTCAGGGGTTCCGTCAATGAGCTGACGGGAGTTTCAGCAATTATCCCACTTGTCATAATCGTCCTCAACATACTAGTGGTTTTGCTCTCATCGGTCCAAGAGAGAAGGTCGGAGATATTCGCATTTTCCGCTGTGGGCCTGAATCCAACGCACATATTCCTTCTCCATGTGGCGGAGGGAGCTATGCTTGGAATAATAGGTGGAGGAATCGGTTATCTGCTGAGTTTCGCCGCATTCCGTCTTTTCTCTCTAGGAGGCGTTTCAATACCCGTCGACGTCAAGACATCAACAGGCGACATGCTCTCAATAGTCGGGATCTCTGTATTGGTCTCCGTGATAGGCGCAGCAATCCCTGCATTTACCGCATCGAGAATTGCAACGCCTTCTCTCAGGATTAAGTGGAAGCTTGAGGAACATGCGAAGATAGGAAATGAATGGATCCTGCAAATACCTGCCCGAGTTCCCCAAGAGAAGGTGAATATTCTGGTCGATTATCTGGCCGAAAGGTTGCCGGCAAGCGGGAAGCAACTAGAGATACTGATAGGCGAAGTCTCAAAGAAGTCCACTGTTGACGAATATGGTAGGCCTCTTCACTCTGTTAGGTTCAAGTACAGCAGAAGCGGAAACAAGGGATTCACCTCGAATAATACAATAGAAGTCAAAAGCGGAGAAGGAACTGGATTTCAGGTCTCACTCAGGGTAAACCCAGACTCCGCATACCCCAAGATGGCAGAGACACAGGTCCACGAAGTCGCTTCTCACATAAGGAGGCTGGTATTCGAGTGGACCGCCTCGAAGGCAAGGGTTGCTGCTCCATTCGGAAGTTCAATTGAGCCCCTCCTCTCTCTAGTTAGGGTATATCATCCGCAGCTTCTCATAGTCTATTCAAGAGGAGAAACGACTCAGAAAATGAATGAGCTGAAGAGGAAATTGTGGAGGGAGGGCATTTGGCCGCCTGCTATAGAAGTCAGGAAGATATCGGTGGAGAATCCACAGGGCACTGTATCCAGACTCGTGGAGGAACTCAGGGATGTGGACACGGTCACAATAGACTCAGACGACGGGGCCATCAGCTCTGCGATGACTTTGGCCAGCATCATCCTGAAAAAGAACGTCGCGATAATCTCGGGCAGCAAATACACAGAAGTCCAAGCTGAAAAGCTACTCTTGACATACGAACAACCAGCCGAGGGAGTAGAAACGAGATAACTCTATTGCCCCTTGTCGGATTGAGTAATGGGAGACTGGAGGTCTTTGATGATTTTCTCAATTCTCGCTAGCACCAATACGACGAGCTGCCTTGTTTCTCCATCTATTGCGATCAGAACTGAGAAGTATAGGATGGCACTTACCCCGATCACTGGAAGTAGGGACACCATGACGTTGAATATCTGCTCGCTCATAGCTCCAGTTGGGAAGAAGAACAACAGGAAGCAAACCATCACTGAACCTGCTGCGAGGTATCTTGCGAGACTCCCAACCGGGAACGAATACTCCACTCTTCTCTTCGAGGCCCTCCAATAGTATAGGAGAAATGGCAGCATTGCCACAATGTAGATAACTGCCAGACTCAGTGAGAGCATCACAGGTTCGGTTCCAATAGAATTCAGCCAGAAGGACGAAACTAGAATCACGCCGATATATATCGATGAATTGAGAATGTCGGCCATTGGCACCTTCATCAACGATGAAGACGAGAATTCCTTGTATGTTGCCGTTTCGTCAATGTCGACTTTCTCTGTGCCAAGAAGAATCGTGATAAGAATCGCCTTGATCGTTCCCAGGAAATGTAGAGTTGCGTAGGCTCTCAATACCCATACCGCGGTGGCATACTGAGCCCTTAGAAGATAGAGCAATGGTTCGGCAAGGAAGAAAATGCCCAAGAACATCGGAATCGCAAACATCATTACCATTTTTAGGGAGTCCTCGATTTCCTTTCTACCACCTCCAGATAGAAGCTTCGGATACAGTGCGATGGAAAGGGAGTTGGAGAATAGAATCACCATCGAAAAGGTCGTGGAGGCTCTGACATACGCAGCGGAAGTTGGATTGCCCGTTATTATGGTTACAAGAATTACATCTAGGGAGAATATCAGACCCGGCAAAACACTGGTTAGCGGAATCCAGAATCTCCTGAGCCAGCCAAATGCCTCTGAGAACCCAATCCTCCCTTTTAGAGACTCTGGAACAAGGAAATACAGAAGGACGAACCTCAGTAATAGTGCGATATCGACGGAAATCACGGCTCCTGCAAGCCCCAGTCTTAGCCAAGCAACTAGAATCGCGCCAGAGATGACCTTGGCCAGTTCAAACACCGCTACCCCGTATCCGTACAAGTGTGGAAGCGAACCGGAGGCAGCGGCGTCAGTTGTGGAAGAGAGATATGACGTTAGGAGCCAAATCCCGAAGACTATAATCACCTCATTGGAAGCATAAGCGTAGTTCGTCAGAACAATCGATGTTGCGAAGAAAAGGATCGTCGCCAGCCAAGAGAAAACGGCATTGAACGTCAGAGCTGAATTCACAGCACTCTTGCCACGGCCAATGTTCCTTGTGAGCCAGTAATTCACTATATATGAGGGCAAGGCGAAATATGCTAATGAGCTCGAGTAGAATTGCCAAGTGCCAAACTCCTGCACCGATAACCTCCTTGTCACCACAACCGAGAAGATAAGACCCGTGAGGACCGAAAGGATATTGGCAGAGAATGCGACGATGCCGGAATATCTGAACCTAATCCCACTCATCGCATCATGTCACACCCCGGGGCTTCATTTAAAACTGTGTCCATACAGAGAAATATCAGAAGGCAGAATCCTTTCCGGCGCATTGTACATTAGCGTTGTGAGCTCATCGCGGTCCTGTCAATTCCCATGAACTGCTTCCGAAATATGTTGGACAGATCATGGCTTTCCCTGTTTTGGCTGAGCAAACAGGTTGAGGAGCCTCTTCATGGTGGCGGTGTGGAGTCTCTCATGCCATATGAATCTCCTCAGAACCTTTCTGGCCGTCCAACCTTCTGGGCTTGTTGTTCCGGTCCAACCTCCCGGCTGGTGATAGCTCACGCTGCAATTCCTCTCATCTTTCGAGAGAGCAAGCATCCTCAATTTCCTTGTCTCCTCTGTCGTCTCCAGGAAATTCAGAGGCCATTCTTCGTGTCTTCTTCCTCTGAGTCTCTCGATATAGAACAAATCAACTTCCCCCACATGTTCTGCAATGCGTTTTATGTTCCTAGGAGTTGAATCGTCTGGCTTCCATTCCAACGCATCCTTCGGGACTCTCAGATAAAGATCGATTAGGTCCTCGCGAGCATAGCTCATATAATTGAGATAACGATCCACTTCTTCTTGGTTCAGCGGCTTTAGATCTGCATTGAACAACGCTTGGCTGTCACCTAGATTCACTGGCCAGCATCCTCTTATTGTCTCTGATATCTCCGTCTCAACATCATATTGGGTTTCCTCAATCGATTCCCCATGTATCCTCAACCAGTCAAGGAATTCTCGTATCTTGTTTGGCACCTTCCTGACTGCCTCGTCGAATGTCGGGGCTCTGCTATAGCATCCAGGTAAATCCTGAACAAGTATCTGAGTGGAACCATCTGGTCCTATCTCGCAAAGCAGACGGTATTTCATCCTATTCCGTTGAAAATCTCCTTATTGGATATTAAGTATATGGTGTGACCTTGAGCTTCTCTCGGTATGCGTGCGCGCTGCCTAGACCTCAGAGGGTCTAGGGAGGTGGCGGCGGAGGAGGTTGGGGCTGAGGGGGTGGTGGGTAAGTGGGCGAGGGCACCTGAGCAGGCTTACCCGTGAGCCTTGTCAGTAGGAATATAAGAATCAGCACGATGATCAGGCCTCCAGCGCCATAACCCCAGATCGGTATTCCTATTGAGATCTCCTGAGTGGAGTTTCTGGTTGTATTCGCAAGCAGGTCCGAGGCCTCGATGTAGTATTGTACCTTCGCCATTGGTCCTTGGGCGGGAATTGTGGCCTCGAAGGCTCCTGCGGTCGGAGTCATGGTGATCTTGCTCCAAGTTGCACCACTATCGGTTGAGTAATATAGGGTGGCTTGCTTCAGGCCCGATGCCGCATCTGTTATCGAGGCAGACACCTTGATTTGCTCCATCCAAACAGGTGACGGAGGGGAGAGAGCAACGTTTGATATGACTGGGGGATCAGTATCGATTGTCAGGATGAATTGAGTCTCAGCAGTTGCCCCCAAGGTGTTTCCAATATTGTCTACTGCGTCAACACTCCATCTATGCATTCCAGGCACAACATCCAAGGTAATTGCATATGCCTCTCCTTCCTTTGCCATCGGGCCCTTTGATGTTCCATCAAGTATGCACTCAATAGTGGCAATGCCAGAACCTGTTTCCACAACTGAGGCCCTAAATCTGACAGAAGCTGTCTTGGCCACGACCGATCCCACTGGCTCTATGATCTGGACCCGGGGAGGTGTCTTGTCGATGAAAGCGGATAGAGTTCTCTCAGGCTCTGAATTGCCTGCCCTGTCAACACTGTAAAATCCGATGGTGTGAGTCCCTTCGGAGTACGTACCCAGATTGAAATCTCCTGAATATAGAGTCCAGGGCCCGGTGTCTATCCTGTATTTGGTCTCCTTTACTCCGCTAGCGTCGTCAATAGCAGAGAGCGTAAATGCTGTGAGATCTGTAACATATAGAGTTGTGCTGGTCTGATACTTGGGAGAACCGGCATTAATGCTGGTTTCCGGTGGCCTAGTATCAGGGATTACAGTGACCGTTGCTGTTCCAGAACTCAAGCCCGCAGCAGAGGCGGTGAGTATCCAAGTCCCACCTCTTATGTCAAAATAGTCAACAAGCACGTAAGTCGCGCCGGGAGGCACGGTGATGCTGGTTATCCTCGTCGTAGTTCCTGGATTCCTGAACTCCCCGTCAGGGGATGTTGTAGATAGCGCGATGACTATCGCCGAGGCACTTGAAGTATTGAAGTCGTGACTGTCCCTAATAGAAAGTGTGATTGAAGAATATTGGACTGCTGCAGCAGCAGTCAATGTCGCTGGCTTTATGGCAATTTTCGCTGGGGGGCCAGCCTTCACATCGAAAGCGTTACTTTGCCCTGTCTTCCCTCCCCCTGACGTTGAAATCCTAACTGCGGAAGCGACCTTATTGATGATTACATTCCCGGACCACACACCAGACACGAAGGCACCCGTCAACGGTGGCGCCATTGTTCCAGTCGTGTCTGAAAGCGAATTCGTGCCGGTATAGGTTGTTACAGTGTTGCCGTAGACATCCTTTGCTGTGATAGTTATCATAAAGGCTTCCCCAGCAGTCTTGGGAGACGATATCGTATTCAGGACGAAACGATCCAGAGCGGCCGGATTCACAGTCTGCTGCGCCTTATCATCGCCGTAGTTCATCTCAAATATCATGTACGGGGGAACTCCGCTCACGTAGTACATGTAATCGTCAGTGAATGCCTGGATTGTCCAAGTCCCTGCCTTGTCATCATAATACCAGAAGTCCTTGGAGCTTGAACCGTCTGGAATAACCAAGCTTGTAATAGCTGCTCCTCCCTCTGACAGAGAGAATTTCTTGTTCAGTGAAGTTGAAGTTGAGGTCATCTTGACATTGAGATTACCCCTGGTTATTGGGTTGTTATCGTAATCCTTCCTATTCACTGTCATCTTGACCCAATTCCCGGCAACGAATGACGAGCCATATGTTTGGAGTTCAAGATGAGGGGGATAATATGTCAGTCTCAGATAGGGTCGATATGCAGCATCGCTGTGTTCTTTCGAATAGAAGAAGGATTGATAAGTAGTGACCGAACCTTCACTATTATCCCCTATCTTCCATCCGTAGTTTGATGCGGCACTGGCAGCATCTCTCGCCGCGAACTTCTGAACCGATGAAGCCACATCCCAGCTTGACCATGTGCTTGGAGTCGTACCTATAACCGTGGTTGATCCTGTTGTGTATATTCCTGGCTGATTGTTCCAGGTTAGTGAGCTTTCTGACCAGGAACTACTGGCGGGATGGCAGTAGTACGTTCTCGATACCGAAGGTGCGATGTATTTGAACAGATACACCCTTGCTGAAATCACCTTGGCACCGGGCGGGATGTTGCTCAGGTCAAAGCGTAGCAAGCCGCGACAATTCTCAGAAGTCGCGCTCTGGACGGCCACCCATGTAAGACCACCGTAGTTGGAATCTGGGTATTTCTGATAGATTTGGGCATCATCAGTTGGCCAAAATGTCCTAGCGAGTTCGGACACAGGAGCTGATGCCATATAGAGCATGCTTGGAGTGACATACGATAACAGTAAGAGAATCAAGAACGAGAGGCCTACTAATCCCATTTCTTCTCTTCTCATTTTTCTGCTATTAAGGCAGAGCCCCAAAGCTATATAAGAGATTCGTAATTCCGATCTCTGGTCTCACATTTGCTTGTATTATCTGCTTATCCTGACACCACCTACGACTCTTTCTGAGGATTCATATTCGAGAAAAATCCTTTTACGTCGTTTAGATCCCCTTCGTACATTTGTGCCAATCTAGCCTCGACCTCTGTCACGAATTCCTTTGTGAACTCCATGGGGAGGGACACATATTCATCGACAAGATCTATCGCGATAGGGAGTCCAGTTGCCCGATTGAAGTTATCCGAGCTTGAGAACAAAGCTCTCATGATTCGGTCTTCGGAACCTGCTGCCAGCTCCAGTTCAAAGGGAGGAGCATCTTCGCTGACCCTGATTTGAATCCTGTTAATGCGTGATTCCAAATCCCTGATCTTTCTCTCGTCGGTGGTTCCGAGAGCTTTTGCCATTGAGTTCACAGCCCAGAACTTAGCCTCTTCCATTGCCTCGATTGGGTCCGTTGTTCTTCCACTGTCTAGAAGCTCACTGATTCTTGTATGTGTTCTGTGGAAACCCGGCCGTCCTAGGATCTCAGCGTAATCTAGAACCGAAGGGGGTGACATCATGGCGTACAATATCTGTTTGTCAAGATATCTAACAAGAGGGCTCCTTCTTCTTGCCAACATCGACAGCCACCCTCCTATTGCTCTGCTTCTTCCCCTCTTGACAACTCCTGCGCACTTTCCGGAGTCCAGCAATCTATACGTCATCTCCAGAGCATGTTGGGCTCTTTTCTCCAGCCAATCCGGAACGCTTGTTTCTTTTCTGATCTTGAATAAAGAATATGCGAATCCAAGGAAGCCGCCATCGACGAGAAGCAGGTCTGGGTTTTTTTCCAACGCTCGCAGTGAAGCTTCCTTCTCGATTTCGGACTCGATGACCTGCAACCCTGCTGTGAATAGAGGATGAGGATATGATTGATCTTGTCTGAAATCGTCTCCCCAATAGCCTTCATCTGTAATCTCTTTGTCCTTTAGCATCAGAAATCCTGCAGAGTACACCGCGAATCTACCCCCAATCCTCTCACTTGCCCTAGGGGAGAATGACCCATCCACAGCCCCTATCTTCGTATTCGTGTCGGTTCCGAATGTGGAGGCATGTATGTATGGCCTTATCTTTGGCTTTGCCTCCTCAAGGGCGACTCCACTCTCTTGTAGGACCTTTATCAGGCTCCTGGCTTCCTGCTCCACTTTGCCGTAGAACTGCTCTTGAAGATCTATGGGCAGTTTGCTCCAGGCAGAGTGTGAGTCCTCCGACATGAGGGATCAGGTCTCCGGCCTGAAGGTTATCAGGAGAGGAATTGGAGAGGGATTTGCCTTCCCGACAAAATAGAATTGACCTGGCCTAAGGGATAGGAGATATTCCTTCTGAATGCCATAGGGCTTGAGCCAGTTGTCAGCCTCCATCATGTCAAGCGGATGTAGAGCCCCAAAGAATTGAGTATTCAGATTCCTCCTCACTGCTGCGTTGATTCCTATGTCTCCCGCTATTCCCTGGGAGATCAGTGACATGCAAAGGTTGTGTTTTCTTCCAAGAGCACAAAGGTTCTTTATGTGTTCTGTCGCCTCACCCTGAATCCCCCTCGGTTCCCAAGGAGCGTATTGGGGGGCTTCATCCACAATCAGAGCCATGTTGAGCGATTTCCCGATTTCCATCTCATCTTCCAAGAACCTGGCAAGGGAATTGAACAGCGACAGCTTCTCGTCGCTTCCAACCAAGCTCATATCTATCACCCTCAGACCTCCTTCCTCATTCCTCAGGTCTGAGATGAGATCCTCCAGTGCCAAAGTGCCCCGTACTGCCCCCAAGTCAAATGCATCCAGTTTCTTGAAGCCATAATCCATGCGTCGCCTAGCTGCCCTCCTGAAATCATCTCTGGTGACAGCCTCATCAATGTGATTCCTGAGGTAGTTCTTCATGTCGATGTATATCATCTCAGGTTCCTTCCTGCACTCCTCTTCCCATTGTTTTGAGACAAAATCTTCCAAGGCCTCCCTCACTGGATTGGAATCCCTCATCTGCCCGGTGTAGCCGAAGTGCTCTGCCTTCTGAAGTAGATATCTCACAATTGCTTCATCGTCCAGTTTGAGATCAGACATGGAGATAGCTTTCTTTCCGTAATGCGGTACATAGTCGGCTCCTCCCCAGTCAAGCATCAAGACCTTCATCCCTGCTTCGAGAAGTACAGGAACTATGACATATCGGGTCAACCATGACTTCCCGCTACCTGTAGCTCCAAAGACGCCTATGTGGTATGCTAGGAATGTCTTGTCGAACGGGATCTTCCAATTCTCATGCCTATCCAGATGGGCGTTCCAGACCACCTCCTTGCCCACGGCAACATGTTCCAGGGGATTGCGAGCAGCTTCCGGGAAGATGTAGACATTGCTCCTTGGGGGAATGATCAGACGATTCTGTTCCAGCCCTTTCTCAGTTATTACGCCCATTACATGAATGTCGAATGTATATATCTCCCTGGCTCCAGAGGGGATTCCTCCCTTCTTGGCGTATGCAATGCTTGGCCTGTAAGCATTGGGGTTGAGTGCCTCGTTGATTCCACTCCCTATTCGGAGCACTCCCAAGACTTCGCCTTTCTGAGTCTCAATCACAACCAATTCCTCCGCTCTCACGGTCAGTTCCCTTGATTCCTCAAGGAGAAGCCTGGCCTTTGCCTCACTTGAATCACTGGCAACAATGCCAACCCTTTCCAAACCGGAGACCGACATGATTACAACTTCTAGAATTAGCGAACGGCTTAAAAAGGTGAACGGTTCCTCATCTGGAATCCCAATATGGCCTGGTTTGAATGAATTTCAGCTTCGCTTCCATCAGATCCTTCAGGAGTTCTTCCTGACTGTAATGCATCCTTGAGAGTATTCGGGAAGCAGTCTGAGGCCCGATGCCGTAGACGGACAATGCGAATATCCCATCCCTACCATATGAATGAACGATGTCCGCACTCCTTCTGAGCTCAGCAAGGAGATTTGGTTCCGCGCCCACAAGGCGCTCTCCCTTCAGCCTTTTTTCGACAATACTCTCAACGTACTTCTTGTATCTTGGCAAGATCCCAAGGAGGGTTGAACCACAGGATGAACAACTTGGCCTTTCAGATAGATCGCAGATGTGTTTTTGCTCAGACCTCTTGCCACAATTCATGCAGAGCAACTCGACCTCCGAATGCAAAATTGTGTTCCTGATCCTTTCCAGCGAATCCCCTTGCATGCCCTCGGGAGAAATGATCTCAGGCAGCTCAGCGAATCTGTTCAATATGTGATAGGATATTGGGGTCGGCTTCTCTTTGGATATATGCGTCACAACACGAATCCTTTTCTCTTGTGCCGCTTCTATCAGGCATTTGACTGCTTCGAGGTCCACTTTCTCTTGGAGCACCTCACGTATCGTCTCGTCGTATATTGGAGTCTTATTGTACCTTCTATACAAATCAAGCAATCTGTCCTCACTCATCGCCAACCCTCTCTGAATGACACCAAACCTCTCAGCAATGAACTTCATGTAATAGCCAAATGGAAATCTCGCAGCCATCCTTGAGGCGAAGTCCCGTTCTGCCTCTTCTGGACTCGATGGAAGTATTCCTTTGGCGAGATGGTCGAAGTCCAGTTCAGTTACCTCGATTGGGAGCTCCAAGAGGATCCTATATCCGTCAGCCCACCAATTCCTTATCAGACCTCTTTCTGAAAGCCTCTGATCTATTATGTATCCAAGAGCACGATTTGCCAACTCACCCAGACAGCAATTGATGATCAGATATCTGTCAAAACCTTCGATCAGGACGGTCTTGTCCGTTGGGATCGCGGCACCTGATCTCGTTTGCTCCTGTATCTCTTGAATTATGCTCTTCGCGGCATAATTCTCCAGATGGAACCTCTCTCTGAGGTATTCCGCGACCTTCTCCGCTTCTTCCATCTTGAGGCGATCCGCGATCTCGCGTCTTAGACCTCCCACCTCATTGGCTAGATCGAATGGAATCGGGAGTATCTCTCCATCCCAACCGGGCAGAGCCGCTCTAGGATCCTCAATAGGAGTCACATAGATTTGACCATCGTCTGAGATTTGCTCGATGTTCCACACTCTTCCCCTACAGATGAAGTGAAGCCCTAACCTAGCCCTAATCGATACGAACTCCTCCCCCACAATTCCTATCACCCTGTCGGATGTGAGATCAACTACCGGGTATCTCCTCTCGTCTGGTATCATGGATAGGTTGGTGAAGTAGAATTGCCTCGATCTCCTGGTTGGCATTATGATGTCACCGCGGATCCTGACAAGCCAGAGGCCAGAAAGGAAATCTAGGAATTGTCTGAATTTCCTGGCCTTCAGAAATCTGAACGGATAGGCCCTCGAGATGACCCGGAATGCATCGTGAATCCTGATCCCGCCTTGGTCAAGGGCAAGCCCTACTGTCTGGTGAGCCAAGACATCGAGGGCCATCTCGTGTATTCTAGTCGGTTCCACCAATTCCTTTTCCGCCCTTTCGACAACTGCAATGGCCTCAATCGCATCATCCGTGAAGGCCGTTATTATCACTCCTTCGGACGTCAACCCCAGCTTATGTCCGGATCGACCTACCCGTTGTATAAGGGGTCCGACTTGGCGTGGCGAGAGGTACTGTATGACGAGGTCAACCGTTCCAATGTCTATGCCCAATTCGAGAGTTGAGGTGCAAACGATGGCCTTTGTACCTCCTTTCTTGAAACTATCTTCTATGTTCTCCCTTTCCTGTCTTGAAAGTGAACCATGGTGAATACCTATCCTCGGGTCAATCGTATTCAGCCTGAGCGACATCATCTCTGCGATTTGCCTACTATTGACGAAGATTAGGGTGGACAGATGCAGGTCAGAAAGCTCCTTGATTGTGCTTATCCTTGCAGCGGCCTCTGGTGAGGTGCATAGCGTCGTTGAAAGTTCAAAGTCCTCCTCAGAAGGTTGAGGCCACCTTATCCAGTATCTATACCCCTTTTTCGTGTGGACATGAATTGTCTTGACTCTTCTCCCGTTGCCGACAAGAAGCTCAGCTACTTTTTCCGGAGTTCCGACAGTGGCAGAAAGGCCTATGCGTTGAAATTCCTTTCCGACTACCTTTTGAAGTCTCTCCAGCGCAATTGAGAGTTGGCTGCCCCTCTTGCTTTCGGCTATCTCATGCACTTCATCAATGACAACCCATTTCAGGCGCTTCAGGTTCCTCTGCATTCTCTTTCCAGGGAGGATGGCCTGCAGGGTTTCCGGGGTCGTTATCAGGATGTCCGGGGGCTTGAGTGCCTGCCTCCTTCTTTCTTTGGTAGGAGTATCGCCATGTCTTACCTCAACGGTCAGACTGAATCTGCTGGTCCAACTGATCAATCTCCTCAACATGTCCCTGTTGAGTGCTCTCAGTGGAGTAATGTAGAGCAATGATATCCCCCCTCCCTTCTTTGACTCCATCATGGTGCTGAGTATTGGCATCATGGCAGCCTCTGTTTTCCCGCTTCCGGTCGGGGCTATCAAGAGCGTGTTTTCACCCCTCATGATTGAAGGGATTGCTCTCCTCTGAGGTTCGGTCAATTCCTTGATCCCCAAGACCTTGAGCGAATGTCTCATTGGCTTGGGTAGGAGCCCAAGAATGGCAGAGTCCGGGCCAGGTTCGTCTGTGACCATTCTCCCTAAACTAGGGGTTGGATGGTTCTATGTATTCTTTGTTGGCATTGCTAGAGTGAGGGGTCCACAAGGCACTCACCGACTACTGAATTCGCTTCAAGAGCACTCAGGTCATGCTCCTTGCAGCAACTAGAAGGATTACATAGGAGACATTCGTAACGTCCTTTTGCGATGCAGTCCTCGATAAACAAGAAATGTTAAGGGCTCAACCGAACATGAATTCGTATACTTGAGCTATGCTGTCCCCGGTGAAGACCACAATTCTTTCATCAATCAGTTTTGAGGACTTCCTAGAGAGAAATCCTTTCGCTGCTGCCGTGTTCAGAAGCTCAATTCTTACTTCAACAGGAGAGCTTGTCTGAAGTGGCCTCACGGACTTTGGATTCTGCAGAGCCGCTTCTGCCTTTTCCCGTATGAGGCTCCTGGCCTTTGCTGGGGATAGACATCTCGCACTTGTGCGACTCAGGCCGAACTTCACAGGTGCGACTTCCACCTCAGGCCCTATCAAAGTCTTAGCTTCCTCACAGGCGGCATGATCCCCTGTGACAAGTACCACAGGCACTCCGTAGTATCCGGCATAATATGCTATGAAACCTATCTCCCCCACTTTCACATTGTTGATATAGGCGTTGACCCAAGTTTCCGAAGACATGGTATGATCCAGCACGCCATTCCTAGTCCCTGCCATGGGGTGCTGACCAACAATGAAGACGGCATCTATCGTCCTGTCGAACTGAGGCAGGTATTTGTCCCATGGAGAACCGAGGACATAGTGCGCTTTCTCTGAGAGCTCCTCAACGACCAGATTGTATGCGGAGTTTGCCCCATGTCCGTCGAGAACCAGTACTTGTTCCGCCCCTGCGCTGAATGCTCCTTCTACGGCCGCATTCACCTCCTGTGTAAGGAGGTGCTTAGCTTTTTGGTACATGGGGTCCTCTGTACCACTGAGACCGACTTGCCTGGGAAGAACGACGCAGTCAACTCCCTCCAAATCAGTCACAACATACACTTTCATGAACAAGGAATATCTGGTCCCGTTTTTAATGTTATCTGGAAATTCGACAGGCATCTATCTCGTCGTGATGCCAGTCATCTCAACTCTCCATCATTTTCAGACTTATTCGATCTGGAAGTCGCTTTCCACGTATTGGATTCCTCTCCTCAATATCCTAAAACATTTCTTCTTCTCTTCCTGCGGGCATTGAACTTCCTGTAGGTAACCCTTCTTGATTAGGTCGGATGTGTATTGTCTAGGATTAGTCAAACCACTCAGCCTTGCCTCAGAAGCGCTCGCCGCGACATCATCGTATGAGAAGTCCTTTCCCCTGTACCTGTACTCATAGTATGCGATTACCATCATTTTCTGCGAGCCAGTTAGATCGTCTGGATCTTTGTTCACGCTCCTAGACTTCTCCGCTATGAACTCTGGGAACGGTGTTTTTCCAACTGGGGCCTCTAACTTAGTCGGGGCAGACGGTCTTGCCATTGGGCTTTCTGTTGAAAGCTTCTCGAATAGCTCGCTGTATTTCTTCTCCACGAACTCCTTGTCTCCCTGGACCTCTATCTCAGTTGTGCCGAACCTCACTCTGATTCGATATCTTGCCTCCTCGCTCATTCCCATCGCATCTATGATCTGGCTCTCTAATAAGCCTGATTCGTTTCCGCGGGATCTCGTCCAGTCATCTACAGGGTAGCTCTAGGAACCCGCACCGCGGCTCTTTTGATAGCGGCCAGATATATCGACTCCATCAGATTGGATAGTTCCAAGGCTTCGGACTGCCCAGCCAAGTTCTGCTCTCCGAGTACAATATTCCTCCAAAAGGCCTCTAATTCCTCTTGGAATCCAACGTTCGCCCGCAGTAGCTTGTGTGATCCTTCCTTATTCAATTTGGTCAATTCAGTATTGTTCTCAATGACGGCATCTGCGTCTGAGCCGTTTACGAACAGGAATGAACCAACCCTCATCGCTCCTGAGGCGTAGAGATCACTCATGACTCCGTTCAGGTGACTGAACGAAATCACTCCAGCGAGTTCAGTTCCCTTTGGGAAACCTCTGTCGAATCTTGCCCACACCTCCTTCACCGGCCCGAATAGAAACCGTAACATGTCTATCATGTGAATCGTGTTGCCATTGACCATCCCCCTGTCATGTCCCCTGTCGAAGTGGGGCTTGTAACTCAACATATATCCTCCATATCTGGCCTGAGCACCAAAGATGTCCCCGAGTTCTCCATTTGAGATGACTCTCCTCAGGAGACCGTAGCATTCCGTATATCGCAGAACCAACCCAAGTTGGAAAACTACCTTTCTTTTCTTGATCACTTTCAGGGCATCCTTAGCCTCAACAAGAGAGGGAGTGAAAGGTTTTTCACAGAAGATGTGCTTTCCTCTTCGTGCCGCTTCGATGCTAATCTCGGCGTGAGTGTTGGGTTGGGTTGTGACAAAGACCGCTTCGATTTCCTCTAAATCCAGCATTCTCCGATAGTCCCCGTAAGTTGCTACCCCCAATTCGGCCTTAGCTTCCTTCCTTCTCTCAGCCAATATGTCAGCTATTGCTTCTATCCCAAAAAGGCCGAGCTTTCTTGCGTTGTCGGCATGCAGCTTTCCCATACCACCATACCCGACTATTCCTACGCGGACAATGTGGTCCTTGGCCAACACCAGTATTTCTATCGGACATGAATTTAAGTGTGAGAGGTTTCCTCAATGCCGGCAAATAGGACTAGCATCAGTTAACACGGCAATCCGTACTATAGGCGGAACGGGCTCGCCATTCGTTGCGGCCGATCCTAGGGAGTCTGCCAGACCCACGAACAAGACGGGCGCGATTGGATGATACAATAGAGGTCTCGGTCTATTGGCTGTCAGAGCGCCCGGCCAATGAAAGAGTACACCGACTCATATTGAAATGACCCGGAAACAATTAAATGCAAAGACCAAACAAGGTGATGCCTCTAGATCATGAAATCCCTGCATTCGCCAGTCCATCCTTCCTTCCTCTTCCTGCTTGGGGTCATCGCAACAATAGCTCTTGTTTTTCTTCTTCTTGGTTTCGTTGGAGCCGCCCTTAGAGAAATCGGGCTGAGTCCTCTGAGCGCTATCCTGATAATAGGATCCAGTCTCTTGGGAAGCTATGTCAACATACCTATAGCACGGATTCCGGCTGAGCATTATGATGTCGTTGATGAATACGTGAAGGTTTTTGGCGTACTTTACAGGGTTCCGCGCACCACAACTAAAGTCCAAACCACGATAATTGCCATAAACGTAGGAGGAGCTCTGGTTCCCTCGCTCCTGTCATTCTATGTCCTATACAGTTACATCTCCATTTTGCCTCAGGCCGTTCTTGGAATATTCATCGTTGCTATCGTGGCCCACTTGGTTGCTAGGCCAACGCGTGGCGTCGGGATAGTTACGCCTGCTTTTGTGCCTCCGATTGTCGCAGCTCTTACGGCCATCCTTATTCCTTCAAACGCACCCTATGCAATAGCCTACGTATCGGGCGTTCTAGGCACGCTGATAGGAGCTGATCTGACCAATTTGCCTGCCATACCCAGCATTGGTGCAAGGATGGCGAGCATAGGTGGAGCTGGAACATTCGACGGTGTATTCCTGAGCGGAATCATGGCTGTCCTCTTGGCATGAGCCACGGACGCCCCAGGGGATTCGATGCTTATGAGTTGGGATGGTCAATGTGATATCTGATGGTTCTCCTGAGGCCTTCCTCAATACCTATCATTGGTTTATAGCCAAGAGTCTTCCTGATCTTGTCTATCGAGGGATAGCTCCTCATTGGCTGTGACTCAGCAACGCTCCTTGGCGGCAGGTCAACGACTTCTGAACCGGATTTCGTTAGACTTTTTATGAGCTCCGCGAGTTGTCTTATAGATACCTCGTTTCCCGTTCCAACATTGAATGCTTGACCCACTGCTTCATCCTTCTCTAGACACAATTGAATTGCCATGCAATAATTCTCAATGTGGTATGGATCGGTAGTATCTTTTCCCCCGTTGTACAATTCGATCCGATTACCTCTGAGACAGGCAAGAATGAATCTGCTGACTGCAGTGGTTGGGATGTCATACTCACCAAACAGCTTCCACGACCTCAATATCACGAATCGCAAACCCTTGTGCTTGCCGTAGCTTCTGATGAGATTCTCGCTTATGACTTTGGAATCATCATAGGGGGTTCTTGGGTTGAATGGAGTTGTCTCGTGCACCGGGAGTTCCAGAGGCACGCCATAGACATTGGCGCTCGAGCTATAGATAAACCTCCTGACTCGCTTTCTGATTGCCAATTCCAAGAGATTCAGAGTTCCAAATGAGTTGACCTCATAACATCTATGGGCATCCTCTATACATCTCCTAACGTCTGCTACAGCTGAAAGGTGGACTATGGAATCGAAATCATGTCTCATCAGGGTCTGAAGAACGAAGCCCTTATCGGTTATGTCACCTCTAGCTCCCCCTGAATCAAGATCAGTGGTGAGGATTACATGGCCCATTTTCCTGAGGTAAGGAACTATGTTCCTTCCCACGAAGCCGTTGGCTCCAGTTACTAGTACCTTCACATGTAGTGAGCAATTTCGGTTGGATTAAAGGATTCTTCAAGGTTATTCCGGATCTAAAATTGATTCTCTCTACGATCGATACTGGACTTTCGATCCCCGGCGTTTGACAAACCAATGGAGAACATGGAATCGCACCATCAACTGAGAGACAAGGGGTATCTTCCTATCTTCTTGGCATAGTCCAACATAAGCTTGAAGTTCTCGAAGTTCGTATTGATCGAGACATTCGCAGAAGCAGAAAGAATGAAACCGCCCTCTCGAGCTCCGTCCCGAATGCACCTTGATACCTCCAAACATACTTGTTCCTTGGTTCCGAACTCGATTATGCTTGGATTGACGTTACCTATGAGACATGTCCTCTTTCCATATTGCTCCTTCACTGTCTTCAGATCCATTCCAGCCATCACGTCTATACCCTGATAGGCATCTATTCCTGCGTCTACCACATCTGGCAGAATCTTTGCGATGTTGCCATCTGAGTGAAGAACTGCGTAGGCTCCCTTATCATTGAACGCGTTGACCTGTCTGATCAGGGCAGGCTTAACGAATCTTCTGAACATCTCGGGAGAAATCCATGGACCACTGCTATGACCGTAATCCACGCACATCAATATGGCATCGGCTCCGAGATCTATGGCCGTCCTTCCTCTTTCTATGGCTTGCCGAGTGAAAACATCAATAAGGGCTTCCACGACATCTGGCCTAGTATATACCCAACCCATGACACTCAGCAGAAGATATGGTTTCGAGACAATCGGCCCCCAAGACCCGTCGGCGTCAAAAGAAAGGAACGAAGATCCCTTTACTTCTTTCGCGATTCTCTCGAGAATGGAGAATATCGCTCCATCTGTGAAGTGGCTGTTTGCCATTTCGTGACTTTCACTTAACACTTCATCAGGATCATAGCTCTTGGGCTCATCTAGGTCCCAAAGCGAGTCAGCTGAATATCTGTAATGCTTTCCATCTATCACCCAGATACCGTCTCCTTCTCTGCGGATCTCCCCTACTTTCCCATATGCCCCCGGAACCCTAATGCAATCAAGTCCTGCCCTTGCGTGGACCTCAACCAGTTCATCGGATATCTTCTCATTCAACCTATCGATGTCGTATCCTCTGGCAATCAGGTCATGCACAAGATCTGTATTCCCGACAAATACTTCGTCTCTGCCTAGGATCCTCGAGGATATCTTCGGTGGTATATGCATCTCGAAAAGCGGCACCCTGTCAGCTTCCCCCAGATCGAGTGCTCGCACGACCCTTTCCCGAGAGTTCAACCCTGTATTGAAGTGGCAGCAGACCCCTAATTAGAGTTATGGGACTGCGCACCAGAAGTATAGTCGAATTCGGTTTCGTTGGATGCCTGCCAGCTCAGACTTATAATTTTCGAGGCCGGCGCTTGCTACATGAAGAAGGTCAACATCGGCGTGATCGGGGTTGGCATCCAAGGAGAACATCAGGTAAAATGCTTCAGGAGCATTACGAACGCTGATCTAGTTGCGGTCTCTGATCGTAACGTCGAAAGAGCCAAAAAGATTGCTGAAGAATATCACGTTCCAAAGACTTACGGAGACTATCACGACCTTGCTGCAGATCCAGAGATAGAACTGGTTTCAGTTTGTACGCCGGATCATCTGCATTTCGAACCATCTATTTCAGCAATTGAGAATGGAAAACACCTGTTGGTGGAGAAACCCCTTGCAACTGAGGTATCAGAAGCCGAGCGAATTGTGAGCGAGGCAAGAAAACATGGAGTCAAGCTAATGTTGAATTTCAGCAATAGGTGGAGTCCCCCCTTCAGATTGGCTAGGAAAACGATAGAGGAAGGGAAAACGGGGAAGCTCATACATGCATATGCAAGACTAAGCGACACGATTTTTGTTCCAACGGAGATGATAAAATGGTCGAGGCAGACAAGTGTCCTCTGGTTCCTCGGTAGCCATGTCTTTGATCTGCTAAGGTGGTTCTTCAACGATGAGGCCAAGAAGGTGTTTGGAGTTTCAAGATCAACCGTATTGGAATCAATGGGCATCCCGGTCCAGGACTTCTATGAAAGCCTCATAGAGTTCCGAGGAGGAGGTGTTGCAGTCATGGAAAATAGTTGGATCTTACCGAGGGGGGAACCGTTTGTTGTCGATTTCAAGATGGACGTATTTGGGGAAAGAGCGGCCATAAGGATTGATAGATCCCACCATGGGAGTCTCAAGATTATTGGCGAGGGCAAAGCAGAATTCCCGGATGTCTATGTCCTTCCTGATGAAGGTGTAAGTGGCTTTGTTCGAGAGGGTCTTCAAAGCTTTGTTCGATCTGTTGCGGAAGGCGTTGAACCTCCTGTGCTCGGAGAAGATGGTCTTGCAGTAACCAAGGTCATCAGTTCGATAATAAAATCTGCCGAGTCAGGTCATCCAATCTCACTGGAATGAACTAGGCCATCTGACTATAGCGCTGATTCGACTGCCGCCTTATTTTTCTGATCTAGCGAGCTTATCCTTTCCCATGTAATCCCTCAAGGGCTCTGGTATGGTCACTGAACCATCAGCATTCTGATTTTGTTCCAGCATCGCGATGAGTGTCCTGCTGGTCGCAAGCGCCGTATTATTCAAGGTGTGCACAAATCCGACAGGAGGTTGCCCTTCCTTCTCCCTATATTTTATGTTTGACCTTCTGGCCTGATAGTCAGTGCAGTTAGAGTTCGACCCTATCTCCCTATAATTGCCATCAGCCATCCACATCTCGACATCATACCTCTTTGAAGCGATTGTTCCTATGTCCCCAGTGCAAGCCAATGAGACCCTGTAGTGGATGCCGAGTTTCTGATACATCTGCTCACTATTCTGCTGCAACTCCTCATGGAATCTTCTAGACTCCTCGGGGACGCAAAATATGAATTGCTCCACCTTATGAAACTGATGCATCCTGAAAAGTCCCTTTGTGTATTTCCCATGCGCTCCCACTTCCTTTCTGAAACAAGGACTGATTCCGACGAATCTCATCGGAAGGGCATCCTTCAGAAGCACCTCATCCATGAACATCGCCAACATCGGATGCTCGCTTGTAGCTATCATGTATAGATCCTCTCCGTCTATTTTGTACATCACATTCTCGAAATCGGCCAAATCTGTTGCGCCTTCGTAGGCCTTTCTGTTCATCATGTAGGGCGGCTCTATTGGTATGTGGCCCTTGTCTATCATGAACCTCAATCCAAAGTCCAATATCGCATAATCCAAAAGGACAAGATCCTTCTTCAAATAGTAGAATCTCTCGCCGGCTGTTTTCGCACCCCTCTCTACGTCTATTAATCCTAGATCAAGCAATATTGAAAGATGGTCTTTGGGGGCGAAATCAAACTTCGGGGGCCTCCCCCAGGCCCTGATCACGACATTCTGCGTCTCGTCCTTCCCATATGGAACGCCCTCGTCCAGAAGATTCGGGAGCCTCATCAAGCAATAGTGAATTGACCCCGATAATTCGTCAGACTCGCCTTCCAGACCCGATATCGTCTTTGAGATTCTCTCTGCCTCGAGTAGCTCACTCGAAGCGTCCTTTCCATGCTTCTTCAGATCGGATATCTTCAATGAAATCTCGTTCCTATCATGCCTCAACGTATTCAAATCGGTCTGCAATTGGCGCCATTTCTTGTCTGCCACGATGACCCTGTCAAGCAAATCCAAGATAGTACTGTCGTTTCTCCGAGAGAGGTTCTCTCTAACCCTATCAGGACTTTCCCTGATCAGCTTGATGTCGAGCATGTTTGAAAGGGCAGGTGTCTTGAATTAATATAGATATTGCCTAACCTACATCATCAAAATGCCGCCTGTGATATTGCTTCACTATTCGTTGTATCGCACAGATTCGCCATGGGTGATGAATCAAGCACGAACACCATCTTCTACTGGCTTTCTCGCCGAACTGTGGGGTCTCGACTAGGCCCTTCTATCTATAGTGCTTTCCATCTCTGGTCCAGTTGATATTAATGTGACTGGAACCTTCAATCTTTCTTCGATTTCATTCACGAATTTTCGTGCATCCCATGGCTTGGGGAAGTCCAGAGCGATTTAAGCTCTATAGCTGTACATGGATAACAAGTGCTAGATCAGAGCGCGTTTCATCCTCGGACTGTTCAGATTCAGCTTATTCTGCGAATGTCATATACGACCTTGTCATCAATTGCCCTTGCACTTAGCAGTTCCCCGTTCCCTAGAGGTTTCCAGTTTGTGGAACTCATTTTCTCAGAAGCTACAACGATCCCGTTGTCCTCCGCAAAATAGTGCATCTGGAAATAGGGTGCTGGACTGCAGTACGAGGTGATTCCCGGTTCTATGAGATATTTCTCGTACGCATGGAGCTCTCTGCCGTCGCTGAATATGAGGTTAAGACTGCTATACGGATGCTGTCTCTGATATCCACTTCTTTCCTTTATATCTCTCAAACCCTTCTCTAGGCCCTTAAGGGCTTCCTCGAATGTTTCTTCCTTCTTCAGATTAAGAAGAAGATACGCGAAAAGCACCTCACTGTCGTTGGCGCCTTGCACAAGACCCCTATACTCGCCAAGTTCATTCATCACTTGATCTGGAATGAAAAGTGTACCGTTGTGGACAAATACAATATCCATGTGATAGAAGGGTTGGGAATTCTCCTTTGAGATTAACGAAGTCCTCGGTAAGTTCCTAGGATTACTCGCCTTTCTGACATGAGCCACGATGGCCACGGATTTGATCTGGTCAATCATGTCTCGGAAGAGTGGCTCCTCCTCATAGACTGGTTTCTCACTCTTGAAGATGCTTAGCTTTCCGTTCACATAGTGGCCGATGCCCCATCCGTCCCCTTGTTGCCCTAGTACGGCGAGTCTGTACAGTGAACAGTCAGCATCCCTCAGGTACTTCGAGGCCGGAACCGGCCTAGTCGACAAGAGACCTAACATCCTGCACATATTGCTCCCTTGATTGATACTACCTCTAGATAAATTTAGTTAGTGACTGCTCACTCTCAGACAACGCTAGGATGAGAGTAATTCAATCTCGGAATTCCAGAGACCAATCTCATGCTTGTTGCTACGGATCTTGTTTAGATTCTTCTAGGAACAAGTCATGTGACCAATATGTGCTCTCGCTTTGTTTCGTCATGATGCACCCCTCCGAGAAGCAGTTCCGTCATAGAAGGTGCCTATCTCGTTCTGGTTGGCATCATCCTGGGGATCCGCCACGACCCGTCAGGAATGCGGCAACGTTGGTCAGTAGCCTGTAATTATCCTCTACGTAGCAATAAGGCTCCGTAAGGAAGGTCATATCCCCTATTGCAGCGATCCCTTCACCCTCCTTGAACACCATGATCGCGTATTCGCTTGGCTTCTCGGCTTCTGAGGAGAACGTTTCATTGTCTGTGAACGCGATTCTGCCAGTTTTTGAGTAAACGCTCGAAGCGGTATACAGGACAATCTTATTCAGGCCATCAGTGAGCTCTGAGGCCCCGAAATGAGTCACGTATATATTCCTGTATATCCCGTCGTACTCATTCAAGCTGTAGAGATAGTCGTTCCCGAATGTTATGCCGAAATCGCCAGATAACCCGTTTGCAGCGGTAGGAAATGCCCTTGTTGGCTCATTCATGATAAGCAGTCTTTTTCCTTTCTTCACGAAGTCCCTGATAGCGGTCAATTCATCGTTGGAGAATTCGCGAGTCGGAGAGATTATCAGAAGCGAAGTGGCCTCCTGCAAAGCGAACCTGAAGTCCATAGATGAGCTGAGATATCTAACAACGGCATCCCTAGACACGATCTCCGACACCAGCATGACAAGCTCGTCCCTAAGGAACGCGTTCTGGTGAGAGAGATCGATAAGGACGACTTTCTTCCCTCCAGCATCTGTCATTGGCGCTGTCGGTGTCTCCGTTCCAGCCTCCCAAGTCCTCAGTAGTTCCGCTCCTGAAATGTTACCCAACTGCGGGGGCAGGTAAACGTAATAGAATATTGGGGCCGGCCTCAGTTCCCTGAGTTTTGAGATGCTGAACTCACTTGCCTTTGATTCATTGCCGCTCATTGTCATGAGACCTGATGGCGCCTGTGTTATTTTGTTCAGGTCAACCAACTCATATTGCGTTATCCCGGCGAGAGAAGCGGCCTTCTCGATCGCATGTTCCGATGAACCCACTGAATCAACCATCCCGTTGCGAACAGCTAGGCTGCCAAGATATATCGATCCTGTGCATAGTTCTGTCTTGTTCACAAGAAGCTTGGCTCCCCTCTGAGCAACTACCGCGCCCACGAAATTCTCCAGAGCGCCCTGAAGCATATATATGAAGCCTCTCTCGGAGAAACCTCTGACCTTATTTGGACCAGTCTCAACGATTTGCTCGCTTGGGTATCCCTTTGAGGGTGCGAATCCTATAACGCCTATGTTTCCGACGAACGAAGTTGGAACTGCGTATATGTAGTTGGATGACACGGCGATGTAGTATCCCCCAGAAAGCGCGTAGCCTATTACAGAGGCCACGACAGGTTTCTTGCTTTTCAATCTGACTAGCCCCAGATATATCTCCTCGACTGCGTCAGCCCAGCCGCCGGGGCAATCCAGTTTTACAACAACTGCTTTTATCGAGTCGTTTTTCATTGCATAGTCAATCATGTTCATGACATAGTTCCTGGCGCTGGCACTCTCTATGTAGTAATCTATACTAACCGTGGCTATGATGGGCTGGGTAAACGGTGAAAAGATCGTGTATGCCGTTGCCACTATGGATGCTAATATGACCAAAATGACGATGGCAAAAATCAACCTCCCTCCTTCCTTCCACCAAGCGCTTTCTGACATCAGTATGGTTCATTGAACCAGCCAACTGGATTTAAATCTGAGCGTCTCAAGCCGCTTCAAAGACAGACCGAAGGTCGGTTTTCATTTCAATGGTTTCTTTATCCTTTCGTATTCTGACACGGCTTTCAGTAGCGATTGTTTTGATTCGCCAATGATGCTTGAGCATTCTTTCTCGCTCAGCCTACCTTCAGCCTCGGCTTTTCTGACATCCATCATTTCCCGAATAATCTGAATTCTGGTTCTGTACTCTAGCCGAAGCTCCCGGACTGCTCCGGTTACCTTATCGGTTGTGATCTTGAGTGATTCGGTGAAGCACTCGGCCAACCATCTGCCATCGAAATGTGGGTATTTGATGCCCATGAAATGTGCTATGGTGGGGGCAATGTCAACCACCTCGCAAAAGGTCATCCTCCCAGGAACCACTCCGGCCCCCCATAGAACGAGGGGAACCCTCATGCACTCGTCAACTAGGCTGCCATGCAGGCCCTGAGGTCCCCCGCCATCCTGCTCTATCAAGTTGTATCCCTCCTTGCATGAGACAACGAGATCACCGATACTCTCATTTAGGCAGTTCAACGCCAGCAGTTCTCTGTCCTCCAGCATCACATCTACTCCAGGGATCTCGGCAAATTCGGCGATATGTCTTGCTTGAATCTCATCGAAATAGACCTGGGCATAGAGTCCTTCGGCAAGGATTGTAGAATCTCCCAAGGATGCCTGCGCCATCTTCCTAACATCAGGGAGTATACATTTTCCGGTGCTTGCCATTCCGTGATCTGAGGTCAACACAACAAGCAATTCGTCGTCTTTGTAGCACTGCTTGGCCTTTCCGAGTATGGTGCCAATGTGATCGTCTATGTTTCTCATGCAAGTCTTCACTTCGGCGCTCTGCGGTCCGTATCGCGTTCCGATGTTGTCGGAGTCGAAGAACGTCATGATCAACAAGTCAGGGCTTTTTCTCGAAATCGCATCAACTGCCCAATAGGCAACTTCCTGAGGGTCATGGGATGGCACGTTCACGTAAAGATCCGATCCTCGTCCAAGGGCTGTGAATTCGTCGATCGAAACAACCCTTCCTCCAGCTGACTTGACTAATTCCGCTATTGAATTCCCGCTGAATTTGTTATATGAAAGGAAATCCCTCAATCTTCCACATCGCCTATCAAAGTAATGATGCGCTAGAATGCCATGGCCAGAGGGGTAGAGCCCGGTCACGATGCTGGTATGTGCTGGATGCGTCATGGAAGGGAAAACCGTCCTGCAATCCTGCGCACACGCTCCCTCATCCATGAGTTGCCTGATTGTATCAATGCCTCCCATCTGGAGGTAGTCCTGTCTGCAGCCATCGATTATGATCAGGATTACTTTCCGTTTCATATGGCGAATCCACACCAATCAAGAGAATATGAATGCTTTTCCTCTCGATGGTCAATCGACGCTTGTCCCAATCATGCGGATTTCCTTCCTCAGGACCGCTTTCTTTCTTTGACTCCTGACGAAATCGCTCCCAAGATAAGATAGCTGTTACAGGCTATAGAATACAGAACAAGTACCGATGACGAGGCCCAGACAAAGGCCTGAGGGAGAGTAACAGAAATCTGGAATGAAGAGGCAAGGTACCAAGATACTATGGGACCAGCAAGAAGCATCATCATCAACGAAGATGTGGCAAGCTTGTCATATTTTTCTGGAATTGATATCGGAAGATCGTTAGGCCTTCTGATAACGAGACATATGAAAGCAAAACAGATGATCAGCTCTATGGAGAGAGCCAATGGCACCAATTGCTCCTGATAAGAAAGGCGAAGACCGAATTCTCCCCAGGAGAGGGGACCGAACAGTGGGATTGTGTTGTCAACGAAATCGGACACCACGTGCGACACCAAAGCCAAAAAATATGGTAATGCGTTTGATCTGCGTTTCACGAGAAACGGACTCGAGATCGTGAGTAATAGTAGAGGCGAATGAGCCAGACCGTGATGACCAAAGGGAGTTCCGAAAGGAAGAGGAGATAGGAAATCAATGTCCGGTGCGATTCCACAAGCCAAAGCAAAGACACCATCTCTGAAATCAATTGATTTGGAATTCCTCACAGCGAAATAGGCAACAAGATATCCCAGGAGCGCATGCGTTGGGCCAAACATCCCGCCGGAAGCCTCGAGTTCAAGGCCTCACAACTTCTATATAAAATAGCAACTCAATGATGTTGGTCTCGGTCATGGCTCTCGTGAAGATATCCCCTTTTCGGTTATGTATTGAAATGCTTTTGACTCGATATGCGTTACATAACATAAATACTGCGTGTTGCTTCGCCATGTGCATGACAAAACTAAGACTTGGAGTGATAGTCCCCTTGGAAAGCGGCCCAATGGAGGAGATGAAGAAGGTTAGTGAGTTCGGCTTCCCGACTTGCCAAGTTTCATGCTGGAATCCCGACTTACTGACGAGGGAAGTGGCAAACGACCTGAGGATTTCGGCGGAGCAGAACAACGTCGAGATCACAACTATCTGGACTGGTCTCCCAGGGACTTATGTTTGGGACTTCTTGGAAGGACCGGCTACAATAGGGCTTGTTCCATTTGACACAAGGGAAATCCGACTCGCAGCTCTCAAGAAGGGGGCAAGTTTTGCAAAGATGGTCGGCGTCGAGAGTATCACAACACACGTCGGCTTCATACCCGAGAATCCACAGGATAGTCTATATGTCAGCCTCGTTCCCCTTCTGAAGGAGATATCGCAGTTTTGTTCAGAGAATAGTGAGAGCTTCTGGTTCGAGAGTGGTCAAGAGACGCCAGTGACTCTCCTGAGGACGATACAGGATGTAGGAGCAGATAATCTTGGGATAAATCTCGATCCTGCGAATCTTATAATGTATGGCAAGGCGAATCCTGTTGACGCCTTAGATGCAATTGGCAGATACGTTCGTGGAGTGCATGCGAAAGATGGTGAATATCCGACGGATGGAAGGAGATTGGGCATGGAAAAGCCCTTGGGGCAAGGCAAGGTTAATTTCCCTGCCCTCATCCCCAAATTGAAGTCATGCGGCTTCGACGGGGCTCTCACAATTGAACGGGAAATCGCTGGCCCTCAGCAGATCAAGGACATCGAAAGTGCAAAAGCCATTCTTGAGCCGCTCTGCTGAAGGCTTGAGACGTATCCTCAACATTTGAAGGCTCCTGATCGTTCAGATACTCATGTGAAACAACGTCCATTTTCTGCAATTTTGCATGCTCCTGACGAGTAATTTATATTTGCATCATGGTTATCAGTTCCGGAGCCATGCCTGAAGGCAATCGCGAATCGAGAATCCCTAGGGAATCTTGGTATGTTGCATTCATGTTCTTCCTTTTCATGTTGCTACACAACGCGGACAAGTTCCTGATCTCGCCTCTTCTTACATTGATCCAGTCAGAGTTTGGTCTTTCGTTTACGGAATTGGGAGCAATACAGACGGGTTCCATCTTTGTTGCCGTGGCGTTCATGCCCTTCTGGGGATATGTGTTTGATCGTTATGCGAGGCCTTTCATGGTTTCCATGGCGAGTGCGATCTGGGGAGTTACGACCGTCCTCTCAGCATTCTCGACAAGCTATTTGCAGCTACTGCTCACTAGAGCCACTACAGGAATAGACAATGAGGCGACAAGTGGCATAATTTCGTTCTTGGGGGATTATTTTCCTCCAGAGAGAAGGGCAACGGCGATAGGCCTAGTTAACACTTCGAATGCCTTCGGAACTCTGATTGGAGTCTTGGTCGGGACGATTGCGGGCGGCATCCTCGGTTGGCGAGGGGCGTTCATAATAACTGCTGTCCCCGGGTTGATTCTAGCAGCAGTGATTCTGCTAACCGTGAAGGACAAGCCTAGAGGTGGAACTGAACCGGAGCTTGCCGAAGTGAAGGACAAGTTGAGAGAGACGTTCTCAAGGGATTCGATCAAGAAGCTATTCGAGAGGAAATCAGCGATTCTCTTGTTCGCCCAGGGCTTCTTCGGGGTCTTTCCTTGGCAGATTCTCTCATATTGGCTGCTCCTATACATGGAATTGGCTAGGGGATTCAACCCAGATGAAAGGATGTTGGTGATGTTCGTGGCGTTGATCGCCATGGCATTGGGCAACATAGCTGCGGGGATAATGGGGGATTGGTCCTTCCGGAGATCATTGAAGGGGAGGATGATATTCGCATCCATAACGGTTGCAGTCGGTTTGATTCTCTTCGATCTGACAATTCTCGTGAAGGGGGGAATGCTAGTGTTTCTGGTACTCGGAGGCCTGACAGGGTTTTTCATACCAATGGCGGGACCTTCAGTGTCGGCTTCTGTCCAAGACGTCTCACTCCCGGAGGTGAGAAGTTCTGGACTATCCACGTTAGTCTTCTTCGAGAATGTTGGATCCGCATTAGCCCCCTTACTAACGGGCTATCTTGCAGACACCATTGGTCTTGAAAGTGCTATTTTAGTCATAGTAACCGTGACTTGGTTCCTATGCGCTGTTCTCCTGGGGGTCACTTCGATTTTGATACCGAAGGATATCGAGTGGAAAAGGAAAGAACTCATCGAAAGGGCCGGGAAATTGGCCTCTACATAGAGTCGGAAACCGGTACGAAGCCCTTGGTATCTCAAGCAAGTTCCCAAAGAATCGCCGATGCTACATAATAAGAAATGAAATGCCAATCACTATAAAGTAGATTCCAGCTGTCAAAGTCACGAGTCGCCTGTCGATCCTGTCCGAGATTAGCTTACCTAGATAGACGGCCGCAACGGAAAGCAATGTCAAGGCTGCGAGCGTTCCAGACAGGACTAAGATCGCATCATACCTAGTCGCAAATACGCCAGACGCTATCTGTGTCTTGTCTCCCCATTCTGCAAAGAAGATCAACGTGAATCCTGAGAGGAAAGGATTACCTAGGTGAATCTTTTCTTTCTCTGCTGTGCTGCCATACCTCAAGGTCAGGATTCCAAACATCATGAACAGCGCAGCTGAGAGCCATCTGATGAAGTCCATCGGAAGAATCGTGGCCATGAACGAGCCAGCCAAGATAGCAGCTCCATCAGTTATGAAGAACCCAAGGATAATACCAAGAAGCAGTTGGAGATGCTTCGCGGTCTTTGAGGATAGCAAAAGAATCGATAGCTGCGTCTTATCGCCCAGCTCCGCGATGGCGACTGAAACGAGAGGTACCAGCAGGTCTTCTATCATTCAAGGTGCCATCCCCGAATCCGCGTTGTCTTAAGCATTTCGTTCGCGAGCGACTCCTCTGGCAAGATTCCGATACGCAACCTTCAAGATAGATCAGAAGTAGCGCATGATAATCCTTTAATGTGGCAACCTTATCGCTCCCCAACAGGATGCCTTCGGAAAGGATTGAGGAGGCAAAAAGAGCCTATTCAGGAAAAGATGTTTTGGCCTCGAGAAAAGCTCATGGGGAAAAGAGGATACACGAGGATGTATACCACAGGAAGACGGAAGGAACATACGTAGGCGACCTGGTATATGGAGCGTTGGACGGAATAATCACGACGTTCGCAGTTGTCGCGGGAGCCGCAGGAGCGGCGCTGTCGCCGGCCGTCATCTTGATCTTGGGCTTTGCCAATTTGCTGGGAGATGGCGTGTCGATGGCTATGGGGAACTATCTAAGTACGAAATCCGAAATGGAATACAAGAGTGCGGAGAGGGCCAGAGAGGCGTGGGAGATAGAAAACATACCAGCCGAAGAAAGGGAAGAGCTCCGGCAGATATATGAGAAAAAGGGATTACGAGGTCATGTTCTCGAAGAAGTCATAGATCTTCTGACATCTAACAGAGAAAATTGGGTGGACACGATGATGCTTGAGGAGCTCTACATGGTGCCTGAAGACAAGTCACCAGTGAAAAGTGGCCTAGCCACCTTCCTTGCCTTCATAATAGCAGGGATCATACCTTTACTGGCATTCATTCTGACCTATGCCTTACCCTCACTCTCCGATGCGGATTTCGGGATTTCACTTGCTTTGACAGCGTTAGCAGTGTTCGCAGCGGGCTCAGCCAGATCATACGTAACGGGCAAAAAATGGTACATAGCTGGGGTCGAAATGACAATGGTAGGCTCACTTGCGGCTGGGGCAGCATATTTGACTGGTGCCCTATTAGGAGGAGTAGTATAGATGGGAGTCGCCTTGGCGAATCTTGCCACTTCGTGGGTCGCAACGCGAATGGAGTCATCTAGACCGCGAATTCTAACCGAATATCCTTGGGAACAGCCAGGTCGAACCTATCACGATCGAATGCGATAGAATGCAGCCAGCGAGGTTCCTAGTTCTCATGAATACTAATCCATTCGTGAATCCCAAAAGAGAGAAAAAGAGAAGAACTAAAGGTTGCCCTATTGACAGCACTTTGATCGGCGTCGAAATGAACATTAAGGTCTGTAGGAGATTGACGACAAGCCCCCTAGGTGAGAACATCGATTCATTAGCATCTGAAAAGTGAGAGATGAAAAACCCTCTGTAGACGATTTCATCATAGAATGAAAACCACACCATGCTTGTGAATAGAACAGACCAATCAATATCACCGAGAGGTTGAACCACAACTCGGCAAAAGATAAACAAGCCAAGGTACACCAATGACAGCAAGTTGCCCGCGATCAAGCCCAGAGCCGCTGATCTCCGTATTTTGCTCAGCTCGAATCCAATGAAGTATGGGCCTCTCTTTTCGAATACCATCACATATAGTATAGGAACGAGTAACAGGGGATAGAACCACCCATTGAGCCAAAGTGCTATCATTATCACAAAGGGTATTGCCTTGTCGATGATGATGTGCGTATCCACTGTTTCTCTGACTAGACAGTCCAAGCTTGTTAATTAATGTGTCGTGGATATGATTGGGGTAATTGATAAAACAAACGAAGAACGGAAAGATATGCGTAATCGCATTCGGTCATAGTCCCCTGCCAGTTTGAGATTTCCTCGCCAAGACCTGCCAATGGCTGTGTTGGTTCCCGTTCTTTGTCGACAATTCCTCGAGCTCCACATTCAGTATTTGAAATTGCTCCATCAGCAATCTCACTTCTGTCTCGTCGCTAAAATGGTGAATGATTCCGAGTTCAGGGGGTTCCTGCTGAACGAAGGTATTCGGTTCTATTTCCTTTCCGGATCCATACTTGTGACTTCTCCTTGTCTGGAATGTTACAAGAACAAATCCGCCGGGTCTCAGAACCCTTCTGATTTCGAGGAGAGTCCTTTTGATCGAATACAATGTGCCATGATAAATGACATATACACATATGACGGCGTCGAAGAAAAGGTCAGGGAAGAGCAGGGAGGTCATGTCGCCTTTCATCAGATTCACCTTCAATCCCAGCTTGGCTGCCTTCTGCCGGGTCATCTCAAGTGCGGTTTCGGATATGTCAACTCCGTAGACCTCGAATCCCTGATCTGCGAGGAAAATCAGATTGCGCCCAGGTCCACAGCCCAGATCGCATACCCTTATTACATTGTTTTCTCTGAGAGCCGAGACGATTTTCACTACTTGTTCTTGAGGTTCTTCAAGGCGAAAATGGCCTGCGCGAAACATGTCATCCCAAGATGCCATCGGTTGACAGGCCACGTAATAGTTAATATCGCTATCTGACAAAGCGCTCGCGTGGGCGCATTCGTTGAGCCTGAGGTCTCGGCTTCGTGCAAAACATAATACCAGCTTTGCCAAGTAAATGCCTCGCACATGGCAACAATCTACGCGACGCTCTGCCACATAATCTCCGACAGGAAAGTGCTGTTGCTTAGGAAGTCAAAGGGGCTGTTCGGCGAAGGTAGATGGAACGGCCCAGGAGGGAAATTGAGAGAGAAAGAGACACCTGGAGATTGCGCCATTAGGGAAGTCCGCGAGGAAACCGGACTTAGTGTCTCCAGCATCAATCAGCATGGAGTGTTGAAATTCTACTTCGGACACAAAAAGCAAGTTGACTGGATAGTCTACGTTTTCCTTGTCGATTCATTCAGCGGATCGATCAAATCCAGTTCTGAGGGAGAGATCAGATGGTTTAGTCTACAGGAGATACCCTATGGACAAATGTGGGAAGACGACAAGTTCTGGCTTCCACTTCTCATTGCAGGAAAGAGATTTCGCGGTGTATTTCACTTCGACCGGGATGGAACTCGTCTGCTCGGATATAGACTCTACGAATTCTGAAACAGTTAGGGAGAGTGGGGTGGTATCACCGAATCTGCGCTAGTTCGATTATCTCTCCGTCCTTCCAATCGATGAACTGGTGCAATTCTCCGTCACCATCGATCACCCCCTCATTCTTGGATTGAATGGCTGCGAACCTATACCTTCCCAAGGGTAGATTCAACTTCATGGAGGCAAGTTGAGGTCGGGAGGAGTTATTTATCATGAAAACGACATATCTGGAATTGTCACCTGTGTCATGATGTACGGCAACATGCGTATCTGGAGTCAGGGCCCTGCCTGGCAAGGAAACAGAGAACCCTCGCACAAGGAATTCGATGATGTCCGCTGTGGGTTCAAGTCCCAAGATCGTCGCTCGCCCGCTCCCAATCTCTTTGGAGGATCCTACCACATGTTCACCGAGGACTGGCTCCGAATCGGTATAGGCAGAGGCTTTTGAAATGCCATGCAATGTGATCTTCTCGCCGCAGTCTCCATCGTAGAAACCGAATCCATCTATGAGTGATGTCGCAATTGAATTCCGAAATGATAGCTCTACCAGCATCTGTCTTCCCCTCGGTTCTCCCCTGGTTCCAATCGGCCTTGGCATGAAGTTGAATTCATCCAATTCCTCTCCTGAGAAATCCCTGCTTGGAAAGCTCCGGAAGAAAACCACGTGCGTCCCGCCTTTGCATGACCTCAATAGATTTGCTGCATCTTTCTTCCACATCATCTCATTTCCGGCGTATAGCACGAGAGGCCTCCTCTCGGCGTCAATCTCAGGATTGTAGAAAGTGAAATCAAGGCCGGTCTTATGCAGGCTTCTGAAGCAAGTTCCCCAATGCTCAGAAAACAATTCAGAAGGAAGTCCCAACAGAAGCTGTGGTCTATAGTGGCATAACGCAAGGCCTGTGAGTCTGATCAGCTGACAGGGCCTGACCTTCTGGTATAAGGAAGAGAGATGCGTAAGGGCTTCATAGACATCCGGATTTATCAGCCCCCATTCGTTGATCGGTGCGCATGTCCAATTGTCTCGCCCAACTGCCATGTACCAGTTCCATCCCTTGAGCCCCCAAGCCATGGCGGCCAACCCCAAGAGCTTCTCATGTCTGCCATCTATCGGCCCAGTGGAATACAGGGAGTCGGTCCATATCCCCGATTGGAATTCGGTTGCAACGGGCAACTTGGAATATGCGGAATATACCCTCACCCAGTACGAAAGCTTGAGGAATTCCTCTTCGGGAAGATGTTTGGATAGATAGATGTCCATGCAAGGAAGGTCAACTATCCTTGTCAATTTCGTCAAATCATGGAAAACAAAATCGTCGTAAGTGTTTGTTATTATGGGTACATCAACTCCATTCCTCTTGTATTCCTCAACCACCCATGACAGTGTTTGTTCTACTGCCCAATCCAGGAACGACCTATAGTCAAGATATCTTGTGAAGATCCCCTTGCCGATTGGCAGCTCTGTCTTGAGTGGATGTTCCTCGAAGGGCCATACGTCCTCGAAGCCATGGTGTTGTGACTCCCAAGCCCTATTCAGCTCCACTATAGTTTTGTACTTACCCGCAAGGAAATCCTTGAAGGGGCCCCATGTCTTCGACAGCCCTAATTGCTCTCGGTAAAACCTTATCCAAGGGTCTATCTCGTTATCCGCCTGCAACACGAATATAGGCCCGCCTCTAGTTGATAGATTGCGGACAATGCAATCACCGCAAACTGCTGATATGTATTTGGAGGCAAGTGACTTGAATCGACCATCAAATCTGTGAAGTTGAAACGCCTCTTTTGGTACTCCGCCATATTTCCATTCGGCATAGATGTAAGGCCCTGGCCTGATCATCATCCAAAGATTTCTGCTTTTCACCAGATCTATGAAGCCGGCCAAGTCTCTCTGCGGATCGGTCTCGCCGCGGAAGTCGTATGAGCCATGCACGGCATGGAAGTTCCATGGGACATATGTCGAGACGGCTTTGAGTCCCATGGCTATTAGGCGATCAAAGATGGACTCCCAATTTCCCCTTTTGACTCGCCAGTAGTGGAATTCTCCGGAAAGGAAGTCGATCCTATTGCCATCAACTTGGAATCCTGTGCTAAAGACCTCTGTTCTCATCCGTAGGAGATGAAGAGGGCCCCCTATTTTACGTTATTCTCTTGCCGTTATCTGGTTACCTCGAAAGCGGCATCACCAATGTTCGGAATGGATTACACGGATAGGATAGGTCATCTTCTCCGAACCGGCAAAGATCGTCAGAATGCATCTATGATTTCGGGAGCCGACTTCAGCTCAGCTTTATATTTCTTGACAGAGCTTTATTAGCGAAGGGTGCAAAGTGAAATGAAAGTTGGAATTTTCCTAGCTCTATACAATGACCAACCCTTAGATCAGGTCCTGTCATACGTTGCCACTATCGGATTTGAGATGGTTGAGATAGCTGCGTGGAAAGGAAGCAACCATATCGACATAGATAGCGTCGTGGAGGGAGGGTCGCAGGAATATCTTAGGGAGATGGGGAAACATGGTCTGGAGATCTCTGCATTGAGCAATCATCTTGAAGGCCAATTGATACTAGGTCCTCACGACGAATCCACAGACGATTGGTTCAAGGGCACTCCGTCTGAAAAGGTCAAGTACGGCACCAGAAGGATGATGCGAACAATAGAAGCAGCACAGTCTCTGGGAGTTCGAGTCGTAAATGGTTTCACAGGTGTGCCAGAATGGGGTAAGTGGTTCCCTTTCCCTCCAGCTAATCAGAAGATCTGGGATGGCTACCTGAACCTGTTCAAGGAGCGATGGCTACCAGTATTGGATTTTGCGAAAGACCATGGAGTGAAAGTCGCCTTTGAAACCCATCCCCAGGAACTGAATCACAATCTCGACACTGCTAAGGCATTGGTCGAGGCAGGCAATGGGCATCCTGCACTTGGCTTCAACTACGATCCGTCGCATCTTGTGTGGCAAGGGATGGACACTGCGCAGTTCATTTACGAACTACATGACAGGATATATCACGCCCATGCGAAGGATGTTGAGGTCATCCCCCACGTTGTCTCTAGGACCGGCGTTCTCATTCCTGGCCCTTGGACGAGAGTCGCGAGAGGCGTCAGATTCAGAACAGTTGGCTGGGGTCAGGTTCCATGGAAGCAAGTCATAACTGCGCTATTGGAAACAGGGTACGACTACGCGCTCAGCGTCGAACACGAGGATCCGTGTTTCAGCAGGGACTCTGGCGTTGAACAGGCAATAGCCTTCCTCAAGCCGCTTGTGAAGATAAAGCCCCCCGAGGTCAAGCCCTGGTGGTAGGTGAAACGAATGTCCAGCATCAGGAAAATCGGAGTTGGCATGTTGGGTTATGCCTTCATGGGCAAGTCTCATTCACACGCGTTCAAGAGCATGCCCCACTTCTTCTACCCACCGCCCGCGGTTCCTGAGTTGATCGTCATATTCGGCAGGACGCAAAACAAGGTAGAAGAGGCTGCCCAGAACTTCGGGTTCAGGAGACATTCCACGGACTGGAAGGCCACGGTGGCTGATCCTGAGGTCCAGATAATAGACAATTGCCTGCCAAATGACATGCATCCCGAGCCGAGCATACTTGCGATTGAGAATGGGAAACATGTGATCTGCGAGAAACCCTTGGCGAGAAATGCGAAAGAGGCGAAGGCCATGTATGAGGTATCCAAGAAACACGGAGTGAAGACAATGGTTGCATTCAATTACAGATTTGTTCCGGCAGTTCAGTTGGCCCGAAACATCGTGAAGTCCGGAGTCTTGGGAAAAATCTATCACTTCAGGGCAAGGTACCTACAGGATTGGATAGTAGACCCTGACTTCCCCCTCGTATGGAGGCTACAGAAGGACAGTGCAGGAAGTGGCCCACTAGGAGACCTCGGAAGCCACATAGTTGACTTGGCAAGGTTCGTCATAGGAGAGCCCGTTGCCATATCAGGAATCACGAGGACCTTCATTGAGGAAAGGCCGCTGCCTGCACAACCGTCCAGAAGGGGAAAGGTGACCGTCGAGGATGCGTTCGAGGCGACTGTGGAATTCGCCAATGGAGCGATAGGCACTCTAGAGGCCTCAAGATTCGCAACTGGAAGAAAGAACTACAATAACTTTGAAGTGAATGGGGAGAAGGGATCGCTTGAGTTCAACTTGGAGAGGTTGAATGAGCTCAGATTCTACGACAAGGCGGGAGAACAGAAAGCTATAGGAGGCTGGACCGAGATACTGGTGACGGAGAAAACGCAACCGTACATCGAAAGGTATTGGCCTTCAGGACACATAATAGGATGGGAACACACCTTCATCAATGAAATCTATCACTTCGTAAACGCAATCGTCAATGATGGGCAGATAGCCCCGATAGGTGCAACATTCGAGGATGGATATAAAAATGCGGTGATACTCGACTCGATACTAGAATCGGCATCTACCGGTAAGAGGATGGTGGTGAGCTTCTAGCTCACCTTTCTTTTTCTTCAATTGTGCCTATATGGCTCCTTCGCAACAGCTAGATGCTCATTAGACCGGATTGGCATCAAAGGAGATTTCTCAGAAATGTCTCTTCTATCATTCCCCTGTTTGCTGATGGATTGATCATCGCTTCTACCAAGTTCACCCAATCCTCATACGGAATATGGTTGAGTTTGTCACAAGCGGTCCTGATGGCCTTCATGTTCAATTTCAGGGCTGTATCAACTGGCATCCTTTCCGGATTGATGTCGATGCCGAAATATCCATCATATCCCTGCATCTTCAGGGTGAAAAGTGCAGAATACAGCTGATCCAGTCCGAGGACACCGACGTTAAGATCCTGATCGTAGTTTCCCAAGGGTTGGCTATTCCAGTGGGTGTGAGCCAGCCTACCCTCCCTTAGAATTGATGCAAGCGAATACGCGAGTTCTTCATGCCCCATCAGGACATGCCCCACTTCTGGATTGAGAGCTACAAGTGCGTGCCCCTTTTCTATTAATTCTCTGTTCTCCCTAGATAACAGGAGTCTCTCCACCTTGTGCGCCATCAGTATCCCGTTAGAGGTATTCCTGTAGATGTTATTTCCCCTTGGCTCATACGGCTTTGGTTCTATTGCGACTCTTCTTCCTGGAACCTGATCCATCGCATAGGCCAAGCCCCCCTCAAACCTATTCCACATCCCGATGAAATCAGTAGCGAATGGGTTCTCGTAGCCATCGATTCCGGGCCAAACTATCATGAAATCAGTATCCAATTCCCTATTAAGCGTCAATGCTTCAACGGTCCTTGATATCGCATGGTCCCTGACTTCCTTGATTGGGCTTGATAGAGATCCGAACTCGAACTCCCTCTCGAAGAACAGGTTTGGCACAACTGTGATAAGACCGATTCCCGTTTCCTTTTTGATTGCCCTGTAATCATCAACATTGTCTCTGTTTACTTCATTTGGGTAGTGCGCTTCAAGCCTGAAACTGCTGTCAATTGCTTCCTCATCATGGAGTCTCGAGACAATGCCGAGAGTGTCTTCTATTGAGCCGGGAGCACCATATCTTTCGTGGAATCTACTGCCGGATGGAAAGAAGTACCAAACTCCGGCGGAGAATTTTGGCATCAATCTAAACTCGTCGAGATGCTTCACCAATTGATCCTTGCTTCTCAACCTACCTTGACTCCTGATATCCCTGATCATGGAAGCTCGTCCTCCACGTCCGAACCTAGGCTAATAAATCTGGCACGCTAGTGCATCTCTAATGAATGTCTATCCTAACTCTCTGGATTCTGTCGCCTTAAGAATTGATTTGCCTTGCCTGTCCATGAGTCCTTGCACGACTTCCCTTGTCACGTTGGTCGTTGTTCCTATTCCGGTGACGCAAGCGGCTCCTGCCGCCTGACCATAGAGCAATATCTCCGGCAGGCTTGATATGGAGAGAGCTTCCTTCGGATCCTTCGTGACGCGCCTTCTTAAGAGCTCGCGTACGATGCCTGCGCAGAACGCATCTCCTGCTCCTGTTGGATCAACGGCGGTGACTCTCAAGGCCGGTTGTCGAACGAGGCCCCCTTCTGAAGTCATTGCAGTAGCGCCTCCTTGGCCGGTCGTGACAAAGACTGCGCGTGCGCCTGCCTTGATAATGAAACCGAGTGACTCGATTAGTTGGTTCTTTCCAGTTATTTCTGTCGCTTCATAATCGTTACAGTGGAAAATATCGGTGGATCTGAAGGAAGGAATCACGAAATCCCAGCCCTTCATGTATGGCCTTACTATGTCTACGAATGTCAGACAGCCCATCTCCTTGGCGGTCTTCAAGACTTGTGGTAGTCGTTCATCAAGCTTCCGTACTATGCCAGTAGCCACGTAGAATATATCCGGTCTAGTCTCCTTGAGAAATGCCTCGACCATCCTTGGATCCAAATGCCAACTCGCACCGAGATCGAGATGGAATCTTCTGTCTTCGTTCTTGACTACCATTATGATATTCTTCGTCGTGTCAATATTCTCTACTATTTGAAGCCGCGTTACAATCTGATGAGCTTCCAGAGTGTCCTTGATGAAATTCCCGAACATGTCTCTTCCTATCGCCGAAACGAGTGCGACCTCCTTTGGTGGAATCCCCAGTTGCCTCAGGTCAATTGAGACGTTTGCCGGATGCCCTCCGATGCTCAACTGGATACCTTTCGGCGCAAATAGCAGTTCGCCCTCATCAGCTAGCTTAGGCAGGTCGGCAGCTATTATGTCCGCCACCAAGAATCCTGCCGTAAGTACTTGCATTCTCGCAATCATGTGATTTACGAAAAGATAAGCTTAATCAGATCGCGTAATTCATGCTGAAACTAGGACTGCCGGATCCTGTTCTCACGCTCACTTCTAGGTATTGATGTTAAATATCCTCAGGCAGCTGTCTACGTTGGTCTCAATGGTTACATCAAGTGAGGAAAGATCCGTAGCGTCGTCCGTTAAGGAAGTCGTTTCTTATCACCCTTCTATCCACGACTGCCTAGTGATGGATCTTCTGAACTATAGCTCCGTCGCGGATTTCTTGGCTCCAGAAGTCGAAATCACCCTCAGAAAGAAGGATGTCAGCCCTGATGCGATAAAGATGGCCCTCATAAGACTAAAGGAAGATGTGAGAGAGGAATCGGCAGCAATTTCAGAGAAAAGGATAACTGACATAATAAAAAACAGCAAGTTGGAGCTTAAGAACGAAATAGTGGTCTTGACTGTCGGCACGGAATCATTCAAAGAGAACATCATGCAAGTGATGCATGCTGTCGACAGGAGCAGGTTCATGCAACTCACACAAGGAGTATCGTCCGTAACGATTGCGTTGGATTCCGATCTGTATGATGATCTCAAGGAAGTCTTCCCCAAGGCAAACGTCAAGGATGTTGTGCTTGATCAGTCAGCCATAGTGATGATAAGCTCTAGGGACATCATAGGAACCCCCGGTGTTATCTCATACATAATCTCTTCTCTGGCTAGGCGTGGAATAAACATAACTCAGATAATGTCATGCCACACCGACACTGTTCTTATTATCGATAGGAAACAAGCGCTTCTGGCCTATTCGCTCCTGGAGAACACCATCCTAGGAATTCGACGATTCGAATCTTGACAAAGTCACGGACGATGTTGTGCTTGGAACACAAAGATGGGAGATTGTGACGCGGGTTACATAAATCATAATTGGATCTCTCCTCGCCTGTATGTTACGATCAAAGATGGAGAATAAATGGATATATGCAGGGATCGGAGTGGTCGTAATAATACTTGCGGGTTGGGCAATATACAATCTCTACCTATCAACAGCATACCCGACCATTACCACGATCAAGAGCAGGGGTAAGTTGATCGTCGGGACCTCACTTGACTTTCCCCCGTTCGAATTCGTCGATGAGTCCAATACGGTAGTCGGGCTAGACATTGACATAGCGAATGAAATAGCCAAGGAGTTGGGCGTGAAACTGGAGATAAGGGACATAAGTTTCGATGCACTCATAATTGCCTTGAAAAACAATGAGATAGACCTAGTGTTGGCTGGCTTATCTATATATCCGGAGAGGCAGCAAGTGGTCGATTTCTCAAAACCCTACTTCAACGCCAGTCAGGCAGTGATATCCTTGGCTGGAAAGAACATCGGATCGCTCGCTGGCAAAAAGATAGGAGTTCAGACGGGTACGACAGGAGAAGCGTGGGTCATGGATAATCTGGTTGCAAACGGAACAATTCCAGAGGCGAACGTGATTGGTTACGACAGATGGCCTGTGGCTCTATTGGCCTTACAGAAAGGAGACGTTGATGTCCTTCTTCTGGATGAACCCGTCGGAAGGATGTTTGTCAAGAAAGTTGCTGGACTGCAATTCAACTTCGCTATAAGTACCGGTGAGCAATATGGGGCAGCCGTCAGCAAGCAATCAAGGGACCTGTTGGACCTGGTGAACAAGGTAATAGCAAATCTGCAGACGAGCGGAAAGTACGAGACAATGGTCGAAAAGTGGTTCGGTTCCTGATAGGGGCAAATAGGAATGCCAGAGATTGATTTTCTCACCTCAATAGTACCCTACTTGCTACAAGGGGTTCCACTGACGATCCAGATCAGCGTTGCCGGTTTCGCGCTCGGATTCCTGCTTGGGCTTCTATTCGGCCTTGGCCGTATGTCCGATGATAGAGTACTGAATCTGATCTCGTCCGTGTATGTTGAAGCAATACGGGGGACTCCTTTACTAGTTCAGATCCTGTTGGTGTATTTTGGCCTTCCTTCCTTCGGCATCTCACTCGATCCAATAACCGCCGGCATAGTCGCAGTTGGGTTCAATAGCGGAGCATACCAAGCCGAGATAGTACGATCTGGAATTCAATCCATTCCCAAGGAGAACCTCGAATCCGCGGAGTCTCTGGGTTTGACTAGCTTTCAGATAGGCTATCACATTATCCTTCCCCTCGCTTTGAGGAATGTCCTGCCTTCATTGACGAATGAGCTTGTCACACTCGTAAAGGAGAGCTCCCTCGTTTCAGTGATTGGCGTAGCCGAGTTGACAAGAAGGGGGGAGTATGTAATGGCCTGGACCTTCTTACCACTTGAGGTCTACTTGCTTGTGGCAGCGATATACTTCGCGATCTGCTTCACGCTGTCAAGGGCCTCTGCTTCGATGGAGAAGAAGTTATCAATTCCCGGCTACATACGGAAGAGGTAGTCGTGAACCAGATTCTCCCTCCCCCAGAAAGGCCAATGATAGTAATCGAGGATCTCCATGTTACCTACGGAGGAGCGGAGGCACTATGCGGAATCGATCTTGAAATACACAAGAATGAGAAGGCTGTGATAATAGGTCCTAGCGGATCTGGAAAAAGCACTCTCCTGAAATCATTGCTGTATTTGGTTAAGCCCTCCAAGGGGAGAATATTCATAGAAGGGAGTGAACTGACTGAGAAGACTGCCTCGCTGGTCAGGCAGGAGCTAGCATTGGTTTTTCAGAGTTATACGCTATTTCCACACATGACGGTCCTGCGCAATGTCGCTTTCCCCATTGAAAAGGTCAAGAAGGCACCTAGGGACCAGGCAGAGGATATGGCTAGGGAGACACTGGATTCAGTCGGACTGACGGATAAGATATCGCGGTATCCGCTTGAGCTGAGTGGCGGACAGAGGCAGAGGGCAGCCATAGCGAGAGCTCTGGCGCTGAAACCAAAGATACTTCTTTTGGACGAACCGACATCGGCTCTTGATCCTGAATTCGCAGGAGAGGTACTAGACATTCTAAAGGAAATCGCAAGAACAGGGATGACGATGCTCATAGTCACCCATGAAATGGATTTCGCTGAAGATGTTGCGACGATCGTGGTGTTCATGGAGGGTGGCAAGATAATGGAAGTCGGATCGAAGGAGGACATGCTTCACCACCCGAGCAACCAAAGGCTCAGGAAATTCTTGGAGCGCATCATAAAGAGGAAGGAAATAACATAGACACGGAAAGAAAAGGCAAAGCAATCAGAGAATCGCCAGAAGCTTTCAACCGGAGGCAGGGCCCTTTTCCTAGAGATTGTTGAGGATATCTCCTAAGATTGGCTGGATTCAGATTTCCTTCGGTCAGGGTTCAAGTTAGAAAGCTCAGCAAACCGAGTTCCATCAGCTTCTCCTTCTCTGGAACTCCGTCCTCATTCCACCCTCTTAGGGAATAGTATTCGGCAAGCATTTCGGAAAGCTTCGAGACCTCCCCCTTGGCGACTGGGCCAGGCAGAGGCTCATTTGTGAACCTATGTGGGAGGCTGTCGTCTTTCGATGAGAGACCCTCACGGATGTTGAAAAGCCTAGTCAGATTGTAGACCCTCTCTCCCACTGATTCGAGGTCCTTTGTCGTCTTGAAGTCAAGTCCGGTGGCTGTGACGACCATCCGCCTTATGTCTTTCAGTGAGATGGCATACAATGAAAAGAAGCATATGCCAACTGAATCGACGACCGCTTTTTCGTTCTGCTTGTCAATGACAAGCTGGGCTTTTCCCTTCGTAGTGCGCGGATCGACACCACCTCCATGACCGAGCAGCTCCTGATTCGCAGTATATGCCCTCAGGTGGCAGCCTCCTCTGTCCGAAGTGGCATATCCGAGACCCATGCCTTGGGCGGCCCTTGGCTCGTAGGCTGGCAATTCAAGCCCCTTGCTCTGCATGGCGTAATCTGCTAGGGATTTGTTCTGCCTCAGCATAGAGAGAGATTCGGCGAAAATCCTTGCGCCGTTCTGCATAATTCTTCCCACGCCCTCTCCCCTACATATTTTTTCAGTAAGCATGACCACTGCGTCCGCATTTCCGAATCTAGCTTCAATTCCATCCAGACGGTCTTTTGGCAGGATTCCCTTCTCAAAGCATTCCATAGCGAATGCTATTGTTCCCCCAGTGGAGATCGTGTCAACGCCATAGAGATCACACAACTCGTTGGCCTTCACTATGGCGTCCCTTTCCGTGACCCCACAATTCGGTCCAAGGGCCCAGGTGGTTTCATAGTCTGGTCCATCAACGATTGTACCCGCGTATTTTCCGGATCTCAAAATGGCCATCTTGCTGCAGCCGATTGGGCAATTGAAGCAAGCAGTATCCTTGACCCATACCAATTTCCTCCAGCTTTCCCCGGTTATGTCCTGGGGATTCTCCAGTCCAGCGCTCTGGAAATTATTCACTGGGAGCCCTCCTGTTGCATTGATGGTCTCCAAGATGTTATTGGTGCCGTATCTCGGGAGCTGTCTGACTGTAGTCTCATGCATCCTGATCGACCTGTGAGCCAGCCATGCGGCCTTCATGAACAGCTCAGGATACCTGACCAAGAGTCTCTCAGTTCCGTTCGCAATTATTGCCTTGAGTTTCTTAGATCCCATGACGGCACCCGATCCTCCTCTCCCAGCTGCTCTGAGTCCGCTGAAAATGCATGCCAACCGAGCTAGCCTCTCTCCAGCTGGACCTATGCAAGCAATTGCGGCATCTTTCCCAAACCGATTCTTCAAAGCGGCCTCGGTATCGATTGTGCTCTTGCCTGAGACTTCTTTGGCGGATTCCATATTGACCTTACCGTCCTGAAGGATCAGAATGGATTGTTCATCACAGGATCCACCGATCGAGAGCGCGTCATAGCCGAATTTCTTTAGGCCGACACCGAAAGGCCCCCCACAGTGAGAGTCCAAGAATGCGCCGGTCGCTGGGCTCTTGGTGACCACTGCGAATCGATTTCCTGTTGGGGCGATTGTGCCAGTCAGCGGACCCGTTGAGAAGATCAAAGTGTTCTGTTCAGAAAGCGGATCAGCCCCTGATGGAGTGTTCCTGAACAAGAGAAAAGCGCCTAGTCCTTTTCCCCCTAGGAATGCGTGAGCTCTGTCTTCCCCAAGCTCCTCTTCGGTTGTCTTTCCACTCGTCAGGTCAATGTGCAGGATTCTCCCCACATATCCAGAACCAGATAGGGTCACGTCATTCACCTCGTTGTGACCCCGATGGCCCTAGTCGGGCACCAATCCACACATTCCGGCCATCCGTTGCACATGTCACACACTAGCACTTCGCCATCTTTGATGATTGGCAGGTCATAGGGGCATGCCTTTTTGCATTCTCCACACAGATTGCAGACCTCGCGGACATACCTGAGGCCCCCTATCTTCTGATCCAATGCCAACGCCTCTGTTGGGCAAGCTGAAACGCAAAGACCACACTGAGTACACGTTGCCAATTCCACTGCCTTCGGCCAGGCCATATGGACCTTCAGCCTTGATTTCGCGAGGTCGGATTCCCTCTCGTGCGCCATTGCGCATGCAGAGAGACAGAGTCTGCAGTTAGTGCAGAGATCTGGGTTTGTCTTCAATACTATTGGGCCCGCAAGAGTTCCAGCGAGAGCTTCTCTTGCAGACTTGCCTTCATGGACGACTCTCCTTATCAATTCTAGTACTTGTGCTGGTTCCTCTGACTGGATCACATTTCTCCCGAAAACAACTCCTGAAGCCCCGACACTCAAGGCCTCCTCCACTGCCTCCAGTGGTTCCCTTGGAGAAAGAGCCCTGTACCCTCCCAATATGAGTAGTGGAACACCCTTCGCCGCACTGACCACGGAACTGAACGTCTCAGGGTCTCCAGTATAGGGCACTTTCAACGCGTCCGCCCCCGCCTCAACTGCTAGCTCCACGGATTTCCTGACAAGTTCCTCGTAGTTCGTCTTTGTCACTTTCGGGCCCATGGGGATCGGTTCAATGACTAGGGGGATCCCATACTCTGAAGATTGCCTGGAGAAATCCACTGCTTGTTTGAAATGCAGAGCTTCCTGTTCGGCGTCATTGTATCCAACAAACAGGTATATTGTTATCGCATCAGCTCCCAGGGATGCGGCTCTCTTCACTCCTGCGACTGCACAGAATTGCGTCGATCTAGCTGGAAGAGTATAAGTCCTGTCTCTAAATGCGTTTGTCCAGTCTGCCCTGATGAGCAAAGCCGGAGACTCCTTGCCTTTGAAAAGGTGGGACAGCATTCTGGCCTCCCCAGGGGAGACTAGTATTGCATCTGGCCTTCCCTTTATCACCTCCTTCAATGTTGACTCCAGCTTCGCCGCCCCGGGTATAGGTCCCAACATCATGCCATGATCGGATGCAACGACGATCGCCCTTTGATCGCTTGGGTCTATTATCCTACTGAGCCTGATTCTCTTCCCATCGATCATTCTGGTTCAGCTCCATGAATTGTCTTGACTGCCCACCTTATGTCATTAATCTGGCTCTTTGCCTTAGGAGAAGACAAAATGACTCCACAAGCTCCTGTGCCAAGGGCAATATCGACAAGTTCTGCAACGTCACACTCTGGTTGTGATCTTGAGAATTCTTTCGGTAGCTGTAGCAGGAAAGTAGGAACCCCTGTTGCCTCCAATATTCTAGTCGTGGAATCCTTGTTTCCCGGGTAAGGTATTGCCAAGCATTGCGCACCAGCTTCCGAGGCCATTCTGGAGGCCAGACCCACACAGTCAGCGTAAGTTTCCTTTGTTATCCTGTTCCCCGTCGGTATTGCGGTCACTAGGCAGGGAAGGCCCAACTCCTCAGATTTGGAGACCATTCGGGATACAGCATGGAAATTGTTGGCCTCTCCTTCATCGGTATCATGTCCTACCGTGAAATCTGTGACTAGAACCAAAGCACCGAATCTGAATGCCTGCATAACGGCCTGATCGAAGTCGCCCCCTGCAAAGTTGAGCCCCACCGGATTGGACGAATCTTGGTGAGGCAGATTCTCTGACTTAACGTGCATCAGTATTGCCGGAGCTTTTTTGCCGAGGAAAACATCGAGCGGACGAATTCCATCATTGATGCTAAAGATGATGCCATCCACTCCGCATCGGGCAATGTCAGAGGCCATTGAGTTTGCCCCCTGATTCTCCCCCGTTACTGAGCACCAGTCGGCAGCAGCGTGTACGAGAACGCATCGGCCTTCTTCCGAAGGCATCAATTGACTGAGTCTTCTCATTACACCAACGGATGACATAGTACCTCTCCCGAAATCATGATGAACATCCTCCTTATGTATATAATCATTCATCTTCTAGGTACGGATGGCAGTCCATATCAGAGTTGTTCAGCACCCCGATTTCATTACTCCGACGCAATATCGAGAATAAGTCATGCTGCCTGTTATGCTTGGACAGGAGGTTGTTGAGCGGGCGCCTTCAGCGAGAAGAATGCAATTGCGACAATAATCCAACCAATTGGAAGTACCATGAATCCGACAAGTAGTACGGTCAATACGGAGCCTATGAGCAATACAGTGCCAGCAGTATCGAACAGCCTTTCACCTGATCTGGCAGAGAGCAGCCTAAAGGCCTCTCTGAGGAATACGCCCTGAACCATCAGGCTGATGAACACTATCAGTAAAGGAATGATCAATGCCAGCAGTATCTGGAAAGGCCTCGGGCCCAGCAAAAGGGCATAGAGTTCCCTTAGTGGTGAATAGACCGTCATTGGGGGCTTGGGAGCCCCATAGGTTGCCATGGAGGAAAATACTATCGACAGAATTATCGCTAGAAAACAGACAAACGCTATGCCAAGGCCCACTCCGCCTGCAACCAGCCCGATCAGGGCATCCCGAAAAATCCTCTCCTCCTTGAATAGGTCGGCCAAGCGCCTTAAAGAGATTAGAGTCATCACTATCCCGGCCAGCATCAATATCCAATTGGAGAATCCGACAGCGATCAGAAGTGCACCGATACCACCCATTATCTCCTCGGTTTCCATTTTGACTCTTGGACAGCAGAAGCTCAATGTATTTAAGGGTTGATTCGCTTTTTCTATCCTCTGGCACGATCGAATGTGTTCTTTGCCTCAATCGTGCTGTTCTAATCTGTGAATATCTTGTCCCAGACAATAGGATTAATGGGAATCGGCTGACTCCATTCTCCTAGGATCTGGTGAGAGATGGCATTAAAGAGACCCACAACTACGTCCTATGTTCGTGTAATGTTTGTCGTTCTCGCATATGCAATAGCCTGTTTTGGTTCGGCGACAATTATTTGCCAGACTCCTCCGAAGAGAGATTCAGAGTATAGGCCATTTGTCTCTCTTGTCGAGTTGAAAGATTTCCTTGTCACGAGAAAAACAGAAAGTCGTTCGATTCTAGACTATACATTTCCCGCCCTTGCGGGTGCAATGACAAAGCAAGTGGCATTCGGCGATGGCGAGGTTGCCTCTATGCCATATTCTCGTACTAATATACAGGTTGAAGGCGTTGATGAGGCTGACATCGTCAAGACTGACGGTAGATACGTCTACTTGTTGTCAGGTCAGAATCTTCTCATAGTGAAGGCGTATCCCCCAAACAAGCCAGAAATCCTATCTAAGCTGAAGCTTGTCAATAGACCTGTCGGCCTCTTCGTAGCTGGCAATAGATTGGTTGTCCTGCTGTCAGATATGGGTTACTTGGGACGATACTGCGAATCTGATCGTTATCCCTCAATGACATGGATCGAGATATTTGACATAGAGGACCCGAGCAGCCCGAGATTGGCTAGCTTTCTGAACGTCACTGGCCAATACTTGGATTCAAGGCTCATCGAGGACTATGTTTATGTCATCACGACTAGCCCCGCCTATCTTTCGATTGGGAAGAATGGCAATATCTCGTTGCCGAGGATCTCTAGGAATGGGTCCACCTCAGAGATACCAGTGACCGATATCAACTACTGCCCGGACGACCAGGACATCTCGTATTCTTTCACTGTCATCCTCTCCGTGGGCATCAGATCGCTGCCGGAAGATGCCTCGTGTAAGGTGGCCTTGACTGGGAGCGCGACAACAATCTACGTCTCACGTGACAACATCTATCTGGCAATCCCCTCATATATGACAGGGATCAGCAGTTCCCCAAAGCTTCGCTATACTGGAGAAAGTGGTCAGTTCACGTTCATAAACAGAATAGGAATCGGCAGGAAAGGAATCGCGTTTGAGGCAAGTGGAAAGGTTCCAGGATATCTGCTGAATCAATTCTCAGTTGACGAATACCAGGGATTCCTGAGGTTAGCGACGACTACTGGACATCTGTCCCGGAACAGCGAGGAGGCGAGCTCTAGAAACAATCTGTATGTGCTTCGGATGGAGGACTTAGTGGTTGTTGGCAGGCTCGAGGGACTCGCCATTGGGGAGAAAATATATTCCGCCAGATTCATGGGTTCGAGATGCTATGTTGTGACCTTTAGGAAAGTCGATCCACTTTTTGTCATCGATATCTCCAATCCGAATATTCCAACTGTCCTTGGCGAGCTGAAGATACCGGGGTACTCAGATTACCTTCATCCCTATGGTGAGAGTCACCTTTTGGGCATAGGAAAAGATGCAGTGCCCGCGGAGCAGGGAGACTTCTCTTGGTATCAGGGAATAAAGATCTCCTTGTTCGATGTGACCGACCTATCTAATCCTATAGAGATAAGCAAATCCTTGATTGGCGACAGGGGGACTTGGTCCCCCATCCTAGAAGACCACAAGGCATTCCTGCTAGACGAAGAGAGAGGGCTGCTCGTTATTCCTATCATGCTTGCCATAATCGACAGGAGCAAATTCCCAAATGGAGCGCCACCATATGCATTCGGAGATATTGTCTTCCAGGGCGCTTACGTATTTGATTTATCCGGCGATGGTGGCTTGATCAGAAAAGGCGAGATAACTCACCTAGACAGATGTTACGAAGCTACCAGAACCGGTTACCGCTTGGATTCCTCTCGTTACATAAAACGCATATTATACATAGGCAATCATCTGATCACCATTTCTGATACGAAACTCGTCCTGAATGAAATCCAGAATCTAACGACGGAAGGTGAACTCTTGATCTCATAAATGCGCAAACCCTCTCTCGAAATGGATGAGTAACGGGTATTTATCTCTCAGACATCATTCTAATGCGGCATTTTACTTTCGAGAAACAAAACTGGCAGCTTTAAACCCTTATATGTTTTCCAGATGAATGGCTATACATGGTGCTTGCTCTGCGAAAATGGACTGTTGTTCTGGGTGTCTTATTCCTTCTGTCCATGGTTTCGCCTCATGAATCCCTTGGCGAAACCCAGTTGAGGATCGCCTATCTCAATCCTAGGGCAGATGCCTATGTCCACAGCGCAATGCCGGGTGTCGCCTATGGCTCTCAGGACTACCTTTGGGTTCAGAGTTACTCCTTAGCAAATGCCAGAACCTTTCTAGTCTTTAATCTAAGCACTCTGCCACCCGGTTGTGTGGTGAATCAAGCTTCAATGCTCATATATATGTTCGAGGCGCCAGCGACTTCACGCACATACACCTCCAGTCGAGTGAATGGACCTTGGAGCGAAGCAGGAGACCAAAGTGCTCCTGCCCTGACATGGGAGGGACAACCCTCAGTAGATGCCGCGTTTTCTTCAACTAATTCCAGCAGCACTTTGCCCGGATGGATGAACTGGAATGAAACATATTGGGTTCAGAAATTCCTAGGAAGGGACGAGGCCAGTTATCTCCCTAATTATGGTTGGAGAATTATTGACGACATCGAGAACGCACCTCCGCCCAATGCAATATCCGCGAGATTCCGATCCAGGGAATCCAGCGACAGCATTCACCGTCCCACACTGATTGTCAGCTATTATCCTCCCTATCTTCGCCTTGAGGCAGTCAGCCAAGCTTTCGTGAATACCTGGGTCATGATGAAAGTTCACAGAAGGGATATCCGTGGAAATCCCATTTCCCGAGGAGTCCTAGAGGTGAAGCTGAGTTCCGATTCGAAATCAGCAAACAAGAAATTCTCGCTTACTCCAAGAGGCCCTGCAACTAACGAAATCGTGATAGCTGATGGAGAGACGTCAAAGGAGTTCTGGTATTACGACGACCAGCCTGGTCAATGGACAGTGAGGGCTTGGACAACGGACTACGAATACTACGGAGAGGATACGAGATGGCAGACGTTCGTCTTGGACGCGATACCTCCCGTCACTAACATAACGGTGATTGGGCCGTCGATTCAGGTGTCTGGTATTCTGTATGTAAATAGAAACACCACCTTCTCCTTGAGTTCCAAGGACGAGGGCAGTGGGGTCAACCAGACGAAATATAGAGTCGATGGAGGTGACTGGCAGACCTATTCGCGAGGGCTTGCATTCGGCATCAATCCTCATGATGGGAACCAGACCATTGAATACTACAGCATAGATAACGTCGGCAATTCCGAGGTCAAAAGAACTTTCAGAGTATTCATGGACAATACGGCTCCATCAATGACGATATCTGAACCGACTGGCACGCTCATGAGGAAATCCGTCTCAGTGGACTTCAAAGTCATTGTTCGAGACAACGGGTCAGGGGTAGCGAATGTGGAGTTGTTTTTCGATGGAGCAAGCCAAGGAACGATGAAAAAACAGAATAGCACCTATATACAGACGATTGGTGTGTCACCCGGCAAACACAATTGGAAGGCAAAGGCAATAGACAATCTAGGCAATCTAGCTGAGACACCGAGTGTTGAATTCGTTTTGATAGTCGATGTCGAACCTCCGATAATATGGAAGACGGCGGTGTCTCCCGAATCGCCCGTGATGTATGAGCAGATTAAAGTCTCTGCTTGGATTAGGGACGAGATCTCTGGAGTCAAGCAGGTGAGCCTGTGCTATTCGACAGATGGCGGGTCAAAGTGGGAAACGACATCGATGACGCCACAAGGAGAAATCTATGAAGCCACTATTCCTGCTCAGGGTTCGCCATTGACAATACAATACTACGTAGAGGCATCTGATTCGTTCGGGAATCTCGCAAGAACCAGTACACAGCAATTTGCAGTAAACATACCCCTATGGATGTATGGCGCCCCTGTGATAATAGTAATCGCCCTGATAGTGGCCGTCTCGATGGTTAGAAAGAAGCTCAGCGAAAGTGGAGGAGTATTCAGCTGAGAACCGTCGTGTCTATGGTCACTGCCATCTTGGATGCATTAAGGCTTAAGAATTGTGTACGCTTGTCATCAAGGAAATGAGATTGAAGAATAAGCCCCTGATTAGAAAATTGGGTACAATAGATTGTGATATGGTTGAGACCACTCCAGTCGTCTTCAGGAACAAGCTTTTTCTATTTGAATACGTAAGAAATAACTACAAGCCCAATACAACTGGCTCTTCCTATTTTCGATTCATAGACATTGGGTCGCACACACCAACAGCCCCTTTTGCCCAAGGATATCATCTCGGCAGTGCGTTTGTGGAGGAGGAAACCGTCTATGTCTACGGAGTCGGCCTATGGGGAGACTCAAAAATCTATGGCTTCCGTTCCACTGACCTAGATAGGTGGTCGTCGAATATTTTGCTTGACCTTCCTAGGTGGGGCATCTACAACACTTCGGTCTGCAAAGCTGGAAATCGCTACGTAATGGCAATTGAGCTTGGGGAACCCCCGGAGGAAGTTGGTGTCCGCTTCACAATTCGTTTTGCAGAGTCTCCAGATCTCTCACAATGGCGTCTGACCCCGTCCGAATGCGTATACTCCAAAGATCGATACACCGCATGCCCAGCGATTCGCTTCCTGGAGGGATACTACTATATGATCTATCTGGAAGCCATGCAGGGTCCAAGATATGAGCCGTACATTGTGCGCTCTAGGGACCTAGTCCATTGGGAGGGGAGCATTTTCAATCCTGTGATGACCCCGTCCGCAGATGACAAGCTGATCGCGAATCCGAGACTTACCGTTCAGCAAAGAAATGGAATCGCAAGCGCAGTCAATTTGAATAATTCCGATTTGGATTTGTGCGAGTTTGGGGGGAAAACCAAAATCTACTACAGTTGGGGGAATCAACAGGGAATCGAGTTCTTAGCGGAAGCGACCTATGATGGCCCATTGAATGATTTCCTAACGGCCTTTTTCCCAGACTGACAATCTCGAATTTCAGTATTTCACTCATGCGTTTCATACTCATCTCTGTCCAAGGTAGATTAATCATAAATAAGCGAGGAGGGCCCTCTTCTCATGTTTCGGATAGATTGCCATTCGCATGTCAGGGGAGGACCATGGGACATTGGAAGTCCTTCGCCGAAATGGCTTGTTGAAGCTGCTGACAGACTCGGAATAGACTCGCTCTGCTGTTCGATTCCCATAGGGGGACGTGCCGCAGCTCCAGAAGAATTCCGGGCCTGCAACAAGGACCTGCTCAAGGCCATGAAAGAGTATCCTGGCAAGATTTTGGGGTATTGTTTCGTAGACCCCGGATTCCAGAAGGAGGCATTGGAGGAGATAGAGAAGAGAATTCTTGAAGATGGAATGATCGGGGTGAAGCTCTACAACCAATACAAATGCTCTGATCCTGTAGTTTATCCGATCGTACAGAAGACAATAGAACTTGAGGTTCCTATTCTCCAACACGCCGGCTATTTGACCGATCCCATGGAGGCCGCCAAGCAGCCCAACATATCAGATGCTAGGGATCTTGCCTCATTGGCCTCCCTTTTCCCTAAGGCAATTCTGATAGAAGCTCATGTTCCGGGCGGCGGCGATTGGGAATGGGCCCTGAAGATTCTTAGGAATGTCCAGAATGTTTTCGTGGACACAAGTGGGAGCGTCATTGACTGCGGCGTCATAGAGAAAGCCATAAGATATGTAGGAGAAAATCGTCTGCTGTTCGGCACTGATCTCAGCCTGGAGGAGGGTGTGGGCAAGATACTCGATGCAAACATAACTGAGGAACAAAGACAGCTAATATTCGGCGGAAACTTCATGAGGATCTTGAAGAGGCGATCTGGATGATAATAGATATCAATGCTTACTTGGGGAACTGGCCATTCAGAAGACTCCCTGCCACAACCTCCGATGAAGTGGTGAAACTACTCGACAGAGCTGGGGTGGACATCGCCGTTGTGTCATCCCTCAACTCGGTTCTCTATGCCGATACGAATGAGGGGAATCTAGAACTCATAGAGGAAGTAAGGAATTACAGCAAGAGGTTTATCCCATTCGCTGTCCTGAACCCGAAATATCCCGGTTGGGCGGAGGACCTAGCACAATGCGTTGAAAGTGGTTTCAAAGGAATCCGACTCTATCCACAATACCACAATTATCTCCTTGACGATGAAGATTGCTTGAAGCTCGTATCTGAAGCTTCAGAGTTGGGTCTAGTGATATCTATCCCCGTGAGACTAAGGGACCGAAGGGGCCGTCATTGGATGGATTCAGCCAGGGACATAGGCTTTCATGAGATAGAAGCCTTGGCCACCAAGTCACCTCATGTGAAAATAGTAATCCTTGAATCGAGAGATGTCGCGAAATCATCTCTGGTAAATCACGAAAATCTTTACTTCGAAATCTCAAGAATGCCTTCAGTTCTCCAAGAAATGCCTGAGCTCATCAGATCGATCGGTCCCTCGAGGTTGATGTTCGGTTCTGGGGTGCCGCTCAAGTATGTGACACCTGCGATTCTAAAGGTGAAGCACTTGCGGGAGCCAGAAGAGATAAAGGAAAGGATACTCTGGAAGAATGCCTCAGATCTGCTCGGGCTTGGCATCCAAGAGAACAAAACGTAGGTCAGCACAGATCCCATATGGTTGATCCTGATTACACTGCCAGAGTACTGCCCTCTGACGAATTCATCAGGAGGCAGTCGGCTGATCAAGCGTTGCCGGAGGATTAGGGGTCTCATATGGCGATCTGCCCGAGAGGACTTCCACAAGAAAGGTTATGAATCTGTCAAATCTAGCTAGCCGATGGAATATCGAATTGGTCTCGTTGGATCCGACAATTCGCATGCCATAACATTCTCTCAGATTGCCAATGGAATTGATCAGATCAATCACGTTCCTGGATTCAAGGCCACGCACATTTTCGGCCTTGACGATGACAGGACAAAGGAAGTCGCGGAGAAGGGGAAGATCGCGAGAATTGTGTCCGACCCGAACCAGATGATAGGAGAAATCGACATTGCTTTCATAGAGTTCAGGCATGGCGGCCTGCATTTGGAGTACGCTAGACCATTCATCGAAAGCGGAATTCCCGTTTTCGTGGACAAGCCCCTAGCTTCAACTGTTGATGAAGCAAGGAGGATGGTGAAGATGGCCGTTGACATGGGTATTCCATTCACGAGCTTCTCAACTCTCAGATTCACAGATGCAGTCCAGGAGCTGAGGAGCATTTTCTCGAGGGAGGAACCAATCTTCATGTCGGCCTCAGGCCCAGCAGATGTGAAAAGCGAATACGGTGGGCTAGTCTTCTACGGAATTCATCTATCTGAGATACTAAATGAAGTGGCAGGCTGTGGCTCCATCGAGGTCGTCGCGAGAGCCAAGGAATGGGATATAGCTGCGACAGTGATGCATGAGCACCTGTTGGCGGATCTCAAGATGGCGCCCATAATGCCATATATCTTCGCAATTCAGGGATTGACGAAGCAGTCCTACTTTTTCAAGAAGGTCGACATGGAGGGTTGTTACAAGAAGGGAATGCTGAAAATAAAGGAGATGCTCGATAAAAGACAATGGCCCTTGTCCGGGGAGGCGATGATCGAACCCGTAAGGGTCGTCAAGGCAATAGAGGATTGTGTCTTGAGCAACGCCCTGTCCAGAAAACTCTAGTCTCCCGACTTCGGTGTGGACATCGCCGCATGTGTCCGCGAAGGCATTGATTACCGTCTGATTAATGCGGCATTTATGATGGCATTCCGTCAAGAATATATGTACTGGAGCATTCCAACCTGGTACAATGACAAGTGAACTGGCGCTTCTTGGAGGACCGAAGGCGGTCAAATCCGATGGGCAAGATGTCTTCGATTGGCCAATAATAACGAAGGAGGATGAGGACTCAGTCCTAGAGGTGCTTCGAGCGGGGAAGATGTCTGGGATAGATGTCACTCAGAAATTCGAGCAGGAATTTGCCGACTGGCTAGGAGTTAAGTATGCTCTCGCACATAACAACGGAACAGCCGCAATACATAGCGCCCTTTTTTCCCTTGGTATCGGACATGGAGATGAAATAATCTGCCCCAGCATAACTTATTGGGCTTCTTGTCTACCGGTCTACTCACTTGGAGGAACAGTGGTCTTTGCCGACATCGATCCCAGAACGCTTTGTATAGATGCGAAAGATCTTGAGAAGAGGATTACAGAGAGGACAAGGGCCATTGTCGTAGTTCACTATCTCGGCTATCCGGCAGACATGGATGAGATAATGGAAGTGGCCGGCAGACACAATCTCAAGGTTCTCGAGGACTGCTCACATGCACACGGAAGTATGTACAAGGGGAAGATGGTTGGAACATTCGGAGATGTTTCTGCCTTCTCGCTTATGTCTGGGAAATCACTTGCTACCGGTGAAGGTGGGATTCTTGCCACGAATGACAGGAGGCTGTATGAGCGGGCAGTGTTGTTCGGACATTACGAAAGGCATGGGTCAGAGATCACGTTCGAAGATCTGAAGAAGGCATCTGGATTGCCTTGGGGAGGCTACAAGTACAGGATGCACCAACTGACTTCAGCTGTGGGACGGGTCCAACTAAGGCACTATCCTGCGCGAATGGCAGAGATAGACAGGGCAATGAATCATTTCTGGGATCTAATTGAGGGGGCTCCGGGGATGAGAGGGCACAGGCCACCACGGGATTCAATGATGACGAAGGGAGGCTGGTATAGTCCAGTTGGACTCTATTGTCCAGAGGAACTGGGAGGCCTTTCCGTTGGTCGATTCTGCGAGGCGGTAAGGGCAGAAGGAGTACTCTCCTGCTATCCAGGATGTAATCTTCCTTTACACACACATCCTGTTTTCAGGGAAACCGATATCTACAATGAAGGAAAGCCGACAAGGATAGCTAATCTCAAGTCAGCATTCGACATACGAGAACCTGAAGGATCCCTGCCAGTCTCCGAAGACATCAACTACAGGGTGTTCAGGATTCCTTGGTTCAAACGGCAGAGACCGGAGATAATATCCGAATACGCGCAGGCTTTCAAAAAGGTTGCACGCTGTTATGACGAGCTACTTCCAGGGGATGAGAAAACGGAACAGGGCTTCGGACGATGGAGCACTAGCAACGTAGCAGGTAGATGACAAACCACCTGACGGTCTCTCGAAGAAATATGTGATTCACGCGTGGCGACCTTGCATTCTCACGAATTGCCAGAATCACCGGCAACGACCCAAAATTCAGAAGTAGGGATAAATATCTCAATTGGCGTCCGTTAGTTGGCCTCAGAGATGAAGAGGTAATGGAGAGTCATGTCATAGAAGTCCTGCTTCTGAGCGGTCTAGCCGGCTTGGCCACTGGACTGGGCGGACTTCTAGTTCTGTTAAGGAGGCCAAGCAGGCGCTTCTGTGCCTTTTGCATGGGCTTTGCTGCTGGCATAATGCTATTGCTCTCCTTTCTGGAATTGATGATAGAATCAATAGAGATTTCGGGCATACTAGTGGCAGCAGCAGGTTTCGTGGGAGGTTCGTTAACGATGTTCACGTTGGATTCTCTGTTGCCTCATACCAGGTTTGCTGTGATTGAGAAGGGGGTGATCGATGGAAGGCTGTTCAGGGCGGGCATCCTGATAGCGATAGGCATTTCTCTACATAATTTCCCAGAGGGCTTAGCTGTAGCTATGGGCTATGAACACATGCCCAAACTCGGGTTGCTCTTGGCCATTGCTATAGGCATTCATAACATACCCGAAGGAATGGCGACGGCTCTCCCGATCTATGTAGCGGGAGCCTCTAGACTAACCGCGTTGATGTGGGCGGTTGGCTCTGGATTGGCTGAACCTTTGGGTGCTTTGATCAGTGTGCTTTTCTTAGAGCATTTCCCTGATCTAGTCCCGATTGGCCTAGCCTTTGCGGCTGGAGTGATGGTTTTCATAACGATAGATGAATTGATTCCGACGGGAAAGAGCTTCGTTCGCAGGCCTCACCGAAGACGCCATCGGGGTGGTCAAGACCGAAAAGAGTACCAGCAAATATTGGGACATGAGCATTACACATCCTTGGGTCTAATCGCCGGCTCAATTGTCACTTTCGGGTTGCTTGCCGTGCTTCAGATGGTCTGACTTCACATCGATTTGCCTCCCGACTTAGCATCTGCCATTGGCTTTCTTCCCGAGACTCCTGTCTCTGGACTTATCGAGAAGACATTGATGCCATGATAGATAAGAAACGCTCCGATAGCTTCTCCGGCGCCTACGTTTGAGGAAACAACAGGCGTTGACATTATCCCAACATCCCCGCGAGCGATCTTACCTGTCCTTGCACTCATGCACTCCCAGACGTTTGGATATTCAAGGAGGAATCTTATCAAGCCATCCTTGATGCTAGCGAGCAGCTTTGGATAGTAATTCCTCGCTGTCGCCATTGCCAATGAACACGATTTGCTCCAAGCTGGGCCCCTCCAATACGTTTCTTCTTCGAATGCTGGTTCGTCTGGTGCTACGGTAAACACACCAAAATCCCCAATCAGCTTAAGGAAGTTCGTCTTTGCGAGCATTGCTCGCTCCTTGTCGACTAGCGCGTACGCGAAGGGGAATAGGCCATCTACTCCTACTCTTGTGTCCAAGGATCTATTCTCGTGAAGGACCCCATACCAATGCTTCTTCTCATCCCAAAGATAGTGATTCATGGCACCCCTGGTGATCTCGGATTCCTGATTCCAGAACCCGTCATCCATATTCTGTAATACACTGGCAATATTGGCCATTGATTGCTCGAAGCGACATCTCTCGGAGGCGAATATCGCGGGATAACAGAAATTCTCCCTTTCTCCGTCTTCTCCATAGGTGACCTTCTGGAACGCGGATGTTGTGTCCAATCCAGTATCGAATGAGGCGATTATGGCCCACAGATGGAGCCCGAGGAATCCGTTGTCTCTCGATTCGTTCAGGTATCTGTAGTATTTCACTAACCGGGGATACCATTTTCTCAGGCTTCTTAGATCCCCAGTGGCATAATAGTACCTTAGGGCGACCCAAGGAATGTGGGGAGTCTGAATGATGTTTTTCTTCCCCCATTCCATTCCCGGTTCCTTCTCATTCAGATAGATGGCATGCGTAACGTAGCCGTCATCTCTTTGGTATCGTAGGAAAAGGTCAAGAAGGGTCTTGACAAAAGCTGGGCCTATCTCAGGATTGAGAACAGAATGCCACTCAACGGCCGGCAGAGCCCATTGCCAGTAACCGCGATAGACAGGAAGCGCTTCAATCACTGTCTTGCCCCAACGAGGATGCCTATAGTAATTGAGCCTGATTGTCCACCAGCATTTGTAATAGGCCTTACGTTCTTCTTCAGAATCGAAATCCATCTTCGGAAGATCCGCGAACCAACGGTTCCACTTCCTCTTGATTCCTTCACGCGGATCCCCTATCTTCAATCCAAGAATCGCCTTCTTGGAGGATCGAAATGACAGCCCAAAGGCAATCCTCTCCTTCTGTCTACTGCTCAGGCTCACCTTGTTCTCGAAGATGAGATATCTTCCTCTGCCTTCTCCATTGGAAAGCCTTCCTCTCTCCAAGTCATCCATACACTCTTCGACAGAGGCGTATATGCCATGAGCTTCATGGTTGGACGCGATGAACAAGTTCTTTTTGCCGATGTGAATCCGCATGACCTTTGCGTGATGCATTTTCTCTATTCGGGCCTTCGGATCGCGCAGCGAGACTGTAGTATAGAATCGCTTCTCAAGCAGGTAAGGAACATGGCTGCGCGATGAGAGGTCAAGCATCCAGACGAATCCGCCTCCATCAGCGATCTGGGCGAATTGCTCCGAGACTTCCAAGCCTAGGTTAGAGAAGACGATCTCCCTTCTTGCAAGGGAAGGGTAGTATCTCATCGAATTGAAGTAGAAGGTGTTCTTGGCCAACCGTTTCCCTGTCAGATCAGGATACGAATATTCAGCGAATCTTATCGATGCAATCGGCGACTCATCATATGTCGTTTCATCTCGATTGTCGAGCAGCCAACCAATGCTTCCAAAGTCGGACGGATAGGCAAACGGCAGACAGAAGTCCTCTTCCTTTATCAATATCGCAGTCCTACGAGGTAGTTTTTCATCGAATTCCTCTCCAACGAACTCCCAAATATCCTCATTGGAGTATCTCAAAACGCGACTTCAAGCGACCGATGAGCTTGCTGAGTGTTTAAGCTTTAGAGCAATGACCTCATACTCCTCGATCGATGGCAGAACGACGGAAGTTCCGTCCTTTGATTTCCGAACAGCTAATTTCCTATCCGAGATCAACGCCCGCGCCCCTTGAGCCCGTATTCTTGGCAGTTCTATGGACAGATTGGCCATTGGCTGAACATGCGTAATCGGCCTCTTCAGACCACAGGTTTGATTGATCAGATGGAGAAAAATCTCATTGTTAGCACGTCTTAGGCTGACTTCGATCCAAGGGGCGTTCGATATCTTGACCGTGCTCTTACTCAATGCCGAGGCAAGGTTGCGAACCATAGTAAGGTACTCCGGGAACCTGAAATTCGCAACCGATATTCCAAAGGTACCTGCCACATAGACCGCTTGGCCCTTGCCGTACTTGTTGGAGACCAAGAATGGCATGGCGGAGATCTGAGGAGTGTGATCATAGCATCCGATCAATTTCGAGCAATAGCGCGATAGAACTGTCGAGACTGTGGGGCGGACTTCAATGCCGTAGAGCGGCGCTGGCACTAAGTCCTTTGTCAGACCATTGAGGAATTTCGAGTTCCTCTCGAGATCAAGGTATACATAATCCCAGTTCATCGGGCCAAATACTCTCTGGTTGAAATTCACCCCTAGGACATCAGATAGTTGGAAATCTTCTTGTCGTTTCCCGTATTCATCGTATAGCGATGTTTCGAAGCTTGCGACGACGTTCCCACCAGTTCTGACGAAATCCCTGAGGTCTTGACACGAGTCCTTCGACAGAGCTGCGGCGTTCGGAAATATCAGGAGGTCGTACTTTGACAGATCACAGAAGTTCTGCTCGTCTATCACGTCGAACGGAACTTGAGCCCTGGCCAGACCTTCGTAGAAACCGAGGAACTCCTGTGCGATGTCGCCAATGGCTTTCGCGTGCATCTCCTTTGTGAAATCAGTCAGCGGGACAGAGGATCCCTCATATACCTCAGCTGAGGTCGAAGGCCACAGAAGGGCCACTTTGGCCAAGGATTCAGTATTGAAGAACGCTTCACGATGTTTCTTTACCAGTCTGCAGTACTCGGCGACGGTTGCCAATTCAGGCTGAGAAAGGTCACTTGGGAAGAAGGGAATCCAGAAATTGGCCCCGCCTGCCAAGGTCTCTGCGAGTAATATTTCGATTTCTCGGCGCGGGAGCAAATACCAAGACCAAGGCTTATGCCCGGCACAATCAAACACCAAGGCAGGTTTGTGGCCAGCTTGGTTCCTTAGAAGTCTGGCCGCTATGCCTGGCTTATAGATTGGAGTCTGGTTTAGATCACCGTAGATGAAACCTCCTTCGGCGCCGAGCAAATCCGTGTGCAAGATTATCTTATGGTTGTCTCTTCCACTCGGCCAATGTGGCCAGTTGCTGTTTCCGTTCATGCAGAATAGGATCTCTGGATTCGCCTTCTTTATGATCGAATTCGAGTCGGCCAAGAACCTAGCTATGGAATCAGACTGGAATTCAATCATCTCCCTCCAAAGCGCCATGGTGCGATTTGATTTTAGCGGGAGATCTTGTCCAGTCCTTTCCATGAATAATCGCTGGCACGACCCACAGTAACATGTAGAATCGAAGAAAACCGGACCGTCATAGAAGATACCATCGAGCTCATATTTGCACAGGTCCTCAACTATTTGGAAGACCCATTCCCTATACGGACTATTGACACAGAATGATGTGCCTGTGGTATATACGTCGTCAATGGGATTTCCTCCCTCTTTTATTTGCTGCCAATCCGGGTGCTGCTTACCGAATTCACGCGTGTACCAATGCACGTTGAAGTAAACGATCACCCTGATTCCCTTACGGTGAGCAAGAGGAAGGTACGCCCCGAGCCTATCTTGATTATCACGCCTTGACATGCTCGTCTTGAAGTAAAATCCGGTGTCATCGAGTCCTCCAACCTGATTCATGCAGTGAAAATGCTGGGCATTTCCTCCGAGTCTCAACACCGCGTCAATTTCCTGGCGAGGGGCAATAGCATTCAGATCAAGCGCATTGCAGATCTCGATGATCCTCAAGGGCTCTTTTTCCCACCAATGGGTCATTGTACCAAACCTCCTCTTTTCGTGCCGGAATTAATCTTTCCCATACTTCACAGCGAATCTGCCATATCGAGAGAGGCGGCGACTTCCGGGGGCTTCTCGAACGAGGGCACGTGAACCTTTTTCTGCCATTGAAGAGATCTGGTCTATGGCTGCGAGGCTGTTGACTTGAAGTGGAAAGAATCCCATGCCACCTAAGCTGAACAGAGCTGGAGGCCAGCAGCTTCGACTCTTGCCCCAATCGGCTTGGAGAGGGCTGGAATCGCTTCCGTTCATTGACGGGCATAGGCTTAAATACCGGCATTGTATTGTATCGTTACATTATGTCTTCCAGTACATTGGGAGAGGAATTGGAAAGGCTTAGACAGGAGATCGATAGAGCTGCGACCAAGATCTCAGATCTCATTGCTGCAGAGGAGTCAACGATTGCCACACTTGAGACTAGGTTGCAGGAAAAGAAGGGCAGAGAGGACTTCTGGCAGGACATAGCTGCTCTGAAGGGGATGGTGAGGACAATCAAGCATGAGAGAGGGGCAATAAAGGAGGCTCTGAGACGTCAATTGCATGAGTTCGAAGGTAGGATCGACGACTTGCCCTCATCTGAGGATGAGGATCTCGTTGACGACCTTCAAGACGATTTGCAAGATGCCAAGGACTATCTCGACGATAGATTTGATGAAATTGAGGACAGGATTGACTCATTCACAGACAGGGTCGAGGAAACCGAGGAGAGGATCAAGGAGAGGCTTAGGGAAGGGAGGGCCTACGTGATTCCACCCCGACCTCCAGGCCACTTCACGATGAGGTCGAATGTTGTAGTTCCAGAGATCAGAATACCCGAGATAAGGATACCAGACGTTGGACACTTGATTGAGGAATCATTGTCGAAAGCATGGACCGGGGTGCCATCAGCAATAGTGTCTTCGGTGAGATTGCCCCAAGCGGATCTTAGCCTCATCGACGCACTTGTGGATGCAGGCGTTTTCAGGAGCAGAAATGAGGGTATCGCTTTCTTTGCTCACAGAGGAATTGAGTCAAGCAAGGATTGGCTTACAAAAGTCCAGGAGAAGTTGGACGAAATCAGAAAGCTTCAGGATGAAACAAAGAAAGAGATAGAAAAAGTGATAGGGGAGTCACCTCCAAAGCCACAGGGACCAGAAGCGCCAACTTCGCCAGGTTCCGACCAACAGGAGAAAACGGAGACGAAGTGAGAATAGCCTGAAGCTGCCATCATCCCAAGGGCAAACCATAATCTGTAATTGCTAGATTCTCATGCGGCGTACAACGAGATAACTCTCAAAGCTTTTCAGTCATGCCCGATAGTCCAAGGCGATGGACTCAAGGGATAGACTGCTTAAGGCGATTCATCACGAGGAGCCAGACAGGGTGCCAGTTGCCCCAAGAATTGGCGCTAGGCTCGTCCCATGGCTTCGTCCACAAGACGGACCTCATTGGAAGCGAGAATACGAAATGTTCAAGCAATTCGGCTTCGATCCGTATGTTGAGGGAGTCCCACCGCCTGGCCTCGAGGGCATTCCCATTCTTCCCAGCTTCTGGCCCACATCACACGTACCGCCGGGACTTCAGGGGGTCTCAGTCGAAGTCGAAGTTCATGAATTTGATCTTGAGTACGAAATTGTGACAAGAACCATCAAGACACCCGAAGGAATTCTACGAGACAGAATCAAGGTTCCGAAGCCGGACAAGCTCGCAAAAATGAGAGAGAGCTGGAATAGCACATGCCCGCCTAGTTGGTTTCCAGATGCTGTTCCCTTCACTGTAGAAAGGCTTGTCAAGACCGCTCAGGACGCTGAGAAGATCAGGTTCATACTTCCTGATCCTGACGGAGTCGACGAGCGTGAGATTGACCAAGCGAACAGATACTTAGGCAGAGATGGTCTGATCGCCTATATAGTGAACCCGATAGATCAGATGCTGTACGCAGTCGGACTACGCGAAGGGATTATCGCGTATTACAGACAGAGGGAGATCCTAGAGATCCTGCTGAGAATATTCTTCGAACACTCGCTTGCTGTGACAAGGTCACTCCTTGAGAGGGGCGCCGAAATCATATTCCACGGAAACTACATGGGAGGCGCAAGTGCAGGGTGGAATCCAAACATATGGAATGGGCTGTTCAAGCCGATGATCAAGTCAAACCGAGATCTGGTGAAAGCAATGGGCGGCATTTTCCAGTACTATGATGACGGGAACCTTATGAAGCTCCTTGGAGGACTCAAGGAGATCCAACCAGATGTACTGACTATCGCCCCCAGTCGATTCGGCAACGACTTCAAACAGATGAAGCTGACCATCGGCGACAGGGTATGCCTGAAGGGAGGCATAGATCCTGACACAGTCCGATTTGAAACAACAGACCGTATCGAGGGGGAAATCAGGGAATCCATAGGGGCAGCTGCTCGAGGGGGAGGGTTCATCTTAAGCTCGTCCGACTCCATTCACGCCTATACGCCATTAGCAAACATAAGGAGTATCGTCAATTTCGGCGTGAAATATGGTGGCTATCCAATAGAATGCTAGGTCAGTAGTAGGGCGATACTGTCGTTTTGGCAGATACTATGCCCTGTGCGGTTGAGTTCGTCATGCCGCTAGCAGAACCTGAAGTCATTGAAGGCAAAGTGTGCTGGTCCCGGTCGATTTCTCATTCAGACGAAATACAGATTTTATGAACGGGAGACTTAAAAGAGCAGGAGACGCCTTCCGAATAATGCTACTAAAATCCGTAAGGTTCAACCTTCTCTCAATGCTCATTGGAAGCGCGTATCTGTGGGTTGGTTACAACGCTTATCTCACGAGCAGGTTCGCAGAAGCGATTCTTGGCATAGTCGGCGGCGCAGTAATAGTGCTTTTCTCGACTATCATCATAGTCTTCAAGATATTGACCGGATAGTACCAAAAAGCATGCCGAAATGGAAAGTAGAGGCAGACCAAGGATACGCAAATCTGAAAGTCCAGCTTGATCCATAGTAGGGATTACCATGAATCAGAGCAAGACTACGATGAAAGATCGACCTTCGTGGTGGATTGGAGATGTCTCGTTTCAGGGGGCTCACACATGTCCAGGTTAGTTAAAAGAAGATTCTCATGGAGAGATCACTCGAGGTTGATCGTGAGGTTCCATGAGGATATCATGATAAGCAACACAGGGCCGAGGTACATGTCGAAGGATCAGTACCTCAAATCGCTCAGAAGGTCGAAGGAGGATGGTTCCCCTGTTTACATCACGGGACTACGGAGCGAATACTTGGCCGGAAAAGATGGCATGTTCGTCTGGGAGATATCTGGTGAAGTGGTAGCTTGGTCCTGGTTGAAAATTCATCGAAATGAATTCTTCCAAGGGGGCAGCTATGGGGAGATCAACGAGATCTATGTCGTTGATAGGTGGAGGGGCCAGGGAATCGGTAGGAAGATAATGCGTCAGGCATTTGGCTGGTTCAAGGCCAGGAGAATCAGAACAATACGAGTTGAAGCCCTGGCATCGAACAAGCCTGCTGTGAAGTTCTACCGGAGCTTCGGATTCAAGCCGAATTACATTTCATTCCAGAGGAATGTCTAGTTGTTGGTTATGGCAAATATGTGGGGGAGCATATCTTGCAGCTCAAGTAGTTCGGGGAGGTCATTGATCTTGACCCTTCTTGTTTGAGGATGAGACGAAATAGGTAAATGAGGATGTGAAGCCTGATATGACTCCCTTTTCCCAAGTGGCTGTGGAGTATCCTTCTCTCTCGATCAGGATTCTGTATTGTCCGTGAGTCAACTCTCCTGACTCGAAGGAGCCGTCGTTTCCAGAATGAACCACCTTTGTCGTTGGACCGGAAATCGTAACCTTGGCTTGGGATACTGGGTGGCGAGTGCTACTGTCCAGAACAAGTCCCTTGAGGAAGCCAGGTCTTGAAGGGGCTGACAAAGTTGGCTTCGGTTCTTTTGCTTCGGTCCTTCGTTTAAGGTATTGCTCGTTTTGATACCAGCTGAGGAAGATTAGCGTCAGACCGATCGCTACGAAACCAGGATTGAACAACAGGAATCCCGTGGCGAGAGTTGCAAAACCGAACACAAAAAGGGCGACAACCAAGAGGTTCTGCAATGAGCTGACCACGGCTCTTTGGAAGCTACTCGATTCCCCCCTCGCCATACTTTCTTCTATTGTACAGCAGCAAGCTATTGAAGATTGCCTCTGTTCGGATGGCGGACGCGCTAATCATATATCATGCCTTGCTCCCCCTAGTAAGTGAGAATATGCCGGATAAGAAACCAGGAGATCTGACCAAAGTCGTCGACAATACGCACCTAATGGCAGGATCTTGGCTTCTGTATTGGTTTCTCAGGGGAGCGCTATTCTCAGGAGCCTTGGAATCGAAGGATGCAACCTATGCCATTGTCGAGGGCCTCAAACACGCCATGGTGGAAGGTTTGCTCTTGGCCTTGCTTTTGCTCATAGTCCTGACTATTTTCGATAGGATACGGGGCTATCCTGGCCTTTTCCTATCTATCTTCACCTTCACAGTATGTGGAGTATTTGGGACGATATTCATAGTCTACGAATTAGTGCCTTTCATGCAGCAGATAGTCTTCAGTCCTTCGCCGATCAGTCCAGACGCAAGCATGACCAGCCTGTTCACCCGTACATTGATCTATCTTCTGCCTCTCGCTACAATAATATTGGCGTTTGACAATCTGTTTCTCCTTCTGACCTCGGACTCACTCAATTCCTACCTCGGTACAGATACGATTTTCCCGATTCGGAAGGAGAAGACGAAGGAAGCCTGAAATCCCCGTAGCAAAGTCAGCCCATAGGGTTGCCGGAAGGGAGATTTCCTGAGTAATGTTTTTATTATAGATTCGCACCTTTATAACGGTGGTATAATATGTCGGACGAAGATCGATGGGAGAGGCCCAGAAGGAGAAGATGGCCCTTCAGAGGCTCTTTCTTTGAGGATTTTGAGGAGATCTTGAAGGAGATGGAAGAGCTGATGGGAGAAGGCTCAAGAGAATTTCCCAAAGCGCTTCCGAAGGACCTTGTACGTGAAAGGGTGCTTCCAGACGGTTCCAAGGTAAAAGAATGGGGGCCATTTGTGTACGGATACAGCATTACCGTTGGTCCTGACGGCAAACCAGAGGTCAGAGAATTCGGTAACGTGAAGCCTAGGATGGAGCTTGGGAAACGAAGGCTGGATTTCACGGGAGAGCGAGAACCCCTAGTGGATGTGGTGGAAACGGATGGAGAAATCAAGGTCATTGTAGAGCTGCCGGGCGTAGCGAAGGATGACATAAGGCTTCAGGCGACTGAAGACAGCCTTGCAGTCTCCGTTGATACGCCGCAACGGAAATATCACAAGGTCATAAACCTCCCGGTTTTGGTGGATCATAGGCAGGCAAGGTCCTCATACAAGAATGGGGTGTTGGAGACCATTCTCCCGAAGAAGGAAGAAAAGACCAAGGGCGAAGCCATAAAGATAGACTAGCTTACTAAGTCGCACGGCCATATCATCTGCTTTGACACGGACAACAGAAGGACAAGTTGAATTTGATTTCATGGAAGGCTAGTCGGACTGAGAAATATCTTTCGTGTACGTTCCTCCTGGCGAGTGAATGCGTTCTCTTACTTCATAGCTTTGATCTAATCCAATCATTTTCTCCAGACCATCGTTAAGATCCCGTGCTCACAAAGAGACTCATGAAGGTACAGGACTGGGACGCATGAGTGACTGGTGCGATCAGTGGAGGCGCTTTATAGATTCAGCACTGTGATCCTAGAGTCCGCAGTGCCAATGGCAACCTTGGAGCTGGCTTTCCCAAAGGGATGAATCGCTACGACCGGCTGACCGAACTCGGCCCGAGCGATTGGCTTCCCTAGAGGGTCAAAGGCAACAACTAGGCCATCCTCTCGTCCAGCGAGGACGAGGAAGCCTTGGGGAGTGGGCATGACCCCCATACTTCTTAGGCGACCCGGCTGTACATACCACTTGCGCCTCCCGTCCTCCCCGATGACGTTGACCGTTCCCTCTGCGGTAGCAACCACGCTTTCCTTCAGTCCATCGCCGTCTATGTCAGCCACGTGAAGACCGATCATATGGGACTTTGGCCAGAATCCTTTGATTAGGTGATCGGGAAAGGTTAATCCGGGTCCAAAGCTGACGGACCAGAGCGGCTCGCCGATGCAGTCATAGGCACAGACCCTGTTCCAAGCCCCATTTATATCGAGAACGACCTCCTGCTTTCCGTCTCCGTTGATGTCCGTCACTATGATGTGCGATGTCTGCATGTTATGCCATTCCGGTACCTTCACATGACCAGTAGGTAATCCAGTGAAGTTGTGCTTGCCGGTGAAGTCTTGGGTGATAGACCAATCCCTAATGTCAACGACACCTATGCTATTGACACTGTTCGGCCACTTCGATATGAGTAACCTGCGCGATCCGTCAGGCATTGCCAGGACTTCCATTGCATAGCTGCTTCCCAAGAAGCTCGGCAGGCGTCTAATAAGCTGGCCAGATGCATTGACGATCTCGACTGTGCATGCACTTCCAACGAAGGCCTGGGTTTCCTCCCCGATCAGCCTCCCCGTAGCCAGACCCGATATCCCGGGCAGGCCTTTCTTGAGCCAGATAGCAGGCATAGTTCCTCCCAGTTCCGGCGCAGTGACGGAAAGGTAACTCCAATTCAGGAGGCCTGAGGGATCGAAGGCATATACAAGGTCATCTGATCCGCCTAGCAGAAGAAGACTAGCTTCTGGCCAATATGCTGCAGACATGATATCCGCCTCTAGTTCTGCGATCTTACTTGTTCCTCCATCCGGAGACAGCATGTACGCACTTTTCCTCGAGATAATGATGGCTTGGCTTTCTCCATCGCCGTCGGGTCCCGCGATGATTCGCTTCAGAGGTTCATCGATCTGCCTCGAGAAGACAGATTTGAGCTGAGGAAGAGCTGAGAATCGCTGATCCATATCTACCTTCATCAGCGGCCTTGTTATCTTTGTCCTGAGTTGGCCCAGGATTGATAGGAAGGGATTCGATTCTCTTGCTCTGGCACCTCTAATGATGTGATCTCCGCGGTCGAGACGGATCCAAACCAGCCCTCCAGCCGTATGCGTGACATCTGCCGTTTTTCCGTCAACCCTCAGCGCGCCGCCTGATGAGACGCTGAGTCCGAGGGCTGCTTGTTCGGGACAGAAGACCTTAATCTCATCATCCGTCATCGACCAAGAGATAGTGAGAGGTTTGTTCGACTCGAGAAGAGGCGCACCAAAGACAATCCTTGTTGCGTTATTAGTATACACGAAATCCTGATCCACAACTGTGACGTCCGCTTCGATGACCACAGTGGCCTCCAGCATTTGTGAAGTGCCTATCGCCACCAAGGTCGGACCCGGTGATTCCACGAAAGCAGTTGAATCTGTTAGCTTCGAGCACATCAAGATTCCATCGGTTGGTTGCGTGCCAACAAGGGTCGCTATTCGGATAGCGCTATCCTTCTTTGCGTTGTAGCGGGTGGAACATTCCACGATTTTCTGGTCCACGTGCAGATCTGAGTGCACCCATGGGATGATTGCAGCGTTTGCATCGCCCACTTGGTATTCTATCCATCCCTCCTCCGCAATTCTCGGCATGGAGGGAACTTGCCACCGAACGATTAGATCGAGATCGCGGTAGTCATCACGGGGCATGATCTCATCGATCACAAGCGTCCATCTTCTTGGGACGTGCAGTATTCTCCGAACCCAACTGCCGTGCGAGAAGTTTGGTACTTCCAGTTCCAAGTGGGCCACATTTCCAGACGCTACCCTCTCTTTCACGGCTGATGCGATGGGAATTGAGGGTTCAGTGATGCCCCCCTGACGAACGATCAGCTGATTCTCGAGGCCGAGAAGCAGCGTCTTATCTTTGATCCGAAGTTGGTAAATGGCGAGGCAGTGGTAGGGGTTACGAACTCCTGCCAGAAATCCATCGATCATCAGGTAGTCGTCATTCCCCGTAGGTCCAGTTCGATAGCTAAGGAACTGGTGGCTCCTCTCGTAGGGAACCGGAATCGGTACTGGCAAGTAGTGAGGGTACATGGGCATTGTGTGGACACTCCAGAGCTCAAACGAAGCAGGGGCTACTGTGATTCTGTTTGAGAGTTCAACTGGCATACGCTCGGTGTCATCTTCTGGGTAGAAAGACTGGCCAATTCGAAATGTATTCGTGTCAAGGCTTGTGAGGTTGCGGTAATAGATGAAACGGTTGTCCTTTGCCAGATAGGCAGCCTTGTGCGCAAACGACAGCGATTGTGATTGCAGGTACTCGTCATCGCGCTCCCCAGTGACCAAGGCGTCATATGAACTGAGAAGGGTATGCAGGGCTCCGCTTTGAAGAGGTATCCTGTCCCCGCTGATCAACATGTACGACATGATTGGTTCGATGCCAGTCGCAAACCAAGGTAGGTGATCCATCTCACCCGTGACATTGATCGAATGGCCCAATGAGTCGAAGAATTGCTCGGCCGCCTCAAGGTTCCTCTGCCAAACGATGTGCGGGTAGTATGTGCAGAAATAGTGTGCGAGGCAGTATAGCGAGAGCGCAGCGTACTCGTCGTGCCTGGCTCCAACAACAACGTTCGGATCGTTATAACGCTTGCCAGTGTAGCACCACTCGCTCTGCCAATGCTTAAGTTGATCGGAGAATTCATTAGTTATCCGAAGGCGTTCCTCTTCGGTGAAGACTGGGCTCTCCTCAATAAGATCCCACAAGAGGATCGAGATATGCGCCTCATAATGATAGCAATTCGATAGAGGATGCTTCTTCTCCTCGATACCTCCACCTTCAACCTCCCATATGTACTCCATGGTTTTCTCGTCTGGGAAGCAGAGACGCATGAACCCCCGCGCGAATCTCTCTTCACCAGTCATGTAGTAGAGCGCCATATTCCAACTCATGGTATTCCACCCGAAGAAGAGACCCTTTGGACCGATCTTGAAATCCTCCCAAGCCTTCAGATTCTTCGCATCGGCAGGTGGAGTCATTCCTTCACCCAGTTTCACCTTCATGACCCAACCGAGTGTGATTTCGTTCGCCATCGCATTCGCGCGGATCAGCTCGGTGAACTTGCGCGTCGCTTTTGCCATCCCATCTCTGTCACTGCTGCCTATGAGGAGCGCATTGAACCCGTTCCCGAATGGATTATGCAGGGATCTGATGTCATAACCGCCTTTGCCCGGATACTTGAGGTCAAGATATGTGTAGTAGAAGTTGTACAGTTGCTCAATGACCTTGTTCGTCGAGCGATTGCCGATTATGATCAGATTTTGGTCAAATGGCAGAGTCGCTTCTGAGTCGCGCACCAACTTCACTGTCACACCTGTCGTCCTCCGAATTTCATCGACTATTTCAAGTGCGAATTCGTCATAGATGCCTTTCTCAGGTATCACGATTGCTGATTGGGCTCTTCCCTGAGAAACGATTTCAGTCCCAATGTGGAGGTCCTTGAGTCTGGTAATAGGAGGCGCCTGATATGGGGAAAGGTCCAATGGTCCAGAGATGTTCACTAGATCTTCATACGAATTCGGCACAGTTGAATGGCACCCCTGACTCAAGACGCTTGCAGGACATAAGTCTAAGGTCCCACGCCCATCACCTGCTTGCCCCCGATCCCTAATATCCCGATTCTTTTCGTTGTTCACTTGGATGAAGGCTCTCTACGGAGAAGCTTGAAAAAACCAGGATGCTCTGCGGCGAGAATAGCCAAAGTATTAGAAGGAATCAGGTCGAAAGGGGGTATTAGCGCAAAGTCCACCAACTGCAATAGTGGAATCAATGGGGTCTCGAAGATCAGCGCAGACAACACGCTTTGAACAATGTCTACTCCCGCATCTGGCAATATGCCGAGAGGAATGAAGATGAACCCGAGGAACACTGCAATGGAATTGGAGGCCAGATCCAAGCCATCCAATAGCAAAGCCCAAAGAAGAGGATATGGAACCCTGTCGAATGGTCGTCTGATTCTTACCTTCTCGATCTTTTCCATTCTCCCTGCAGCCCAGAAGAACTGCGCTGAAACGGCTAATAAAAAGGAGCTTGAAGGTCCAAGGACGCAAATCCCGAATTCCTAGCGCCGGCCGTAGGAACCATTGTTGGAGGACACTCGTCTGAAATCGGAGGTTGATGTCTTCGGGAAAGCACAACGGAATCCGTCCCTAGGCAATTCCGGCGTTACATATGAGCGATTGGCGAAACAGCTAATTGTGCTTCAACAGATGACGGCCGGGCATCGGTGGAACCCTTCAGTGCGTCTCGCTTGCCATCAAGATTTAAGAATCAGGGGAGATTCACAATTACTGCATGAGTGATTGTGGCGTCATCTCCTCACCTGAGAACGTCGAGATTTGGAACAAGACTCAGAAGATCATATTCCGAAGGCAGAAATCGGATGAAGGCTACACTTTTGGAACGCATGTCTACGACGGAAGGAACTGGATCAAGGTTTCCTCAGACACCAACTTCTTGGTCAATGGCCCGAGTTTCAACCTGTGCGCAAACGAATGTAGTGTGTTGAATTCAAGTCCGGAACATAGCTCGATTTTGCTCAGCGGCAAAAAGGAAGGCGTTCTTGACTCCGATGGCAAGAATCTCGCATATGGCTGGGCCGCCAAGGTCGAAACTTGGAGGCCGAGCCCTTGGTTCCATGTAAAGGTGAATGTTCGGATTCCAAAAAGTATGTCTATCAATCATGATGGCTACACCGAACCCGCGATACTGATTGACCTAGGGCCACTTCCGCCTTATGAAAGAGGGCACTTCGAGTGGTTCAGGACTGAAATTTCAAATCCGACCGTAAGTTGTCACGGAACAAGGGGGAACGATTTCCCCGGCCTCTACTTCTGGGATGCCAACAAGAAGGCCGAGATAATCATGTACTTCGACATGGGGTCAATGAACTGGATGTCGACCGGAAATCTCCGCAGGTTTCTTGAATATGAGTGCTCATTGATGAGGGACTACAGGGAGAGGAGATACAAGATTGGACTGTGGGCTAGAAGCTTCAGTGGCAGGACCTTCCCGGCAGGAGATCAAATATTCGAATATTGGCTCTACGAGAACTACAGAACTCAAGGCCGCAGTGACCAGGAATCAATAGTGGAGATGATACAGAACGCACTTCCCCTCGTGCCGCCAAAGCCATCTTGGCCCGAGAAGGCCACTACATGGACTGATTTCTCCGAAAGATGTCTGAATGACATGATGAGGAAGGATTGGTCTTGGGTGAAGGTTGGGGGATTGGAAGGTTTCAGATCGTATGTCAAGGACACCGCGAGAGCTTGGCAGGACGTGTTTCCCGAAAGAAACTTCTCCGAGGTACGAAAACCCGGCATTTTTGAGACCCTTGATGTCCTGCACCCATTGATTCTCTACTCGAAGCTGCCCCCAAATGGTGACTGGGGCAATGTGGTGAAGAAGCTTTCATCAACAGTAGAAAAGCTATATTCGGAGAGAAGGCTCGAAGGCAGGGCTATCGATGTTTGGCCCTATCTTTATGGAATTAACAGGCTTTGGTGGTTCTCTTTCCTAAGCGGGAACAAGGACATTCTTGAGGGGGTGATGTCAGATATGAGACGGTCGACGAAACTTGCCAAGAATACTAGCTATCTGTTTCCGTTGTTCTTCGACAGCGAGAGCATGGATAGATCCATGAGCGGCACGAACCTCGCAAGTGGAGGCCTCTATGCGTACAACATGATGTTGGGAAACAAGTTCACAGGGAACGCTGATATGCTGGAAGAGGCGAAAGCAGCGCTAAATGTCTTGTACCATGCCCCAGAGGAGAAGCTCTTCCACGAGCCTATGGAGCTAGCGTTTGGCGCACTTGCCTCCTGCCTTGTCCAGAGGACTACGGGAGAGGAAAGGTTCCTAGAGATCATGAAATACTTGCTCTGCCAAGAGCTCAGGATGTTCTATTGGTTCAGGGAAAGCGCTCTCCCCTCAAGCAAATTCTATGACACAAGGGGAATGGTTCAGGCATGTGCATCCGTCCTCTATCCAGCCATGTTTGAGAATGTGATCTCCATACTTCCATGGACACTGATTTTCAAGGGATCGGAACCATCGGAGACATTGCTGCGGTTCATCAACCTCCAGAGGGCACATGACTTCTACATGTTCCCTGCATGTCTGCCAGATGAGGCAAAATTCAAGCATAGAGATCCGTGCGACTATATTCCGTTTGAGAATCTACAGCTTCTCGAGGCCGAAGAGCAGACCGGATATCTAGGTAAGCAGATATATGGGGCTGGCGAAACCCTCTGGTTATACCTCATGTTTGAAGCTCTCGCGAATGCAGAGGACAGGGAAATGATGGTCATGAACTTGGACTGCCTGGATCCAGATTCAGCCGCTGGATACCCACCCGAGAACAGGTCGTTCCTAATCTACAATCCGATTGATGAAAGGAAGGAAGTGCTTGTGAGAGTTCCCTATCTGGC
>CAYOYV010000001.1:0-283840 GCA_964408285.1 uncultured Nitrososphaerota archaeon | reverse complement strand
TGCAATCCGCGGAGACATACGAAGGACTCCTCTTGACAGTTACCTTGAAGTTCCCCACAAAGCCCTTTATGTCAACTACCTCAGTGAGAGTAAGAAGCCTTATGTTCTTGTTGAGGAGGACATTGTTGATCGTGTTCTGCAGTTGACACCACGTGCAATCGATCTTTGGGTATGTTTTGTCCAGTAGCAGAGTCTTCCCCCCAAGTGAAGGCGATTTCTCCACAAGAACGACCTCATAGCCAGCCTCTGCTACGTTCAAAGCGGTCCTCATGCCAGCAATTCCGCCTCCAATCACCAATGCCCTCTTCGTGACTGGGACAAGAATCGGTTCAAGGGGCTCGAGAAGACGAGCTTTCGCCACGGCCATCCTTACTAGATCCTTGGCTTTCTCGGTCGCCTTGTCCGGCTCTCGCATATGAACCCAAGAATCGTGTTCCCTTATGTTCGCCATCTCCATGAGATATGGATTCAGTCCTGCATCCGAAACACAAGCCCTGAATGTCACCTCGTGCATCTTTGGAGAACATGCCGCGACGACTATCCTGTTCAGATTGTATTCTTTAATGGCCTTTTTGAGCTCTGCCTGACCAGCTTCAGAGCATGTATATATATCAGCCACGGAATGCGCGACATCCGGGAGTAGGCCGGCATATTTCGACACGGCTTCGGAATCCACAACTCCTGCTATGTTCTTACCACAATGACACACGAAGACGCCTATTCTCGGCACTTCACCCCCAGAAATCTGAGTCAAATCAGATCAACCCCGAATCCTTTATTATAGAGACTATCCTTTTTTTGGTCCGTTGGTCGAACTGCCTCGTGGCTAGTCTTTCGTCGGTTATCTTCCTCAGCGCAGAAGACCATATTGTTGAGAATCCCTCACTGACCAAGACATGATACCTTCTCATGGAGATCGCGTTGTCCTTGCACGCGATCAAGCACGCCCCACAGAAGTTGCAGTAACGCGCATTGATCCTGGCTTCATTGTTCATCATTGAGATTGCCTTTGTGGGACAGGATCTCACGCATAGATCACAATTCTCACTGCATCTCAATGTGTCTATAGAAATCGTGCCAAGGAAGATTGGATTGACTGTTATTGCTTGTTTGTCGCACGCGTCAATACACCAAGGGCATCGCAGACAATTGTCCTCATCTATTGCTAGTTCATGCCTTGGGTCAATGTTTACGGCGCCTACTGGACAGGCGTTTGCACACTTGAAGCAATCAATCGGGCATTTGCTCTTGTCGACCTTGACTTTCGGAAAACCTTGAGGGAGCCCACATGCCCTGAGAAGGATGTTGTCATTCACCCCGTTCACGCTAACTCTCACTGCCTTCGTGGGACACAGCGGCTCACAGGCGCCACACAGGACGCATTTCTGAGGATCCACGCTCAGGTGGACGCAATTCCCTGATCTGAGCAAAGTTATTGCTTCTTTCGGACATATCTTTGTGCAAATATCACAGAGGATGCATCGCTTCTTGTCTATCGTGAGGGCCACCTCATCAACGTAAAAACGCTGACGGATGACAATAGAGCCTTCGTTCTCCTCAGTTGCGGTTCGTAGTCCAGTGCCTGCCAAATCGCACGCATGATTCATTATTAGCCCCTTATATGCGTTAGGAATCCCTGAGAATCATAGGGAGGAATCTGAAGTCTGGTCTCTCTGTAAAGTGGGGTTATGACCCAATAAGGTTTTAAGCCACTTTTCTTCGCGAATCCTAGGGCAATGCAGGAAAGTGCCGTCACGGTCGAATTCATTGGTCCATTCAGGGAATTGTCCGGATTGAGGAGGATCTCAATACCGATTGACGGAAGTGTTTCACTTGAACAGCTACTTGACAGGCTTTCTGCATTGTTTGGTTCTAATTTCAGGAAGAGGGTTACCATTGAGGAGACCGGCCAACTCAATAGCGATCAGACAATGGTCATATTGAACGGAACGATCTTGCCTCCGACCCGCCACAAGGATGTTCGGATAGGATCAGGAGACAAGGTGGTCTTCGCAGTTCCGTTGGCTGGCGGTGGCTGACTGATGAAGGGTTACGCAGGCAGGTATATGCGGGTGGATCTGACATCCGGAAAGATAGCTCCCGAGAGATTGGATGAAGCGATGGCCTCTGGTTATATCGGAGGCTATGGATTCGGAGCAAGAACTCTGTTCGATAATGTGCCTGCAGGCACTGACCCGTTTTCGCCTCAGAACATCTTGGCTTGGTGGACTGGACCCCTTGCCGGGACGATAGCACCGGTCGGAAACAAATATGCTGTGTTTGCTCGTTCTCCACTTACGGGATTCTTTGGATTTGGCATTTCGTCGGGCGGCTTTGCCTCTGAGCTCAAGAGTGCAAGATGGGATGGCATAATCTTCACCGGGAGATCAGACAGGCCTGTGTATCTGTTCATAGACGATGACAATGCAGAACTGAGGAATGGGAATGGTCTCTGGGGGAAAACAACATGGCAGACTGAAGAGGCAATAAGAGAGGAATTGGGAGACGACACGATAAGGGTCGCGTGCATCGGCCCAGCAGGAGAAAGATTAGTCAGGATGGCGAACATAACCAATGATAGGAACAGGCAGGTTGGAAGAACGGGCATGGGAGCTGTGATGGGCTCAAAGAGACTGAAGGCCGTCGCTGTGAGAGGCACCAAGGATGTCGAGGTGGCTGACCTCGAAGGTCTGATGAAATTCTCGATGGAGTTGAATGAGAGACTCCAAGGCCCAAAGACCGAGAAGTACAGAACTTACGGTACACCTGCCAACGTGCTTGTCCACAATAAGCTGGGTTGTCTGCCCTCTTACAATTTCCAGAAGGGGACTTTCGAGAATGCTGAAGAAGTTTCGGGCGAGACAATGCTGAGGACCCATGTTCGGAAGGTCATGGCCTGCAACAACTGCTCAATTGCGTGCGATCACGTCAACGAGGTGAAGGACGGGCCCTACAAGGGAACTGTGGCGAGTGTAGATTATGAATCCCTAGATATGCTTGGCCCCTGCTGTGGTGTCAGCAATCTCGATGCTATTACAAAGGCGGTTGAGCTCAGTGACACGCTTGGCGTGGACACGATTTCGGCAGGAGTGACAATCGCATGGGCGATGGAATGCTATGAGAAAGGGATACTGGATTCCGATGAGACAGAAGGGATTGACCTCAGATTCGGGAATGCGGAGGCAATGATGGAGGCCCTCAGGAGGCTTTCGCTGAGAGAGGGCAAGCTCGGCAGCCTGCTTGCGGAGGGCGTGAAAAGGGCTTCCCTTCTTCTGGGCAAGGGTTCAGACAGATTCGCGGTTCATTGTAAGGGGATGGAGTGGGGAGCCTACTCGATGAGGTCCCTCAAGACTTCTACCCTTGGCTTCGCGACCTCGATAAGAGGAGCGGATTACCTGCGTTCAGGATCGTATCAGGTTGATGTGAAAGGAGAAGTCGACAGATTCAAGCTCGACTACAGTAGAGGGAAAATTGTGTACGATGGAGAGAATCAATATGCGATAATCGACTCCCTCATAATATGCAAATTCTCTAGGGGAGTGTTCAAGTCGATGGACGAACTCGCAAGACTGTATACATTGGCGACGGGGATCGACATGACGGGCAATCTCCTTCTGTTGGCAGGAGAAAGAATTCACAATCTGGCCAAGTGCTTCAATGTCCGCCACGGTGCCTCTAGGAAAGATGACTACCCTCCTCCCAGAGCGTTCGAAGAAGAAATGACTGACGACCCAGTCAAGGGGGCCAAGATCACAAAAGCGGAATACGATGAGGCGCTCGACGGATATTATGACGCTAGAGGCTGGACGAAGGAGGGGATTCCGACCATGAAGAAGCTTCGGGAACTGGGACTACAGAAAGACGGGGAAGAGATTTCCCAGAGGCTTGAGGTCACTCAGGATCGTCAGACGCAAGGGTGATAGAGTTTGGAAGCGAAGACCCAAAGACTGCACAAGATAATTGTTTGCGACATTGAGAAATGCAACGGGTGCGGAATATGCGAGTATGTCTGCTCTGTTACCAAGGAGAAGGTAATAAATCCAAAGAAATCTAGAATAAGGGTATTGAGAATTGAACCTTTTCTGAATATAGCGCTAGCATGCCGGAAATGCGAGAAGCCCACTTGTGAGAGGGCTTGCCCGAAAAAAGCGGTGAAGGTCCTTTCAGATGGTTCCATCGTGATAGATAAGGACAAGTGTGACGGGTGCGGATGGTGTATAGAGACCTGCGAGTTCGGGGCGATGAGACTGCATCTCGAAAATAGGATAGTTTTTGCCTGTGACTTCTGCAATGACCTTGGGGGCCCTCAATGCGTTGAATACTGCCCAAAGAAAGCACTGAAGTACACGACACTTGAACAAGCGGCAAGAGATTCAGGCAAAGAGGCTGTTAAGATGGCGTTGATGGAACTAATGACCGGACAGGCCAGCCGATAGATCCCTCGATCACAGTTGTTCAGGTGTTCCTTAGATAAGCGGCAATAGCCTATTCGACTGGAAGATGACCCTCTTTCCCCAATAGATCGAGTACTAATCTGACCGCCTTTTCCTCTTCCTTCTTTGCATATGGAGAAAGCATCGATCCGACACTGAAGTTACTTCCTCCTACACCAACGAGAAATGCCTTCGGGCATCTCCCATAGGTTTCAAGAATCATGTTCAGGAGATCCTGAGGCGCAAAGGAGTGAGTTGACCTAGTGAGATCGGATCTCCCAGGTTGCAGTTCGGTCACCTCGGTGCCTGACATACTTGAGTCGACCAGAACTAGCAAGTCCGCATGCGCGGCCTCTTCAGCAAGCTCTGGGACTATCTGATGCACCTTGATCACCTCCACTTCTTCGCTTGGAACGTCATCGGAGATCTTGTCTGCAATCCCCCACCCCAGCGCATCATCGCTCCTGATGGGATTCCCAAGACAGATAACGAGAGCTTTCATCAGCGCATGATCTCTTTCAGAAGCATGCCTTCATTGTCGTACAGCTGGATTTTCAGTGGCATTTCTCCCAAGGCATGTGTGGAACAACTGAGGCAGGGATCAAAGGCACGCACCACTGCCTCCACCCTGTTTAGCATCCCCTCCCTTAGATCCTTTCCCTTGACATATTTCCTTGCGACTTGAGTTATTGCCGTGTTGAAGGCAATGTTGTTATGACCCGTTGCGATAATGAGATTCACCCAGGTTATTCTGCCCTGGTCGTCTACCTTGTAGTGATGGAAAAGTGTTCCTCTCGGTGCTTCAAGTGAACCAACGCCCTCTCTCCTGTTCAGGCCAGCGCTGGCTTGAACGTCTGTCCCTATTGTCTTACCATCTTCTAGCAATTTCCTCGCTTGCTCAATGCAAAAGAGAATCTCGATCAGTCTTGCCAAGTGATAATGGAACGTATTCAGGACAATTCCGTTCTTGCCTAGACGCTTGAACTGCTTAAGCTCTTCATCTGCGAGCGGCGTGCCGCATCTCGACGCTATGTTCAGCCTCGCCAGAGGACCGACGCGGTATGCGCCTTCTGGGTACCCTAGGGGCTTGTAGTACGGGAATTTCATATAGGACCAAGGTTCAACGGCCTCGCCTATGTACTCGTAATACTTCTTGGGATCAAGTCGATCCGCTACCGTCTTTCCTGCTGAATCGATGATCCGCAGCTTCCCGTCGTAGTGCTCTAGGCCTCCCTCTTCATTGACAAGCCCAAGGAACAAGGTCGGAAATTCACCGAAATTCCTTACTTCCTCGCCCATTCTTTCGAGCTCCTGCTTGAACAGCAAGAGGGCTCCTTGTGTAATCCGCAATGCTTCCGGCGCATCAAGCAACAAGGCTCGGGCTTTTTCTGAAGAGAGAGGGCTTCTCACTCCCCCTGGCAGAATCCAATCGCTGGAATGTATTCTTTTTCCAGAGAGATTTTCTATAATCGTCTGTCCGAATTTTCTTAGTCTAATGCCCTGCTTGGCCAACTCTGGTCTTTTTTCCAACAGACCGAGAATATTGCGCTTGGATGGATCTGATTCCATGCCAAGGAGAATATCAGGAGACGACAAATGGAAGAAACTCAGGGCATGAGATTGTATAATCTGACCCATGTGCATCAGACGTCGAAGTCTTATTGCAGTCTCCGATGGGGTCACGGCGACTAGCTCATCGCAGGCCTTCGTTGAGGCCAGCAAGTGGCTGACGGGGCAGATTCCACAGACCCTTGAGGTCAATGCAGGCATCTCGTAATATGGTCTTCCTTCGCAGAATCTCTCAAATCCTCTGAAGTCAGTCACATTGAACCTAGCTTCTCTGACCGTGCCATCTGAATTGAGGTGGATCGTTACGTTGGCGTGGCCCTCGATTCTTGTTACGGGACTGATTGCTATTCTATCTCTCATCTTCACAGACCTCCTTCAACCATACTTGAACCTACCCTGAGTCACTGGCGTCCTTCCTGATATGAGTTCACTCAACACGTAATTAGTCAGATCGGCACGAGGAGGGCAACCTGGGATGAAGAAGTCAACCTTCACTATCTCATGCAAGGGAGGAGCAGACGCAAGCAAGTGAGGTACTTCGTCTGGGACCTGGGGTTGAGCTGTTACGTTATCCAAGTATGCCTTTTTCAGGACGGATTCACTGCTTTCGTTCAAGGCGTTTCTGAGAGCTGTGACATTGCCGGTGACAGCACAATCTCCTAATGAGACGATCAACTTTGATCTGCTCCTTGCGAGCCTTAAGAGACTCAATTGCTCCTCGTTGTTCACGGCCCCTTCTATCAGGGTAACGTCCACATTTTCTGGGAATTCTTTGGTATCCATAATCGGGCTATATACGAATTCGAGTCTATCTGCCAGTTCGATCAATCGCTCATCTTGATCAAGGAAAGACATGTGACATCCGGAACAACCGCTTAGCCAAATCGTCGCAAACCTGAGCTTGCCCATCTTCCTCTCACCTCTGCCTCCTCTGTCTTATGAAGGATACCAGATCCTTTTTCTTGACTTCCGACAGGGGTTTGCCCTTCACGTAGATAGCCCCGACTGGGCAGACTGCACTGCACTTACCGCAGGAAGTACATGATGGAGCTGATCCCCACTTTTCATCCATATCGAATATGACCTTTTCGTCCTTACCTCTCTTCATGAGGTCAAGTGTGTGCACTCCTTCTATCTCGTCGCATACCCTGACACACCTTGTGCATAGGACACACCTGTTGGGATCATATGCGAACCGTTCATGTGTCAGATCGACCTCGAGTCCACTCCAAAACCTGGCTACTCTGAGATGATCGACCCCAAGCTTAGTTGCCACATCCTGAAGCTCGCAACTCCCGTTTGCCATGCAAACAGAGCATATGTGAGTCCTTTCTGCAAGCAGCAATTCCACTACCCATCTTCTGTACCTTGTCAATCTGTCGGAGCTCGTAACTATCTCCAAACCTTCGCTAACAGGAGTAGTGCATGATGGCAGCAATCGACCCGATCCTTTCGTCTCAACAAGGCAGAGCCTGCAGCCTCCGTATCCTGAAAGCCCATCAAGTACTGAGCATAGAGCGGGAATCTCTATGCCGTTTTTCCTCGCGGCCTCGAAAAGCGTGTCTTCGGGACCGGCGAATATCTCCTTTCCATCTATCACCAGCTTCACGGTGTTTGAGCTCAAGAGACGACGACCTCCTTGTCGGATTTGATGGTGCACTTGCCAGCAGGGCACCTCTTGTCAACTATGTGTGACATGTGTTCATCCCTGAAATAGCGGAGTGTGGTCAAGATCGGGTTGGGACCCGTTTGTCCGAGCCCGCACAGGCTGGCCTCCTTTATGAAGTTGCCCATGTCTTCCAGTAGGTCAAGATCGTCAGGCCTCCCTTCACCCTTTGTAATCCTGTCCAATATCTGATATGCCTTGTAGAGACCGACCCTGCATGGCGTGCATTTTCCGCAGGACTCGTCCACGCAGAAATCCGTGAAGAATTTCGCTGTATCAACCATGCATGAAGTGTCATCGAGCACGACTATTCCACCCGATCCCATAATCGCCCCCGCCTTGGTCAGGGATTCGTAGTCTATGCTGAGGTCGAGCAAGCTATCTGGAAGACAGCCTCCAGAAGGACCACCCACCTGAACCGCCTTCAGCTTTCTTCCCTCGAATGGCCCTCCTCCTATGTCAAATACCACCTCGCGAAGTGTTATCCCCATTGGGACCTCGATCAGACCAGGATTCCTCACCTTTCCAGTCAGAGAGAAGCATTTGGTGCCAGTGCATCTCGGAAGTCCTATTTTCGAGAACCATTCACCGCCATTGAGTATTATCAAAGGCACATTAGCCAGTGTCTCTACATTATTGATAAGCGTCGGCTTCTCCCACAGACCCGAATTGGCCGGATAGGGAGGTCTCGGACGCGGCATAGCCCTCCGCCCCTCTATGGACGCTAGAATGGCTGTTTCCTCGCCGGCTATGAAAGCCCCGGCTCCAAGTCTCAATTCAATATCGAAACTGAACGAAGTCTCGAATATGCTCTGTCCCAGCAATCCCACTGATCTCGCTTGATCTATTGCCCTTCGGAGTGTCTCTACGGCAACCGGGTATTCTCTGCGGACATATATATATCCCTGCTCTGCTCCAATTGCATATCCCGCGATTGCCATGCCCTCTAGTATCGCATGAGGATCAGCCTCCCCAAGGGTGCGATTAGCGAAGACTCCCGGATCTCCTTCATCTAGGTTTGCAACCATATACTTCGGCTTTCCTTCGGCCTTTGCGACGAATCCCCATTTCGTTCCCGCTTGGAAACCAGCACCGCCGCGGCCTCTGATGCCGCTGGAGGTCAGTTCCTGTATGACATCTTCGGGCTTCATCTCAGTCAGAGCCTTGAGTAAGGCGAAGTACCCTCGGAAACACATGTAATCTTCGATCCTGTAAGGATCGATCTTTCCCGCATTCCTCATCACGATCCTGACTTGCTTCTTAAAAAAAGACTCATTGGAATAGAGCTTGTCCTTAATGGGGGCTTTGTTCAAAATGTGTTCTCTGACGATCTCCGTTGTCATCTCCGGCGTAGCTCCTTGATACATGTAGCCTCCGGGATCGATCAACACTACTGGTGCTACGTAGCATGTCCCTACGCAACCGGTTCTGGCGACCTTGCATCTTCCCTCCAGTCCAAGTTGCTTGACTGCTTTCTCAAACGAACTGAGAACTTTCAGAGATCCAAAATGAGCACACCCGCTGGAACAGCAGACGTTTATTCTATATTCAAAAGAGCCTCTCGCCTGCGATTCTCTTTCTGACATTGCCCTAAGCTCGTCCGGTTTCATTCTTTCTTCTCCTCCAAGGTTTGCCTAATACGCTCAACAACTTGTTCTGTAGTGGCCTTGCCGATAACTTCCTCATCCACAATGACATTTGGAGCCATTGCGCAACATCCAATACATCGCGTCACGAATACAGACAGTCTCCTGTCTGAGCTAGTTTCGCCGCGCTTGATATTGTATCCCTTCTCAACGCTTCCCAGTATCTGCTCGACTCCTCTGACATAGCAGGCGGTCCCCATGCAGAAAGTCACAACGTGATCACCCGGCTGCACCAATTTGAAGAGATTATAGAATGTTGCTACCCCGTACACATGGCTCGGGGGAAGTCTCAATGATTTCGAGATCTGAAGAAGAAGGTCCTTGTCAAAATAACCATATAGCTCGTGCGCCTTGTGAAGAATCTCAAGCAGAGAATCCTTCGTGTAGTTGTGACGTTTCATCTCATCGCTCAATATCTGCATTCGCTTATCTATGGTGGTTGTTACAACAGCTGCTTCTTTACTCGACATTTCATCATGTCCCCGAAGCGAGATATGCCTCAGCGCTCCATTAACCCTTAAAAAGATTGCCCCGAAGTTATGAATCATTTTCACCGAAACTCGACTCTGTTGAGTCATGGCAATTCAGCGAGAGAGCATTTATACCGTCACCACGTTATTTTCCCGTCATGGACGTAGCATCCACTTGCATTTATTGCGGTGTCGGATGCAGACTCAAGTATGTCGTTGAGAACGAGAGAGTGGTCAGAACCATCCCTGATCATAGCGATCCAGTAAGCGAAGGATCTCCATGTGCGAAAGGTCTGACGATCTCGGAAGTCATGTATGGTAACAGGTTGTTGAATCCCCTCATCAGAGAGGACAAGGATGAAGAATTCAAGGGAGTTGCTTGGGCCGAAGCTTATCGTTTCATATATGATCATGTGAAAGACCTAGATGGCAGAGAGGTCCTCTTCATACCGTCTGGGAAGACCACAAATGAAAATTCCTATGTTATGCAGAAGTTCGGAAGGATAGCCCTCCATACTAACAATATTGATGGTTGCTGCAGCAGGCTTTGCCATGCCAATACCGTAAGGGCCTTCCAAGACGTATTCGGCATGGATGGATCGCCCAGCATGTTCGATGACATATACACTAGGGACCTCATACTGATTGTCGGCTCAAATCCAGCATCCAATCATCCGGTGCTTTTCAACAAGATCCTGAAGGCAAAGAGGCATGGCGCCAAAATGGCCAGCATTGTCTCAGCTCCAAATGAGACTTCCATGGTATCTGATTTTTCCATTCAGATTCAGCCTGACACGGAGCTGGCCCTGATCAATGCCCTAACGAACAGCGTCCTACGTCGAGGAAGCATCGGGAACGACGCCAAGCGCATCACCGGATATGAGCAATTGCTGTCCACAGTCTCGAATTACACCTGCCAGACGATTTGTCCCATCTGTGGGATAGATCCAAGGCAGTTCGGGCTTCTTGAAGACATGGTCTGCTCATCTAGTTCGTTCGGACTGATGCACGGAATGGGTATGACTCAGAGCAAGAACGGACTCCTGAATGTGTATTCTCTGCTGAATCTTGTAATCGTGAAGGGAGGGAAGATTCTATCAAACAGGGGCGAGATAAATGTCCAGGGCGTGGGAGACATGGGTGGTCAGCCCAGCGGTTTCATGCCATCCATTATACTAAGGGACACCCTTGAGAGGGCCTGGGGAGCAGAGCTGAGTGGGGAGCTGGGCCTTAACATGATTCAGTCGCTATACATCACTCCCGTGAGAGCCTTGTTCGCGTGTGACACGAACATATCAGTTTCGCTTCCCGACTTGAATCGGCTTCACAAGAACATTGAGAAAATGTTTGTGGTGATGCTTCATCATCACAAGAATCTCACGATGAGATTCGCGAATGTGGTATTGCCGATTCCTATGCTGATTGAGCAGAACGGCACAATAACCAACGGGGAGAGAAGAATACGTAGAGTTCAGAAGGTGACAGGACCGATTGGAGAAGCGAAACCTGTATGGTTAATATTCAAGGAACTTGCCAACTATTTCTCGATTGGCCCGTGCTTTCCGTATGAGTCAGAAAACGAAATCCTAGAGGAAATAGTAAATCTTGTTCCGGCCTATGAGTCTGTTAGGCTGGATGAAATAAATCAGGGGAGGGACTCTTGGGCTCTGAAGGAACCACCTTTCATGAAATACATGCCCGTTCATTATGAAGGAGTGGAATATGCTAGGACAAGCGCCCGTCCCTACGTTCTGGTCACAGTAAGATCGCCATTGCACTTCCTTCATGACGAATTGACCTCCCTCGCACCCTCCTTGAGACATGGGAGAGAAGACTACGCTGAATTCTGCTACATGAATCCTCAGGATGCAAAGGAAAAAGGCATCTTCGATGGCGATTTCGCAACAATATCCAGCATATGCGGAAGCTTAGATGCCAAGATCAAGACTGATCGGCTCGTTCAAAGAGGAGTTGTCAAAATGTTCATACACTCCCAGAAGCTTCTTGTCAATAGATTGGTGCCGCTCGACTATACTTCTGCGACTTTCACCCCGAACTACAAATCCATTGCAATCGATGTCAAGAAACGCTGAAACACGGGTATCGAGCGCGCTCTGGGTTCCCATCCAGAGTGGCGAATCAAGTTGGAGTCTACGCGGAGCTTGTTCGTGATGCGATGATCCAAGTGTCACTCATAGAATTCCAATGCAAAAGGGATTACAAGAAAAGTTTGGGAGGCTACCACTCCTCGTCCTCGTCCCATTCCTCCTCCTCATCCCACTCTTCTTCCTCCCATTCCTCCTCAGAACCTTCCTCCCATTCCTCTTCTTCCTTCTCTTCCTTCTTGGACATTTCGTGTCCTCCCTTTCGTTCTCAACCGATTTTCGGGTCGTTTAAAAGCTTAACCTCTGTCCTATCTGGAGAACAAGCACGATACCAGTTTCTTGAGCTTACATAGATACTAGAGGTTCCGCCTGCCTGTTATCAGACATACGATCGGACCTTCATGGATCATTTCCCTCGGGAAATACCGCAAAGCAGCGAGTACAGACGCAGACGCAGGGAGGATGTCTATCTGCAAGGAGCTGCAATAGCATTGGCAGGCAGAAAGCATCTCCTCATCGGTCACAGATATGGCAAACCCTGATGACTCCGTTATCTCTGATACTGCATCATTGCCGTCGATTGATCTGTAACCTGCCAACGGCTCATTCGTTGCAGTGACTTCCACTAGAGTAGGTTCAAGATCCCTGTAGGGGTGTCTGGACAGGATCGAGTCAACAATTGGATTGGATTCCTTGGGAGCTATTGCCACGATTCGAGGGATTGAATCGATGATCCCTCTTTTCCTAAGATCGCTGAAACCCACGTACATTCCGTGTAATGTAGTTCCGTTGCCCACGGGTATCAGGACAGAAGCTGGTCCGGCACCCAGCTGAGCTACTATCTCTCTCGATATCTCCGAATAACCTTGTTCGTCCAGAAATCTGTTCTTCGAACCGGGGTTGGCATCATAGTAGCCATCGTCCTGTGCCATTAGCCTGCTTTGGTCAACCAGATCCTCAACGAAGCCTTCGCCCCGAATCACTTCAAAGCCGTCTTGACCTAGTTGAAAGAGCCTGACGGCGTGAAAACCGACCGGCACGAAGATCTTTGATCTGAGGCCATAGATTCTAGACCAATACGCGATCGCCGCCCCATAATTGCCGCAAGTGCCGACAGTGATCTCCCTGAAGCCCTGTCGGACTGCATTTTGAACGTGAAGGGATGCTATGCGATCTTTCTGAGTCCCAGTAGGATTTGCGCCTTCGAATTTGAGATAGATATCTAAGTTCGCGAATGGAAATCCGGCATCCCTGACCCTGATCAGAGGAGTTGGTTGGTTAGCTTGATGTTGCTCCAACTGGGCGAAGACTCGACCCCCGCTGACCGAATCCCGACTTCAGCAATCTCCTAGTCTGAGACCCGGATTTTGATCTTGGCCTCGACTTCCTTATAAGCATGACGCTTCCGTCTCCACCGTCTGAACAGCCCATGTCCCTGTGACACCAATGACCCATGAGGATCTTCTGTCTATCGAGGCGCACCTGAGTCCTGAACCAATTCACCGATGACAGATAGGCGATTGGGCTGGAAGCCGATCCATTCCCTGGCCAATCAGACATATACTTGATTGAGTCTAGCATTCCGCTGGTATCCGCCTACAAGGACAAACCTCATTCTATGTCTGGACAATCATCATTGCATCTTTCGGATGGCTGCAGCATTCTGCATAGCGGCTTCAAGCCCCGTCGCTTAATCTTTTATTCCGCCTGACGGCTCGACTGACTGTTATGCAACCAAGTGGACCATACAAGATATCGATTGACAGTTCGGATTTCCCGCAGATCCCAGATCCTGTGAGAAAGAAAGCGAATTCTATCATGGCAGTAGATCCCGAAGTGCAAGTGCAGAGGGATGAAATTCAATTTGCACTAAAGGACATAGGCAGGAGACTGGGCTTTGTATTGGATACGGAGACCTATGCATTCAGAAGCGTCTGGGAGATAGGCCATTGGTTGTCCATGTGCATGGTCTCCTCAAAATCCCTAGCTTTCCTTTGTCCCGTGTATGAAAGCGAGAAACTCGTCCTCCCATTCATGATGTCATTATCCCCAAGGCTGCATGACCGAAGAGCCATCTCCCTGACCGGGGATTTCGACTTCGATCTCAACGAGTTAAGGGAAGTTGCGAAATCAAGAAGAAGCATATTCGTGTTCAGTCTAGGATCGCCTGTGACCGGCGCAATCATGGAGGCGAATGAGGCAACAAGAGTAGTTCATGAGACGGGGGGTATTGTGATAATGGATGCATCCTATATCTTACCTAGAAGGTGGCCGAGTCTGGCAGCAATAGACGCTGATATCACGATAGTCAGAAGCAGACCAATTCTGTCCTTCGATGGACTGGTAATAGCATATCTGTCCAGACGTATTAGGGATATCTTGAAAGGGGATTCTGTTCTCTCTTCCTGTTGGAAGGCCATGTCTCAGTCCGACATTCCCTCTGAGCAAATCCTGTGCATGCTTGAGGCATTGAGGTACTTGGGGAACATCGGTCACGAGAACAACAGGGCTAGAGATCTTGAGTTCTGCAGAACGGTCCTGGAGGGAATTCAGAAAGCCGAAGGTCTGAAACTCATCGGTCCAACTGAGCCGCTCAAGAGAATCGCCATATTCTCAATGACATCGACTCGGTTCAATCCAAAAGAAATCTCGTTGATGCTTGACAACGCCACTGGATTGATTGTGTCTGTCAATAGCCTGGGGGTCAAAGACAAGCATCTGTCGGTCCCGTTCCAGACAGAGCCATGCATCAGGTTCGCCCCTTTCATCCAGAATACAAAGGACCAAGTGAGGGCATTGGTGGACGCACTGGCGATTGTATCCAAGGGAGGTGTTGGTCAATGAGCTTGCATGAACTCTATTCCAGATTTCCCAGCTTGAATTGCAGTTCCTGTTTCATTCCCACGTGCAGGTCATTGGCTAGAAGGAGCGCAATGGGTCTCAGCAACCCAAGTGATTGTCCCATCATCGAGTGGGTAGAGGGGGGGCATAGGAAGGCCTTGGCGCAGGAGGCGGCAACGAGGTTCAGAAATCATCAAACGGAAACGCGAGCTAGCATCTTGGGGACAGATCACGTCGTGGTGCATCCGGCAGTGCAATCAGGGATGAAGCCTATCGAATTTCTGGACACGGATCTTGGCGCTAAGCTCTTTGGGCTATCTGGGATATTCGATCGCGTTGAGTCTCTCTCCCAGATAGGTGCCTTCAAGGCTTCTAGAGGGAAGGTCTCGTGTCTATTCGTATCGGACGGGAGAATGTTGCTGTCAGGTCCTGGCCCCCCTACCGAGGCTCTGTCCCCACTTGCCAACCTGACATGGGGCGCGGCAAATCCGTGAAGGAGCCGAATATGCCCCGAATCAGGTCAGCCGGCAGTTGAATGTGTGGGGGGCGGATGCAGGGAGTGTCTGTCTACTGGAGATAGGGAGGCCGCATGCATCATCCTTCAGCATGGCCCTCCAAGGATACTCGAGAGGGACTCGCCAGAAACATGGGAGGCTTTGGGAGTATCTCTTGCCCAAATATCTCAGCGAATCGTCGCCAATGGCAAGTTCTCGGAAACACTCGGAAGAATGAAGGAATGTGGTCTGACGATGAGCACCTTCCTCAAGTCCCTAACTATCACCCATCCAAGCGCAGAGGTCCTCCCAAGGATATCAGCAATTCTGTCCGAATGTTTGAGACGCGAAACTTCAGGCATCTACTTCGAAACAGACAATCGAGAAGCCCTCGCAAGGCTCATGGTGATTGGAGTTCTGATCAACGATCAGAGAATCGCCAGTGCTTGTGAGAAACTCTCGAGTCTTGACCTTGAATCAAGGAAAAGAGACGGGGTATATATTTCAGAGGCAGCCGACCTCGTTTCCAAGTCATCGAAGGCATTCTGCACGGCTGACAAAGTCTCTGCTGTTGAAGCTCAGAACGAATTCAAGCTATTCATAGCCAGCATGGGGAGTAAGCAAAGATTGGCTGTGCGTTCCGTGATATTGTGGTCCCTTTCGGCAGCAATGAATAGTTTCTTCACTGCCAGGGCCCTGAGTTCCTAGCCCCTCAGAAGACTCACTGCTCTATAAACATGCCCCTCGCTCGAACTCAGTGCATCCTTGGCCTTCTCCGGAGTCACGCCTGTTTCTATCACTATTATGGCAACCTTCAGGTCTCTTCCCGAGCTTTCGAAAGCTTCGTTTGCCCTATTGTATTCCACCTTTGTGAGCTCCATGATTATCTTTTTTGACCTTTCCTCTAGCTTCTTGCTCCATGGCTTTAGATCAACCATCAGATTCTGGTACACTTTTCCTATTCCTATCATAGACGCAGTCGATATCATATTGAGGATAAGCTTCTGCGCTGTTGCTGATTTCATCCTCGTTGATCCTGTTATTACCTCGGGACCGACTATGGGGGTTATCATCACATCCACATAATCCCTTATCTTTGGATTCTCATTCGTGCTCAATCCGACAGTTCTTGCACCAAGCTGTCTGGCTCTAATCAAAGCGCCGATTACGAAGGGCGTTCTTCCAGAGGCAGTTATGCCTACCACGGTGTCCCTAGCTCCAACTAGAAGTTGGTCAATTCTCTTTGCCCCGTCATCAGACGAATCCTCTGCACCCTCAACTGGTCGGACAAGAGCCTCTGGTCCTCCAGCTATGACGCCTACAACCATCCTGGGATCCGAACCAAATGTGGGTGGACACTCGGCAGCATCGAGAACACCCAATCTGCCACTGGTTCCTGCTCCGACATATATTAACCGCCCTCCGGATTTGAATGAAGAAATCGTGAATCCGACTGCCTCTGCAATCGTGGGGATTTCCTTCTCTACGGCGCTTGCGATCTTCCTATCTTCCTCATTGATCATCGTCAGCATCTCGAGGATATCAGCCCTGTCTATGTTCATGGTCTTTGGATTTCTGGCTTCGGTCAGAAGAGGCAGTAGTTCATCGAATGTGTCGCTCATCAACAGGATAGCACTAATCGCTCACTTATAAAGCGAATACAATTCAGTTTCGGCTTTTGAGACGATGCCCTTCGTGAGGACTATGCCTGCTGATTGCAGTGCAAGTATAGTATCTCCATGCAAAGGATTCGCATTCACAGTCCTTAGAGCCGTTTCTAGGCCCATGTTCCTCAGTTCCTCAGCAAGTTCCTTGGGGAGGATATCACTCGACCTGAAGCTCTCACCGGATACTCTCACCTCTACAGGGGTTCGCAAGCCAGACTTCCTCCAGACAGCCCACACCATCTTAGCGAGCTCATGGCCAGCCCGTTTCATAATATCAACGGCAATCGGATCCGCAGATTTTGCGGCTCCAGATACAAGGGGCGAAATAGAAGCGATGTCTCGGATCTTTGCCTTCATTGCCCACTCCGCGATCTCTGTTGGGTTGTCCTTGGAAAGCCAATTCAATATAGACACCGAGAGCTGGCTTGGCGGAGAACGTCCGTCGTACGAGTGAACAATAGCCCTAAGTGCCTCTCTACCTATCCAGTAATCACTTCCCTCCTCATCTAAGAGCGGTCCGTATCCTCCAGCCCTCATCACTTGACCCTTCACGACAGAGCATGCGAATGATCTCATGTCTGCAACCAGCAGTATGCCCTCATCTTTTGGAAACGCCGATGAGAATGTCGCCTCCAGATCCGTATGCAAGCTCAACTTGGTTACGAGGCCGAATGTGCCGCGAAGGTGTCTGTAGAGCAATTCCCTGTCGTCGTGTCGCTCTAGACCCGTTGTTGAGACTGAAGCCCATCTGTAGCTGAAGGGCGGAGATCCAACGGCAAGGCACAACTCCGAGATGACTGAATAGATCATCCTTGACGACGCTTGGAAACCCATCGTAAGAGGATCCGATGCCCCTGTCTTGCTTGATGCCAATATGGAACCAGAAGCATCGACGGCTGCACCTATTGTCGTTTCTTCGTCTCCATGTATCGAGACAATGAATTCCAATCCGGAACTCGACTAGGCAGAGGTCAGATATAGAGCTTTAGCGCATCCACCTTATTCTCTACATCAATGTCACACCGCTAGATTGAAAGACCTATGTCACAGAACTTCTTAATGCCTCCACGCCTGGCAATTTCTCACCTGAAAGATAGGTGATCATTGCTCCCCCTGCAGAGCTCACATAGCTCACGAATGAAGTCAGCCCATATTTCTCTAATGCTGCCACGGAATGCCCCCCTCCCAAGACAGAATAGGCGCTTGATCCCTTCAGTGACCTAAGGAATTCCACGGTGCCCAATGAGAATGCCTCGTTCTCGAACAATCCCAAGGGCCCATTCATCACTAAGGTTCTAGAATAGCGCGCTATCCTTGAGAACAATGTCACGCTATCGGTTCCGATGTCCCTGATGGGTGCAGACGGCGGGAATTGTCTTCTGCTGATTTCTACCCTTCGCTCTTCAAGATCGACTGCGACGTCCAGGGGAAGCACGATCTTGTCATGATATTTCTCCCAGATACGCCTTGCCTTCTCCACCATTGATGCAAATCCCTTGTCGATGAGTTCTTTCGAGTTCAATTCCCCAATGTCCTCTCCAGAAGCCTTATAGAAGACAGTGCTGATCATCCCGCCAATGAGGACGTCATCGGCCTTCTGCTTGTCTAGCACGTGTTCTATTACGTTAAAAGTCTCCTTCGGCTTTGCACCGCCAAGAACATATATACATGGCTTTTCGGGGCTCTCGTAAACTTTCTGCAGAGCTCTAAGCTCCCTCTCCATCACCCTGCCTGCTACTGAAGGAAGCACCCTCGTGAATCCCACAATCGAGGCATGGGATCGATGGGCAGCAGCGAATGCATCGTTCACGAAGTAGTTAGCAAGAGGAGATAGAGATGAGACCAAACTGCCTTTCGCATGCTGCTCCGGGGGAAGATCCCTGGTTTCTTCATCTAGTAATCTTACGTTGTTTAGAAATAGGATGTCACCAGCTCTAAGCCCTTTAATAGATTCTATTGCCTCCTGACCTATTACGTTCTGAGTGAATTGAACATTGTGGTTTGTATATCTCTTGATCAATTCCGAGTGTTGCCGCAGATCCGTGAAGTCGGCGTCACCCTTTCTTCCCTGATGGGCAATGACGACCACTCTCGCTTGCTTGTCCGCGAGCTCGTTCAGAGTCTCAGAGTGTAGTCTTATCCGGCTGTCGTCAATGATTAGATTGGTCTTTGGATCTAGCGGGCTGTTGACATCTACCCTTACGATGATGGTTTTACCTTTGGCATCAATCGAATCGATGGTTCTTATTGACATCAAATTCGATCTCAATATTTATCGCACTCATGAGTTATAAGCATTAGGTCGTGCTTTCTTGAAAGACTTATCTTCGTCGTCGGACTATGGCTATGTATGGAAAGAATAAGACTGGCGATAAATGGTTTCGGGAGAATAGGAAGGATATTCTATAGGGCCGCGATTCAGAATCCTACATTCATGAAGAGATTCGATGTTGTCGCAGTCAACGACATAACGGATTCGAAGACCCTTGCTCATCTCCTGAAATATGATTCGATCCATAGGACCCTTCCATTCGAAGTGAAAGCCACAGATTCCAGCATAATGGTGCAAGGTAGAGAGGTGAAGGTCCTAGTGGTGAAGGACCCTGCCCTGCTTCCATGGAAGGATCTTGGCGTCCAATTCGTCCTGGAATCCACTGGCCTTTTCACTAAGCCTCAGGATGCATCGAAGCACTTATCAGCCGGTGCCCAAAGAGTGGTAATATCGGCGCCCTCCGAGAAGGAGGTGCCTACTTTTGTTGCTGGAGTGAACTTGGATAAATATGATCCTCCAAAACAGAAAATGATCTCTATGGCCTCATGTACGACCAACAGCCTCGCACCAATGGCAAAGGTCCTGCTGGACAAGTTCGGAATCGTGAACGGATTCATGACTACAATTCACGCCTACACGAATGATCAGAAAGTGCAGGATCTGCCACACAAGGACCTCAGGAGGGCTAGGGCAGCAGCTCTATCGATAATACCTACCACAACCGGAGCGGCAAAGGCGATCGGGCTGGTCATTCCTGAACTGGATGGAAAGCTCGATGGAGTGGCCATGAGAGTGCCCGTCGCAGATGGATCCATAACCGATTTGGTAGTCCAAGTGGAGAAGCCAACGACCAAGGAGGAAGTGAACTCTGCCTTCAGACAAGCTGCCAATAACGAGATGAAGGGAATATTGGAATATGTCGAAGATCCCATAGTGTCTGCTGACGTTGTGGGAAATCCAGCTTCTTCGATAATAGACGGTCTCAGCACAATGGTTGTCCAGGACAGACTTGTTAAGACCTTCTCTTGGTATGACAACGAATGGGGATACAGCTGCAGGCTAGTTGACATGTTCAACTATATGTATGACCGCGAACCAAAATAGTCCGCTTCAGCCAGCAAGATTCCTAATCCAGATCCCCTGACCCAGAAGCACAGGCTCGAGGATCCGGATGTATTTCGCACCGCATGACGAAACGCAGCGTGAGAAATCTGACTCGAAGAGAAAGAGATGAGACGGATTCCTCGGGTCATCTGACGATCCGAATCCGGTGATACTAGCGAATCGTGGATCCTTTGAGAGCAATCCACAGATAGCTCGCTCGAGTTTTTCAGCCGAGATGCAAAAGATCAGTGCCATTATCTTGCATTGTAGCGCGGATGTCAGTTCGTCAATGTGCCAGTGACGGCGTTTCTGTCTGCTGAGATGCCTGGAAATCCTTGCTCTTAGCCCTCCAGGACCAAATGCAGATCCAGCGTAGACATAGAGCCCTCGTGCGAAAACGACTTCGCGCTCATTGAGCCTCATGACGAGAGGCTGACGCAATCGAACGACCAGAGCGTATGTTCCTTTCTCCCGGGGAATCTCCTTCAATCCAATTCAACTATCCTTCCCCTTTTCCTTGTGACGTCGACCACGGCCACAGTTGCTCTACCGCACACGTAACCACAAGTCTCTCCGGGATTCACTATAGGCGTCGGTCCCTTCATCGTAATCGATGCAGTATGTGAGTGGCCATACGCCACAAGCCTTGTTTCTGCACTCTTTGCGATGGCCTTGACCAAATCCTCATCCTCTCCGTGCAGCAAGCCTATTCTCTTGCCTTCGATATCAAAGAGGACTTTGGGCCATATCAGTCTTGCGCCAACCGAACTCATCACATCCCTCAGTGCAAGTCTTTCGCCATCATTGTTGCCAAACGTGAGGACAAGTTTCTGGCCGAGTCCGCCCAATTCCTTCATGGCAAAGGGGCTTATGATGTCGCCTGTGTGAAGTACGTAGTCAACATTCTCAGAATCAAAGACATCGATTGCCCTCCTTATATGGGGCAAGCTATCATGCGAGTCCCCCATTATCCCCAGAATCATGATTGGACAGAGACCTTCCAAGCATGGAATATTTATAACTTAGATATCGAACGGGTTGCAAGAAATCTGTTGGATTCGGTCTTGCCAGTCGGAGTTGTTGAGGGCTTCTATGGCACACCTTGGACTCATATAGCAAGGCTTGACATGATCGATTTTCTGGGGAATCATGGCTTCAACATCTACATCTATGCTCCCAAAGACGATCCTTTCCACAGAGAGAGGTGGGCTGAGCCTTATCCGCAGCCTGAGTTCGCAAGACTCAGGAACTTGACGACAAGGGCAATTAGGAGGGATGTTGATTTCTGTTTTGCACTGAGTCCCGGGTTGTCGATGAGATACTCCTCTGATGAAGACTTCGAGCGATTGTGGAAGAAAGCCGCGCAGGTTGCAGAGCTTGGCGTGAGGACTTTCGGTCTATTCCTTGACGATATTCCGCCAGAATTGGCCCATGATCAGGACAAGTCCAAATTCCCATCGCTTGCTGAGGCCCATGTTCATGTGGCCAATAAGCTCCTGGAACGACTCAAGAAGGAATATGGCGAAGTGAGGTTGATCCTATGTCCAACTCCATATTGGGGTGTTGAGCCACAGGACTATCATAGGCTCCTAGGTCAGGGACTCTCTAGTGAGATTCATGTCATGTGGACTGGAAGAACAGTCTGCTCTTCAACCATCACTTGCCAAGATGCGGATTCCTATGGATCCGGAATAAGAAGAAAACCATTTCTATGGGACAACTATCCAGTGAACGACTACAATAGAGACAGGCTATTTCTGGGCCCACTCAAGGGAAGAGACTCCGAGCTTCTGCAGCATCTCTCAGGATATGTTTCGAATCCCATGAATGAAGCCGAGGCTTCCAAGTTCGCACTTCTGACATTCGCAGACTACGCCAGCAATCCTCCAAGATACGATCCTATTGAGTCTTGGAAGAGAGCCGTGCAGCAGATCCTTCCGAGGGAGCTTAGAAAGGCCTTCCTGGCCTTCGCCGATCATTCGAGGGCGAGCTTCCTCGACATCGACGAATCTCCCGCCCTATCCGAATATGTCCGAGAGATCATGAGAAATCCGATGGATGCGGATCTCATCAACAGGATGGTCCGTTATCTGCATGACTTAAGGAGGTCGATCAAGAAGTTGGAAAGAGGGCTCCCTCCAAAGCTCAAGAAGGAAATGCGCCCCTATCTCAGGAAGGGAGACAGCCTGGTTGAACTCGGATTGTGTTCACTTGATCTCCTAAAGTCTGCCCGTAAGAGAATTCCCAAGACCTCCAAGTCCAAGAGAAGGATCCAGAACATGCTCAATCAGGTCTCGAAGGACAGTCACCAACTTATGGGCAAGATCAAAGCGAACTGGACAATCGAGAAATTTGAACAAGACAGCTATCCCGAGCAACTTGCGAAGAAGGCCTTGGAAGTGACCAAATCCTGACAGGTTTCGGATCGGTCCTGAGAACAATAATGTCCATCTTCAGCAGAGAGAGATTGCCGTTGATAGGAATATCTCTGCTTGTTCTCGTGGGATCAATGGTGATCGGTACGTTCACTCCACCAAGCACTGAGTTGGTCGAACAGGTTAAAGATCTAGTTGAGAAGGTCAATCAGTATGGCCCATTATATATACTCTACAATAATGGCATCGCCGTACTACTCATGATGGTTCCTCTTCTCGGGCTAGGCGAAGCCATATTGTCCTCCTACGTTACAGGAGCGGCGATTGGCTCAGTGTCCTCGATTGCAGGCATAGACCCCCGAATCGCCCTCATCTTCACGATGCTTATGCCGCATGCTCTCATGGAGTTCGGTGCATATTCGCTGGCAATGGCAGAGAACCTCGCCTTGTGTCAGAGGTTGTTGACAAGGAAAGACCTACGGCAAGAGATTGGATATTTCATCGCCACCCTTGGTGTATCAGTGCTTCTTTTGGCCACAGCGATGATAATCGAAGTGGCGACGGTCGGCATTCTTGGCGGCAGTCTGTGAGTGCAATCCTTCATTCTGATACCTGCCATGATATGTCTTCTCTGGTACATTCGAGAGTGAGAATATCATAAGCTGAGCAATCCTTGCTCCTTTCTCTATCACTGCCCCGTAAGGGTTTGATATCATCAGAAGCACGGAACCTTTGCCCCTGTATCCAGGGTCCCAGAGCGCGGTGTGCACTGTCAAGCCAGACCTAAGGAGTGAAGAACGAGGGAAGACAAGCCCGACCGCTTGTGGAGGTATCTCGATTGTCTCCGCAAAGGTGATCTTATACGCTCCCTTGTTCAGCCGATACAATCCTCGTGATGATTCGATCCTTGATGTGGATGCTTGGTTGAGGCTTTTCTTGTGCAGCGAGAAACGATCGCGAAATCTTTCTACGTCATCCAAGCTAAGATCGACCCCGGCTGGCTGTACTTGGGATTCAGGATCTCGCAGTCCTTTGACTATTCTCCTTCCGACAACCTCTGAGCCGGTCAGTACACTCATGTTTCTCCTCTCTGCGAAGCTAATCTCACCGCAGATCCAACGGCAACGCAATACTCCGACATCGCAGGAATCTCAGCATCCTTCCCAAAGTAGCCTAGCGTACGCTTCACAACGCTCGCGATTTCCTGGATGGTGCTCAAAGTGCCGACAAGAACAATGTCATTCTCCTTCACGCTATCGGACGCGAGATGCAGGACTACACCTATGACCTCTCCAGCCATGCTGAATAGGCCCGCGGCCAAATCCTCCCGTCTTGTCGATCCATCAATTCGCCCGAAATTCGATGCTGTGACGCTTGGATTAAGAATCCCAACCCCGCTCCCAACGATGTCGTCTACCGTCAAGTTGACTGCCTTGGGCGAGCCTGTTCTAGCCAGCTGTGCCAGCAAGCTGACATCACCTATCCCGATAAGCTGTCGTCCCAAACCCATTATCGTTCCTCCACCGACTCCGGTACCTCCGACGTGAACAACGCTCCTGCCACTATCCCTTGCCCATACTATTGCAGTGCCAGTACCCAGACTCGCTACGAGTGCATGATTCCTCTTCGATAGGGTCAAACCCCCAGTACCTATGCTTTCTATCTCGTTCACCTTCACTATTGACAGTCCAAATAGAGCGTTCGGAAGCAGACGACTCTTCCCCCCAGAGACAGCGATACAGTCAATATCGCTAAGCTGCAGCGAGGCCTGAGAGACAACTTTCCCCAAGACTCCTGACAATGAAGTCAAAGGGTCTTCGAGCGTCTTGGACATAGTCATCGAGATAATGTCCGACCTTTTCATTAGGACAGCCTTGGTTATTGAGCCACCTATGTCCACCCCAACAATCATTCTCATGTGACCTCCCCAGGAACCAACGATTTTGGCATAGCCCTGATCAATGGCGGCACCACTATTAAGAGAAAGGGTATCTCGGTTGAATAAGTCCAAAGCGCCAGAAAGACAGCAGCGGCAATCGGAAGCTTCGATTGTCCACCCATGACGCCGGGAGGAAGTGACAGGACTTGGCTATAGAGCCAGATCCCTGTGCCAATGTAAATGCTTCCAAGAAGCAGACCTACATTCGAGGCCAGAGCATACCTGAGAAGAGCCTCGTCCCCCTTGAAGTAGCCCCACAGAAACGGTATCGATACCAATAGGCCAAGTGCCAAGGCTGCTGCAATGTCATACACTGTTGGACTTCCCGCAACGAGGCTGAAGTAGAAGTAGTCGATCAAGGCGAAACTTGCCAAGGCTCCAAGGGCTGTAAGGAGCCTCAGTAGGCTGGATCTCATTCCCTTCTTTCGTCCAATTACGCCCATCAGATAGAAGCCAAGGAGATTTGATGGAACTCCAATCGTTATCGACAGAAGAGCGTCTCCATGTATCAGAAGATCTGATATGAATATGCCAAGAGCTGCCCCAAGTGCCCCGACTTGAGGACCAAAGGATAATGTGAAGAAGCCGGGCACGATAACTGCCGGCCAAAACCTGACTACTCCGAACACGGGAGCGAATATGCCGAGATATGTCAACATCCCAACTGTGGCGTAGAGGGCTCCACATATTGAGGCGAAGACGACCTGCCTAATCCTCATCTCGCGAATCAGAAGGACCGGCTGCTTTATAAATCAACTCCGCAATTTCGCGACGAAAGAGCTTGGGGATCAGAATGATGGTTTTCGACCTCGATGGCACATTGCTTTCAGACAAAAGTAGCTGGAGAAAGGCTCATGAATTCTTTGGCACGGAGCATAGAGGCGATGTAGGTCTGGCGAGATATGAGAAACGCGAGATAGATTATGTAGAATTCATGGATCACGACATTGGAGCTTGGCCAAAGGGCATAAGCAGAAGTGTCTTCGATTTCATACTCGATGACTACGAACTAAATCCCGGGGCGGAACAGATGATTGACGGGCTGAAGAGGAGAAGCATAAAGACGGCAATAATAAGTAGCGGCCTTGATATATTGGCTGACGCCGTCTCGGCCAGGCTTGGCATCGATTTCCATGTCGCAAATGGGATCGAATTCGATACAAAAGGGAGATCAACTGGAAGGGGAGTGCCAAGGGTGGATCCATATCGCAAGGGGCTGGTTCTTGAGGAAATCCTCAGAAGGGCCGGTGTCTCGGATCTCGAGACGATGGGAGTCGCAGACACAAGATTCGATGCCGGAATCCTGCAGATGTGCGGACATAGAGTGGCATTCAGACCCAAGGCAGTGGACGCGGCAGAGCTAGGGAAGGTAGCTCACTACTTCATTGATGACTTGAGAGAACTTCTGCCAATAGTCGAATGGATCAACTCCCCAGAAAAACAACGATGACGAAGGAGGCCACAAGAGAGGCGACTGCGGGACCAAAACTCAATATGAACTTCCTTGCGGTCTGGCTTCGCGCGCCGAGCATCCTGCTCTCGAAATACAGCTGAGAGGAGTAGATTAGCTGGGAATAGGAAGAGACGATTCCGAAAAAGAGCCCAAAGGACACGGCAGAGGTCACCGCAAGTATGATGGAGGCAAGGGGAAACGGATCAGGCGGAAAAGCAAATCGAAACCCAAGGCTATGTGATCTGATCGAGGCGATCGTGGAAAGCCCTACGAGAATTGCAGTTACAGCCAAGGCTGTGAAAGCACCAACTCTTGGCATGAGTAGAGAGGCCAATACTCCACGGAAATTGGCTCCTCTCCAGAAAGAGGCTGTGACTAGTGAGGAGTGCATCGCTATCGTCATCACCTTTTCCAAGGTCCCGATCGGCTTGGCCATTCCCGCAAGATCGGCAAACACGAGATAGAACAGCAGTGTCAATACATACACAATTGCAGGTGAGACCAACCAATGAAGCAGTTGAACCACTGAACCGAATATGGCGAGTCCGCCGCCTAGCCCAGTTCCAATCCTTGCTGCGAGAATTGTCTGGGAGATTGAGACAGGTGCGAATCCTCCGAAGAGGACCAGAAGCATATCCGCAGCAGAGACATGCCCTGTAACCATCCCCCAGCGCCCTGACCAGCAGAACAAGCCCGGGGAGATTGACGAGTGCCCTCCCACAGCGATTCCAAGAGCCATAGAGATAGCAATCAAGCCGGCAGCATTCCTTCTTGAGAGCCATTCTGACGAGCCAAGCCGTGTCACGAGGGGCCATCCCTCCGCAGGACCGGTCGAGGTTGAGAGAAGGATGTACAGAAGCAACGACCAAAGCTCCAATTTCGGCACCGCTAAAGTCTAGTCAGACTAAAAATGCTCTGCACCTCGTCTGAGATATCCTCGAATGTGTCCGCTATCGAATCCAAGGCAAGGATTAGCTCTTTCAGTTGCATAAGGCTCAATATCTTGATTCTGTCTTCACTCATGCTCAGCTTCTCAAGAAGCCTCAGCTTTATCTTGTCTATCTCCTCCTCTCTCTTCTATCTTGTCAGACTTCTTGTTTGCCTCTGCTATGTCCCTCTGAACTAGTTCCAGCGCTAAATTCACCTTAATGCTCATATGGACCAAGTGATGGAATATCCTATCGAGTCCCGGGTCTTGACCTTCCCCCCTCATGTTCTTCAGCTCGCCCGGTTCAAGCTTCCTTAGGGTCATTATGCGGGCGGCGTCCATCGTCTTGTCCAGGCTTTCTTCCAGAAGACGAATCGTGCCGACTATCTTCTGCCCTATTGTGGAAAAAATGTTGCTCTTGACTGCTCGGTCCCTAAGCTCGTGTACATTATTGTCAATCTGACTCTCTAGGACCGTGAGCTACTTCGCCAAGGCTCTCGAACCATCATAATCCGCAGACAGGACCTTTTCGTAGCACGAAGATAGAAGGCGTACGCACTCCTCCGATGATTTCGAAAGGTCTGTCACCGATGGCCAGATAGACTCCATGCTATCAGAGGAATAGAACTCAAGCAAAAAAATAGATCGCTCCACCTTCCCAGCAAAGCGGAACCTACTTCTTCTTTGCCTTCTTCTTTGTCTTCTTCTTTGGCATCTTCTTCTTCACCGGTTTCTTCTTGATTGGCGCTTTCTTCTGAGGTTCCGGCGCAGGAGGCGTTGGAGCGACTGTCGGAGAAGTGGTTGGTGGAGCCGTAGTTTCAGTAGGTTTAGGTTCTTCCATGTACTATTCCAAATACAAAAAGCCCTCCTTCTTTATATAAGACTTACGATTTTGTCCCAAGGCTATATCAAGAATGGAAGCTCGTGATGGCCCAGATCTCCTTATTGTTTCAACTATCTATGAGTGCATGCTGAATCTGTCGCATCTACTGATTAGCGGACCCCGTCTGAAGAGGAACGTCTCTGTGAAGTCGACACTGGAGGCACTTGAACCGAATCCCACTATTGGCGTTCAGAAGGAGTTTCGGACTCGTTCTCTGTGGCCTTGCCTTGTCCGCCATACCTTCTTCTCACCAGCAGAAGAAGTACTATCGCCATCGTGATTGCGTAGAAAGGCCAAAGCATTGGCTGCAGAAGGAAATGGGACCATTCATATCTCCCTACAACTGTGATATCCGAGTCCAGTGTTATCTTATTTGCGGCATTGGATGTTCCCTGGATGAACACTCCCTTCCTGACGTAGATGGTGCCCCATGACCCCTGAACGCGATCCTCTGTGTCGATCTCAACCCTCGTCCCTTTCCTGAAACTCAGTACAATCGGCATCTCTCTAGACGAGCCATTAAGGGGAAAAGGGATCGCGGTCTGATTGATGTATACTTTCGCGTTAACGTCTTGTGGCAGGCCTTCAGCGACTATCGTGAGTTTGACCTCCTCCTCCGCAAGAGCAGTGGGCGTCAACCACACCAGAAGCACGACTAGGAGAACGAGACATCCCATTGCCCCTTGCCTGAGTACCAAGGCACCTAGCCATGGCAGACAACCATTTTAAAGCATTGTCATATTCTATTCTGAATGAATAGTGATCCAAGGATTCTGGAGGTCCTGCTCGAGGCTCTGAGAACTAATAGGGATTGGTTCTCTGTTGAGAGTGCTGAGGGTTCAGTCCTGACACCGGTCTTGACCACGATCGCCTCCCATGGGCTTGCACAGAGACATCAAAAGGGATTCACACTCAGAAGGGGAGCCAGGGCCTTGCTTTCCCAGTTTGCTGTCAGATTAGGCGCCTCTGCGTCAAGGGCAACTCAGCACTTGAGGCCCGCCGAGTTTGAGGACTTCGTCTGTTCAGTATTGCAGATCAGGGACTTCGATGCGAAGAGACGCGTCCTGGTGACCACTCATCTCGGCAGGGCTCAATTCGATGTCATCGGCATACGGTACCATAGGGCAATATTTGCCGAATGCAAGAAATGGAGAAGAAAAGGTGCTCTTCGGTCCGTTTGCTTGGTTCATGCCGAGAAAGTGAATCGTTTTGGCCGAGCTGCCATGAAAAAGGCTTTCAGGGGCATAGGCGAGAATGTGATCGGATTCCCTTTGGTAGTGACGCTAATCCCCGATGTCGAATTCGTCTCCAACGATTGCTTGGCTGTTGGAATGGACAAATTCGGAAGAGCCGTGGATCAGATCGAGATGGGGGAATTCGATCAGATTGGCTATTCTTGGCATTCGGCCGTATGATCGCATCGACTGGACATTCCCGTGTCAGGATAGTCAAGACAGCCATGGTAAGTCGATCGCCGGATGGCAAGGCATTTATTGCAGCACTACATTGGGTCGAATCCATGGAGTATCGGGTTTCCCTGGAGGAATCTGAAGCAGAGAGTACTCTGTCAATAACGCTAGACGGCGATAGGGCAGTGCTTAGCTTCAGAAAGAGAGATGGAGAAGTCGAGGCAATACACACTTACACGCCGAGCACGCACAGAGGAAAAGGAATAGCTGCAAGACTGGTCGAAGCACTGATAGAATATTGTAGGCAGAAAGGTCTGAAGATCTATCCTGCATGCCCCTATGTGGAATCGTATTTCGAGAAGAGACCAGATCTCAGGCACATGCTTTCAAGCAGGTATTCCTTTCACGGATAGGACAAGCAATCCAAGAGCATCGTCACCCAGATGCAGATTGCTCCGAGTCATGAAGAGACGAACCAAGGCGCGCCTAAGTCAGAGGAACTAGGCAAAGAGATCCCGCGAGGGGGGCCTCTGCAGTGATCTTGCACCTTTCCTAGAATGCTTGAAGTGATAGCCTCTGATTATCGCACCTACCACACCCTCGCTCGAACTCCCTGTGACCAGCTCTGAAGCTGCTGCCAATTCGTCCGCTATTGCTATCCTCTTCACTCTGAGCGTCCTTCCAACCAAATCCTTTTTCCCTCTAAGATCTAGAAGCGGGGCAATGCCAGCGGACCCTATCGCGAAGTTGACCTCTCCCATCCTAAATGGCCTCCCTAACGTGTCGGTTATGATGACAGCCACGTCGAGTCCTAGCTTCTTGAAGCAAGCTCTGAACCTTCGGGCTACCTCGTCAGGATCCTCCGGAACGGAGACAGCAGATCTGCCCCCATCGACGTTCGAAACGTCAATTCCAGCATGAGCCGAGATTATGCCTGCCTTGCTTCTGCATATTATGTGGTGGTCTTCCACCCTCACCAACTCCTTTGATTCCCTCAAGACAAGTTCGATCAATCCCGGCTCCTGACCTGTCCTTTCGGCTAGGCTCATCGCGAACGCAGAGGGTCTAAGCTTTGCCAATCTGGTCTTCAGACCCAACGACTTGGCTACGGCCGTGTGGCTCAATATGACAATGTCACCGTTCTTCAGGCCAAATCCTGACTTTGATGCTATATCACGGACCAGATCTGGAAGGTTCGTCCCTTCTGCGACCATCTTGGGATATCCCACTCCCAGTATTATTATCGATCCCTGCTTCGTTTTCAACTGCCTCCCACCCTCGATAGCATTTTTTCTCCGAGAGGCAGATCTAGCCTAGAACGGATTCTGAAGAAGGTCAGGTGAAGAGGGTCCATTGTCGAAAGAGCGGTCCAAGATATCGTCATTGTCCTCCTAAGTTGCTGAGGGATTTCATACAGGTCTTCCTCTTTTGCTCTCAGATGGCCAAACGCATTCCTGCCCTCTTCGACTCTAACGGAGAAGAGATACTTATACAGACCGCCCGTTCTGTCTCTGACGAAGACTGCATGTCTGCCATCCAGCAACTCCACCACTAGACTTAGGACATCGACAGGTATGAGGGGGGAGAAGGTGGGCATTACCAGCATTGAATCCTCGTCTGCTAAACCCGACAGTGCCGCAATTGACATGCTGGTAATGGCTTTCGAGTCCTCAATCAAGAGCTTGTACTCAAACCTGCCATCGTCTGCCATAATCCTTTCCATGGATTCAAGTCTTCCATGAGATCGAGATACGACAATGACGCAGTCGGCTATCCCACTTATTCTATCCAGAAGCCAAGCCATGGACTTCTTTCCGGATAGGGGTAATTCTTCGATAAAGGGCCCATCTGGGGAGATCTCCTCATGGGCAAATAGGCCGACTGCTACCTTATCCAATCCAGCTCACCCGATCCAATCCTCACCATAAGATCCACTATCGAAGAACTGATGTCGCTCCTTGAGACCTTTTCCAGCCCAATGAAATCAGGTTGACTATTGACTTCGAGTATGAAGGGATCGCCATTTGGGTCAAACGCAATGTCAACGCCGGCGATCGCAGCTTGGGTGGCCCTAGTAGCTGCCGATGCTAGGCTCACTGCTTTTTCATCAGGACAATATTCCTCTGCGGATCCGCCTCTGCTGATGTTCGTCACTATCTCATTGGAGACTCTTTTCATCCAAGAAATGGACCTATGGCCAACGAAGAATCCTCTGACATCGAAGTTACTACCCCTGACATAATCCTGAATCATCATTACGGCCTTCTTTTGGTTCATCAGTTGCCTTCTGTTTCCCACTTGGATGACTCCCTGTCCTCTTGAGCCACATATCCGCTTTGCGATGGCCTTGTTCCCCGTTTCGAGGTAAGCGGAGAGAGCATGGGGATTCAGTGAACTAACTGTTCCCGGAACCGGCAATCCTCTTGAGCTAAGAAGTGCGTATTGAGTCAACTTGTTCGCTCCTATGAGAAATGCCGACGAGCTGTTGACGACAGGAAGGCCATTGTCCTCAAGAGATCTCAGAACTTCGATCGAAAAAAGGAAATTCATGAGAGTTGGTCTGAAGAAGGGTCTTGCGAGACATACATCGAATCTGCCGGCTATTTTCTCCTTTTCGCTGAGGATATCTACCCCCCCATTTATGCTGATGCACAAATCCATGAAGCTTATTGTCTTTACAGTATGTCCCATATGTTGGATTGACGCGCGGACGGTCTCTACGAAATGGCTCCAAGGTCTATGGGTCAAGATACAGAACTTCAAACTCCTTCTAGTCGTTGGCCAAGGGGTTAAAAATCTGACTCCGGCGAAGTTCGGGAGTCCCAGTCACAACATGTCTCGCTCGTGCTCTGCTCTCTTGCAGTACTCATTCTAGGGTCTTAGCATAGCGATCAAACAAGGCATTCCAATCAACGAGCTCAAGAATTGCGAGGAATAGGGCGAACAAGGCAACAGAGATTACGACAGAGGCCCAGTCAGGCAGTGCTGAGGTCGCTTGCCCGATAGTGGACCCGAAGAACGCCACTGTGTATAACATGAGTACCTTTCCTAGAATGCTGGGAATTAGGGCCCCAAGCAACCCATAGTTCGCCGCCCCAAGTATTATGAAGATGACATCGTCTGGAAGGAATGTGAAAGCAAAAACAAAAACCAGAAATGGTACAAGCCATCTGCTCTTCCTGCTGTTGGCTATCTTGGACAGGACGACCAGCCTTTCGCTATACCTGGAATCCCGTATCCTTCGTCTGAAGTAAGAACCGAGCAACCAGCCAGAGACCTCGCCAAGTCCAGATCCCAGACCTCCCCAGAGAGCTATCTCCAGTAGATTTATCCCAGGGATTTTTGCGGAAAGGCTAAGGATGGCTGCAGTATATGGTATCGGGAAGATTACGGATGAAGTACTTATGAGGCATAGGAAGAAAATTGCCAGGCCCCTATAGGCTGGATCCTCCTCAAGAAAAAACCTAGAGAAATCATCGAAGCGCAGATATATAAAGAGGCTGAACACTACCGCCAGGCCTATCACAAGGAACAGCTCAACGCCACGTTTCAAGGATCTCAGGGTCAGTCGAGGAAAGATGCCCCTTTAAGGATTTCCGGACTGTGAAAGAATGCATTGGCTTGACTGCCCACTCACAGGAGAGATCTAAAGAACACCTGATCGGCGAGAGGTTCAGCAACATGAACTATATATTCGACTCTGCGACCTCTGCGAGGAATCTCGATAGAAAGCGTTCGTATGGCTCATGATAGAACCCATCCATTTTTGGTTCATGACGCGCAAGCCAATCTCTTCTAACATTCTTCAGGTCAGTTGACAGTCCGAGGGAATTGCGCATCATCATCGCCGTTCCGATCAGAGCTGAAGCATCCGGGTTTCGCATGGCAAGCGCTGGCTTCTCCAATATGTCGCAAACCACTTCCCTCCATAGATCTGATTTGGCCCCACTTCCATCCATCCTGATTAATTCTGGATTTGCCCCAAGGGCAAGTGCCATATCAAAGAACATCTTCAAGCCGAATCCTGTTCCCTCTATGATGGACCTAAGGAAATGGGAGGGATTGTTGCTGTAGGACAGACCCCAGAAGATGCCTCTCTTGAACATGAACAATGGCATCATGAGGACTCCTTCACTCCCCCTAGGTGAATTCCGGGCCATCCTCTCGGCCTCGATGAACGGATCTTCGCCTTTTGCACTGGCTTGATTGAAAGACGGGACGAAGTTCTCACCGAACCACCTATATGCCATCCCTGTTCCTGGCACTACGCCCTCGAACAGAACCTTTCCATCGAAGTAGGGGTGGCAGAAGGTCCTAGTTCCCCTGTTATAGAAATCATACGGCAGCTCGTCGAGTACTACGTCAACATACGCCCCAGTGCTAAGCCCTATCTTGGTATCTCCTCTGGCCAAAGCCCCAACGGCCAAGGTTGATGCCTGATTGTCTCCTACGCCCATTATAACAGGAGTGCGATCATGCAGGTTCAGTTCCGAGGCCACATCGGCTGAGATGGGACCTATCGTCTCACCGGGCTCGGCGACTTCGGGCAGGATGGAATCTGGAACTTGGAGCTCACCCAATCTCTTGTCCCAAATCCGCCTTCGCCAATCGTACAGTGCATAGACTGCGGTGTGAGTCCCGATCAATTCCCTTCCAGTAAGTCTCTTGCTTAGAAAGGCATCGAGGCTAAGCACTTTCTTCGTTTGATTGAACAGATCCTTGTTATTGTCTCTGAGCCACAGTATCTTCTGGAGTAAGATCCTTTTGTCAAACTCCTCAATCCTTTCTTCGAATGATGACGATGTCCGGGAGTCCATCCACGTCATCGCCGGACAGAGTATCTGATCGTTCCTCCCGAGAAAGGAGACTGCAACTCTGTTTCCCGTGTAGGAGACGGCTTTGATTTCATCAGGGGAAGATCCGCTCAGTACGAGCTTGCAGAGTCTCAGGACTGAAGACCATGATTCGTTGAAGTCCACTGTCGATTCTCCCGGACTCCCCGAAATTGGTGTGTTCTGGTCGCTGACTTGCCGAAGCAGAGTTGAATCTTCCAAGAATACGCCGACCTTGATCGTTGTCGTTCCAACGTCCATCACCAGGAACTTGTCCATGAACCGTATACGTTTCACGAGTGTTTTAATGGCTTGCGCGATCTCTTGATTGGATTTCGATTCCAGTCGAATGCTGTGCCATTCAGCTCCTTTTTCTTGAGCCCTTCCGCAGTCTCTTATTGACTACTTCACAGAATTCGCAGAACGCTTCCTGTTTCTGGTCTGTCGAACGCTTGCTATCAAGCAAGTTGGTCAATAATTCCTCGATCGATGCTTTTATCAGAGGATCAGATGATAGCTGCTTGAGGAATGCGTTGCCCCTTTTTGCACTCAGGTACTGGCTTATGGAAGCCTGCGATACGCCCAACACGCTTGCGACTTGCATCTGAGTCATTCCTTTCTCATACAACATCTTTCTCGCAAGCATTGACCTTGTAGCGGGCAGGGCATCCTTCACGAATTTCTCGCACTTAATGACCATTTTTATAAGAGGGTTGTATAACGGATTACTAATAAGTCTTGTGCCAGACCCCTCAGAGATAAAGAGATCTGAGGGTGAAGCCAGGGGAGGGATTCGAACCCCCGTGAAGTGGGTCGCCGCTTCGCTGCAGCCCGCCGCCTTCCAATCGGCCACCCTGGCCCATTGTCTTGAAGCCATAGCCTATATATGAACTTGCCCGCTTCTGATTTGCAGTGTTCACTGAATGTCAGATGACGTTCTGCGAAATATATTTCTTCTCATGCTGTGGGCTCTTGTCTTAGATGACACCTTCTCAGAGTCTACTCTTTGACGTTATCCTTGAGACAGTCTCAGGATTTATTGCGTTCTATGTGGCATATCGAGCCTATAGGGCCTACAAACACACGACCGAGCCGGCCCTGTTGACATTCTCACTCTCATTTTCAATTCTGGGGGCGTCCAGCCTCACCAGAAATTCGCTCATACTGACCTCAGTCTTGGGAGCCGCCAAAGTGATTCCGGTCAGGCCTTACAGCCTGCTTGGGGACGCCTTGCTGGCTTCAGCTTCAGCTCTCGCTTACTCTCTTCTCCTATGGCGTCAAGCATCCACGATTCTTGGCCAAGGCGAGGAGCCTTCTGACATCACAGCTCAATTGCTCTTCACGGCCATCACTCTGTCCTTCAATCTCCTCAATGTGTTGATTCTGCTGTCAATGATATTGATAGTGCTATACCGCTATTCGAAAGACCGGGAAACGAGCCAATTGCTGGTTGCAGGATCATTCGTGTTCCTGACGGCATCGCATCTCTCGAATCTCCTCAGCTCAGCCGCTCCCCAACTTCTTGTGGTCGAGACGTCGTTTAGGCTAATCGGGTATTTCCTCCTTCTCTTCATGCTAGGAAGGGTAGGCCGAAAATGACCCTTAGGACCTCGAAGAGATATCGTTCGAGTGTGTCAATATTGGCCGACATCTTGGAGGCAGTGAGAGAAGAAGAACGCGTAGGGAAGACCCGAATCATGCAGAAAGCAAATCTCCCAACGGATAGATTGGAAACAAGGCTCAGCCAGCTACTGCAGCAGGGACTAATACAGGAGGAAAGTGACGATGATCGGAGATTCTATACGCTGACGGAAAAAGGTCTGGAATTCCTAGAGCAATATGACAAGGCGAGATCCTTCCTGAAGGCATTCGGGATGGCGTTATGATAGGCTGGCTCCTACTTGGCTGGGGGCAAGGAGATTACCTCCCTGTATAGCTCCGACAGAACCTCCTGACATTCCTCTTGACCGTCCTCAATTCTCTTCATGGTTCTCTCAAGTTTGCGGGTTGCTTCCTCGGAAATATACTTGCCATATCTCGATCTCAAGTAATCGCTCACGTCGTTGCCCAGCTTGGTGGATATTATCCTCCCATTTACTTCAAAAGCATATCTGCGCGTGAGTATTGTGTCTATTATCTTCGCGTATGTACTTGGCCTTCCTATTTCTTTCTGTTTCATTGCTGTAACAATATCGCCCACCGTGAAAAGCCAAACCTTCGGCATCGTTCTCTTGGATACTGACTTGACTGGTTCATGTCCTGGATTGATTCTCTGTTCGATTTTGAGTGGAACCATCATCGTGAAACCAGGCTCCTTGACCTCTACCCTCCGCTCTTTTTCTATAACAAAATCATTAAGCGTAATCCTGAAATGCTGATAGACTACGGTAGCGGCTCTCATCTGTGAAGAAATGAATCTCCTGAAGATCATCTCATACAGCCTCTGATGATACCCTGTAAATTGCTTGCTCAGTTTCAATTCCCCAGAACGGAACTTATTCAACAATGAGCCAAGATCCAATGATCTAGTCGCCCTTATCGCTTCATGTGCTCCTTCTTTCTGCCATGTTCTCGGCCTGAACTGCCCTGGGAATTTCTGGTCTAGGTAGGTTTTGGCAACCTCTATGCCATAGGAAGAAGTCCTTGTTGAGTCCGTCCTGTGATAGGTAATGAGGCCCATTTCGAACAAATCCTGAGCGAGTCTCATAGCATAATTGGGGTTTATATGCAGGAAAGAGAAAGAGTCCCTTAAGAGAGAGTCTGTCGTGTACGGTGGAAAGGGCTTGATCTCCCTAGTTTCTTCCCGAATTACCTCAATCTCCGCCACGGCTGACCGCATCATCTTCTTCAATTCTTTGATATCGTCTCTCCCGGTTACATCGACCCATGCTGCAATTCCTGAATCTAACTGTGCGATGAGGTAGATCTTTTTTTCCTTGCTTTCCCTTACCCTGTCTACTACCCATCCGAGCACCGGGGTCTGCGCCCTACCAGCGGAGAGATGTCTGCTTGAGAAATTCTCCCAGAGTCTCTTGCTTAATTCAAACCCAATCCACCTGTCCTCTATCCGTCTTACCATTTGAGCTTCGACGAGTGGCATGGAGATCTCCCTTGGGGACTGCAGGGATTCCACGATGGCCCTTTTCGTTAATTCATGGAATGTGACTCGCTTTACGTCGTTTGCGAACGGAGAAACATAAGCAGAGATATCTATGGCTATCTTCTCACCCTCGGCGTCAGGATCGGTCGCCACAAAAACGGACTTGGCAGAGGCCGAGAGGCTCCGGATCCCCCTCATGAGACCTTCCTTGCTCCTAAGCTCTTGGGATCCGCAACGACCGCAGACCATAACTGACACGACTTGTTTCCCGCATTTGGGGCATTTCTCAATGAAGCCATAGGCAGGAGCGAATCGATTCCCATCCGTTCTCACGCCATGGAATCCACCTTCTAGGACCAGGTCATAGATATGACCGCCAGTTGCCACGCACCGCAGTAATATACGACCGATTTGCGTCCAATAGGTTGGCAATTCTCCTTTCTTGCTTGCTCCTATTCTACCGAAGATCTGTGCTACAGTCCTAGCCTTTGTGGGTGATTCCACGATCAACAGATCGACCTCGACATGAGGGTTAAGAGAACTGCCGATGACCCCTTGCCTCGCGTGCTCAGCCAAAGACTCCAATGCTCCGCTAGTGATGTGAGGATCGTGGATCTCTCTCAAGATGGCCTCTAGAGCCCTGAGTTTGTCCCTCTCGGATATCAGGAGAACCGTTGGCCATTTCACCATACTTTCTCTCACCTGCACCGAAAGCGACAACCATTTGGCATAGCTTGCCACATCAATGCTTCTGATCCCTATTCCATCCGTGACGAGTTCAAAATGACACACGCCACTAGCCCACTTGCGTTTCCCTCCGCTGGCGGATTTTAGCTCCTCAGTAAGCCATTTGAGGGTCTTTCTCTTGTTGGGCTTCTTGAGAAAGGATGATAATATCTCTCCCTCGATTCCGTTAAGCCATCGTAGGATACTTTCCAAGGAAGCGAGATTTTCCTGCGTCAGCGAATCCTCTTTCAGTTCAATGCGTGTCTCCGGCAGATCGTTGAAGATGAGGATATCAATTCCCCTAAGAGCCCCAAGACGGCTTTGTTGTCTGACTCCTGATTTGGCATCACATTCCAGAGCGAGCCCTGATTCGTAGGCCGCTGAATTCGATGGCAGTGACAATGAGGACGCTGGCGTCCCATCGACAATCGCAATCCTTTGACCGCTTATCGTTGAACAGAGATTGGCCAGTTGGGCTGAGGATAGCTTAGGGCTTTCTATCTCATAGACGTTATAGGCAGAAAGGCCTTGGATCTTCCTTGAGAGAACATGGTCGACATTCGGAAACATCTTCGACATCCGATTCCACTTCCCAGGCACCTCCGAGAGGAAGAGCGATGTAGTCGTATCAAGTTGCAGCAATGCGCCAATTCGCCTAGTTTCGTCTTGCGCTATGTTGTCGAAGATCACCAGTCCGGCCTCAAGTCTACTTGAATCCGGTCCTGCGGAAATCACTTCTTCTGAACAAGCAACGACTAATTTGACGGGCATCTCTGGCTCTCGCGCTCTCAGATCCGCAGCAATCGAATGGGCCACCAATGTCTTGATAATTCCCTCTACCCTATCAGCCTCGGAAGCGGAATGTGTGATGTAGAGGCATTTCTTTCCAGTGCCAATTTCGATGGCGCACACCGACGCAGCCAGTGTGGTCTTACCCATGCCATCCGGCATTGAGATAGCAATGCTCTGATTTCGAAATATCATGCAGGCTGCCCATTCTTGAATGGGAGTAGGATCGTGGGATGTAAGCGACCTGACTCGATTCCGGAACTCGCTTAGCTTTTTCTTGACAACCAGAATCGCCTCATACTCATGGCTCAGAGGCATCGCATAATTTCGAGGGTCCTCCAAGCCTGATGGCAAGCTCGGCAGACATCTCTCGCATGCATACCCCTTGACCAATCTCTCTGCGGAGATTGTTCCGCTGCAGTTAGGGCAAGCGCCTTCATAGAATGCTCTCATCGGAGATTCACCGCCAAAACCGAATGGCTTCCAAGGTCGTCGATTCCCAAACCTTTTAAATGCTTTGTTGCCTTTCAACCATTGAGGATGGACAATGGGAAGCGAGGGTGAGACAAAGGGATCATACGATTTCACGATTACTTCAGCTCCCGGCCTCAGGGTGTTCAGGAAAAGGCTGCTGATAAACACCGAAAAGCAGAAAGAGGTGATAGATGTCTCGGATCATGTAAGGGAATTCCTGAAGGCGTCAGGCATTAGGAATGGGCTGATATCATGCTACAATAGACATACCACTAGCGCGCTTGTACTTTCGAATAGGAGAGAAGGTGTTACTCAGACCATAGGCAATATATTCAGTGAATACACGAAAGGAGACAGAATGGCCGGTCTTCTGCAGGAGTACAAAGGAGACACGCAGGTTCTCTCGGCCTATCTGAGTTCAGCGATTCTAGGCAATAGCGTAACACTGCCTATAGAGGAAGGAACACTTCTCGTCGGAAGTTGGCAAGGAGTGTTCTTCATCGAGATGAATGGACCGAGGGAAAGGGAAGTCATTCTGACTGCAGTGGGCAGCTGAGTCATTTCACTATATCGCCGGTGCTCAGATACCATAGGTAGAGATCCAATTCGCCGGGCCTGAGACCCACGAATCCCGAGAATCTCAGATAGAGCTCCTCCATCTCAAGATATTGGTTCCTTGATTTTGGCATCCCTGCGCCAGGAACAGAGATCGTAGATATTAGAACATGGACAACGTGCCTGTCCAGAATTGCCAGGTCTAGAAAGCCAACATTCCGTAGAAAATGACTTGCTTCCTTGTATCCAAGACCTCTTATGTTGCCCGCCAACCATTCCCTGGCATCCGTGGATTTTCTATAGCGAAGAACTCTATCCTTTAGGTCTGTGAACTTCCTTGCCTCAACTATGAATGAAGCCCTGTTGTGGAATCTAACACCTGACATCTTCAATCTCCTTCTCAAGTCCTCCTCGGACGATCTGAGGAGGCATTCTGGTTCTATTGACTCGATTGCCCTCAGAATCTTTCTCGCCGGTGAATTCGCTACCAATATGCAGAAACATAATTCAGGGAACCAGTCGCTGAATCCCATCGATTGGATTTCGGCGAATGATCCCAACCTGTCGGCTACGATGCTTGAGATGGGCGATCCCCCTAGCCTGTGAATTGTCTCCCTAAGAAGAACCGATTGCGGATTTGAGAAATCGAGGATATCAACCATTGTCCAATGGATCCTCCCATGGTGCTACAGCTAGGCGTTCGAAGCTTCGGGCCTGAATTCCTGCAAGACCGTATCGTGATCGCCAAACCATGATCGAGTGATGGAGAAGATCTTCACTCTTCCTCGTACTCTCGTGAAGGCCAAACGGATGAAGCGTCCCTTCTAGCCATAGCCACATTGCGCCTGAATCTCTCTACAGCTCTGTCGTGTCTCAACTTGCTGAATATCAACACTCCTGCAACGCTTATCACCAGCGCCATGATGTACATTATCCAGAAGATATTCGAAGTCAAATCTGTCTGATTGGACAGAGCGGCAATCATTTCTTCCCCCGAAGCTCCTCGCTTATTTAAGCTTAACCTCGTCATATCAAGTCCTGGGGAGTGATAATAATTGCTCCGTGATCTCAAGGGACCGGGTTCTGCCATGGAGCGCTCCTCCGACAATAGTTTAAATGCAATTCCCCAGCCCACCGAACCATGGTTGTCGCCTACGTACTGTTGGTGACCGAAGTGGGTAGAGAGCATGAGGTGGCCGATCAGATCAAGAAAATGCCAGGAGTCGCGGAGATAGCAATAACGTATGGATCATACGATGTCGTCTTTAAGGTGGCATGTGAAACCATGGCTGATTTGGACAAGGTAGTGACCCAGACCAGGAAGATTCCTGGTGTCGACAAGACCTCCACCCTCATATGGGCAATCTAGTACCTAGAAGATCCCGCCGACCTTGACATTCGAAAGAGCTGACCTCCAGGAATCAGGAGTCTCCACTTGGAAGCTGGGTTGCTCTAGCTTTCCTTCGTATGTCTTATAGACAATTGAAAGAACCGGCTTGCTGAGGGCCGACAGCTGCCCCACTTTGACTTCGATTATCTTATTCAGTGTCACTTCGAAGAAAAGCTCTGGCCTTTTCTCGCGCATGCCGCCTAATACACCTTCGAAATAGATTCTCTTGTTGGTCAAGACCAATGAGCCCCTCGCGCGGCCATGCCAATTGCTATGGCCACCTATGTAGTTCGCCTTGTCTTCGAATATGACCTTTTCCTCAGGGGACATGAAACGCTCCATGGCGATTCTCCTACCGAAGAATGCAGGAGGGGATGGATAATTAAGCTTATTTTCCCATTGGTCTAGGACCTTGGCACTATTTTTCTCCAGATGAAAGTCGGCTTCATCTAGCATTCATTTGACCCCCCAGGACGGTGTGGATTAACTCGGCGTCTGGTGATGACACGCAAGGGATCGGTTCGCTTCGTCCCCTGAGACAACCATTCCTGCCCATGCTTTGAGCTGAAAAACATTAATTTGCCCGCCTGCCTTCGTTCGACTTGCGGAGTGGTCATGCAAAGGACCAAGGAGGAGCCAGGCATGAAAGTCGGACATTTCAGCGAATCATATCGCCCGTGCGTCGACGGAGTGGCAACTTTCATACAGGACTTCGTACCTCAGCTTGACAGCCTAGGCTTCCGGGGACTTGTCTATACTTCGACTCCGGGCAGGAAGGAGAACAACGTAAGAAGGATTAGATCCCTTCCGTTTCCCTTCTACAGCAACTACTGGGTGTCATACTTCTGGATTCGCCAATATGCAAGACTTGCTAGGGAAGACGAGATTCAGTTGGTCCATATTCACACTCCATTCATGGCGGGAGTCGGAGGGATCCTCGCTAGCAAGGAAATGAGCATACCCGTCCTAGGTACTTTCCACTCAAATTTCACGAACATGGCTCGGGCAATGGGGAGCACGCCCTATATCTACTTCGTATCTGACTTGTTCAACAGATTCGGGGTAGGAGTCTACAATAGATGCCAATTGGTGACCGCACCGACCGAATCCGAAAGGGAATTCCTGGTGAGATCGGGATTGAAAACCCCTGTCGAGATCGTGCCTCCGGGGGTCAGGCTCTCTCAGCTTGTCAGTGAAAAGGGAAGAATCGACTTCAGAAGCCGGTTGAAGATCCCTGATCATGCTAAGATAATCCTTTACTTGGGAAGGCTTACCGTTGATAAGGGGGTCTACCTTCTGCTCGATTCATTTAAGGGTCTCGTGAGCAGGTCTAATGTGTACCTAATATACGCAGGCTTGGGACCCGAGCTCAAAGCCCTCAGGAAGGAGGCATCAAGGTCTAAATGGGCTCGAAGAGTGATGGTATTGGGATACGTGAAAGAGAATCATAAGGCCTCATTGATTTCTCAGGCGGATGTTGTAGTCTTGCCTTCAAGGGGCGATACATTCGGACTCTCACTTGCAGAAGGAATGGCGCTGGAGAGAGTCGTTGTTGCGTCTAACAGGGGAGGACTCAGGGATTGGGTCAAGGATGGGTTCAACGGATTAGTGTTCGACTATGGCAAGAAAGGCGATCTACTGAAGAAAATTGAGTACGCCTTAAGCACTGATCTATCAGATATGACGAAGAAGGCTTCGTCATGGGCATTGAATACAATAGATATATCTGCAACTGCGAAAAGATTCGCCGAAATCTATCAGAGATTGATTCACGAGTCCTGATCTAGCTGCGACGTATCGTTCCTTTTTTCAGGAACACATTCGAACCAACGGCCAGCCCAAGCGTATCTGCGATCGGTTTGCATTTGACTCTGAAGAGAAAGAACACGGGCTTGTGCGTGGGCGTCCAATTCAGTGATTCGTAATTGCTCTGTCCCTTCGCCAGTATGACATCCGATGCATTGAATGCCGACCTGTTGTCTTGCCGCAGTTCTCGGATCCTAATTCCAAACGCCCTTTGACCTGTCGAGCCCAGGTAGTCAACCTCCTTGTCAAGTCCTACTTGGTATGCGTCTTCAAGCGTCGCATCATTGGCAATTGGGCCTCCTCTAACTATGTAGTTCACTCTGATTCCCCTATTCCTAAGGAGTCTTATTAGAGGTATGTCGAGGACTATCTCACCTGCATTATCCCCTACCAGGAAAACACTGACCCCTCTTTTCACATCGGTCGTGAAGGCATGTGTGTCGTCAACATCCAAACCCCTTTCCAGAGTCCGCCTAATTTCATCCCAGAGGCTGCGCAGTGAGAACGAGTGATTTCCCGTGGATACATCTATTACGTTTCCAGAAATAGAGATCAAGCAAGCCGACCTGAGGGCGCTTATTCCTTTTCTTTTCTTCATCAGACCCAATGTCTTCGGGAGTATTGAAAGAGCCGCCTTGTTACTCATCTGCTTCAGATTCCTAAACGGGTCATCAACTCCGGTGACATTGCGAATTGTCGAAAACATCTCATTTGCAAATTGGACTGGTGCAACGCCTTCTTCCATCCGAGTTGCCAAAGCCTGCATTGCTCTTGCGAGAGCCTTCATCCGTAACTTCTCGTCAACGTCTGTATTCTCCAGAACCCTTACGAACACTCTTGTCGAGCAATCGGCACATTCCAACGCAGGCTTCAAAGGTCAAGCTACCTCTGGCATACGCCTCAGAAGCATGCCTTCGACCGTGATTGGCTTGAGCTTCTGAGAAAGACTGATGGCGTCTGCGAGCTTGCTTGAATGCTCGGCGTAGATCTCCATTATTAATGACCCCTTCTTGATATTGTAACCAACCTTTGCATGAAGAAGAACTCCGGCGCCCTTGTCAACTGGTGCGCCTGCTGCTTTTGCTATGGCGTTTATTGAGGAATTATTCACCTCCACGATATATCCATCGGCCGGAGAAGATATCGGGGCAACTTGGGTTCCTATGGGTATGTCCTCTGGTCTGATGCTAGGATTCCCTCCCTGCGCTTCGATTATCTCCCTCATTTTCTGAAGAGCCTTGCCGCTCTCCAATACTTTCGTCGCAAGATCTTTTCCTCCTCCTCTAGGTGCTTGGCCAGAGGATTCCAGTAGAAGACCCGCTAGGGCGGTGGATTTCTCCCTCAGACTAACTGGACCGCCTCCAGATAGAGCATCAAGAGCCTCCCTTGCCTCGAGGGCAGGCCCCACAGAATGTCCGACTGGCTGAGATCCATATGTCATCCCGCACGTGACCACGATGCCGAGCCTTCTACCTATCTCCATGAAGTCATTCGCCAATTCCAAGGCTGCCTCCTCGGATGGCAATTTGGTGCCTCTACCTACTGGGAGGTCTACCACAAGATAGTTAACACCTACCGCCAATTTCTTCGACATGACGCTTGCGAGCAACTGACTGATAGGATCTATGGAAAGAGGATGCTCGACCTTTCCTATCAGGACATCATCTGCTGGTGATATGCCAAGCTTACCTCCCCAGACCAGTGCACCACCGGCCCTCATTGCAGCCTTCTTAAATTCTGCCGGCTCCAGCTCAACTGGGGCAAGAACCTCCATGGTGTCCGCCGTCCCGCTGGGGCTCGTTACTGATCGACTCGATGTCTTCGGTATTAGTAGACCTGCTGCTGCAATTATGGGCACAACTATCAGAGAGACTTTGTTTCCGGGCACCCCTCCTATGGAGTGCTTGTCATAGACTGTTCTCTCAAAGTCGATCTTGTCGCCTGCATCGGCCATTGCCCTTGCTAGATATTCGATTTCCTCCATTGGAAGTTTCCTGAACAACTGGGCGATCACAAAGCTGGTCAGCTCGACATCGGTCAATCGTCTGGAGACAAGATCCTCAATTATCGCATAGTACATCTCCTTATCCAATGATTTCCCGGCCAATAGAGTTCGGATGGACTGGGACGAAATGGGAGGTTGAGAATATGAGACCGTTACGTTCTGCCCTTCTGTCACTCCGATCTCCTGAGCCAAGGTGCTGTCGATTGCGATCTGATCCATCGCCACAAGCGTTGAGGAGATATTTGCCAAAGCGATCGAGGCTGATTTGGTCCCTTGTATCTTAACACGCTCGCCTCTTCCTATACCCAAGTTCTTTGCCATGCTTGAATGTATGATGACTGTCAAGGTGTCAGTGGGTATTGGCATGACTTTCGCGGACAGAGTTGTCATATTCCAAGCAAAAAAACGAAAGACCTTATTATCTCTTTTTCGTCTTCAATTGTGTGCAAGCAAGAAAGCCCTAAGCTCCAGTCTGTAGTGGATCGTCCCTATAGCGGTCTCGAATTGAAGAACCCATGTCTGAAGCCTTGAGGGCCCCTTCCAAGGTTGGCGACAAATTCTGGATCTTGCCAATGGAGTAGAGAATGAACTCGACGAAGGCATCTTCTGGCAATTGCCCAACCACAGTTACCGTTCCATTTACGATTGTTTTGGGCACACCCAAGACTCTGTATTTCCTTGCGAGTTCTGGGAATTCTGTAGCCTCAATCATGTCGGCATTGATGTTCTCATTCGCAATCGCGAACTGATGTGCCATGAAGACCATCCTCGGACAATGGGGGCAAGTTGGGGTCACAAAGACCTGGATGTGAACCTTCTGATCCACTGACCTCAGCATTTCCAAGCTCCTGCTATCTAGCTTTGGCCTCCTTCTTGAGACGCTTATTATATCCTCTACGTAGGTGGAGAATTCACCTCCAGAGGGAATCCCATAATGCCTTATCCTGTAGTCCCTGTCACCCAATATGATCGTCGCTGGTACCAGCTCAATTCCGAATTTCGACCTCATTTCGCTGGATTGACCTGCGTCATATACTTCGGTCGAAATGCGTGGATCTAGCTCAGCGACGTCCCGCCCTATCTGGGCAGTTTCGCCGCAGTACCTGCAATCCCGATCCTTCACGAATACGATGATCCTAACGTTACCTTCCAAATCCCGCTGGAATCTCTTTCTGAGATGATCAGCAACATCCCTCGGAAGCATCGCGCTCGAATGGCTCCTTGCTGTCTTATTTAAAGACAACATTGCTTCGCAGTGCATACTCAACCGTCAGTTGGCGTCTGTACCACTGCGGAGAAAACACGCTCTTGTCACGTCAAGGAGAAAATCTTTGCCTCTTTCGGTCCGAGGGATAATCCCGGGGCTGGGCCCTTATGCACTTTCTCAGTCTCGACGTCCACAAACGATCTGACCTTTTCCGGAGCTATTATCCTCGCATTCTGGAGCTGCCATGAGTGATTGAGCGCCACCAGCAGGATCTCATCTTCCTCCTTGCATTGTAGGGTACCAATCTCAATCAACCTGTTGCTTGATCGAAAAGTGCTTCTCAGGCCGGCATGTACTGCCATGGCCGCGTAGAGCCTTTCGTACTCGTAGAGACAATAGCTCTGAGCCAAGCTCACAAGATAGCATTCAAACGGGAAGCTCAGGAAGAATGCCACCCCTGATCCAATGCGATTCATGACGAACATGGGATTACCCTCCTCGTCGACGGCTAAGGCTTGTCCTTCCTTCGCCTTCACGGGGCAGAGTGGCATCGATGTACCTTGTCCGGCAATGGGGACAACGAATTTCTCTCCCTTTCTAAATGGCGGGAAATCCCGAACGAAGGTCATAGAGATTCTGCCCCCTTTGGGTATGGTGCCCTCACCATACTTCAGCTGATGGTCGACACCAGCGAGTTCTCTAATCACTGGGATCCAGTTGTCATTCGCATAGGAGAAATAAATGGCGCCCCCAGCGCGAGCATGCTCCAGAAGTCTGTCCCAGGTCACGGATAGCAGCATCTTCGGGCATGGCACCAACAAGAGACGATTCCCAACTAGATTCGGAAGTCTCTCAATCGCATTTTCCTCAGTCACTTCGCTGAATCCATTGATCTCCCGGATCATCTCAGTAGCTAAGCCTGCCAACCTAGCCATGGTGAAGGCATCCAACAACAGCGAATTGTACTTATTTCTGTCCACCCTCCAGTGAACGAAAGGATGGTCGATGTACTGATGAGAAGGGATCAAGATCCCTGTATCCCCTTCTGGCACTGAGAACCTCCTAAGAGCTACCCTTGTGTCTATCCGTGACAGCCTTCTCAGCTCGCAGGCAGATGGCCGGGGAGAACCATCCTCCCTAAACACGCCGAATTTCAGTTCCAGAGAGTGATGAAGGTATGGCCTTTTGGCCTTGCACTTGAAATCGGAAAAACACCAAGCCAGGAATCCTTTGGAGCCAGCTATCAGAGAGCTATATATGACATTTCTATAGTAAGCTGCTTCGTTTTCCTCTGAGACGAGAGTCTTTGAACTCCCGAATTCCTCCATCAGTACAGGCTTGCCAAGCTTCGAATGTGCAATCCTTGCCTCATGCGCATATGACCATTTGATGGGATCCATGATTTGGCCGGATGGGGCATATAAGTGGGGACCGGCCCAGTCCACTAGATCCACAAGCCACTCGACCCTGAAACCCTGAGAGAACAGACCATCGCCCGTTCCAATCGGATGGGTATCTCCTCCTTCCCTCATCACCCTGATCATCGATTCGGTCCACGACCTTGCGATTGAGGGATCTGGATCGCCAGCAAATAACGGCAGTTCGTTCGAGAGGATCCATCCAACTATTTGCTGCTCTTCCCTGTACCTTTCGGCCAGAGTCCCTAACAGCAGCTTTTCGGCTGAAACCATTTCCGGATCTGTGTAGAAATCTTGCCCTTTGCTCCAAGGGAAATCCCAGTTCTCTCCAGACATATGGCCAACGAATATTGATGGAAACAAGAAGATTGAATTCCGCTTGGCTGTCTTCACCAATTCATCCAGTCTTTCGAGGCAGACCTCATCCACGCGGTCAGCTGTGCGCATGAAGTGTGGAAGGAACAGGAATATCCTGGCTGAATTCAGGCCGATTGACTTCATTCTCAGGAAATCCTCTTCTATCTTCTGCAACTCCCACTCTTCCCACATAAAGGGGCCACTTGAGGCTGGCCAGTAATTCACTCCTAGGAAAAATCTCCCTTGTATGCTCCTCACTTCAATGGGCGCATCATTCTCCATCTCACGGGCATCTTCAATGTGCACTCAAACAAAATTGATAAATCCTTTGCCAAGAAGACATCTGTGTCGTCCGCCCGCTGATGTGATGGGGCCTTGCGTGCCTGCAAAAAGTCTTTATTCTGTTCTCCCGTCAGAGATCCCGAAGTGAATGAGCAGAACTTGAATCCCGATGGATCTGACATGATTGATCCGAACAGATTCTTGGTCGCCACTGACAAGGAAGTAAAGCAAGGACTGACAACTGATGTCTATTTCACATACACTAGAGAAATACTGGAGGCCTTGAACGCGGATTCAGGGGTTGTAATGGAGTTTTTCGCTAGGTCTATACCTGACGGCAACTGGGGAGTGGTGACTGGAACATATGAAGTGGCCAAGCTGCTAGAAGGCAGAAATCTCGATGTGAGAGCAATGGAGGAAGGAACCGTTTTCCTCGCTAGCAAAGATAGTGCTGTATCTGAGCCAGTGATCCAAGTGGAGGGGAAATACACCGAATTCGCTGAACTGGAGAATCCCATCTTGGGTTTCATCTGCTCGATGTCAGGGATATCGACAAGAGCTGCTAGGCTGCGCCTCGCCGCTGGCGACAGGACCATCCTGAGTTTCGGCTCAAGGAGGGTACACCCCTCGATTGCACCTTCCGTGGAATGGGCTTCTTTCGTGGGAGGAGCGAACGCCGTGTCGAATGTTCTGGGAGCTCGCTTCCTTGGTGAAAGACCCGTCGGGACAATGCCGCATTCCTTGGTATTGATCTTGGGTGACCAGAGGGAAGCATGGAAAGCGTTTGATCATGTTATGGACAGAAGAATCCCAAGGATAGCCCTAATTGATACGCTTTTTGATGAAAAGATTGAAGCACTTATGGCCGCAGATACCCTTGGGGAGAAGCTTCACGGGGTAAGGATCGACACTCCGGGTTCTAGAAGAGGCAATCTCAGAAAGATAGTTGAAGAGGTCAGATGGGAACTGAACATGAGAGGACACAAGGAGATCAAGATCATCGTTTCTGGGGGGCTTGATGAGGAATCGATAAGATGGCTCAACGATGTGGTGGATGGTTACGGGATTGGCACAAACCTCAGCGACGCTCCCTCAGTGGATTTCAGTGGCAAGATAGTAGAGATCATAACCCGAGAGGGGCGAAGAATAGCTAGGGCGAAAAGAGGAGATGTCTCCGGAAAGAAGCAGGTCTACAGAGGCTGGGAGAGATCAGAGGATCTCGTGCAACCGGACCGATCCCCGGCTCCCGACGGATATGAGCCACTCCTGAAGGATCTAATCAAGGGCGGCGAGTTGGTTAGGCATCCATTGAGTCCACAGGAATTGAGGGACAGGACCATCAAGCAAATCAGCATGATTGAATCAGCCCAACCAATCATAAAGTGGAGGATCCCCTGAAAGGGATTTCGGCCTCCCAAATCTTATATTAGATCCTCGACAGATCAATGGCGATGTCTGAAGTGAAGCTGCAAAGGATAGAAGCCAAGCCTCCCGAGGGGGCGCAAATGATAATTGGCCAGGCCCACTTCATAAAAACTGTTGAGGACCTCTACGAAGCTCTGGCTACTTCGTCTACTGTCATCAAGTTCGGACTCGGCTTCTGCGAGTCTAGTGGTCCTTGTCTGGTCAGACATGATGGAAATGATGAATCTCTGGCCAACTTAGCTGCTGAACTCGCATTCAGGATAGGAGCAGGACATGTGTTCGTCATTCTCATGCGAGAAGCCTTCCCGATAAGCATCCTCAACAAGGTCAAGATGACAGAAGAAGTCGCGACCGTTTTCTGCGCAACCGGAAATCCAGTGAGTCTCTTGATCGCTGAGGACGACACCGGAAGAGGAGTGCTGGGAGTAATAGACGGGGCGAGACCAATCGGAATCGAGACTGAGCAGGACAGGGAAAGAAGACATGAATTCCTCAGGAAGATCGGTTACAAAAGATAAAAAGCACGCAATAACTTTTATAAACATAAATATCATTAGACTATTCAGAGCATGGAGACGGGAGAGAAGATTGCAAAGGCCATATCGATCTTACTCTCCAATCCAATTGTAGATGGGCTCTTCGGTTTGGCAATAGCCACTCAGGAAGCTGTGGCGAAGTGGGGAGCCCCAAATCCTTTGATAGGCATCGCGGCGGGCCTGATTTGCGGAGTACTGCCCTACCTTGGAGCCTTGATCCTTTTCGTCAGGAAGAAGTCTGACATATTCGTTTCGAGGAGGGAACTGCGACCGAAGCTTTTCATCTTTGGCCTTGTTTCATATCTCTTGGGCACCCTCCTTTTCTGGTATCTGGGGCTTCTGTGGCTTGCATCTTTCTCATTTGTGATGTTTCTCGGTACAATCGTCTATCTACTCATAACCTGGAGATGGAAGATTAGTATACATGTCTCCGGCCTAACTGTTCCCCTCACCATCATGTCCATGCAGAATGGCCTCTACATGCTTCCGGGCGTTCTCCTCATACCGGCGTTGATGTGGGCAAGAGTCAGACTTGGCGCCCACACTTGGTCTCAGGTTGTTGTGAGCGCACTAGTCTCCCTGTCAATAACATATCTGGGTGCTACGATGTTCATGCCATCAATCCAGATGCTTATGTCTCAGGCTGTTAGCTTTAGCACGCTTGCTTGACTTGACCTTTCCGACTTCTTCTAATACTTCGGGGGGAATCGGGATAGATTCCAGCCTTTGTTCTGATAGCTCGACTATTTCTTTCCCTGATTTTGTCCTGACGAATACGATGACATACCCCTCAGGTGCGCCCATTTCTCCAAAAGATATGTCCGCTGCCCAATTATCTAGGTCGTAGCAATAGGAGCATGAGGGTCTCTTTGCAGCCGATATCTCCGCCAGAGTCAGGTTGTCTGCTCTGCCGAGTGAACTCCCAATTGAGATAGATCTGCCCCTTATGTTTATGCAATTGACAGTGGGCGGATCAATGCCGTTTTTCAGGAGAACCTTCCGCATCACTGCGCTGTCCAATTGCGAACTGCAGAATAACCCAAGCTTGTATGGTAACAGAGCCGAATGCCTGTTGGAGATTGAACTGATTAATCTTGCACCTTCAACACAGCAACCAGTCCCTATTACTGCGACTATTTCACCTTTCTTCACGGCCTCCTTCATGAAATGGAGATGGCCTCTTGAGAAGTAGTTCGCGCCCGCGGCTTCCCGAATCTCCCTTGTTGATCTTGCAAGATATGACCTCTCTTGAAGTCCGGGATGCAGTCTGCTGACTAGAACAGCATCCACCTTATCTTCCTCAAGCAGAGCACAGCAAACCTCTGTCACAACCCCGCATGTCTTTGATCCGGGCACCTTCGAGACTGGCCTTGCCAGAAATCCTTCTTGGATGGGAACCTCTGGAAGCATTCTAAGGACAGGGCATACTCTCAGACAAAGCCCGCATGACACACACCCACCAGCAAGGGATGCTCCCGCTTCTCCAATGGCTATTACGTCAACTGGACATATTAGGGCACAGGCTCCACAATACCTACAGAGGCCCTTGGTGATCACCCTGGAATTGAGATCGGAGAAGTGAGTTCCTAGCATCCGTCACCGACTCTCCATTCTGCTGAATATCCTATTTGCGTTGCGTGTGGTAGCTTCTATGACCTTGGCGAGGCTTATCCCCTTTATTTTGGCGATCTCTTCTGCCCCAATCCAGACATTCCTTGGCTCGTTCCTTTCCTTGCCTGTTGGGCCCAGAACGGGTGAATCTGTTTCCAGAAGAAGAGAGTCCAAGGGCAAGCCACGAACAAGCTTTCTTTTCTGCTGAGAACGCACAACAGAGGGAGGAATGCTGAAGCAAAAGCCTGCGTCTACACCTTGCCTTGCGAAAGAGCCTCTGCCATCGAACGCATGCATTACGACCTTCTTCGCCTTCATTGCCAAAAGAACATCTATGGCAGCACGCCCCGCGCTTCTCGAATGCACGATCAAGGGCAAGCTCAGTTGAGCTGAGATGTCTATGAAGGCCTTGAATACATCAAGCATAGGACTGCGTCCTTCGTCGTCTCTGCGAATGCGGAAGTCAAGGCCTACCTCTCCAATGCCTGCGATGTTCGCTTCATTGGTTCCTATGAACTGGATGACCCTTGCCAACTCGGCCTTGTCTGCGTAGGCGGGATGAACTCCTGCGGTGAAGAAGACGAATCCCCTGTTCAATGATTCCAGCTCCAACGCCTTTTTGCATTCCCAGAGATTTTGGGTCCCCTCAATCACAGCCAAGATCCCCGATTCTCTAGCCCTCTTTATGACGTTGTCCCTGTCTTCCTCGAAACAAGTGTCAAGGAGATGACAATGCACATCAATGGGCCCCAACATCCGAACCCCCGACGCCTCTAATCGTGCCGGGCCCGCGCAGCTTCTCCCATGGTAACGGACCTTGAGAAAACCATCAATCGCATGTGGGGCAGTTGGAATCCGCCCATCCGGCTTGGCGAACTACCGACCATCGGGTCGCCACTTAGATTCTCGTATTAAAGTGTTATCTTTGCGGATCGGAGTCATCTGCCCGCCAAGACGGCTTTCTGGCAAGTTTTATAAATGGGTAATCTCAGACGAAGACGACCTTGGTTCAGGTAGCTACGAGTAAGTTATATGTCCTGAGAAGAAGGACGCCGAAGAAGAAGGAATACATAACATACTTTCTGTATCTCCCTAGCAAACTCATAAATGACTCGACTTTCCCATTCACTGAGGGCGAGAGAGTTAGGATAAAGATAGTTGGCCATGACCTGTTTGTCGAGAAATTGACAAAACCCAGGAAACGGCGCAAGAAGTGAACTCCCTATGGAAGGGGAGGCGCCCTCCGGGATAGAGGAACTTGAAGAAGAGTCCAAGATATTATATCCCGTACGTACGTTGCGTCGAATATACCTCACCGTTGTCAATCCGCTTAAGGCGATGTCATATGTCGCATACGACCCGGACTATATGATCATCCCCGTCATGTTCATTGCATACGCGATCTTCTCGTTCCTACAACCGTTCATAATAATGGGGAAAATAGCCATGCCCTCAGATGTCACTTTGAGGTTGCCCACAACCACAGTAGGAGCTTTCAAGACGGATTTTGAGAGATACTTCTGGGGGGTCTCACTCACGTCTTTTGTCTTGACAGTGGCCGTATCGATAATTGCCTTACTCGTGATCTCAAAACTGCTGATTGGGGAAATCCAGGTCAAAACGATTATGTCAGGTACGGTCTATGCAACTGTAGTCCTTATCATCACCGGCCTGCTGTGGCTTGGACTCTCATTTTTCATCCCGGATATTGTAGTCCCCTACCGTGTGTACCAAAATGTGACATATATAGAATGGAAAGATGGATCCGTCGAATTGACTCAGCCTGCCTCAGTACAGATGCTCGCAAACATAACTCTGCCCCTGGTCTCGGAAGGACTTGGCAAGACTGTTAATTGGAGATTCTCCTTATTAATCCCGCAAGTCAACGGGAGTTCATTCCTCTTCAGTTCTGATGGAAGGGTATCGGTCACAGAAGGTAGACATATTACCTACTTCGCCGATGGGAGTTCTATCTATCTGCAGGAAGGAGTACAGGAGATAATCTTGAACTCAACATTCAGATATGTCTTCGAAGCAGGTAAGCCCTATCTCGTTCTCCCGGATGGGACAAGACTTCAAGTCAAGCAGGGCGTTGCTATTCCCGTTAGACTAGATTTCTCAATTTCCTCGAGCAGTCTTCAAGATCAGGTCCGCTTGAGCTGGCCGAATGGGAACATAACGGCAATAGAGCCCACGGCTGTTGGCTTAAGATGCAACTTCAGTCTTCCTCCCGAGCCCCAGAAGAACCAGACCTATATGAATTGGATAGTGGAATCGGCTTTGACTAAGGATAGTCTCTTTCTAACACGAATGAACGCCTCAGTGCCATCAGCAGCTCAGAACGATAGAGCCATGGCCGAATGGAAGGCCGATGCGGTTCTTGCCCAATCGCAGTCCCTCATGATCTACTTCAACAAGATGTATTTTCTACACACCCCGGAGCAGGTGAGAATAGCTTCGGGGACAATATTGCCAATCTTGACGCGGATCTGGCAGTCCATCATCATCTTGATACTACTGAAGAAGAGTCATGAGATAAGTTGGATCAAGGCAGGTCTTGCGGTAGTAATCCAACAGGCTGTCCTGTATTTCCTGAACTTCTGATGAGATCACTTGAGTCTGTGTTGGATGCCTGTCATCGCTGAATAGAGCATGACCATTTGTTCCAGCTCCCTGAGAAATCCGGTTGATACATGCCATGCGCCTTCCCTCTTTTCTATTAGCCCAGATCCAGTCAGACCCTTTATCATGTTGTAGAACTGCCCGAGGGAGATCGGCCTTTTCTGAATCCATTTCCTCCATTCTGACACCGGAATTCCGATCGGCTCACTCCTTATGACTGATTTGAGGAAGATCTTTGCCTCCAACGCCAATTCCTGACTTCTCCAGAAGATCCTCTGCAACATCTCATCTTCGCTTGCCGGCATCCTCCCTCCTTTGAACATTATAGTTGTACTCCTTGTCGATTTGATCCTTTTTCTCCTTGGAGGCATGAATCGATGTTCTCAGGCGGCATTGCCAATTATGTCTTTCTAGTACGTCGAGTGAACTACTCTGCTAGAAATCTAGAGGTAATATTCTGCCTCGACCGGCGATGGTGCTCCAGTCCTCATCTGCCTGTATCTCCATATCAGTGCGGCAGCGATTGCGATTGCCAATATTATGCCCACTAGTGAAAGAGCAACATAGAGTTGGCTTCCCGTTAGGGACAGAGATACTGACCCGGAGTTATCGTAGACGTCAGATGCAGTTATGACGAAAAGATAATCTCCCCCGGGATCGAAGAATCCTGTCTGGAGGCTGCCCGTCCAGATTCCTGATTCCTGAGTGAAAATAATCGCTTTCGAGCTGGCGCCCACAGTAATCTTGGCACTCACATTGCCCGACATCAGGGCCGTCCCGTCAGGATAGAACACAGCCCCCGACAGCTTCACTGATTCGAATCCGATTTGGAATTCTTTCTTCGGGGTGCTAATGTTCAGTTTCAGTGTTGCTGCGACCACGGATATCCGTCTGGTTTGATTTCCGGCATTCCCGAACTGATCAACTGCCTTCACAACCAATAGGTACATGTCAATTGGGGCATTGGCAGGTAGTTTCAATGCGCCCTTCCACAGCTGAGATTGGGAGTTGAATTGCAATACAGAAGAGTAGGTCTGAAGCCCCTGACCTCTTGTCGCATTTGCCGTCAAGGTACCCACGGATAGGACTTGACCTGAAGGATATTTTGCGACCAACTGCAGCGAAACACTCTGTGTTCTCTGATACGTGGCATTCACATCTGGGATTATTGTGATGTTCAGGTTTGCTGCTAGTATTGTCACACCGAACGAGTAGTTGAGTAGATTGCCTTGAGGATCTGATCCTGACATGGTTACCTTCCAAGTTCCAACAGGATCTCCGGGGAGAATCATGATCGAACTCTTCCAAAGCCCAGATTTGGTCTCATAGATTAGGCCGGAAGAATGGGTGACGGTGCCAATGGATCCGACAACAAGATAAGTTCCTGTTGTCGCAGGACTGCCATCCGGATACGCAAGGTTTGCGTTAATGCTAATCGTTTCACTTCTCTGATAGGTCGTCTTATTATCATATAGATCGACTTTCAATTGAGCGGGCTTCACTTCGAAATTCCCGGTTCCAGATCCAGTATTTCCATATGGGTCGACTGCGTAGGTGACAGCATTGTGGATACCGATAGGATTCTCCTTGACAAGAATGAAACCCCAAGACCATTTCTGGAGACCTGGATCGTAAGTCATGACCTGACCAGCGATGACCGTGTTCGCCCCTTGCTTCACGTTCAATGTAAATGCCGATACGGATGGAATTCTGCTTCCATTGGCGTATCTAGCGTTAGCGTATATCCTCGCCAACTGAGTCCTTAGGTAGACGGCTTGTGACGTCTCAACTGTGACGAAAAGAGGAGCCTTTCCTATATTGATCTCATAGGCATCAGAGAAGGGGTAGTTGAAGTAGTCCAAAGTGCCATATGCTTCAAGCAGGACAGAATAGGCCCCCAATGGAAAACTAGGCGGGAATGTCAACTTCGTCGAAGCGAAAGTCCCCTCGGTTCCGCTCACCGTATATATCTCGCTGAAGAAATATGCAGGGTAGGTCCTCCTCATAGTCACCCTGACGATGGAACCAATTCTGAATCCACTACCTGTGAAATTGATCGGTAGTGTTCTGTTTGCCTGAGCTACTCCGAGCCCCCATACGCCGAGGTGGAATTTCACCCTGGGCCCGTAGGGTTGCTTGGCAAACACATGGTAGAGACCCGGCTTTAGGGTCTGCGGCAATTGCAGGGAAATATCAAATTTGCCTTGACCATCCGTTGGAACGGAGGGATTTGAATAGACTGCCTGATTGATGAGCGATGCGATCGTCACGTTTATGTTTTGATACGGATCAAATTGAATCCCCTTGATGCTGACAGTATCACCTGGATTTGAAACAGGAAGGGAAATGTTCAACATTGGTGAAACATCGAGTCTGAAATTCTTGACAAGAACAGAACCTGGAGAGGAAAAGCCATGACTCAACCATCCTATCGTGAAGGCAATCCCGCGCCTGAAAGGAGGATCGAGCAACCGATTGACGACCTGGATAGGGACCGTTCCGCTCCCTTCGGTCTGTATAGTCACCATCAAAGTATCATTGTTCGTGGCATATGAGATCACAACCTTGTACCAGGTCATTTTGCTTATGTTGAACGATGCAGAGGTTATCAGGGTGTTATTTAGATAGGCGCGCAGCAAGCCGGAACCATTTCTTGCCAAATAGAGTGTCCTTGCGACACTTTGCTGCAACTCCACGCGCCCGAACCAGAGGTTCGCAGAAGCATTTGTATGCGCAGTAATGTTGAGGTAAAATTGCGCTACAAGAGTCGGCGCGTAGTCGAACTCTGAACGCGACGCCGACGACGAATCACTAGTCTGAGTTATGCCGGCAGATTCCGCTCTTGTGACTAACTGGAACTCAGTATCCGCTTTTGCCACTGGGAATGTGCTTGGTTCCAGCAGGAACACTAGAAGATAGATAAGCACAAAACACAATCTGCGCCTGACAGGCGAGGACATTTCCTTTTGAGCCATACGTCGCGCATTTTTCCTATTTAAGGGTATGCGTCCGGAAAAGGCCGCGAAGGCAGTCATCAGGTGAAGCCAATGATATTTTACATAGAAAACCAGAAGGGGTGTTGATGCCAGGCCCACCATGGCATTTCTGCACATCCGCGCGCGCAATGCAAAGCTTTTATCTTGAGAGGCGAATCACCCGAATGGCGGATGAAGTTCACCTCAAAAATCTGATACTAATGAGGATAGATGGGCGGACTGACGCTACACAAACACAACTCGTATGCCAAATGATTGGCCAAGCGATTTTGCCTTCTTCTTGAGCTGCTCATTATACAAAGATGGAGACGCGAGCATTCGCCTGAAAGCCTCGAGGCCTGCCTGATATTCTCGGACATACGTTCTCATTATTCCCTTTCTCAGAAGGCCTGCATGATTCAGTGTATCCATCAGAATAGTGCTGAGTCCAAGGTCCCCAGCAGCCTTGAAGATAGGAGCATATTGTGTATTGAACGAATCCTTGGCCGGCAGGTGTGGCGCTACGAAAAGCCCCCCCTTGAGACCTGAGTTCAGTATTCTGCGAAGTGCTCCGAGTCTTGCCTCAGGCATTGGTGCCTTCGGCTCAAATGCCCCAAAGACATCCGGATCAAGGCTGCTTATGCTGAAGGTGATCTCTGCTTCTGAGAACCGTGCCAATAGATCAAGATCCCTCAGTACCAAGGGCGATTTGGTGAGCACAGCAAGCGGGAAGTCCTCTTCGAGGAGACATTCGAGGACCCTTCTAGTGAGCTGATGTTTTGCCTCTGAAGGCTGGTAGCAGTCTGTCATGGAACTGAGAAGGACTCTCCCCTTCTTTTTGATTTTGGTATCTCTGCGGACCATGTCATGGATATTTCTGCGCACTATCACCTCCTCCCCCCAGGCCTGTTGAAGGATTGACCGTGAGTGGAAATACCTCTGAGCATAGCAATACTTGCAGCCATGTTCACAGCCGAGATATGGATTCACTACGTATTCCGACAGCTTGGAGCTTGACAGTCCTGAACTCGCTTCTGCCTCGATGATCCGAATGGTCATGGCCATTCATTCGTCATACCATGAGTGGCACTCCCAGGATCAAAGAAACTACAGCAACGAAGAACGAAGCAACAACCGAAATGACCGCCGCCCGGAACCAGCCCACTTGAAATGAGAACCGCAGGACCAGAAACCATAGGATCATTGCCGCTATCTGGAAGACCAGAGATCCTCTGAAGAAAGAGTAGATCGCAGCACCCAAGAAGGAAGCCACGAATGACGAAAACAATCCCCCCTTGGCTCCCAGCAAACGCGCAGAGATATGCAGTGCGAACGTACTCACAATCCAGATAGCCGCGAAATAGACCAGGTCAGAAGGAATCACGTCCATCCGAAGATGATGATCCCGAACAGCTTTTATTGCTTTGCTGAGAGGTCGCTTCGTACATTGGCAATCATCTTGCCTATGTTTCTCCAGTGCGAACCTCTCCAATACATTTTTCCACATTTCGTGCAAGTCCAGAACACTCTACGTGAATCAGTTCTCTTGGGAATACTTTTTCTACGAATCTCCAGCCTCCCGCCACAGATTGCACACCTGGTGGTCCTAAGTGAAGGTTTCAGATCCAAATCCCTGAATATATGCACCAATTTGTCCTTGACTGAATGTTCTTGGAGAAGAATGCAGTTCAGGCCACGTGACGAAGACATCCTGAAAAGCTCCCGATCTGATGTAACCAGCACGAATCCCCTATTTGCCTTCTCAACGAGAGTCCTGTCTGAGTAACCCTTCCTATAGACGGCCTCAAACCCAAGTATCCTGAGCCATTTCATCACGTCGCCAAGCATCTCGTCTACTAGGAATCTATGGGTCATCCAGTGATCAAGGCCCTCTACTATTGTGTACTGGGCGTAGAACCATCTGTGGCCCCAGTTGCCGGGCTCCAAACATGGGCAGCGGGCAAACGTGCCGCCCCCTGCTAACCGTCTTCATATTTTCGAGCATCGATTTGGTTTTCCCTTCCAATGATCGGGTAGTCTTCGTCGCGCAGGGCGTCGCCTCAGAGGCGATATTCAGAAGGATCCCAAGACCTGGGTCAACCTTTGCGTGGGTTCTTTCTCCGGATAGGATGATTCGGAAAGGAGAGGACTTCTCCCTTCTCCTCAAGTGCCTTCTACCTGGCCTCCGAGATCCGTCACGCATTCGTCACACATGAATCTGCCTTCATAGTCAAGCAGTCTCTCTGACCATTGCCCACACTCCTCACAGTATCCTTCATAGCGCTCCACGTTGTTTACTGCGGGCATGATCGAATGGGTCTTCTCGTAGTATTGCTCCAATATCGCAGGCACAGCAGAGATTATGTCCCTTTCCGTCACTATGCCAACGAGCTTCTCGTCCTTGACAACACCTAGCCTCCTCAGCTTGTGCAATCTCATTGCATCCAATGCCTTCATTACGTTCTTGTCGTGATCTATCTTGACAAGCGGCGAGGACATGACTTCCTCCAACTTCGAATTGCTGGGATCTTTTCCTTTTGCTATCACTCTTGTTATTATGTCTCTCTCTGTTATGATCCCCACCGTCTTTCCGGATGAATTTGCTACCAAAATGCTTCCGATTCCGCGTAGCTCCATCTCCATTGCGGCCGTCGTCACGGTTTCGGTCTTCGGAAGAGAATATACTGGAGAGCTCATTATGTCGCCTACGGTTATGCGAGTTTCTGACAGGGGGTCCCGCCTCAATTTCCTAAGTCCTCGTGTTTCGACTTTAGGCTGAATCCAATCAGATAAATCTCTTTCGTTTGGCACGATTTGCGGTGGAAAGACTTAAATCCGATTGTGAACATCCGGCGGAACATGGGAGGAGGAAAAAAGCCCAGCCTCGCCCAGATAGAAAGGGCTCAGAAGAGGGAGGACGAAAGAAAGGAGAGAAAGAGACCGGAGGAGCGCAGACAGAGAATCTCTTTCTCTGCGATAGAACCCAATCCCTCAGAGCTTTTCGGGAAAATAAGGGGCCTAGGTGCGATCACTCCCCAATCGGTTGTAGAGCTAGGTTCGATGAGTCCTGGAGAGGCAAAGAGAACCCTTAGGAGATTTGAGAAGGAGGGTCTTCTGTCCAGAATCTCATCGTTCAACGGTCAACCCGTCTATTCATTGAATTCGACCGACCAGCAGCCAAGCGCCGTCCCTGACGTAGCGCAATAGGCTAGGGTCATCAATCTTCCCCAAGGGGACCATCTTCAGCATTCCTCCATTTTCAGCGAAGACACACAAAGCCCTGCTTCTCGGATCATATGCGAGTTCGCCTGCTTGGAAGTCTTCCTTTGTTTTGTCGAAAGGGGCATCTATGTTCACTAGACCCAGTATCATGGGCCCCTCCCTCTTGGTTGCTCCCTGCAAGGGCAGCGAATTCACAAACCTCGTGAATGTTCTTGGAGAAAGATGCCTCATTATTGTACCCGTCATCTCTGGACCGGGCTGAAAATGGAGCTTGATCCTCAATTGATTCTCCAATGTGATGCTGATAATCCAGAGCCAACATTTTTATCTCTATTTCGCGCGCGTTGAAATCAAGCTCATGATGAGGCCCCCCGGAGTCGAGCAGGAGAAGGATAGATTGCTCGCCGAGAAGAAGAGGTTGGAGAAGGAATTCGAAGCTCTACAAGAGAGGAAGAACAATGCCGAAATCTCGTCGGATGAATATGAGAAGAGAAAGCACGACATTGAGCGTGAATTCGTTGAAGTCATGGACAGACTAGCTCAGGTCAGCTATCTCATGGGAGAGAGTCAATAGCCTAGTAGTCTATGCCTTTCCCCCCAAGATTTGAACAAAAGGTTAATATCCGGCAAAAGTGAAGTATGAAAATCGTGTGAGGATAATCAGAAATGAGCACTCCCATTATTGTTCTCAAAGAGGGCTCTTCAGAGAGAGGTGAAGATGAGGTCAGACAGCACATTCTGGTTGCAGCACAGGTCTTGGGCGGGGCCTTAAGACCGGTTCTTGGCCCACATGGGAAGTTCAAGCTGATAATGGACACCTTCGGAGACGTCACGGTCACAAGCAGTGGGGCCACTGTCTTGGAGGAGGTGGACATTGAACATCCGGTTGCGAAGATACTCGTGGAGCTAGCCAAGGCCATGAACAAGGAAGTCGGGGATGGTGTGACAAGCATGGTCATTCTGGCCAGTGAGCTGCTCGAGCAAGGCATCGCTCTTCAGAGACAGGGGATTCATGCATCCATTGTAGAGCAAAGCTATGGTGAATCCCTGAGGAAGGCAATCGAGGTTCTCGAAAAGAGTGCAAAATCCTTCAAACCAACTGACCGGAAGACTCTCTTTCTGATAGCAAAGACAGCGATCACCGGTTCACTGTCTAGAAAGGAAAGAGAGGTGCTAGCAGAGATCGCTGTGGAGGCGGCGACGAAGGCAAGAGAGGGCACAAAGCTCGATCTAGATAGGATAAAGCTGGACAAGAAGGGAGGCGAAGTGATGTTCGAAACGAAATTGCTTGAGGGAATCGCTCTCGATAAAGAACTCGTGCATCCAGCCATGCCGAAACTACTGAAGAATCCCAAGATAGCCTTGATAGATCAGAGTCTAGAATTGAGGAAGACGGAATACGACGGGAAGATGAAATTCAAGGATCCCTCTATGCTGACCCGATTCATGGACCAAGAACAGGAATCCCTCAAGGAGATGGTAGAAAAGATCAAGAGTTCAGGTGCCAATGTAGTGCTCTGTCAGAAGGGAATCGATGACCTAGTTCAGTACCTCTTGGCCAAGGACAACATACAGGCGGTGAGGAGAATAAAGAAGTCGGACATGGACAAGTTGAGTCTGGCAACTGGCGCCAAGATCACAACGAACATTGATGAATTGGACGAGTCAGTCCTCGGCAACGCCAAGCTCGTCGAAGAGAGGAGAGTGGGAGACGAGAAGTGGGTTTTCGTGAACACAGGCGCGAAGACGAAAGCAGTCAATCTGATCTTCAGAGGCGCGAACGATAAGATAGTGGGGGAGGCTGAGAGGATGACGAAAAAGGCTCTGAACGCCCTCCGGATGGCATTCACCGACTGCAAAGTCGTGCCAGGAGCTGGGGCCACCGAACTGGAGATTGCCAGACAGCTGAAGGGCCTCTCCTCCAAGCAGGCCGGAAAACCAGCCCTTGCTATTGAGGCTTTTCTTAGGTCAATGGAGAGCATTCCTGCTTCTTTGGCTTCGAATTCAGGAAAGGATCCGGACGAAACATTGACCAAGCTCAGGGCAATCCACAACTCAGGAAATCCGAACATAGGAACTGGGGAGTTGGAGAAGGACATGGTTGATGCCACTTCAGCCGGGATATTGGAACCATTGTCGCTCAAGAGGTCTACGCTCTCGGGAGCCGTAGACACTGCCATCGCACTTCTTAGGATCGATAGAATAACCGCCGTTGCCAAATTCAAGGCTCCACCGGGAAAAGAAAACCAAGAGAGCGGATACTAGGGAAGGCAAGAGTCCTCTTGGATACTGGCACCGGGATTTTTCCGAAGAGGCTGACGAAATTCGAAAGGGCAAGGATAATAGGCTTGAGAGCTCTGCAACTCAATCTCGGTGCTCCTCCACTCGTTTCAGTGGACGAAACCGAGAAATGGGATCCACTTATGATAGCCACACATGAGCTGGAGTCGAGGGCATTGCCGTTGACTCTGAGAAGGACGCTCCCGGACAATTCCTTCCTTGACATACCCATAGACGACCTCTTGCCAAGCGCGTAGATTGAGCTATTACTCGATTCTTGCATTGCGTCGGTCTGTATGAGCAGATTCAGATCATTGGACGCGCGTTGGTCGAACTGAGCCAAGCCAGCCTCCAGCAATCAATCATCTTCAGGACTGGAGGTCAATCGTCATAACGTATGCAGATGTGCCATCTGCATAATAAAGATCAATCTTCTTGGATTTCTTGTAGCCAAGCTTCTCATACGCCGCTATTGCCGCAGTGTTGTCAACTCGAACTTCCAGATAGGACTCCTTTAAGCCATGCTTTCTCATCTCTGCCAAAGTTGCGAGCATCAGAGCCTCTCCGATGCCTTTACGTCTGTGAACGGAATCTACGGCAAGGCTTACGATATGACCCCTCGGATGAAGTGGGGATTGGAGACTTGGAGAGAAGGAGAAACCAGTCTCGATTCTACACATTACGTATCCGATCAGATGACCTTCACGCTCCGCGACTAGGAAATACTCCCCATGTTCTTCCAACAGCGAGCTGAAGAATTCAGGGGAGTAATTCTCGGGAAGTGCATTCCTGTTTATTCCGACAACATGAATCAGGTCTTCGGGTCTGGCTTTCCTTATAAGAACGTCTATCAATACGCGGTGACTCAGTCTCCGCGGTTTTGGAATATGGATAGAGATATTAGTCTATTGAGGTGGCAGAACGGGTAATGTTAGGGTCTGACCTTGCCGATCTCGTGACGCAGAGTGGATTTGAGGTGATCGAATTCCTGCCAGCTCCAGAAGGAATTAGCTTCGTGGTGAGAAACGAGGCCACAAAGACAAGCTTCCTCAGACTGTATGACAGTCTGAGGGAAAGGGGATATCTCCCTCTCCTGAGAATGATTGACGGCAAGGTCAGGCTTTCAATCATACCAGGAGGATTTCCTAGCCAGACGAGCAATGACTTGCCATGGATATTGGGTTCCCTGATTCTCACAAGCATCACGGTTGGTGCCGATTTCTTGCTGAGGTACCCGATACTTAGGACGCTTGAGCTTGCAGGTGGCGCCGAGGGATCCCTCGTCACAGATCTAGTTATCTACGTTTTTGCCTTTCTGGTTCTATTCGGACTGCACGAATTAGGCCATAGGATAGCTTCGATGAAACTTGGAATCCCGACAAGGGGACCCTATTTCATTCCGGGGATTCCCGGCATGATCCCGACTTTCGGGGCCGTTATCCTGCAGAATGCAATACCGAGGAATCGGGATGAGTTGGTCGATATTGGATTTTCAGGCCCTTTCTACGGCTTCATCGGGACGATGATAGTCACCTATTTCGCAGTCAGATCTGCTCTTATGATCCCACTGGAAGCCATTCCTGGTCTGGAAGCTCAGATAGGAGGTCAATTCGTGGAGGTGCAACCTTTCGTGCAGATCGTCTCAACTCTCCTGTTGCCCAGGATGGAGGGATTTGCTCCTGTTCTGGGAGTCCTAGGATTACCGATGTGGTTGGGATTCCTTGTCACGTTCATAAACCTGTTTCCGGGAGGGCAACTGGATGGTGGCCATATCGCGAGAGCCGTTCTGGGAGGCAAACTGCATATGATCTTCACTGCCATTTCGGCAGCGGTGCTTTTCTTCTTTGGTTTTTGGCTCATGGCCCTCCTAGTCCTCATTACGTGGGAATTCAGGGAGCACCCAGGATCATTGGACGACGTGAGCGGCCTCTCCATCAATTCAAAACTGAAGGTCATCGGGGCTCTTGCGATTCTTCTAGTGTCGTTCACTAGAATCTAGGCTCTCGACGGGCGATTGTTGGTGATATCTCCGACAGCGCAAAGCCTCAGTCTTGTTTCAACGGCTCTCCTTAGAGAGACTATTGTTTCGTTCGCGCTTGAGGTAGCCTTCCAACCAAGTACTTTGTCAACCACCAGAGGATGCAAGGACGTGAGAAGTCTTACCTTCTTGCCAGGCTTCTTCGCCTTGATCATATTCGCCATGACTTTCTGCCATGGCGTTTTGGCTTCCAACCCTGATTCTGTTTCCTCACTGCCCGAGATTCTCGAAAGGAGCATTTCAATGTCCGCGGCAGAGTGCTTCCAGATGGCGGCAAAACCCATGGCATCGAGATCAAGCCTGTTCGCAACATCTATCATGTATGGTATTCCTAGGCTTGGGACAAGATCATTTGGTTGGCCACCTAGAGAGGCAAACAGGCAATTCGTATCTTTCGGTAGTTCCAACATGGACTCTCCCCTCCAGGAAGATAGATTTTCTTGAAATGATCTCTTGTCTCTCAGAATGCTGGTTCTGTATTCCCCATCCTGATCCCTGATGGAGATTATTGGGGGCAGCTGATATCCGCTCGAAAATGCCGAATCAAGGAAAATTGAGAGGGCCTCGGAATCGTCATGCTCAATGTATTTTGCAATCGAGTCCTCGATGAACCCACTTCCCTCCTTGACTCCTAGGTTGCAGAGCAACCTTAGAGAATCAAGAAATGTAAACGAGGTGAAGAATCCCAATATGAGATCTATGTTGTCTGTAGGTTGGCAAGTGGGTAATTCCTCCAAACCAATGCGACCCAGAATGCCCTCACTTAGGGAGAGAACAAGTCCCTTTGACCCTATGAGCTTCGCGCTGACCGTAACCCCCTTTTCCTTGAAGTGATGAATGATCCGCGAAAGCGAATTGATTAGGTCATCGTCTAGGAGGAATTTCACATCTATTGCCATTTCAACCTTTCTCCCTGAATCCACCAATTCATGAATTTCCTCCGATAGAAATGCGGTCGGTCTTGGCCGTCTGTGGCTTCTATTCAGCAGCAGCTCATCAGCTTCCACTGTGAAGAATACATCGGTGTTGCCATACGGCAGCGAAATCTCCCCCAATAGTCTGTGTTCGGCCAGGATTTGGTTTATTAAAGATTTAAGAGGGACCTCGAAGCCGTCATCTTTGATTTGAGCAATAACGGCATACTCGACAGGAGCCTTAGCAAATCCCAAATCGCCATACTGAGAACAGACCCCTACTCGGGTGTGCTGATAAGATCGCCGATGTATTCAGTCCTCATAGATCCTACCCGCTTTGATGCTGAGAACCTCCTAATCCCAGATGTAATACTAATAACGCATGAGCACTCACATCATCTCGATGAGAATCTGATTTCGTCGGTTTTCAAGATGGCAAGGGAGAGGGCCGAGAAGAAAGAGGCTAAATCATACGGATTGCAGGATCTGTTCGATCTTCCTATTGTTGTTGCAGATGAAGCATCCTCGATGTTTCTGAAGAGATTTCTTCCGAGGGAGAATCTGAAGGCGATGAAACCTGGTGATGAAGCCAGCGTTGAGATGCTTACTATAAAGGCTTTCAGGAGCAATCACCCTTCGGCGAAGTCTCCTCTGACCTATGTCGTTGTCTTCGAGAACGGAATGAAATTGTATCACGCGAGCGACTCCTTACCCTTCGAGGAGATGAGAGTAATAGGCGAGACCGAAAGACCCGACATTGCCTTCATCGCAACCGGTCTGGACGCTGGTCTGTCGACGAAAAGCGCTTTTGACATTGGCCAGATGGTGAATCCGAAGTTAGCCGTGCCATTGCATGGCAAAGACCTGGGCAAGTTCGCTACAGCAATCAAGACGAAGATGAAAGGAGCAAGGGTCATGATCTTAGAGCCCGGGGAGATCGGCATCTATGAATGAGAAGGAAGCTGTAGCAAAGGCAATTGCACAGACTGGAGCTCTACAGTTTGGGCTTTTCAAGGATGGCAGGGGAAAACCAATTCCCTATTATCTAGACCTGACCAAGCTATGGTCCGAACCGACCTGGTTGAGACTTGCGTGCGACATGATGCAAGACGTGATCAGAAGAGATGCGAATCTGATTTTCGACAGGATAGGAGGGGCAGATTTTACTGGTCTTCCCCTTGCTACGGGAATGGCCCAAAGACTAAACATGCCCCTCATAGTACTCCGCAGAAAGGACCACATTGGCAAGCAGGAATTGCCCGTGATCGGCAATCTATTCCCGGGAGAAAGGATCTTAGTCGTTGACGACGTCATTGCCACAGGATCCAAGGCAATGGAGATAGCACATCAGGTGAGGACCGAGGGTGGCCTCTTGAGCGCGTACTTGGTTCTCCTTGACAAGGAACAAGGAGGGTCCAACTTGCTCAAGTCTGAGAACATGAAGCTCATAACGATTCTCAGTATCTCGGAAGTCGCCGATATTCTCTTCAGAATGGGTTGGCTCGATGATCAGCAATTTTCTGCTCTTTCATCTAGCGTAAGCCGATCAAGCAAGACTTAGGAGAGTCACTCAGTGGATCAGCTGAAGTAATTCGTCCCCAATGAATAAGATGAGGTCGTCTACGCTGATCCTGTTGAAGACTACTACAACCGAATCCCTGGTCAATCCAACCACATATCCATACTTGCTTGAAGTCAGTACCGCGTACCAAATGCTGCCGCTTGAGATATATGTCGAATAGAGGGCTGTCTGCGACAGAGAAGGCCCGTATAGTGAGAGCTTGTCTATGTTAGGTATGCCGAGGCCATCAAAAAACATCACTTTTGTGCCATCAGGGTTGCTTCTATGGTATGACTCCAAGACTTTTGACTCGATCTGACAATTCAATATGCCTCCAATCGAAAGGAAGAGTAACTCCGAGAATTTGTTCGCAAGGGCATTGGCGGCGTTCTTCTTCTCGACCACAAGTAAGCAGATATCAGATTCCCTCAGGTAGAAGGCAAAAGGAGTTTCTATCGTTCTAAATGAGATATCTACCTGTCCTCTCTTGTAGAGTCTGACGGGGACATCTCTTGCAATAAGCCCCTCCAAACCGCTTTTGGACGATCTGAGGTCTCTTATCTCTGTGATGAGATTAATATCGGTACCCTCAAGCGGGGTCTCTGTCTTATATCCATTCAGTTTCTCTGCTATCTGTTCAATGGAGATCCTCTCCATAAGTTTGAAGATTTTGCCCGCGAGCACCAATTCCTCTTTTCCGCTCACAGGCAACCTTAATAACCGTTGACTCGAAATATCGCGATACATTTTTAATGAACTCACACGGGCCTGAAAAAAGTGGCACCATGGAGAGACTGGTAGCCAGGCCAAAAGAGGGCGTGAAGCTCCTTCTTAGGGAGCTAATCCTGGAGAATTTCATGACCTATAAATATGCTAGGATTCCTGTCTCTCCCGGCCTGAATCTCATTCTGGGCCCGAATGGAGCGGGGAAATCCTCCATTCTGCTGGCACTCTCAGTTGCCCTTGGGCAGGCCCACACTGAGAGAAGCAGGAAATTAAGCGATCTGATAAGATGGGGAGAGGATATTGCGAGGATCACGCTCGTCTTCGACAACAGAGCCTTTGAGGGAAAAAGGCCCATTCCAGAGGTTAGATCGGATGAGCTTGTCATAACAAGATATCTGCGAAAGGATGGCGAATATTGGCATCAGATAAACTTCAGGCCAGCGACCAAACTTGAGCTCGTAGACATTCTGAATCGTTTCGGAATAGACCCCGACAACATGCTGATCATAATGCAGCAATATGTTGTGGAGCAGATAGTGAAACTATCGCCCCAGGAATTGCTGCAGATGATAGAGAAGGCCGTTGGTCTTTTCAACTTCAGAGAAAGGATGCAGCAGTCCAAGGAGAAGCTCCAGTTTGTTGCGAGTGAGGAGAAGGCAGTGTCAGCTCTGCTTTCCGAAGCAAAGGCGACTCTGGAAACTTGGGCAAATGAGGTGGAGAAACTGAAGAAAAGGGATTCTTTGAGAATACGATTGACTGAGCTGGAGATAGAGCTTGCTTGGTCATCATACCTGCAACTCAATGCTTCACTCGAGTCCCTCGTGAAGAAGCAGCAGGCGATTCAGGATAGAATCCTGAAGCATGATGGCAGGATCCAGAAGGCGTCTGAGATGGCAGGCAAGACAAAACAGACCCTCTCATCAAAAAGAAGGAGACTAGCGGACCTCTACGTAGGTCTTGGCGCGGCAGGGCAGAATGCACGCGATGAAATCGGAATGCAAATTTCAGATGTCGACAGGGACGTGACGGATCTCATAGAGGAGTACGCATCGATGAGATCCAGACAGGCAGTACTTGAAAAAGGGAAAGAGCTACTCGAGAAACTCGCACGACGCCTCGAGACAAAAGCAGAAGAGCTGCAGAAGAAGGTGACAGAGTCCTCTTCAAGGGCCAAAGAAAGCGGCCCCCAGCCACTTTTAGTGAGGCCTACCGATGAAATAGCCATGGATAAGGAGGCAAGCCAGATCCAGTTGGCAAGCGTGGGCCCAGTGGTAGAGAATGCAGAGGAGATATATGATGGATACAAGAACACCTATGACGAGATACAGAAGAAAACTGAGGTCGTGAAGGGTAACAAGGAAGCAGCTCTTAGGGAAATGAACGAAATGATCTCCGTTTGGAAGAAGCAAGTCTCGCTCTTGGCGGAAATGCTAAGCGCATCCTTCCGAGACAAGATGAGGAGTATAGACTCTGAGGGGCAGGTCTCGTTTGTCAATCAGGATGATGTGGATCAGGCGGGAATATCCATCAAGGTCAGCTTCGGTGGCTCTCCTCTCACAGAACTCAACTACTTCACCCAGAGCGGTGGCGAAAGGAGCGCGGCCGTCATTTCCTTCCTTTTGTCTTTGCAGTCCGTGATCCCTTCACCAATAAGGGGCTTGGATGAGTTTGACGTACACATGGATCCTAAGAACAGGGAAACCTTCTTCAAGCTGCTCGAGCATGAAGCCATCCAGAATCCGGAGATATCATATCTGGTGATTACACCTGGGCAGGTCCCAGAAATCGTGAAAAGCGCTATAGGCGTGGTCGTTCAGAAAGTGAGCGGGGAGTCGGTGATTAATGTTGTCGAAAACACGTGAAGAGAACGACAGGATGAAGGAGCAGTTGTCAAGACTGATAGCTGAACTAGGTAGACTGATGGAAAGCGGGGCAGATCCGCTTGACCTAGACGTGAACCAGAAGCTGACCAGACTTGGCGAACTGATCGACAAGAGCACAGACTTCGCCCACATCGAACTCGACACGGAAGCGCTTTACAGGCTTGCTCTTCTGATATACGCGCAGAGCAGGTCGTTGAGGGACAAATCCTCAATACTCTACGTCGATCCCTTTCTGATACGCCTTGCACTGATTGGGGCGAGCCCAGACAGGCTTGCACAAGCCCTGCTGAGAGCTTGGACCCCAGTTACATATAGGGATGTATTAAACCACCAGATGATGAGGAATTCGTTTGAATACTGGAGTGCCTTGAAGAAATACGAGATGAAGCAGAGATCTTCGGAGATTCTCAGCGGGCAGGATCTGAAATCAATGGGCGTGAGCTACGAAGTGCTGATGACGAAGGAGATAGAGGATCTGCACGATGAGTTGAAAAAAAGAGACGACAAGGTGCTTTATGAGGAACTTGTGGGAAAGGGGAATCTTTCAGAGAGACTTCGAAAAGCCATTCTAATAAGCTTCATGCTATCCTATGGCTATGCAACCATTGTGAAGGATCCTCTTCAGAGGAAGATTTGGGTGGTGGCCGCAGACAGGAAAGCACAGGAAACGGCGAAGGAAAAAGAGAGCCTCGTGATGATCGTGAAGTGAGTTGGAACAGCAGACTTTAGAAAACAAGCTGAGGAGGACGGCCCAGCTCCTATTCTTCAAGTCCCACAGGATTCCCGGGGTCAAAGGATGGGAACTCAAGAGGTCAGTCGGTATTGGATACCCCAAGATCGTTAAGCTTCTGAAATCCCAGATCGAGCCCATCGGCTTGAGCATAAGAGCGATTGGAGATGATGGATCAGAACTGGCCCTCGACGAGAGCGACGATAGACTCTCATCCGCGAGATTCCTTATTTCGATATCGGATCAGCTGCATCTCGCCGATGTCAAGACTTCGGGATGGTCAATAGACGAATTGGCAGGCCTGACGATGTGCTTGGCAACAATAAGCTCGAAGGGAGGAAAGGCCAATAGGAGGGAACTCCAGGAGACTCTGGCACAGAAGTTCCCAAAATGGAAGATCAGGAACTTCATTTCTAAGTACATAAGATGGGGATATCTGGAGGAAAACGACGATCTTATGATCATAGGATGGAGAACGAATGCGGAAGTGGATCTGAAGCAGATGCTCAGATATGTATTCGGTGCCTAGGTAGATCCCGTCCTCTTGAACGCTCTTGACCTCTCCAGTTCTACAATGGACCTCGTCAGATCTTCCTCATTCTTGTTTGCTGAGAGCAAGACCTCTATGTCCCTAAGTTTCAACAGCCTACTGGCAAGAGCTAGTGCTGCCGGTTCACCGTACCTGTAGAGAAGCAGTGAACTCTTTCTCGCGTTATCCAATGCGAGTTTGCCAGCTCTTGATCTGGGTCTGAACTTCGCCATTCTTGCAGATTCTTCTTCTGGGATCACGCCGACATAGCCTGATCCACACAAGTTACATCGTAGTGGGAATTCGATGTCTGAGACCCTAAAGGGTCCCAAGTAGTGGAGATTCTCCGTGCACATCAGATGGAGGACCTGGTTCTTCAGCCTCGCCATTGCGTACTTAAGGAGAATCTTGTCAGCTTTGTCCGGAGGAAATAGATCTACCTTCCTCTCGACGTTCCTCAGGGCATATGCGGCAAAGGGGGAAGCTTCCCCAGATCCTGAAATGAATTTTGCATCTAGCAATCCTTTCTTCAGCTCTCCGATAAACCTAGCCAGGTTCGTTGAATCGTAGTCCTTCTGCATCAGTTCCTTCCTAGCCTCCTCGAATACGCATGTTCCCTTCAGTTCAAGTGCTAGCTTGTCCACATCGCCTGAAGTTAGGTCTGCCTCCTTGCTGATCACTCCAAATCTTCTGCCGACATGGACAAGACGTCTCTTGAATAGACCCACTGATTCTATTCCTGAGACTAGCAGTTCCTCGATGCGTTGCTCATTCAATGAAAGAATCTCAGTCAAAGCTCTCTCAGGTTCGATTTCATAGTCCACTATCACTCTGTAGGGATCCCTGCTGGTGGCAATCACATGCTCAGCATCCGAGAGAAGGGTCCCCAGTATCTTTGCTAAAGCTGAGTTGACTTGATCCCCATTGCAGGCATGAAAGATCAGCTTATCCGTCCAGAGCTCAATCACCACTCCTTGATCCGTGGCAATGGGATAGCCCCTTCTTTGCGATTCCAGCACTGGTTCTATCGCCTTCTGTGCTACTGATTTGCTGATGGAATCCCGAATCGCAATGAGGTCGGCTATCTCATCAGGGGATTTGCCTTCCTGCAAGGCTTCCAATATCTCTCTCCTGAACTTCCCCACTTCCCGAGCTGCCTCGAATTTGACCGGTATCTCTTCTCCTTGCCAGAAGGGTACTGCTCCAGAGGGGTCCTCCATTCGGTTTACGATGACCTTGCCGGCCTCTACACTGTCTATACTCCAGACTTTCGCTGCCATGACGAACTTTGTTCCAGGAAGTCCTTTTTCTGCAACGAATTCCTCGTCCAGTATCCCCACTACCTCCTTGTTTTTCGCATCTGATACTAGGTATTGCTTGACTTCTGGTATTGTCGAGAGGTGATCGAAGTAGAACTTGTAGAGTGATGCACTTGAGGTTCCTCTCCTTACTATTCCGCTCCTCTGATCGTAGGACAGAAGTGAGGGATATCTCGAGTGCATGAATTGCATCACAGAGGAGGCCTGATCAATCGAGAGTTCAGAATAGGGAAAGGACCTTCTTAGGAGATCCACTATTTCTTCCAAGTGCCAGTTGCCCCTCCTCATTACAAGACCAGCGACCTGATGGGCAATCACATCAAGAGGACCTATCGGGATCTCAATTCGCTCCAGATCCTTTCTCAGGGCCCTATTGCGGAGGACTATGGCCTCCATCAGGTCCTCCTCGTCTATGGCTACAATGACGCCCTTTGACACCCCCTTGACAGCGTGGCCGCTCCTGCCGACCCTCTGCACTAGGTGCGTTGCCTGCCTTGGTGATCCATACTGCAAAACGAAATCAACCAGCCCCACATCTATCCCCAACTCTAGGCTAGACGTAGTAACGACGCCCTTGAACGTCCCGCCCTTGAGTCCCCTTTCGGCGATCAGTCTGGTGCTTATGCCAAGAGATCCATGATGGATCGCAAGCGGTAATTTCCTCTTGTAGATCACGAATTTGTTTGAAAGTGTTTCTGCCGTTGCCCTCGTATTCGTGAAAAGTAACGTTGACTCATGCTCACGGATCTCCTTATCCATGAATCTAAGTCTGGCTAGGACAGAAGGATTCTCGAACGTTTCCTCAGACAACCTAAAGTCATCTCTGTCCGGTTCTGGGATCGCAAGATCAATTTCGAGGGATTTCTCCGGAGTTGCTTCAGCGACCACGAATCGTCGGCCCTCTCCGACCATGAATCGACCCAAGAGATATGGGTCTCCTACTGTCGCAGAAAGCCCCATGACCTGAATCGGTGATCCAGCTAATTCAAGGAGCTTCTCAAGCCCCACGACCAGCTGGGTCCCCCTCTTGTCTTCCGCCAGTTCGTGAATCTCATCTATCACCACCCACCTGACTTGTCTCAAATGGGACGATAGTCGCTTTCCGACAAGCAGGATCTGGAATGTCTCGGGTGTAGTGACGAGAACTTCTGGTGGATGAAGGGCTTGATGCTCTCTCTCAGTCTTCAGAGTATCTCCGTGCCTCACTCCCAACCCAATATCCAGAAACGTTGACCACCAAGAGAGCCTGTCAAGAAGATCTCTGTTTAGCGCTCTCAGGGGCGTTATGTAGAGGACCCTGAAGCCTGTGCCCGGCTCATAGACACGAGTCTTGAGGAAGTGAAATACTGGTAACATGGCAGCCTCAGTTTTCCCCGTCCCTGTGGGAGAAACCATTAGGACATTCGAACCCGAGAGAACTGCCGGCATACCCTTTCTCTGGATTTCGGTGAAGGGGACAATTCCCTTTCTCATTATTGCCTCCCTCACCTGCTGTGTGAATGAGTCGAGTATCTTGCGATCCTCCTGAGGAATTGCCTCCATATTTTTGGAATCTGCCGGGAGTCAGGGTCTGGTGGTTATAAGACTTCCAAGAACCCGAACGAAATCAGAGCACTTCACTTCTCGAATGCCAGATCGAGAGTCTCAAGAAGTGAGAGGACATTTGCTTTTTCCGTCCTCAGGCCTTTCCAGTCGAGCAGAACTCCATAGACCTTCCCCTCGGTTCTTGCGATGAGGAGGTTTAGGAGCCCGATGTTGAGACTCGGCAATTGATGATATGACACCATATGACTGACTGCAATGTCCCTACGGATCGCGGCCTGGGTGAAAAATGGTGCGTAGTGGGGTCCACCCAAGCCCACCACAATCCTCGAATGGCTAGGATCAGGAAACGCCGAGCGAATCGCGGCCCTTGCCACCGATTCGCCCGCCCTCTTATTCGTCCATTCATCGAGAGAACTGCCTATCTCCAGAAACATCAGCGGTAATTTGACAGTTGGCCCATGATGCGTAGTCTCATATGATATTCGAAATTCCTCCGCTATTCGACTGCCACTTCGCAACATAGTCAGTAGCGCAGACTTCATCCTCATCGCTGGAGCGACTGATAGGGAATTCGGATCACCTCCATAATCTGCCTTTCCTATGTTGCCAGTCGGATGAACTGTTAGAGAAGCCAATGACGCTTCGCTTCTGTGCATCGATAGAACAACAGCCACTTTCGGACAAAGGCCTTCGATCAATTCGCCGCAATAAAGGGGCGAATCCCTCAGAAAGACAAGAAACGCCGTACCATTTTCAAATTCAAGTCTTCTGATCTCGACAGGATCGAAGCAATGTGCCCGCCATTCTACCGAGAGCTGGGTTAAGCATTCGGCAATATTCATGGCAGCAGGATCATTCTTCCACGCGAAGAACATTGGCACGAGTTGAGGAAGGCCGCTCACGATATTCCTCAAATCCTTTGGACTGCAATCTACATCCAATGCGATCACGAGACTACGAACCCAATAGTGACTCCTTCTTCCTCACCCAGCCTGTATAGCGAAACAGGAATAACGGTCTCAAGTGCTTTGCCAAATATGTCTCCGAGAATTCGCTTGAGTTTGAGGGAAATGCTCTCAGGCAGAGTACATATTCCAACAAAGAAAATCAGAAGGAGTGTTCGGCCAGAGGGAAGAATATGCTCGGTGGACCTCTTGACTGCAGAATCCAGGAGCGCCCCAGTAATCAATTTGATTGCTGTAATGAGCCGATTCTGGGAGACGAATGAACTCAGAAGCGATTTGAGTTGCATCAGCTTCGAAAAAAGGCAATAAGTATTAATAAGGGTATTCACGATTAATCATAGCCTTGACATTGGTTAAGGTTACGGCAATAACGTCGATTGAGATCACGGGCGCACAGGGAGTCAGGATGGATATAGCCTCATTGGAGCCAGCAGTTGTACAGAAACCCTCTTCGGTCACTGATACGGAATATGTCTCCGATGTCACGGTCGGAGTAATGACAGGGCTACAGCAAGCGGGGATTTTCCCTAGGTACATGAACACAAAAATGGTTATCTCACTCACGATGTCTGAGTATGAAACATTGGGCAGACCCCAGATAAATGATCTTCTCGAGATGGTCATCTCGAAGAGCAAGATTGATCTGATTCCAGTGAATCAGAAGTGAATCCATTATCTTCCGAGGAACTGGGCGAGCTGAAGGGCATATTCAAACATCTTATCTCCATAGATACTTCAAATCCTCCTGGGAATGAAACCCCAGCGGCAAGATATATCGCGGAATTGCTCAGCAAAGACTCCATTGGGTCCGATCTGATAGAAAGTCAGCTCGGAAGAGGCAATATAGTGGCAAGGATTGGAAAGGGCGGTGGCAGGTCTTTGCTCTTCCTCGGGCATCTGGACGTTGTGCCGCCCGGGTCAAGGGAGAATTGGACGAGGCCTCCGTTCGGAGCAATCGAGCAGGAAGGAAGGATCTACGGAAGGGGAGCCGCGGACATGAAGAACATGGTTGCAGCTCAAGTCTTTGCCTTCCTCAAGATCGCCAGAGAGAATCGGAGAATAGATGGTACTCTGATTTTAGCCGAGACCGCAGATGAGGAAAACGGTGGGGCAAAGGGGATAGGCTACCTAGTTCAGAATGTCCCTCAGCTTGTCAAAGCGGATTATTCAGTCACAGAGGGCGGAGGCCTCGTTGTTAGCGGGAAGGGCGGAAGATACATCGGCTATGAGACAGGCGAGAAGGGGATCTACTGGACCAAATTACTGTTTCAAGGCACTGGAGGTCATGCGTCCGTTCCATACATTCTGGATAATCCTGTTGTGAAGGCCGCAACAGCAATACAGAGGATTACACATGCTATGGAACTCAGGCATTCCAACGAGGCAGCGCTGGATCATCTTAGAGCTGCTGCTAAGGCCTACGCGATTGGCAACTTGAACGAGGATGGTTCGAACTATGAAGAACTCATGGAGAGACTGAGGACCGTGGATGAGTTCAGTTGGTCTAGAATTCGGGCACAAGCAGCCGTTACTGCAACCCCGACCATGATGTCCTCCGGGATCCGACCCAATGTCGCCCCGCCAAGCGCCGAGATTACGATCGATTGCAGGGTATTGCCTGGCGTGGACAAGGAAGAGATCAAGCAATGGCTGCTCGAGAATGCGGGCACTTCCTGCAGGGTTGAGGAAATAGCATTTTCTCCTTCAAGTACGTCAACGATAGATCCGACATTCGAGTTCGCACTGACTGAGGCCCTGAAAGCTCACGCAGGGGCCGATGGCACCTTCAGATACATGTTGCCGGCTGGAACTGATAGCAGATATGTTAGAGCTCTTGGAGCCCAGGCAGTGGGAGTCGAGGTCTATTCGCCGTCTGTTGACATGAGAGATATCGACCAAAGGACGCATGCCCCAGATGAGTACATCGACATTGACAGTCTCAAGAGGATGGCGGAGTTTTACTTGGATCTGATTGAGAGGCTCCTGGGTCAGGTCTGACCAGTCTCGTCGAGTCTCCGAATCGCTCTGTCCAATACATGAGGGGTCGGTCCACCAGCTTCCTCTGAGAGCTGCTTAATCGCCATCGAGACTCCCTCCAATTCTCTGACTGTTTCCTCCAACCCATACTTGAGGGCAGTTGCCATCTTGACGTAATGATCCTCTGACACCAGTGAATAAGCCAGTTTCATCTCAAGGTCTGAATTCAATCTGAGGAGGACCCTGTATTGTTCTGTGAGTTCGCTGTTGAGGTTCGTTAGTCGTCCGAGGAGGTCCTTCTTTCTCTTCTCCACCTCCACCACATCCCGCTGGAATTGAGGCATCAGGGAATCGTGAGTCTGCTTGGATATCTTTCCCGTCAAAACCAGTTCCTTCACATTCGTTATCCTTCCTTTGGTCTTCTTGAGCGCGCTGAGAACATCGTCAAGCTCCTCTTCCCAGGAGAACATCTGAAACTCTGGGCGATCATCGCTATATTAAAGGATGGGTCGAAGCTGTTATCGGGCAGTCCCTATGCAAAGGAGAATGGTCCTCTCTGCGGTTTCATGGCTTCGCGCTCTGACTTGGTGACTTCGAATACCTTCCTCAGCAGGTCCTCGTCAGCCTTTGTCATCTCGACCTTTCGTCTTGACATCACCCTTCGTGCAACTTGGATCGACTCATCCGGTCCTAGTTCCCAAACTGGAATTCCGAGGGTTTTCGCATAGAGCACGAACGACGGAACATCCTCCTGTACGACGCCGTGTATCTGAGAACAGACGCCCACTTTCTTGCCGGTGTACAACAAGGATCCTATCGATCCCTTGGCATGATCCCCAATCATTCCTCCAAGTTTAATCGTCCCTGAGTCTAATTTGCGTCCTCGCACTGTCACCTTGATCGAACCGTATGTATTCTTCAGATCGGAGTTTGTGAACATCGCCCCAAGATTTGCCCACTCTCCGACGTAAGCGTGGCCCAGAAACCCGGCATGTGGTTTGTTTGAATGGGCCTGCATCACACTCTCCTCTACCTCCCCTCCTACCCTGCAGACAGGTCCTATGTTCGAACCTTCCCTTATGACAGAAGAGGGATGTATTATGGTCCCAGCGCCTATGTAGCTTGGGCCCTGAATGAAGCACCAAGCGTTGATTTGGCAGTCTTCGCCTATGTATACAGGCCCGGTTTCTGCGTCAACGTAGAGATAGGGATCCACCCTCGAGCTTTTGGCTATGAACAGGTTTCGCTTCTTTCCCACGAACCGGGTCTTGGCTGAGATTGCTTGTGAGTTCTTCTTGGGCATGAGATCGAAATCGCTGGCTATCTGGGCTGCATTCTTCTCCACTATTTCCCAATAGTTCGAAATCAGCAAACCACCCTCGCATTCCTGCCTCTCGATTGCCATTGACTCGATGGATCCCACGGACTGAAGACCGGGTGCCCCCATGAGCAACCTGGCTGCTTCCTTTGCCGGAGCCTCACCGAACTTGGCCATTGCGAGCCTTCCCTTCTTGAAGAGGGCCGTCCCAGCCTTCATCGTCTTAGCTTTTTTCTGCAGATCCGCATCAAGTACGAGCAATGCGTTGACAAACAGAGCCTCGTCGTCTATTGCGTCAGGTTCATTGCCTTTCACCTTCCTCTCGCGTGAGACATGGCTTGCAATGTAGTCCCTTGCAAGGAAATCGACTGTGTGCGCCTTTGTGAGAATTTTCGTGCGCTCCCAGAACGATAGAATGCCTAGCCTGAGATCGAATGAACCCCTTGTGAGCGTCAAAGGCTCAAAGTTATGGGTAGCATCATCCTCGAAAATTATCAATCTCATCGTGTTTCATACTCCGCTCTCGTTAGCCCAATCTAGGTGCAGGCTTGCTCTTGTCCATCACAAGTGCCGTGTGATCAGTGCCAACTGACTGAGAGAGAATGATGTTCTCTATGATTGTAGCTTCCTCATAGATTTTCCCTAGTAGATTCTCGCCTGCAGCAATCTTCTCTACAGATTTCGTTGACATCTCAAATCGCGCTGGTAGGTTCAAGCATTTATTAGCCTTTGCATGGCACGCATGACCTATGGAAGGGGGACAGGAGAAGTCCAAGAGGACTAAGTATGTTTTCGTGACTGGTGGCGTTCTTAGCTCAGACTCGGCCTAGCCCGGGGAGCATTTGGGAAGGGATCGATCGCCGCCTCCATAGGCAAGGTTCTCCAGGTTAGAGGCTTTCGCGTAACGGCCGTGAAGATCGATCCATACTTGAATTATGACAGTGGGCTCATGAATCCATTTGTTCATGGAGAGGTCTTTGTAACTGAAGACGGAGGAGAAACAGACCTCGATATAGGAAGATACGAAAGGTTCTTGCTCACGACCTTGAGCAGAAGCAGCAACATCACAACCGGGCAAGTATATCTCGAGGTAATCCGAAGGGAAAGAAGAGGAGAGTATCTAGGGAAGTGCGTACAAATCATACCGCACGTTACGGATGAGATCATAAGCAGGATAAGGCAGGCCTCAAAGACCGATGTGTCAGTTATCGAGATCGGCGGGACAGTAGGTGACATAGAAGGCATGCCATTCTTCGAGGCGATCAGACAGATGCGACTTGAAGAGGGGCGCTCAAACACTCTCATCGCCCATGTTGCTCTCGTCCCTTTTCTTGAGGTCACGAAGGAATACAAGACGAAGCCATTGCAGCACAGCGTCCAAGAGCTCAGGAGAATAGGTCTCCAACCGGACTTGGTCTTTGTAAGATCAAAGGGCCTTCCGAATGACGAAGTGATGTCCAAAGTTGCTCTTTTCTCATCCATACAAAGAGACTCAGCTTTTTGCGCAACTGATCTCTCATGCGTATACGAACTGCCAAAGCATCTGGAGACCCAAGGTCTGGGCACACTCCTGTGCGCAAAGCTCGCATTGCCCTGCGGCGAGTCCAACTGGACACCCTGGAAAGAGGCAATCGATGGCATAGTCAATCCAAGAGATGAAGTGAGGATTGCGTTGGTGGGGAAATATGTGGCTCTCGAGGATAGCTACATCAGCGTTGTGGACGCTCTGAAGCATGCTGGCGGCAAAATGAGCGTCAGGGTGTTGGTCAAATTCGTCGAATCGGAGGAACTCGAATTAGCCAAAGATCCCGATTTGATGCTTGATGGCTGCCATGGCGTGCTGGTACCAGGCGGGTATGGAATCAGGGGATCCGTGGGCAAAATGATTGCTATGAAACGAGCTCGGGAAAATGGAATCCCATTCCTTGGCATATGTTTCGGATTTCAATTGTCCGCGGTCGAATTCGCGAGGGATGTTCTTCGATTAGATGATGCGAATACGACAGAGATCGACCCGCATACCTCTGTTCCGATCGTCAGGCTTTCCACAGAGCAGAATCAGAATCTTGAAATGGGCGGAACCCAAAGGTTGGGCTCCTCAAGGATAACCATCAAACAAGGTACTCTTGCACATAGGATATACAGGGGCCTTGAAATCTATGAAAGGCACAGGCATAGGTATGAATTGAATAGGACTTATGTTCCGATGCTTGAGAAATCCCATTATGTCGCATCAGGCTTTTCCGATGATGGAAGGATTGAGATCCTGGAGCTTAGGACACACCCCTTCTATTTTGCCGCGCAATATCATCCCGAATTCAAGAGTTGGCCCGGTGCTCCGAATCCCGCATTCTACGCATTTATCTCAGCTGCCTTTGCCAGGAAATCCGGCTTGGAAATCCGACCTGCATCTGCAGATTTCAGCTATCCTTCGATGGCTTCATGGCCTTCCTGAGAGTGTCCAATCCAAGTTCCGCGTGTGCACTCTCATGCAATTCCTTGTCTTTGAGCTTCCATTCGTAGAGCTGGTTCGGAGAGGAGGGGAAGCTGAGATAATGCTTCGACACCTTGTCAAGGATGATCGATAGCTTGGCCAATCTTACGAGCAATTCTGCTTTCGCGATGCCCTGTGCGACTCTGGCGGCTTCATCAAGGACGGTTATCACGAACCGTCTTCCACTCATTAAGGCCTTTATGTCATCTTCTGTTATGAGCCTATGCTTCATGCCAAAATCAGCTTCCTCATTGTGAAGACCTTGGAGGAATATCCTGACAATGTCTTCGATTGCATAGGTCCTTCCCTGAATCTCGTTGTATCTGACGCAGAAATCCCAGAGAGATTCTATCGAGCTTCCGTCTGCCTCCGATGACGCCACTACTGCTTCGGCAGCTATCTTGCCCGATATCATTGAAGCACCGATGCCCCCTCCAGTTATCGGATCCACCGTAAATCCCGCATCGCCTATGAAGAGAATAGCATTCCAGACAGACGGAATCATCGGCCTTCTAGTTGGCACTATTGCACCGCCTTCATGAATTACCTTCGAGTCCTCTATTCCCGGGATTGTTCGTGCAAAGCTTTGATAGGCCTCTCTCGGGTCCAAAGTGTTCCTTGCCACACCCACTCCCATGTTGATGAGACCCTCTCCCATTGGGAAGAGCCAGAAGTATCCGCCTGGACAAAGGACCTGGTTCAGATATATCCGAGAAAACATTGGATATTGAGCGTCGCTCTTGACAATCCGCCTGTAGCACACCATAGTCTCGTCATCTGCCAGCTCATTGTCCACTAGGCCTCCCAGCCCTCTCCTGAGAATCGCCCCCGCGCCCGATGCATCGATCGTCACCTTTGCTCGAAATTCCGAAGTCCTTCCGTCTGACATTGTTTTTCCTTTCACGCCAGCGACTGCCCCATTCTCCACTATTCCGGAAGTGACCGCGAAATCATCATGCAATTCTGCACCTCCGTCGATGGAGAGTTGCAGGAGATACTGCCCGAATCCTAGCCTGTCGAGCATTATTCCGCTAGTGCCTTCTTCCTCCAGTCTGTAGGTGACCTGTCTGTCCGGAGAGATTATCTCAATGCCATTTACCACACCGTAATGGGCCGACTTGGGCGGATTCAGGCCCAATTGGGCAAACACCCCAGTTCCTAGTGCATTACCGCAAACCTTGTCACCAATCCTGCCCGATGGTTCTTTGTCCAGAAGCGCGACCTTAAGGCCGGATTTCGCAGCATATCGTGCAGCTGTGGCACCTGCTGGTCCCGCCCCCACTATCACAACATCATACATGAATTTGGCTCCGGCGAGCACTAGGTAAATAAGTTTCTCTGGAGATCAGACAGTCCAATGTCGTATCAGATCCTGAATGAAGGAAGGGCCAAATTCCTCGCCTGCCCTCTTGAGGAGTATAGGACAAGCGATAGAGAGTACGTGCCATCTAAAGCGCAGGTGTTCTATAACCCTCTGATGAAGACAAACAGAGACATCATGATATCCGTCCTAAGAACGCTGGCCAGAATCAACGATAGAAGAATCGTCATGGGTGAGGCCATGGGAGGATTGGGCGTAAGATCTATCAGGGCCCTCTTGGAAACCGATGGCATAGAGCGGGCTTACCTGAACGACGTCAGCGAGCAAGCTTGCGAGTTGGCACGTAGGAATTTGGAACTGAACATGCTTTCGCACAAGGCACAGTCAACGCAACTCGACGCAAGGGCATTCCTCATAGCCCACAGTTCCAAGGGTCATAGGTTCGACTATCTTGATCTGGATCCTTTTGGATCCCCCGCTCATCTCTTGGAGCAGGCTTTGCTATCGATCCACCATAACGGTGTGATTGGTATGACCGCGACAGACACGGCCGTTCTGTTTGGGGCATGCCCATCGAAGGCTTTGCTGAGATACGGGAGCTACGTGGAGAGAGTCCCTTTCATGAAGGAGATGGGAATAAGAATGCTCATCGGCTCCTCTGCTATGACTGCCGCTAGACATCAGATCGGGATCTTGCCCTTGCTTGTGTATTGCGAGAAGCACTATCTCAGAGGCTATTTCACGGTACTTAGGGACAGATCCAGAGCTCACAGGGCTCTGAAGGCCCTGGGATATCTACTCTTCTCAAGATCAGCTCTTGAATGGAAAACGGCGGGAATAGCGGATCTTGCTCAATCTGTGAGATCATTCGATCATGAAGATGCCAAGGTCTATGGGCCCCTCTGGATCGGGGAATACGTAGACAGGGATTTCCTCCAAGCGCTGCAAGACTACGGCAGCGGGATCTCGATAGAATCCGACAATCTTCTGGCTGCTCTTCGCGAAGAGGCCTCGGACATCATTGGGTATTGCCCCGTTTCATTCTTCGCTCGATCATTCGATGCAAATGTGCCGTCTCCTAGGATTTTGGTTGAAACTGCCAGAAGACTAGGACTACGAGCGAGTCTCACTCATTTGTCTAGCGAATCCATAAAGCTGGATGCACAGCCTGAAGAGTTCTGTAGACTTATCGGCAAGCAAGGGCCCGTCGAGGACGGAAATCCAGACAGATGAGATAGAATTCCGAACTATGTTTCCTTGAGGCTAGTGGTCTCATCCTTGTGACTTTATTGAAGAGTTCTTTTGCCTTCCTCTCGATTGAACCGGATTCGCTTCCCTCAAATACCTTGACGACGAGATTTCCTCCGGATCTCAACATACCAATGCCGACGTCCAGAGCTCTCTGAGCGAGAGCCGATTGCCTTGACGAGTCGACACCATAGGTGCCACTCATATCAGGAGCAAGGTCGGAGATCACCAAGTCGACTCGGGTTCCGATCTCCTGCTTCAGTTTCTGAACTGATCCCTCTTCCATCAGGTCCAATCTGACAAATCTGAAATTCTTGGACCGCAGGGGCATAATTGGTTCTATGTCTACTCCGAAAACCACGCCGCTTGCTCCAACTTTCTCGATGGCATATTGTGACCAGCCGCCTGGACTGCAACCTAGGTCCAGCACGTAATCTCCGATCCTAAGAATCGCGAACTTCTGATCTATCTGGGCTAGCTTGAATATTGCTCTGCTGCGATAGCCCATCTCGAGCGCTTTCTTGTGGTAGTAATCCCTTTTTCTTTCCTCAAGCCAACGTCTCTTCTGATTGGGCATTTCTATGACTCAGACGTAAGGACCCATTCGTCCAGCCAAACGCATTTCTCGGGCGATATTTCACCCCCTGGAGCGCATTGATAGAAATAGGGACAAGTAATGCATGGCGCCCCTAATATCGAATCGAGTCTTAGAGGAGCCTTTGTGGAGAATATCTTGTATGTCCATCGCCCCTCGTTTAGGAATCGCTCCCTTCGTATCAGGCCCCATTTCTCCAGACGCAGACAGATCCTTGAACCCTCCCTGCTGCTCACCTCGATCCTCTTCCACAATTCTGTCTGCAGGATTCCATCCTTACCCGCCTTCATGACCGCGTCAAGTGCGCGTCTCTCGAATGTGCTTCTTTTTGTTACGAATCTGGAGGCCATCGTTATTACAAAAGCGGGATACTTGTTTTTAAAGATGAGTTCACCGCCTCTCATTTGCCAGGTCCAAGGCTTCTATCATCTCCTTGTACCTGTTTCTCAGAGTTACCTCTGTAACGTCTCCAGCGCTCGCGATCTCTTTCTGGGTCAATTCGCTGTTGGTCATGACAGAGGCCAGATAGATGCAGGCAGCTGCTAGGCTCTTGGGCGATCTGCCCGATGTCAGCTTTCTTTCTCGCGCTGATTTGAGGAGATCGAGGGACATATTGAGGAGCCTTCCACTTATGCCTAGCTTGTTCGCTAACCTTACTAGGATGAGCTCGGCCTCGTCGGTTCTTTTGGGCGAACCCATGGACCAGCTCAGCTCCCTATATGCTTTGGCAATCGAAACCTTGCTTATGCCGTATGCTTGTGCAATCTCGTGCAAGGTCCTCGGGTTATCAAGAAGCTTGCAGGCCATGTATAGTGATGCTGCGATCTCTGCCTCCAAGGCCCTTCCCTTCAGCAGGCCTTTTGAATGAGCGATTCGGTAGACATCTATTCCCCTTTCGATGACGACCTGGGGGCAATTCAGCTTCAGTCCGACTGAGTTTATGAGATATTGAACCTTTGGGAGGGAACGTGAGAGTGGCGAGCTCTGTACAGATCTGTCCTGCCATTTGGCAAGCCGCAAGTACTTGCTTGGATCCTGCGAATCGCCTTCCCTTTCCTTTGTAGGTACTATCTTCGTGGATAGGCCTCCCACGTCATAGATGGGGGTAGGCGGAGGACCCACCCTTTCCATTTCGCTTCTTTCCTCCTCTGTGAAGGCCCTCCATTCCGGAGATCTATCGATGTTGGTTCTTTGCAGGACCAAGCCACAATTGCAGCATATGTACTCACCGGTGCTAGAGTCGAAAACTATATCGCTGGAGTTGCAGTAGGTACATCTGGCTGGAGAGGTCATTTGTGTTTCCCCTCTGAGAAAATGGGTTGGCCTTGTTTCAATGGTCTCGCGCGATCGTTGACCGAAACAACGGCGTAGGGCTTCCTCACATTTCCGATGAGATCCTTCACTATTCCGATTTCCTTTCCCCTTGAATCATACAATCTTTGTCCTGTCTTGGGCACGGATTCAAGTCTAACGACATAAAGCCCTTGCGCAGTAGAAGCCTCAACCTCACCTATCCTAAGGCTTCTGCCCTTTAAGGTCAACACCCTTCAGAGAGGATGCCCGTATTTATTCATTAGTTCGTGCTTATGTGTGGCTTTGTCTCAGCCTTCTCGCGATTTCATTCAGGAGAGAGGACTTCTTCGTTGAAGTGAAAACCACGACTCTGTATGACCTCTTGGTGTGCTCCTGAGGGAATGTCACTCCGTCCTGAACCTGATATCTTAGCTTGAGCCCATTCAGTATGGAAGTGAGATCATTCTCACTGGGCGGCCGTGATGCAAGTTCCTTCTGAATCCTCCTTCCTTGAGTTCTAGAACGTTTCTGATCGAAATATTGAGGGTAGATTATTCTGAACGGATCCTTCTGTAGTCGCTTCATTGCCTCCTATTTCTTCTCCTCCATGATCTTGGCGTTAAGGACTCCATCAGAGCCCATCTTCGAAGAGACCCTTACCAATCCAAGTGATGTTCGCAGAATGGCCCCTCTTGTGATAATCCCTTTTCTAGCAAATAGTGCATTGGAAGGATTGTCTACAAGCTCCAGTATTTCGCCCCTTGTTGTATGCCCGTCTGGGAAATTGATGTTCACGGATTTTGACTCACGCAAGCTCAACTTGAAGCTACCTCCTTTGATTCTTTTCCTTTGCACGAAATCTCCTGTTCTTGATATGCGGGTTTCGGTCTGAACATCGCCAGATTCACGCCTCCGCTTCCCTCTGAATGCTTTCTTGGAAGCCCCTGTTTTCTTCTTCTTGGGCAAATCCCAGTGATAAATCGTCATTGTTTCGCGCTTTGGGAATGAGTAAATAAAACTTTATCGGAACGTTGATTGTGAGTGAAGAGCAAAGATATAATGAAAAATGTTCAGGCTATCCGCGGCCATGGACATTCACGTTGACATGCGGAGCCCTTGCGGACCTGCTTATCCCAAGGAGACTGATTCCGTCAGCTTCGCCAGAGCCCTCCCAAATCCAAGTATTCCCTTGGTAGAGCTTCTGAAAGCATTCCTGAAAGAGTCAGGAAACGGAGATTCCATCTCAGGAGACGACGCTCATGCAGGCGATCGCAGGATCACTTCGGCTGGAAAAGAACGGCTCAAAGGACTGTCGATGACAGAGGGCAGTTGAGAAGTGTTCGGCAATGCACCTGAAGAGAATAGAGCTTAGGAGCTTCAAGTCATTCTCGGAGAAAACTGTCCTCCATCTGGATTCGGGGCTGAATGTCATAACCGGGCCAAATGGAACGGGCAAAAGCAACATACTGGATGCAGTCAGATTCGTTCTTGGGGAGACGTCAACAAGGGCGCTCAGAGCCGATAGGCTGTCAAGCCTTGTATCAGACGACAGGCAGGGAAAAACCCAGAGATCATACGTGAGGATCGTGATAGATAATTCTGATAGGAAGATACCAATCGAAGAAGATGAAATAGGCATAACTAGATACATTGAAGAGAAGGGGGAAACTGTCTACTATCTCAATAAGAAGAGAGTGCCCCGGCTTGTTGTCACTAACACACTCAATCTGGCAGGCCTTTACTCGAAGGGCTATAACATCGTCATGCAGGGAGAGATATCAAGGATCGCGGACAAAGACTCTGTAGAGATCAGGACTATAATAGAGGAGGCGATCGGACTATCAAGCTATGATGAGAAAAGGAAACAGGCAGAGGAAGAGCTAAGGCAAGCCGACATAAACGTGAGAGTCGCCTATAGCAAACTCGAAGAGGTCAAGGCGAGGCTGGAGCAGCTCGAGCTGGAGATGAACAGAGCATTATCGAATTCTGCCTTGAGAGGCCTATCTGAGGAGGCCAAGAGGCACCTAGTCCTCGAAGATACAGTCGAAAAGAGGCGAAAAATCGAGGATCTCGAGCACAAGCTGTCAGAAGCGGCGGCTGAGGTCACACAGGCTCAAACTACCTACCAGACGACGCTCGACAATCACAGGAACGCCGTGGAAGGGCTCATGAAGCTGAATCAGGAGATGCAGCGGGCAAGCATTCCGGATGCGAGTGCGGTCATTGCCCGGATTTCCCAAATGAGAGGCGACATAGGAGCTGTTGCTCTCAAGATTAGCAGGGCCGAAGATAGGATAGCAAGTATGGCGGCTGAGCTTGAGATTTGCAGGGAGCATAGAAGCTCGGCCTCAAGGGCCATTCACCGCAGGCGTGGCATGCTCAAGAATGCCTCCATGCATTTGGAGAGGGTAAGACGAACGAAGGACAAATTGGAGAGATCACTTGCCGTCCTGTCAAGATCGCTCGAGAACGCCTTGGAGAACGCAGAGAAGATCGAGAAGGCCAAAGAGATTGCGCTTTCAGACATGGAAGAGGCGTCCGGATTAGCGTCAAGCCTCCAATCCGAAAGACAAAAGATACTTTCTGAGACCGAATCTCTGTCGTCGGAAGGTGAGAACCTTCAGAGAATCATCCTTCTGAATGCGACGAGGCTGTCCGCTTGGAAGAAGCGGATTTCGAGACTTGAGAAGCAGTTGCTTCTACAAACTGACTCGCTCAATTCCATAGAAGCACAACTCCTGGGTAATCTAGGAGAGATCTCCGACATCGAAGGTAGAAGCAGGCAGGTGGAGGAATCGCTTGGACAAATCGAGCGCTTGATGGAGAGACTCAAGGGTAGGATGGACGCCTTGTCTATAGTGCCCTCTGAGGCACCCGAAGAGGCTTGCAGAATCATGAGGGAGGCCGGAGTCGATGTCAAGGGAAGACTGAAGGAGGTCATCTCCTATCCCCCGGAGATCGAGCGCGTTGTTCGGGCAGTGCTTGGGGATTGGCTCGAATCTATAGTTGTGTCGAAGGAAGAGGATCCAATTCTCATTGCGGTCGCCTTTAGAAGATTGGGAATGATAGGCATCAAGATCGTTGGCGAGACTGACTATTTGGATAAGAGTGCGTGCGAAACCAGACCAGAAGGTCTTCTGCTGTCAGAAGCCTTGACCTTTCCGCGGGAGATGGCTCAATTCATATCCGAGAAGACCAAGGATTTTGTTATCGTCGACGACGTCAGCCAAGCTCCTCCTCTGGTGCAGAAGGGTTGGAATGTGGTCACCCGAGATGGTGTTGTCCTAAGTGATGACAGAACCGCGAAACTCCAGAACGACGAGGATCAAAGGCTTTTGGAACTGGAGATCGCTATTTCTGACCTTGAGAAGGATTTCATCAGCCTAGAGAATTTCAGGCAAGAGACAGTCCAGACTAGGGCCATCAGTCTCGCAGAAGCCACTGAACAGATAAGGCAATCGATTCGCGGGATAAGGCGGAACAGAAGCTCCACCTCCGTGTTGCTCGCGGAATTTAGGGCCAAGCTTGATCACAGTCACCAGCTGCTCAAGCTGATGCAGAATCAACGTCTGAAAGTGCGGCAGAAGTACTCCAATTCTCGAGCAAGGATAAGAGCGATCGAAAGAAGGTTGAAACTAGTCAGAAGAATTTTGACTTGTGCCAAAGCTCGAATGGACGGCCTTGAGGCTAGATTGGTCAAGAAGAAGACCAAGATCGATTGTCTGCAGAATAAGGTCAATAAAGTCAAGAAGAGCCTGAGGCAACAAGAGAAATCAGAAGGGCCACTGCGCCAAGCAACGGAAATTGGAGAGCGAAAGCTTCAGTCCCTAATCCTCGAACGGGGAAATCAAAGGAACCATATACACCAGAAGGTTGGTGAATTGGAATCCATCCTCAAGGCAGTCTCAAGTCTGAAAGCGGGGAGAGATGAGATGGAACGCGAACTCAGAGGGTTCGAGGCAGAAAGGTTGAAGGATCTATCGAGACCACCTGACCAACGAGAGGAAAACAGAAACTCATTGTCTGAAGAGATAAGGCGACTGCAGTCTCAAATTGACGAAGCAGACGAAGTACGAAGATCTTCTGAACAGAAAGCCCGGGAGATCGAGATAAAAGTGAACATAGGTAGAAGCGAGTTGGCGATTCTTGAGAGCAAGATGGCCGAGTTGGGAAGGCCATTGGTTGAATTCGACATGCCATCTCCTGTATCACGAAGATGTATGTCGAGACTTGCCGACCTATGCGATTCAGCGCTGAAGCAGGTCGGAGAAGTCAACATGCTCGCGGGAAGACAATACCTTGAGCAAGCGGGCAATTATAGGCTTGTTTCAGAGAGGATGAACAAGCTTGATGAGGAAAGGAAGGCCATTCTTGATCTAATTAGCGAAATCGAAACAAAGAAGAAAGAGAGCTTTTTGAATGCCCTGAACTCTGTAAGTGCAAGCTTCAGCGAGTATTTCAGGAAGGTAACAGGCGGATCTGCCTGGCTTGAGATCGAGAACCTGGAGGAACCATTCCAAGGGGGGATCACTGTCATGGTTCAATTCCCGAACAAGGGCCCTAGGGTGGTCTATGGATGCAGTGGGGGCGAGAAGTCAGTGGTCGCTCTGTGCTTCATATTTGCCTTGCAGGAATTGAAGCCAGCTCCGTTCTACTTCTTTGACGAGATAGACGCCCACCTAGATCCGATCAACATTCAGAATTATGGGAAGCTTCTGTCCATGAAAGCTTCTGGTTCGCAGTTAATTGTCATCTCCCTCAAAGACGTGATAGCGAACCGAGGCAATAAGATAATCGGCACATACATGAGGTCCGGGAGATCGAGGTTAGTAGAGATGCCTCTGCAGCTTCAGAGGAAGAGCCCCAGTTGAGCCGCTCAGCAGATAACATCATCAGTATCTTCTCCATGTTATTTGATGCCCTAAGACTCTATAGGGCAAAGGTCTGGGACATAAATGTCGCAGTTGCCCTGAGACAGTTGATTTCGGAAATAAGAAGCAAGGGATCAGTGAATTTCGAGCACTCAGGGGTGGCTCTTCTGTCCTCCGCCATAATATACCGAAGAAAGACTGAGGAGATTCTGAGGCTCGAGGAACCTCCCGATCAGGAGCTTGAGAACCAAGAGGGAGAATTCCAGGACATTCAGATCATCCCTCTGGACATTCCACTCAGGACCTCTCATCCTGTCATAATATCCAAGGATCTCTTTTCCAGCTTGGTGGAGATTCTTACGAGGATACTTGAAGAGAGCAGGAAAAATCGACCTGAAGATGAGACTTCACCTGTTCTCCTAATACCAGACTCCTTTCTTGATGAGATAGACCAAAGGATAGAGGATCTAGACAGGCAACTGCGGCTCGTGCTCAGCGTTGAACATCGCGTGAAAGTTGTCGAGCTTCTCAGACATCAGGAACAGATAGAGATCATAAGAAGATTCATAGTTCTCCTGTTCCTCCTCACAAGGCTAGAATATGCTTTGGTTCGCGAGGAAGATGACCTATGGATAGTGATGTCAAGCTAAATCCGGAAGCGACAAGGAAATCGGTCGAGGCCATACTCTTTGCTTCTGGTGAACCTGTGTCTGTAGAGAGAATCTCTAGGATACTCGACTGTAGGAGGGACGCGGTGAGAACAGCACTCTCCTGGTTGCAGCAGGACTATTCAGAAAGGGAAAGCTCCCTAGAGATACTGAATGTGGGTTCCGAATCTTTCGTGATGCAAATCAGAGGTCCCTATTCAAGATTTGCCAGAAAGGTATCTTCGAAACTTCCGATATCCGTCGGGTCAATGAAGACTCTCTCTTTGGTTGCAATGGAACAGCCAATAACGCAGTCCAGGGTCATACAGATAAGGGGCAAGCATGCCTACAAGTATGTGAGGGAGCTTGTCCGTGTGGGATACATCACTTCCGAGAAGGTCGGCAGGACATCCGTATTGAACACGAGCGACAGGTTCAACAAGCTCCTCGGCGTCGATGATGCCAAATCTATTAAAAGGATCCTTCAATCAAAGATGCCGAAACAAGCAGATGGCGAGAACAGAGATCAGGAAGGAGAGGCTTCGGAAACTGGCGAAGCTACTGTCAAAGACGGCGATAGATAGGGTTCTGATAGAGAATCCTCTGAATATTCTTTACTTGACGGGCATGAAGCCCATGGGCTTCGCTGTTCTTCTAGTAGACGGAGATGGTCAAATGGAATTGTTCGGCGGCCCCCTAGATCTCTATGAGTCCTCATCAGAGGATCTCGCTGTCGTAATGGCCCAGAGGAGCAGCAGCCTGCTGGAGCTTCTGATAGGCAGGCTACTTCGGGACAACGTACGCTACTTGGAGATAGATACTGGGACAGAGGGAATAGTGACAGCGATCAGGAATCGAACACCAGCCCTAGTGAAGCCGGGGAACAGGTTCATCGAGCATCTGAGGGAAGTCAAGGACAGTGAGGAAATAGGACTGATCAAGATGAGCGGCGAGATCACAAGGAGGTCCATGAAAGCTGCGATTGAAAGCATTGGATTTGGTGTGACGGAAAGCGAGATTGCCAGACAAGCGCAGATCGAGATGATTAGACAAGGCGCCGATCGAGAAGGATTTGAGACGGTCGTCGGATCTGGGCCCCGTTCGAGTTTTGCCCATGCCCGACCAACCGAAAGAAAGATAGGGGAGGGGGATCTCGTCGTCATGGATCTGGGAAGTATGTATAGGGGCTATAGGACGGATATGACAAGAACAATGGCATTTGGAAAAGCCGAAGAACGGATGGAAGCAATGTTGAAGGCAGTCTCCGAATCACAAAGGGCCGCTCTCAGCAAGATCGTCGCTGGGGCGAATATCGCCGAATCTGTTTTGGCCTCCGAGGAAGTCCTTGTCAGGTATGGTTTTCGCGAGGGAATCCTGCACGGCCTAGGTCATGGAGTCGGACTTGACATCCATGAGGAGCCCTCCCTCGTTTCAAACAGCGAGGCAAAGCTGAAGGAGAATGCAGTCGTGACAGTTGAGCCAGGCATCTACTTTAGGAATGCTGGAGGCGCAAGGCGTGAAGACACCGTGATAGTTACGAAGGACGGATATGTGAGCGTAACGTGATGCTATGTTCCGAAGCGCCTTTCCCTGCTCTGATAGGATCTGATTGCCCTGAGGAGATCTATTCTCCTGAAATCCGGCCAATAGACATCAAGGATAAGGAATTCGCTGTATGCGCTTTGCCATAGCAGAAAATTACTCGTTCGAAACTCCCCGGAGGTCCTAATCACCATATCCGGTTCTGGATTTGGCAGATGCGAAGTGTAGAGCAGATCGGAGACAGCTTTCTCATCTATCTGCGAGATCCCGATTTTCCCCTGTTGAACCAGCTGCGCGAGTTTCCTCATGGCCTCGACTATCTCTTGTCTCCCCCCATACCCTATGGCGACGTTGAAGTAGTATTCCGAGTTATTGGCTGTCCTCTGCTCCAATTGGTGCACAAGTGTCCGCGTCCTTTCCGGAAGGAAGCCCAAATTGCCTATCAGTTTCACTCTTACGCCACTCTTCTCTAGTCTTGCATTCCCTAGAACTTCCGCTAGGTAAGTATCCATTATCTCAATGAGCGCCCGTATCTCTTCAGAAGGCCTGTTCAGGTTTTCGATTGACAACGCATACACCGTTATTGTTTTTATGTCAAGGTCGAACAGCCAAGAGAGGACCTCGCCAAGCTTCTTCGCTCCTTGTGCGTGGCCCGCGGCTATGGGCAGATCCCTTTCTTTTGCCCAGCGTCTGTTTCCATCCAATATGAATGCAACATGGGACGGCATTGGCCCCTTAGACACCTGATTGAGAAGCGTTTCCTCATACAGCTTACGTATGGGCCCAATGTCGGCTATGCTTCTAACCAGGGAAAGAATAGAAGACCTCAACTCTCCTGTTCTCTCCTTCTTGCCCATACAACTCTGTATATTCCAGTTATGGCAAGAACTGATACTATCGACAAGGCAAGGCTCGTCAATGCAGCATTGAGTAACGCTTGGAGGAAAAGGCTAGGTGAGATGAGGAAGTCTCCCATCCACATGGCCATAGGATATAGAGACGCCATCACCGCTATCGAAATCATGGTGTTTCTCGACTCGGCGAAGTCACCTAGGAAGAATGAGACTATTCGAGCAAGTTGGATGAAGATTGCAGAAGCAAGCAGATAGATCGAGGCACTTTTCAGAAAACCGCCGAAGCCCAAGTTGAGATTGAAGAGGATTTGCTCGAAGGGTACATTGTGTTTCTGCAATGTGTCATATGCCCCGAATCCGCCGACTATGAGTCCGGTAAGAAGCAGGCCGTAACCCACTAGAAATGATCCGACCCTTAGCGCGAAAAGGGGTGTGGGCAGCGGCAACATGAAAATGCTTCTCATAAGATGCTTGGCTCTTACATCGAGGTTGAAACCCTTCACGAGCATCAGAATTCCCAATAGCAGGGTGAACACTGTTATTGCTCGGTCTAGTAGATTGGCAAGAGCGAACACACTAAAAAGGAGAATTGAGAATCCCGTCAATCCCAAACTGTATTTCTTGAACCGTTCATCCGCTATTAGCATCTTAAGATATCTCCCTATCACTACATAGGATTCCTCAACTGACCTGCTGTGCTTGACAACCACCCTCACGACGCCAGAAAGCGGCAGCTTCGATTGCATCACGGGCATGACATCTTCGTCTCCGAAGCCATCCGTAACTACGTAGACATCGGTAGGCGTGGAACCTTCAGTGATCTTGGATATCTCGCTCATGATCTTTGAAGAGGCAAACGGCTCGCCGTCTGCAGATCCAGTAACAACGGCGATCTGACCATTGAGTCCCTGAGACCTGATCCTATCAAAGACCCTGATTGACGCGAATATCGCATTGGCATCTGACTCCTCCGGATCCGCAAGGCTTAGCTTTATGCCAGCTGAGAGAACGTTGTCCCTGCCTACGATAGGAGAGGCTACGCCGGTCTTTTGGCCTATGTCGTCATCTAGGTCCACACAAAGCACAAGCACCTGTTTTTCCTTGGTGGAAGCCAATGCCTTATATTAGGGCAACCAATTGCGCTAAGAAAAGGTTTTCCCTCAAGCCCAAGGCGCTGTTTTCAGGCAGAAGTCGATTTCTTGACCTCATAGTAAATCTTTAATTCGTCTAGTGAAAGAGACTTTCTCTCCTTCAGCTTCTGGTCGACTTGCTCTGCTATCTGCTCCTTTACCTGGTACAGCTCCTTCTCTTTTTCTCTCCGGACGAACTGCTGTGAGGTCCTAAGGGAGGAGACTATGAGATGCGCCTTGGCATCATGCTCTATCAGCTTCATGAACAACTCGTTCTTCCTCTCAAACAATTGCTGGATCTCAGACCTTGCTTCCTCCAATTCACCTACAGCCACCTTCTTCGCTTCCTTCGAATCGACATAGAGCCTATGATATTGGTCAGATTGTTGCACAAGCATACTTCTTCTATTCCTCATTTCGTTGATGGCGTTCTTGAACTCAGCCATCTTCTTCCTGTATTCTTCTGCAGTCTTGTCCATTGCCTTGGCCCTCTCGTAGCTTGACAGGATCGACCTAAGCCTTTCTATCTCTGCGACTATTGAAGACTCCATTTTGGGATTGTGATGCTCAGTCACAAGTCTCCACTCCAAATCTGATAATCTCTTTCTCGCCTCCCCCTCACCTATCCTGTATTTCGCCCTATATTGGTCTACCAAGGATTCTCTGGTCCTAACCTCGTTTCTGAGCTTATCCAGATCAACGAGCATCTTCTCGGATTCAGACTTGGTCTCCTTGACCTGAGTGTTAAGTTGATCCCGCTTCAGCTGATTCTCGTCTATCTGCTGATTGAGAGTCCTTATCTTGTCAAGCAATTCGTTCTTTCGTTGTATTTTGTCCTTGAGGTCCTGCTTTGTCTTCTCCAGTTCTTTTTCGAGTTCCCTGGCTTCCTGTCGTATGAGACCAAGCTCCGAGATGAGACTCAAATCCTTTGGAAGAGCCGTTCTGAACATGATTAAAAACTTTTGTTCAATGGTTTACCTCAATGAGGAGGACCTGTGGCAGTTTCCTCGCCAGCGAAGAACAGTCTGGAGACCTCGGCATAAAGCTCCGTGAAGCCAGATAGTGTATTCGATGAAACAACGAGGGGACGGCTCAGGAAGGGCAATCCGGGTATAGACCGCAATACGGACTCGATGTGGATGAACTTCTGTGCAGGATATTCTTCGCGTGCCTGAGAGATAAGAAGCTCTCGATCTCTGGACCAGTTGAATATTCTTGATATGTCCTCAGAGCGCACGAGATCCTCCTTCGTCACAATTGTGATCAATGGTAGAAGCAGCCTAGAGTAGACCGCACTTTGCAAGAACATGTTGGCTAGGAAATTCATCGGGTCGATTGAGAAAGGAGCATCGACCAGAAAGCCGATTGCCTTGCTCCCCCAGAACAGCTCCTTTGCCAGATAGGTTCCACTGGATCTGAAAGCGAACAACTCTATCTGCCCGGAGGTGTCAACCAGGAAGAGGTCCGCGGTGGAGTCCGCCAGTGTCTTCCGCATCTCATCAACTTGATCCGCAAGTATGTCGGCAGCCAAGATCAGCGAGGAATTCGGACCTAGGCCCCTCTCGCCCATTACCTCGTAGACGTTGACGAAATCTCTGGCATCGAGAATGGGTTCATATGGAAGGAAATCAGCGCCAGGATCCAGATTCACGGCCTCTGTTGATATTCCTCTCCTGTTCAGCCAATCTGTAAGTGAAGATGCCAGACTCGTCTTTCCGCTTCCAGCTGTTCCCACTATGAACAATGCAGGAGGTTCTTCTGCTCTCGAAGTCATTCATGATAACAACCTTAAAGCTCCTTTTATCCGTTCATCCGCTGTGACATAGGGATGCGACCTGAGATTATAGTAATCGCTGTCGGAAATGAATTGTTGGATGGAAGAGTGGCCGACACGAACTTGACCTGGTTTGGGAGGCGGCTGAAGATTCTTGGATTTGAGATTTCGAGGAGCTACACGGTCAGGGACGATCTTGATGAGATCCAACTCGTTCTGAAAGCCATACTTGAGGAGGACCCGCTGTTCGTGGTAACATGTGGGGGGCTTGGGCCAACTTGGGATGACATCACATTGCAGGGCATTGCAGAGGCCCTGGGTCGAAGATTGAAAGTCAATGGGTTGGCAAGGGAATGGACAAGCAGGGCAGTCAAGGGCAAGATGACACCGGAGAGACTCAAGATGGCACGTCTTCCTGAAGGAGCCACACCTCTGCGGAACAGGATTGGAGTAGCACCGGGCGTGCTGATTAAGGAAGGCCATACCATTCTGATCTCACTACCAGGCGTGCCCGAGGAATTCGCCGGAATAGTGGAACACGAGGTCATTCCCAGAATTAGGAAACGTCTCGGCCCGAGGATGACGGCCGAATCCGATCTCTACGTATGCGGCATACCGGAAGCCAATGCAGCCCCGATTGTTCAAGTAGTCAGAAAGGAGATCAAAGGAATATATGTCAAGACACATGTGGCCTATTCCACGACTAGGAAAATCCCGATCAGAATTCATCTGAGCTACACGGGCAAGAACGCCCGCCAAAAAGTCGAGGAGGCCAGAGCAAAGCTTGGAGCCATGTTGAAACGAATCGGCGGGGTATTCCTGAGGGTGCCTTCAGATCTTCGAAGCTAACCCATACTTCTGGTAGACGTCCCTTACCAATGACACGCGCTTCTCGAAATCCTCGCCCCTTCTCAGCCTTTCCATTCTGGTGCTTTCTGCTAGCAGAGTGGCTGCGCTTGTAGCCGTGATCGCGGCCTCAAGGGGGGGTCTTCCATCTGCCAGTGAAATTCCCATTGTCACGGAGTACACATCGCCACAACCAACATCATCAATGAGCCTTATTCTTGGCGCGGGCACGAAATATGAACTTGTCCGCGAGAAGATGAATGATCCCTTTGCGGATCTAGTAAGGGCAATCGCCCCTATTGAATGCCTTTGAAGCTCTTCGGAGATCGTAGAGTCAGTGAAATAGAGCAGTTCGTCCTCTGACAGATGAACGAGCAGTCTCATTTTCAACAATTCGTCCATCTCGGACGGATGAATCATCCTCACAGGCCCTATCTCCCTTTTCCTCAGGAAGCCTTGCATCTCGACGCCGGTTAATCCCGGGGGAACTGCCGATATGACCTTCGGATCGACTTCCCCAAGAACTGGTGTGATTTGGACATAGTCGAACCTATTCAGGGGTCCGAGCGGAACATTGATCATCCTATCTGCAACGGAAGACACCCATTGTCTTCTATGCCCGACCTCGTCTATTTCGTTCACAAATCCAATGGAACTGGTCGACCTAAGTTGGACCACCCTCACGCCCTCACTTTCGATTTGGACTATCCCCTCCTTCGGGAATTCATCACCTACTACTGTCCAAAGCTCCACACTTGCTCCCATTCTGGCTGCGGCAATGGAGCAATAGAACGCCCCTCCTCCGGGACGACTCTGAACGCTCTTTCTCTTTATGAGGTCCTTGGTAAGTCCCCCAATGACCAATACGTTAAGATCTGACACTGTTCATCCACTCAGATACTCTGCCCCATGATCAATATCCAAGATCCAAGCATCTTTGGCGCCTCCATCCATGACTGCATCTCTGACAGATCTGCCGGAATCCTTGTCCCTCACGAGCGCAATCAGGCAGCCGCCAAGACCGGCCCCGCTTATCTTCACCCCGAGGCCCCCACTCATCAAGGACAGATCCCTGAGGATTTCCAGCTTGTCGGTGCTAACATCATACAGATCTCGTAGCAACTCGTGTTGGAGGTTCATCGTTTCCCCGATAGTTTCCAGAACTGCCCAGTTTGATGAATCCAGAATCTTGAATCTCCTTTCGCCAAGGACCTCAAGTGCTGTCTTTCTTTCTATTTTCCCAGCCTTCAGGAAATCAACGATGAGCTTTGTGGAATCGTTCATCCGCATGGTGAACAGAATTCTCTTCCCAGACTTCTCTGGAACCATGAACAGAAAGCGAGCGAGTTCATCCCTGTTGATGTTTTCCCAGTCTGTCTCGAAGTGAGTTCGACCAAGCCTATTCTTGAAACTTTTTGGCACCATTGATGAGGACTGGCAAGCCGCCAGCCCCTCATCGATCTCTGCTTGCCTCACAGAGTGGATTGCCTCCGTTCTGTGCTGCTCTCCTGAATCAATGACGACCATGCTGAAAGGTGGAAGTTTCAGCCTTTCTACTGATATAATCGGCCGTTGGTGGAGGACGATTGCGCCGCCGAAAGTCGCAGCGTATTGATCGAGTCTCCCACAGGGAATCCCGAGATCGAAGCTTTCTGCTAGGTATGAATATTCTGCAATTGAGTCATTTGTCAGCCCAAGGGAGAAAAACCGATTTAGGGCCGTCAGAAATGCGACTTCAAGTGCGCCACTGGATCCCATCCCGGCACCTATTGGGATTTCACTTCTGGCATATAGCTTCAGGCCCTTCGCCCTGAATCCCCTTTGGAATCTCTTGAGAATGCGTAATATAGCTGACAGGTATCCCGCCGTGTCATGCGATGATTCAGAAGGGTCTGTCAGATCTATCTGGAGGTCCTCCTGCTTTCCAGATCTTCGCACATCAGCAGGACGCAATATTATCCTGGTATCTTCAATCGGCATTCCGAAGAAGTAGAACCTCAGATTTAGGGCAACGGGGACTACAGGAAGCATCTTGTAATCCTGATGTGTATTGAAGAGGTCCGCTCGAGCTGGAGCTGACGAAATGAAATCAGGCCTCTTCTGAAGATAAGCCCTGGCTTCTTCCAGAAAGTCCTCTCGAACCGTTAGTCTGAGTCACCTCCTCTGACTAATAGCACTTGGCGTCCATCAACGGGGGCAATCATCCACTTTCCAGAGAGAACGATACTGTACTTTTCAATCTTTCGCAAGTTCCGATCGGCATCTGCCTTCAAGCAGCACCGGCGTGTCAACAACGAGTTGAAAGACTTATGAATCGCTCTGCAATTCCGAGTCGTCTGATGCTCATAAGCGGGAGATTGAGGGCGATCTCGCTGTGTTCGCTGCTGGCTGCTCTGTATGTTGTCCTGCTCTTTCTTTTCCAATCCCTCAGTTTCCTGCCCATACAGGTCAGGGTCGCAGACATGCTTATTCCCACCTCGATAATTTACGGGTGGCCGGCAACAATTGGCGTTACGCTCGGGGTTGTATTCGGCAATTTCCTCAGTCCCTTTGGACTTACCGATATTATTGTCGGGGCATTCGCAAATCTGTTCGCGGCTTCAATCGGACAGATATTCGGAAAAGGTTCGGACAATCCGAAACGGTTCTTCTTCATCGCATTGCTTCAGAACCTCGTCATAACAATAATGATAGGATCTTACCTGTGGCTGATATCTGCCCCTCTGCCAGAAGCTCTATATGAGATTGGGCTGCACCCGCTGCTTCTCAATCTCTTGGCGATATTCTTTGGATCGTTCGTCGCCATCAATGTCCTCGGCGTTGTCTTGGTCGCAGAATTGTCAAAGCTTGATAAGAAAAAAGTCAAGCTTATATAGTATCGAGCGATTATGATATTTGTAAGAAAATGCCAGGAACATGCAAATCAAAGAAAAAGAAAAAGAAGAAGAAGTAGAACCCCTGTCGATGGACTGAGAGTGGGTTCTTCATCTCCTATTTTTCGTCCTATGATCTGTGATCTCTGCAATTCTGCTTACGTAGTCATGATGAGCGGCTACTCATATACTCAAGACCCCTGCCGAGATCCGTGAGCACATCTCCAAATCCATTACCGGTATAGTGACAAGCTGAATGGCTCACGCCTTTGTTTTCTCAACAATCTCGACATCCTCAAGGGCAGACAACAAATCGTTCACGCTTGGCATCCTTGAGAGACCAAGCGGTATGTTCTCGCGTTTCGCTATTTCGACTGCCACATCGTCGATTGCCGCGGGACCATGTATTATCACAGCGGAAGGCTTGAAAGGAAACACTCTCACTGCGACCATTGGAGATCGACCGTGAATAACGTTTGTGAATACCAGGGCTCTCTTTGCAGTTGCCCCGAATATTCTGATGAATTCGTCTCCCTTGAAATAGAGAATTGACTTAATGCTATCTAGAACAGTGTAGCCGAATAGGGTCTCCTCAAGGTCCCTGTCCTCCAAGATTGAAACTGAACTCGTGATTGCGAAGATCGTCTTTACTTTGACAGGTATCGAGAATTCCTTAATCGCGAGTATCACCCCCGGTGGAGGTAATTCAGTTCTTGATAACTCAGACAATTTCCTGCTTCCCTTCGTCAGGTCAAGCTCGATCAGGGCTTCGACGAAAGTCCTCATGAACTTCGTTCCAGGATTCTTTCTTCTACCCCTTTCATAGTCACTAAGCACTGAGGGGGAAATTCCCATCTGTTGGGAAAGCTCCTTCTGAGGTATCTGGAAAAGCAACCTCCACTTCTTGAATGCCTTTCCCGAATCCTCACTCAGAATTATATCACCAATTATCTTCCTTGCAGTTAGATCCTTTATGTATCCTGTAAGCTCGTCATAGCGCCTTTCTTCCGCCAAATCTAGATACGTCTGCCTCCTTGGAGAGAATATATCTCTATTGAATTGGCGTCCCGAACAGCTTTAATCTTAAATATCGGACGTCGATGTCCTAGCACAAGACAAAGGTGATGGTGAAGAACACGAAAGACGAGGATTTCGATGTCTTCGGTACAGAGGGGGCTCTTGAGGAAGCTTTCAGAGAAGAACAGAAGATAACCATAAGGCTGGAGATGAGGAAGTTCAACAAACCCATGACAATAATAGAAGGAATAAGCGAAAAAGAGGATTCAGTTGAGAGTCTAGCGAAAAACCTGAAGTCTCGATGTGCTTGCGGTGGTACTGTAAAGGATGGTAAGATCTTCCTGCAGGGAGACCAGAGGTCAAAAGCAGAGGACTACTTGAGAAGAAATGGATTCGAAAGAAGCTCCATCATGATCATCTAGTGCGGACAATCCTCAACTTTTTTAGCCCAGCCCCATCGGTTTCTATGTATGAAGGTGACCGATGCAATAGCCAGAAGGAGAAGCATCAGGCACTATGAGGGAAGGGAGATCAGCAAGCAGCAGATCCAATCCCTGCTTGAAGCAGCGTTCATGGCCCCGTCGGCGGGCGATGTTCACCCCTATGAGGTGGTAGTGGTTCTTCAACAGACGAAAAGGAAGGAATTGGCTATGGCTTGTTACAACGAGCAGTTCGTCTCGGAGGCCCCCGTCGATCTTGTGTTCCTAGTCAATGAGGTCGCAGCCCTTGATTCATACGGGAACAGGGGGATCGGCCTCTACAGTCTCCTAGACATTGGTGCCGCAGTTGAGAATCTGATGTTGAAGGCAACTGAGATGGGACTTGGGACGTGCTGGATAGGAGCGTTTGATGAACGTAAGGTTCGAGCGGTGATTTCACCTCCTGATGCCTACAGGCCAGTGACGATTGTGACTCTCGGATATCCGCTGGACTCGGGCAGATTCAGACCGCCCCCTTCATTGCAGCGCAGGGTATATCTGGACGGCTACGGTAAGGCGTGGTGAATTCCAGTGGATTTCTCAACTCTTGCTAAATACATGCAAAAGATCGAGTCAACAACAAAGAGACTCGAAATGATCCAGACAACTAGGCAGTTGTTTCTTGAGGCAGAAGAGAATGAGGTGGGCATCATATGCTACATTCTCCTCGGGGCCCTGGGTCCAGATTACGCCGGGACCGAGATTGGGATGGCCGAGAAACTTATCTTGAGAAGCATAGCAAAGGCTACAGGGATCACCGAACTCAAGGTCGAACAGAAGCTCAAGGAAATAGGCGACTTAGGTCAGGCGGCCTTTGAATTGCTGACGAACAGGAAAATGCGCAAACTGGTCAGCAGAGAACTCACAGTCTCTGATACCTTCAATTCAATAATCGCTCTGTCAAAGCTTGCTGGAAAGAAATCCACCATGCAGAAGATCGATGGTCTGGCTTCGGTACTGGCAGACATGTCGCCCCAGGAAGGAAAGTATTTGGTGAGATACGTGACTGGGGAACTGAGGCTTGGACTTGCCGAGATGACGCTTCTCGATGCACTCTCCGAAGCATTCGCCGGGAGCAAGGAGGCCAGACAAGAGGTAGAGAGTATCTACAACATAAGGCCTGATATTGGTCAAATAGCTCTAACGATTCGGCGACAGGGTTTGGAAGGGCTCCGGAAGATCAGGATAGAGATTGGAATACCGATTAGGATGCAGTTGGCTGAAAGACTTGGAAGCCCGCAGGAGATCGCTCAGAAAGTGGGATTGCCATGTGCCATCGAATACAAGTATGATGGAGAACGGATACAAGCACACAAGAGAGGAGCGGAAGTGAAATTGTTCTCAAGACGGCTAGAGGACATAAGCCATCAATATCCTGATGTGGTGGAATTGCTTCGTGGAACGATCAAGACCGGAGATGCAATATTCGAGATGGAGTGCATTGCAGTGGAAGCCGATACGGGGGAGATCAGACCCTTCCAGGATTTGATGCAGAGGAGGAGAAAATACGAGATAGAGAGAGTTATGCGTGAAATACCAGTCAATCTGAAGCTATTCGATGTACTATTCATTGACAGAAGAGATCTCATGGACTCACCCTACAAAGAAAGAAGAGCAGTTCTTGAGAAAATGGTAAAGAAAGACGATAGAGTCCAACTGTCTAAAATGATTCTGGCCAAGTCATCTGAAGACATAGAGAGATTTTTCGAGGAGGCCATCTCGGATGGCATGGAAGGAGTGATGGTAAAGATGCTGGATTCCGAATATGAGGCCGGTGCCAGATCCTTCAGGTGGGTGAAGCTAAAGAGGGAATACAAGGCAGAAATGGAAGACACCCTCGATCTGGTCATAATAGGAGCGTATCGAGGCATGGGAAAGAGGGCGCAGTTCAAATATGGCTCGTTCCTGATGGCGATATATGATCCTGAATCGGATATGTTCAAATCAACGACGAGGGTTGGAACTGGTTTCACAGAGCAGGACCTAGGGAAATTGGGTGAAATGCTTGAGAACGACTTGGCCCCGGAGAAGCCAGCCAGAGTTGACAGCAAGATCGAGCCAGACTTCTGGTTCAAGCCAAGACTCGTACTCGAGGTGATCGGAGCTGAAGTAACGATTAGCCCGATCCATACCGCAGCCATGGCTGCCATCAAGAAGCATACTGGACTCGCCATAAGATTTCCTAGGTTCACTGGCAAATACAGGATAGACAAGGAAGCAGAGGATGCGACAACTGAAAAGGAATTGATTGAATTCTATCAGACCAAGCTGAAGAAGATCCCGGGATAGATGCGTTCCATCTCTAGACTCACTTCGGAATCGTTGCGCGGTCCAATCCCCACTCCGAATGCGGAACCAACTTCAGTTTCAATAAAGCCGCGATAGAGAGATGCCGAATTGCCCTCATATGCGCTGTGATTGACCCTAATCTGCTTCACCCCAGGCCGGCCGCGAACAAGTTCTGGATGCTACTATGGAGGCGGAGGTGGTAGTTCAGCCCCTCCCATTGCCTGTTTTTCTGCAAGATTCCCTATCACGGGGAACTTCCATTTCTGTCCCTGATATGCTTTCAACATGAAGACGAGCCAGAGAATCAGAGCAATCGGTGCTATTATGAGGGACAAGAGAATTCCGACTATTGAGACGATCCATCCGATCACTGGAATGAAACCTAGGAACACCAGACCAATTGAGAGAACGAACAGCACACCGTACGTTATAGTGGATTGCCATGCATGGAATTTTACGAAATCGTTATCCTTCTCCATTAGAATCAGAGCTATTCCCGTGAAAAACCCTAGAAGATAGGCCAGCGCCCCCTCCACGTTCTCTTCCAAGCCCAACGCCGTCTTTGCCATTTGCCCGTCTTTCGCCTCGTACGTTTTTAAATTTTCTTGTCTGGAGTTTGATTTCCGCCCTACCTGGACTACCACTGTACTTATGTGTGGCTTTCTTTCTTGAGGATAATCAATATTCTATTCTGGGATCATGCACTGACAAAGCCAGATCGATGTCTGGCTCTGGCTTCCTGCTAACCTGGATCCACCTTGTTCAACAAACTCCTTAAAAGAGTTAAATAAGGAACGATGAATCGACTAGAGATACCGATGTCTGAAGGCGCCCCAAAGGATGTTGTGATGAGAGAGCTTTCTGGCGTAGAGAAACTGCTGATGTACATACCCGGCTACGGGGGATACAAGGAGAAAGAGATAAGGAGAGAGACCGACAGGCTTGTCAGGAACAAGGCCGCGACCTTCCTTGAATCAGCAACAAAAAACATGGACAGGACTCTCGTGTCGGCGATAGAGAAGTTCGGACCAGACAAATCTAGAGTAATCAATAGAATTATGTTCCAACTGAACTACATAAATAACAGAACAACGAAGTCTGCGCTAGGTTATTCTGGATTGTTCGATGCAGTCAAAGTGAAGGAGGAGGACATAGATATGTTGATCGATAATGACCAGGTCCTCATTTCGATTGCGGAGGAAGTTGACAGAAAAGGGAAAGAGATACTGGAATGTGCTCTCAGGGGCGATTTCGATGGTTTATCCAAGGCGCTGGATGAGATCTCTGGTCTTCTTTCGCAGATGGAACAGAAATTGACAGCTAGGGAAGTATTGCTCAGAGGTGTCTGATGGAATGCCTATCGTCATAGAGTGGTTGAGCAAAACGCCCGAAGCCGTAATCTATCCATTTCCCGCCGACGAAATAGAGTGGGGATCCGTTCTCGTAGTCCATGAGGACGAATCCGCTGTCTTCTTCCGGGATGGCAAGGCTTACGATGTTCTTGGCCCTGGAAGGCATGTGCTCACGACCATGGTATTGCCCCTCATCACTGGAATTCTGGTGAAGATAGTCGGTTATGATAGAATGCCGTTCAAAGCAAACGTCATATTTGTCTCGACAAAGGAGCTTGTGGGCAAATTCGGCTTCAGAGCCCAGACGACTGACCTTGCACCTCTGATGGCCCATGGGTCTTACTGGTTCAAGGTCTCGGATCCGATACTTTTCATCACACAACTGTCAGGAAGCGGCGTGTCGTTCAGCACGGCATCAGTGGCAGACTTCGTGAGAGGATATATCAACGAGAAATCCATAGACTCAATCTCGAAATATGACCTTGAAGGAGTCTTCACCAAGCTTGACGACACATCGCTGGAGGTCAGAGCAACTGTTGCTACCCAACTAGAAAGACTCGGACTCAGACTAGTCGATCTGAAGTTCGAGGGCATTGACACTGAACCGGCGTACAGAGACAGGTTGTTCTTCATAAAACAGATGGCCAAGTCCCAAGCTGCAGGCGAGGTCCTGAGGATGGATACTGCAAAGGAAGTAGCAAAAGAACTCGGCAAGTCTCCAGGCGCTGCACTTGGAACCGGCATGGTCCTGATACCGCAAGTCATGACTCCTCCCGCTGCTCCTCCGCCACCTCCAGACACGGGAATCTCATCCGGTCAGATAGTCTGTCCGAAGTGCAATAGGATCAATCCTCCTGATTCGAAATTCTGTATGTTCTGCGGATCCCAGCTCCCAAGTACGGGCAAAGAACAAACTTCGGAACGAACGAAGAGATGTCCTGAGTGCAATAGTGATGTTCCCGGAGATTCCAAGTTCTGTTTGAAATGTGGGCATAGGTTTCAATAGGTAGAGGATAGACGCACGCCTCCCCAGAGGGAATGACTATATACCCTCAAACAGAACACTGATGCCTGGTGCCGAGATTGAGAGAGATTGATGAGGCAATCATACTGGGTGGCGGCTTGGGCGAGAGACTGAGGCCGATGACATTAACCACCCCGAAAATCCTCATTGATATTGCGGGCAAACCTATACTCCAATGGCAGATTGACTGGCTCAGATTACATGGCGTCAAAAGAGTTGTGGTCGCTTGCGGACACCTGAGTGAGAGAATAAAGTACTATCTATCGGATACGAATCTGGGATTGAGCACGGAGCTGAGCATCGAAAAGGCCAGATTGGGTACCGCGGGGGCCCTGCGTTTGGCACTTCCTAGGACATCAGGCAAGGATTTCTTTGTGTTGAATGGTGACATAATTTCGAAAGTCGACCTCAGCAAGTTCCGAAGCTACTACTTGACAATGGGCAAGATTGCCAGCATCATTGCGACGCCGCTGAGATTGCCCTACGGCATAGTGACGGTTTTCAATGGCCTTCTGGAAAGCTTCATCGAAAAACCCGAATTGCCCAACTGGATCAATGGAGGGATATACATATTCTCAAGAAAAATAAGTGAATACCTTCCCGAAGTGGGAGACCTTGAGACTGAGGTTTTCCCCAAGCTATCAGGGGAGATATCCGTCTACATGACCCGAGAAATGTGGATTCCTATAGACACTGTGAAGGATCTCCGTGAAGCAGAAAGGCTTCTAGGGGGCAAGCCCAACACTCGGTCAGGGCAATCTTAGATATGAGTACTCGGGAGAAAGATTGCGAATCGTCCCATCGACGCGCACGACAACAAGTTTCGAATGAAAGCGTTAAATGCCTCATCAATCATAATTCGACTTGCCGAAAATGAGGACCATTGGAGTCGGAATCCTCGGTTCAGGTTTCGCCGCCAATTTCCATGCCATGGCCTTGAAGGAGATAGCTGGCGCCGAACTCGTGGCAGTCGGTTCCAAGACTCAACTCCATGCAGAGAGATTCGCAAAAAGATTCGGGATAAAAAGGACTTACTTCGGAGACGATGCCATTCAGAGAATAGCGTCAGATCCTGACGTCGAAGCAATTGACATCATCCTCCCTAACTATCTTCACAAGGACGCCGTAGCGATAGGTGCGGAGAACGGCAAGAATGTGATAGTTGAGAAACCCCTAGCAAGAAACATGAAAGAAGCGAAAGAGATGCTCAATTCAGTTGAAAAGCATGGAGTCCTTCATGGCTATGCAGAAGATCAGCTTTTTACCCCACATGCCGAGAGGGCTATGGAATTCATAAAAAGGGGAGCGATTGGGGAGATCCTGTGGGTCAGAAGCAGGGAGGCTCACTTCGGCCCTCATTCAGCTTGGTTTTGGGACCCTGAGTTGTCTGGCGGAGGAGTGCTAATGGACATGGGTTGCCATAGCGTAGAGGTCGCGAGGAAGGTTATAGAAAGGAAGCCGATCGAAGTCTTCTGTTGGGGTGCTACACTCTACCATCAGACAAAGGCTGAAGATAGCAGCCTGATAATAGTCAGATATGAATTGGGGCGAGTTGGCCATTCTGAAAACAGCTGGACTGCACACGGGGGACTGGACATAAGATTCGAAGTCTATGGTACTGAAGGTGCGATCTTTGTTGATGTGACGAGAGAAAGTGGTGTGAGAATGTTCACGGTTGCTTCGGAGGACAAGATGGGATATATCGTTGAGAAGGCCGAGGCAAAGAGAGGATGGATGTTTCCCACATGGAGAGAGCATGAAACCCTCGGATACCTCTTTGAATTGAGGCACTTTCTTGAATGCTTCGCAAAGGGTGAGATGCCAAAGGAGAACATAGAAGATGGCTACGTAGTGAATGCAATTCTCGATGCGGGCTATTCATCAATGAAGAGTGGCAAGTGGGAGAAGGTGAGTTACTAGAGGTCGAGTGTAATGCAGCCTAGTCTGAATTCCAAGATGACTGAGGTCTCATCGCAAAAATGCGAAGCTGGTCGAACTCACGAGGTCTTTATCGAGAAGACTGAGGAATACCCGGACGGAACCGTGAAATACATAATCGCATGCAAGAATTGTAAGAAGCACTTTGAAATCGAGATTTGAGGTCATCCAGTGAATGCCTGTCACATCGGCTTCCGAGTTGTCTCTTGCATCTGAGAGATCAGGATTCGAATGCAGAAGGTGCGGCCGCTGTTGCCAATATGAGGTCCTGTTCACGCATGACGACATCAAACGGATGGAATCCCACACATCCGGCGCACATCCAACTGGCTTCTTGATGACAAAATCAATGACGCTGGAAGGAAGCCGATCATCGCTCATCACAAAGGAAAACGGAAAGAGCGAATGCCTTTTCCTGGAGGGTCGTTCCTGTTCAATACATGATTCAAAGCCTCTGCTATGCAAGATGTATCCATTCTTCCCAGTTCCGTCTGGAGTGATAGAAAGAGCTGTCGGGCCCATCCCGGATGCCGTGAAGGTGAGATCTGAAAGAAATGGCGCAGGCTACTATATGTCGTATCATGGGAATTGTCCTGGCGTCGGAAATGCCCCAAGGGTTGACTGGCAGTTGATACTCAGAATGTGGGAGCAGTATGAGCAGGAGATGGTTGCGAAGGGCTGATAGGCCCGTAATCAGCCTCCTGTCTCCGCCCTCAAATCTTAAAACCCGAGATCACATCTGACGATTTTATCTTGCGTGCTGTGGCTCCTGGCAGGCTGAAAGAGAGCGCGAAGCAGTTCGCGATTAGAATAAGAAACCTCAGCCCTTCCAGATCTCTCATTGTTCATCATGGTGATGCTGACGGACTCTGTGGGGCTGCCATACTAGGCACAACACTCGAAAAGATTGGTTGCCAGCCGCGCCTAGTCTGCCTCGAGAAGCTGTTTCCGGAAGTACTCCGCGAGATACACTCAGGGGAAAATGATCTGGTCTCATATGTTGATCTCGGAAGTCCCCACGTGAACAGGATATCTGAGGCGAATCCAAAAAAGAAGCCTGTTTTGGTCATAGATCACCACGATTCTGAAGAAACGGAAGACACTTCCATAATGAACTTCAATCCTGAGCTATATGGTCTCAGCGGCGAATCAGAAGCGTCCGGCTCGACAATGGCCTATGTCATCTCGAGGCAAATAGAGGCTTCTGCACAGAGATTCTCTGCAATCGCATTAATTGGATCGGCGGAATTACCGGGCGATCTGGTCGGAATCAACCTCGAAGTCTTCAAGGAGGCCATCAAGCACGATCTCGCCAAGCTGAGCAAGAGCGGAAGGGGGAAGTCGATCCAGATAAGGCTAGGAGAGTCTTGGATAAACAGACACAAGGCATCCTCGATCCTGACAGCGTTGGGATCCGTTGGTTATTACAGAGATGGCCCCTTACTTGCAACTTCCTCTCTTCTCACGGGTCTTTCGGAGGCCACAGTTCAACTGGCGCAGAAAATGGAATTACAGCGCAAGGCGGCGTTCGATAGTATGCTTAGCACAATTAGGAAAAAGGGACTGATGAAATCAGGAAACCTGCAATGGGTTGAGGTAGGTTCATCCTTCAAAGGGATGGGAAGCAAAGTGATAGGCACATTCCTCTCGATTCTGAAGTACAGCAAGGTCGTGAATCCATGGAAGTACCTGCTTGGTTTCATGGAGCTAGAGCCAACCGTGCCTGGACTTGGCATGCTCAAGGGAACCTGGACCAAGGTGTCAGGAAGAGTCCCTCCAAGTCTGGAAGCTTTGATCAACCGCGGAGAGAGACAAGAAATATCCAACATCATGATGATGGCAGCGGAAGAAGTTGGAGGATTCGCGGACGGGCATGCTTATGCAGCCTCAGGCGTTATCCCAAGAGGATCGGAAGAAGCGTTCATCAGGCTTCTCGACGAATCCGTTTCCGGATCACGCACCAATTCTTGATGTGCTCTATCAGAGGGGATAGCGCATCGCTCATCCCTGGGCTGCAAAATGCCGATTGACACGAAATCAAACCAAGACAGCTATTATTTTCTGGATTAAATGACACTTGGAAACCGTGAAAAGTCTTAAATGTATATGACGGGCCTGCAGAACATGTCAGGAGAGAAGAGCATAGCGCAAAGTAAGATCATTGGCAAGCCCGTGTACAATCCCAATGGTAAACAAGTCGGCACGGTGTCTGACATCGGGTTGATTCCGGGCGAGAGTGCAATAAACCTACTCGTGAAGACGATCGCAGGCACAACCCTAGAGGTTGCATGGAGCGAAGTTGGAGCAGTGGGAGATATCGTCATACTGTCGAAAGCTGTTGAGATGCCTGAGGTCAAGGTCGTGACCGCCACGTCAGCTGCAACAACGCCAACCCCAGTCACGCAGCAAGCGGCCGCTGCCCCGGTCTGTCCAAAGTGCGGAAAACCGGGAACGTGGATACCGCAATACCAGAGATACTATTGCTATACGGACAAAACATACCTATGAGAGCGCACTCCCGTCCTTTCTAGCCCTAATGCCTGGAAGGGGCAGACATCTGGAATGCTGCCCAGTTGGCCTAGGGATGCTGATACTCATGAAGTCTTATCCGGGAAGGTAAGATGACGGCTCTATCGCATTTGGGGGGATATGTTTGTTGTCAGCTTTCCTTTGGCCTATTCCGGATCTGGCAGTTCCCAATCCGAATCGACCTGCACCATCCCAAGTGCCTTTTCTAGCATTACCCTTTGCTCGGTGCTTGCGACTAGCTTCCTAGTAAACACGGCCGCATCTGGATTGATTGAGATTGAATTAATTCCCACCCTCACGAGGAATTCTGTGAATTCTGGATAGACACTGGGAGCTTGGCCACATATTGACACGGTCTTTCCTTCCTTCTGTGCTATCTTTATGAGATATCTTATGGCCCTCTTCACGGCCAGGTCCCTTTCATCGAAGACCTTCGCTATTGTTTCGTTGTCCCGATCTGCCCCAAGGATCAACATCGTCAGGTCGTTCGAACCAATTGAGTAACCATCTATGTACTCGTTGAACTTATCGGCTATTATGACATTGCTGGGTATCTCAGCCATCACCCACAGCTTGAAGTCAGGACCTCTCTCGAGACCTTCTTCCTTCATGATGGACGTCACCTTCTCAATCTCGCCAATGGTCCTGCAGAAAGGTATCATCACCCACAAGTTCCTCAGCGCGAACTCGTCTCTAACCTTTCTAATGGCTTTCAGCTCCAGCGTGAATCCTGCCACGTACTTTGGATCGTAGTAGCGCGATGCACCTCTCCAACCCAGAAGTGCGCTCGGTTCGACTGGCTCATACTTGTCGCCTCCCTTCAAGTCCCTGTACTCGCTCGATTTGAAGTCTGTCAGCCTTAGCACAACGGGGCGCGGATAGAATGCTGCACACACTCTTCTGATCCCTTCCGCGAGCTTATCGATCACTTTCTGGGCCTGCCCTGTCTCGATCAGATACAAGGGATGCTCACCTATCTCCGCTGCCCAGATGAATTCCTCCCTCATGAGACCCACGCCATCGACTGGCAATGCCGACACTTTCTCAGCCAATTCGGGCTCACCGAGATTCACATAGACCTTGGTGCCGGTTACAGGATAGGACTCTGCAACAGCCTGAACTCCTTCTCCCTTCTTCTCTTCCTTCTTTGCCATCGCTTCCTCGAGTGCACCTCTGTAGACGACGCCAAGTTTCGAATCAACTGTTATGAGTCCACCATCAGGCAACGCCTCTGTTGCTGGCTTTCCCCTGCTCGCAGTGCCAACTATGCAGGGTATTCCAAGCTCCCTGCTCACTATTGCTGCATGTGAAGTCATGCCACCACTGTTCGTGACTATCGCCGCTGCCTTTCTCATCGCAGGAACCCACTCGGGGGCCGTCATCTCTGTCACCAATATCTCTCCCTTCTGGAACTCCTCAAGCTTCTCGACATCAACTATGATGTGGGCTTTGCCCACTGCAAGGCCCGGTGATGCTGGAAGCCCTTGTACAAGCACCTCTTTCGCCGTTGTGACTTCGATCGCTCCCTCAACTGGCTTTTCCTCTGCCTTGAGCGACCAGACCGTTTCAGGTCTCGCTTGAACGATGTACAGTTTGCCGTCCCTTTCGTCAAGAGCCCACTCTATGTCCATGGGCTTTCTGTAGTGATCCTCGATGGCTATTGAGTATTTGGCCAAGAGCTTCACTTGATCATCCGTGAGAACAGGCTGGTCCCTAATCGCAGTCGGGACTTCCCTCTCAACGGTTCCGCCGCTTTCAGATCTGACTAGCATGATTTTCTTTGGATTGATACTTCTCTTCACGATTTGCAGATCGCTTTTCCGGACATAGAATTCGTCGGGAGTGATCTTTCCCTGAACTATGTACTCCCCGAGTCCGTAGCTTCCTTCTATCAGGACAAGTGTTCTGTCGCCGTTGGACACGTCCAAGGTGAATGTAACGCCTGATGCCCTGGAGAACACCATATATTGGACTGCCGCAGAAAGAGCGATAGAAAGATGGTCAAAGCCCTTCTGTATCCTGTAGAATATCGCTCTATCGGTGAATAGACTAGCATAGCATTTCCTGATGCTCATGGCCACCTGTTCTGGGCCCTGAACATTCAGGTAAGTATCTTGCTGGCCTGCGAAACTTGCGTCTGGAAGGTCCTCGGCGGTCGCCGATGATCTTACGGCTACAAATGGGTCCTTACCCCCTGCCGCCTCTGATAACTTTCTGTAGAACCTACCAATCTGTTCCTCCAATTCCTTAGGCATTCTTGACTGAACGATAAGCTCACGGACCTTTTTTCCAATCTCGGCAAGCTTGGCCGTGTCGTTTGGATCCCTCAGCTCAGACAGTATTGCTTCCATTTTCTCCCTAAGATTGTTTTCTTGCACGAAGAGCCTGTATGCCTTGGCCGTCGTAGCGAATCCTGACGGCACTGGCACATTCGTTCTTCTTATCATTTCACCAAGGCTGGCCGATTTCCCCCCAACGACCGGGACGTCCTCCATTCCTATGTCATTGAACCAAAGCACTAGCGCATCTTCTTTCTGACCCATTCTTTTTCGGCCGAAGGCCCTGATAATCGGTATAAAAGAGTATGCTTTCCAAAATGGGCCGAGATGAAGGTATCCGCGCGCAAAACGTTTAATACTGCTACGATTCCCCGCAAAACGCAGAGTTGGACGCGGACAGGACAAAAGAAGCTCTCAACAAGAAGCCACTGCAGGTCCTGAAGAAATTAATCGGCAAGCATATCTATGTCAAGCTAAAGAGCGACCTTTCCTATTCCGGAGTCCTAGACAAAATTGATATGCAGATGAACCTGATCTTGACCGATGCTGTGGAATATGACGGAGACAAGCAAATCAGCAACTTAGGTCATGTCATAATTAGAGGCAACAACATCCTCTATGTCAACCTTCTGGAACCGATAGCTCAATTGGAGAATTCCGTCTAGCTTGGAAGAGAAGCCTCTGGCAGATTCGCTATCTAGTTCCCATCTGACAGTTTCTCTTTAGAGCTCCCTAATAGCAGATGTAAGCCAGGGTTCTCTGGTCTAGGTCACCAGACGTTGCAGAGCGCCCAGCTCAGACTTCCCTGATCTTGAGAATCGTTCCATTGCCTGGTCATATACGGCTCTTTCTTCCTTCGAGGGTACTCTCACTTTGCTGATTGCCTCCACCAAATGCCTCATATATATCATAGCTTTCTGGATCGTGACCGTGAGTTGCTCCCCTCCATTCATTGAGTGTATTGCCTCCTTTAACGCCAAGAATCCAGCCTCGTTCATCACGTATGCAATGTCTGCACCGGTGAATCCCTCGGTGAGATCAACAAGTTCGGATACGTTCATGTCTGGCCCTATGGGCTTTCCCCTGAAGTGGACCTCGAAAATTGGCCCTCTGGCTTCAGCATCGGGCCATGCAAGCTTGACTAGTTTGTCGAAACGGCCAGCCCTAAGCAGGGCTGGATCCAGCATATCCGGTCTGTTTGTGGCTCCGACCACAACGACATCCCTTAGTTCCTCAAGTCCGTCCATTTCCGTCAATAGTTGGCTTATCATCCGTTCTGTTACCATTGAATCGCCGATCGAAGCCCCTCTGACTGGGGCTATCGCGTCCATTTCGTCAAAGAAAATTATGCAGGGTGCAGCTTGTCTGGCTTTCCTGAATATCTCCCTAATCCCCTTCTCGCTCTCACCTACCCACTTTGACATGAGTTCGGGTCCTTTCACAGATATGAAGTTGGCCTCTGATTCGGCTGCCAATGCTTTTGCCAGCAATGTCTTTCCCGTTCCGGGAGGTCCGTAGAGCAGAATCCCTTTTGGTTGCTTAATCCCCATATGAGAGAAGAGATCAGGGTATTTAAATGGCCATTCTATCGACATGTTGAGCTCTCTCTTCACTTCCTCAAGGCCTCCTATGTCTTCCCAATGAACGTTTGGAGTTTCGATCATGACCTCCCTCATCGCTGACGGCTCGACTTCCTTGAGGGCATCTTTGAAATCCTGCATTGTCACCTTAATGCTGTTCAGGATCTCCATTGGGATTTCCTCTGCCTCCAGATCGATCTGAGGAAGCAACCTTCTCAGCGATCTCAGGGCGGCCTCCTTTGCGAGAGCAGACAGATCCGCTCCCACAAATCCATGGGTAACGTCGGACAGGCTCTTCAGATCTACGTCCTCAAGCAAAGGCATGCCTCTACAGTGGATCTGCAAAATCTCCAGCCTGGCCGCCTTATCGGGAACACCTATCTCTATCTCCCTGTCAAATCTGCCTGGTCTCCTAAGGGCAGGATCGACTGCATTGACCCTATTCGTCGCTCCAATCACGACTACCCTCCCCCTGGACTTGAGCCCGTCCATCAAGGAAAGTAGCTGTGCAACCACCCTTTTCTCAACTTCTCCAGTCACTTCTTCTCTCTTTGGAGCGATCGAATCGATCTCATCAATGAAGATAATGCTAGGAGCGTTGTCTTGGGCCTCCTTGAAGATCTCCCTTAGGCGCTGCTCGCTTTCTCCGTAGTACTTGCTCATTATTTCAGGTCCGCTTATACTCATGAAGTTTGCATTCGTCTCGTTGGCAACTGCCTTTGCCAGTAGAGTCTTGCCTGTGCCTGGCGGACCATGGAGGAGAACGCCCTTCGGAGCTTCGATGCCCAGCTTCTCGAAAAGCTCGGGGTGCCTCAAAGGCAGCTCCACCATCTCCCTGATCTTCTGGATCGCATAGTCCAGCCCTCCGATATCTTCGTAAGTGATGCGCTCTATGTCTCTTGGCGGAGGCTGAGGTCTCTCGCTGATCATGACTTGCGTGTAATCATTTATGATAACCGCGTCCGCCGCAGGCGTGAATCCAGTCACTATCAGGTTTATGGGTCTGCTCATAATCCTAACCGGAAGTACATCCCTCTTCGATACGATTCTCCCTATTAGCTGATTCTTCACATACTCTTCTCCTCCCATGATTTTCAGGGGTTCTGTTGGCGCAAGCTTGAGTGTCTCTGAATATTTGGCAGTGATCTTTCTGACCTTGACCCTATCATCTATGCTGACACCTGCATTCTCTCTGGTGTATCCGTCTATCCTTATGAGGCCCCTGCCCGTATCCCTTGGATGGGCCGGCCAGATCAAAGCGAATGTTCTTTTCTTCCCCATTATCTCTATTGCATCGCCTGTCTGAAGACTCAATTGCTCGACGAGCTCTGGATCGACCCTTGCGATTCCTCTTCCGACGTCGGTTGACAGAGCCTCCGCTACGCGAAGATAGCTGTTATTCTGCTTTTTCTGTTCTCTTTCAGAACCCGGTGGTTCCCTGCTCAATCCCCTCTCAACGCCTCCTCTCCGAAATATCGAACACCTTAGCCTCTCCCCACTTTTAAATTCTACTTTCTTGTTTTCGCCATCTCCGTAGTGACCGTGAAGTCTTCCTCGCAACGAACTCCGGTGCTCCCGCTAATCGCCCCACCCATTCGTTCAGATATCAACCTCGGCCAGTCACAAGTGTCATTCTGATCCAACAGAGTATCCATCTTCAGTCACACGATGTGAATCATTATTAGTGAGTAATATTTAAATATTCTCACGCCGGCAATCTCCCATGGCTCAGATTGGTGAGATGCTTGGTGTTCTTGCCAATCAGACAAGGATGAGGATAATAGAACGGGTTTGTGACGGGCCCAGCTATCTCTTGGATCTAGTCAAAGAGCTAGATGCAAATCCCCAAGCAGTGATTCGGCATCTCAAGCTACTTGAAGATTCTGGATTTCTGGAGTCATGGAAGGACCGTCGATCGAGGCGCAAGTATTACTCTCTGGCGAAGGGCGTCAGAGTCGTTCTTGACATAGACCCTAGTGGGATAAGGGGAGAGGTGAAAGAGAAAAGGATTGGGAGACCAAGAAGATCCTGGAAGCCGAGGAAAAGAGCTCTTCTTGATGAACTCACCTTGACTGAGCAGCGAATAGAGGACCTCGAGGCATCTCGAAGGGCTCTGGCTAGACGAAGGATCGAGCTTCTCAAGGCCATGTCCGAGACCATGGGCATCTAGTCTGCCTTCAGCTGTTTTCTTATCAGAGAAGCGTAGCGGAGCAGAAGGCGATCAGCTATCCTCTGGTCACGTGCCTCTGCAACAATTCTCAGCACCGGTTGGGTTCTGGAAGCCCTAATCAATACCCAGCCGCTTTCCTCAATGAATTTCACGTCTCCCATTTCTACATACCTTATGCCGGGCATCTGGTCCTTAAGCGATCTAACCAATTCTGCGAATGGAAGGGCGCTTGGATCGTATTCAAAAGCCATCTTCGAGACGAAGAAATCCAGATAGTCTGACAAAGCCTTCGAGAGGAAACCCTCTTCTTTGACAAGGTGAGCCACCAGCCCAGACGCCAGAAGACCATCCCTGGTATGTGAAACCTTGGTGTAGACTACTCCGCCGCAACTGCCTTCGCCTCCTACAATCGAACCGACTTCTCTCATCTTGAGCAAGACATTTCTCTCTCCAACTTCGGAGAAGAAGATATGAGCCTCTTTCTTCAATGCAAGACTCTCGAACAGGGACGATGACGCAAAATTCACTACCAAGGGAGACTTCACCTTCTCCAGCAGCACAAGTAGGCTGGCCGCGAGAGTCATGTCCTCCCTTAGCACATTGCCTCTTTCGTCTACTAGGGCGGCCCTGTTTCCATCCGCATCATGAGCAATGCCGAAGTCCGCTTTCTCACTTAGGACCTCACGTCTGAGCATACTAAGATTCTCCGGAAGCGGTTCGATTGGTCTTCTGAAAAGCCCATCAGTCTCTGCGTTTATCTCCTTGACCTCGGCTCCGAGCGATTCGAGGAAGGTTCTGGAGATCCCGGAGAGAGAGCCATTGCCCGTATCCACAACAATCCTAAGACCATCCCCGGAAACCCCAAGAGCTATCAGCTCTCCTGCTGCGCAATGCACATATTCCTTCAGGCTGGCTTCGTCAGGGCTTGGAACTCTCCAATTGGGCGTTGCCGGATATGCTGTCGCCTCTCGAATTAGGTCTTCCAGAGCGCGCTCTTCCCATATGATACCGTCTCCACTGAAGACCTTCAGTCCGGTCCATTCAGGAGGGTTGTGCGAAGCAGTCACCATCGCCCCATGTAGTCTTGGTTTCCGAGATACGAGATATGACACAGCCGACACGGGACAGATTCCCAAGAAACCGCATATCCCTCCTCCTTCCTCAATTCCAGATATGAATCCCCCAAGTGCACCAAGGGACGAAGGTCGTGGATCCGTGCCTACAATGAATTCCCCGCCGCATTTTCGAGCAAGGGCCACTCCCAGGCCATGGAACAATTCCCTCGTGGACTCGATGGAATCCCTAATCCTTAGTCCCGATGAGGTGACTATAAGATCTCTCTGCATTGGATTCGTCCATTGGATTGAAGTTTTAAATCGTTTTCAGCCTTCGACCGCACATGGCTAAGTTCGGTGTAGTTGTCATTGGAGCGGGCGCGATAGCCACTAATGCTCATCTTCCCAGCATAATGAAAATGCCAGAGCTTGAGCTCAAGGCCGTTGCGGACATTGATCTGGAGAGGGCAAGACATGCAGCCTCGAGTATGGGATCATGCCTATTCTTTTCTGACTACAACGATGCGATCCGCTTGAGAGACGTCGATGCAGTCGTGATTTGCACCCCGAATTACCTGCACGCGAGAATGGCAATTGACGCGCTGAAGGCTGGGAAGCATGTTCTGTGTGAGAAGCCAATGGCAACCAACATGGTGGATGCCAGAAGAATGCAGAATTTCGCACGAAAGCAGAGGAAGGTGCTGATGGTCGGATTCACACACAGATACACCGGATTCTACACATTGATCGAGGAGGTCATTGGCCAGAGCATCCTCGGTCGAATCTTCAGTACAAGGGTCAGGTTTGCGCACGAAGGGCCATACGTTTCTTGGCCCGCTGTCTCAGACTGGTTCTTTGACAAGAAGAAGGCGGCAGGAGGTGCTTTGCTAGATATGGGAATCCACGCCTTGGACCTGGTGATGAGCCTCTTCGGAAAGATCGAACATCTACATGCCTATGTTGGCACGTTGATAAAGCCTATAGAAGTTGAGGACAACGCAACTCTGCTCTTCAGAACAGATGAAGGAATAATCGGAACCATAGACGTGAGCTGGACATCCCAGTCATACATAGGCGGCATCGAGATCTATGGAACTGATGGATCGATGCTCGTGGACTATGGCAGAGATACTGTCTTCCTCTATGTCAAGGAGAAAAGGGGCAAATATCCCAAGGGTTGGAATGAGGTCGATGCTCACTGGGGAAGCCCATACCAGAATGAGATGAGGTGCTTCGTTGACGCAATCACGGGGAAGAATGCAAATTACCCCGGAGGAAAGGAGGGATCCCTGTCGCTAGCGGTTGCCCTCAGTGCATATGAATCAGCTAGAAAGCGAAGGACTGTCAGGATACGCAGCGACTAGGATATCTTCTTGTGCAGTATCCAGTACTTGTTGACATTTGCCACATTAGGAAAAAGCGAGAATGACGAAAGGGAGGATTCGGATGTTATTGATGCCGTCCTTTGTCCCCTTAGCTTCATTTCCCAAAGGGCTCTATGGAGCAGAACTGTACCTATTTCATTTTTCCTTTCCTGGTCTATAACTCCCAAGGGTCCCAACCAGTCTAGTTCAAGAGCACTCATAGTGCAGAATCCAACCGAATCGTTCTCCTTTTCAGCCAAGATCATCCCCGGCACTATGTGGCGGAATGCCATCGTAACCTCATAGCTGTATATGGGACCAAAATTCTCAATCACCCAAGCAGCGATCTTCTCCTTCTCCTCCGTGTTGGGTATTCTGAAGGATAGCCCATTTTCTCTAAGAGCTTGCTCGATGTCGCGAGCCATTCTCGGGATCCTAAATCCGCCTAGGTCGACGGTATAGTTTGCAGTCTCAGATGCCTTCTTGTATCCCTTCCTGAGGAGGAATTGAAGCATTACTTCTGATTTCACGTTTATACCGGGGAAAATCTGCCAACCAGCGAAATCCGTGGCTCTTATGTCCTTGAATCCCATGTCTCTTAGGCTTGCCTCTGCCTTGTCAAGGAGCTCATCCCCGAGACCTCTTTCAAGGAAGTCTGGAGTGACGGCTATCATCTTCAGCCAGGAATGCTCTGCGCTGACTAGTTCCTTTGGTTCCTTTGTTCTTGCTGCTCCGACGACTACGCCCCTAGGGACTCCGTCCTCGATGCCGACATATGTCAAGGCCGGATCAAAGTTGGGATCAAGGAAGCTTGACCTGACAATTGACCAATCGTTTATAGAGTCGTATAGATATACGGAATTGACAAGCCTGGTGACCCTGGGAATTAGATCTTCGGTCAGCTGCACTACTTCCGACATCCTTCGAATAACATTGGAGGAAGGGAATTAAGCCTTTTCGGTGGAAATTGCTGCCCTTAACTCACAGCGAGAGTTCTTGTGGATTCAGATAATCTACGGATATACTGGGTTTTGACGTAGATCCCGAGCAAGGGCGGAATAATTCCCTCGTCTTTGCTCTTCTCCTCCACCTTGACAATCCCGCTCTTGCCGTCGTACCAAGGTATGTAGAAGTACTTGTCCCCTATGACTTGTCTGATCAAAGCCGCGATCTGGTCATAGAAGTCCCGTGGTTCTCCTTTGGTGATCTTCGAGAATACCTCAGCCGATTCCTTCTCCAGTTTCAATGACATCATCGTAAGCGCTGGCATGGCCCTACCGGCAGTCACAAGCATTTGTTCCTTCTCCACCATAACTTTAGAAAGAACACCCCCTAGCCAATCGATCTTCTCAGCATATTCAGACTGAGAAATGTTGCCATTTATGGCGGATTCCCTCAGTTTGTCGAGCTTCAAACCTTCATGAATAATGGAGAGCGTATTCGTGCATATGCTCGCACAGATTCTCGAGAGCATTGGAAGGCAATTCTGTATGTCGATAAGGTCCTCTCCTAACCTTGATGAGACCGAATTCATGGATATTGGGACCAGATTCAGAAATGATCTCCTAAGCCTCTGCGTTGATCTGTTGAGTTCCTCTGACTGATCCATCAGTGACGCTGCAAGTACTGCAGACTGCTTCGCTGACAATGGCACTGATGCAGGAGGAAGGAGCATCAGGGGCGAGTCCAATGTGGCATAGAACAGCGAATTTGCGAGTAAGAGCCAGCCGGCCGGATGCCTCGGGGAATCCACATGTGGCGAGGATAGTATGTAGTTTCCTTTTCCGACCTTTTTGGTTGCCAATGCGGAGAAACGACCAAATGTCCCTACTGCGTAGTCTGCATCAATCCCAAAGCCAGAATCTGCCAACGGTCCATGAAATTCCACTATTGATCTCGCCTCTTTGTCCTTCAATACCATGATAGGCCCCTGCATCCATAGGTGCATCTCTCTTGGCAATCCAAGGGAGATCGGATGCCTTGAAGTTCTCGTCCTGAATCTGAAGAGCCCTTCGAAAGGGTAGACCCTGTAGATCCGATCGAGCTTCTTGTACGACCATGCAAGAGCTGGTGGAAGCTCTGTCGCATCGTTCAGTACCTCACCCTCCACTGCAGCTATCTCGTCCTGGACCTTCCTGAAATCATCACTTGTAGGGCCAATATTGCCCTCTTTCGGTCTGATGCCCAGGAAGGCGCCAGCACAGATCCCGATGAAAGAGCCACCCCTATCGACAAATGCTCTTATTGCCTTTGCGTTCTCTACTCCAATCGAAATGGCCATCTCAGTGCTGTCACCAGCTGGGAAGATCATAGCGTCCACATTCTCGAGAGATGCACTTAGTGTGTCAGAATTTGCGAAAGAAATCAGAAGAAAACCCATCTCATTCAGAACTTTCACCAATCTTACGAGAAAGGACGGCGAGACTCCAGCACCGCAATAAAGGCCCACTATCGGCGTTCTGATACGGGGAAAGACGTTGGGATCAGATACGGCGCACTTTGTGATTTTGAACGCCCCCTTGGCACCTCGAGCCTTGAGGTACCTATCCAGGCCAGTCAGATCATCTCTGATCAGAAAATCCCCAACCGAAACAGCCCTAGATCCCCTGACCATGGTCACACGTCTGACCTCGATGCCCATCAACAGAAGGTCATTGACCGTTCGAATTGCGTACGCCAAGGACCCACTCTTTGATGAAGTGATTCTCAGCCTCAGCATTTCCTCCATGTCGGACGTTATCGGTAAAATAAAATCCTTGGGGTAAAGCACCCAAGGGACTACCTGCTAGGTCAGGATGTCGTTGCTCTTTCGCTTGCAATAGAAGATTTTCCGTCGAAAAGAACCAGATGGTGACGAATTGAAGAAAAGCTTATACTAATAGCCCCGATTCCTGCAACTCCTGATGTCAGCACCTGCGAACGTCAGAGAGCGGCTCGCTGCAACATGCCAATCTGGACTTGAAGCCGGAGATTTCCCCGGTTATGTGTGTCTAGCTGCCAATCGACATCGAATCCTGTGGATGTCGGCTGGCGGGCATAGGCAATTGGTGCCTCAGAAGCTTCCAATGAACGAACGATGTGTGTTCGATCTTGCTTCGCTAACCAAGCCGATCGTCACTGCAACGCTGATCATGAGGGCTATCGAGAAGGGGGTGCTTCACGAAGAAGACAGAATTACTTCGATCCTTCCTGAAGCTCGCCTGCTTGGCTCGGTTACAATATCGGACCTGTTGGTTCATAGGTCTGGTTTGCCCTCGTGGCTCCCGTTGTACAAGTCAGCCTCTTCAAAGGAAGAGATGTTCGCGAGATTGTTTCAAGTAAGGCCCGAATCAGAACCAAGGAAGTCGGAAGTCTACAGCGATTTGGGTTACATGATTCTTGGAGCCGCGGTCGAAAGGCTGTTCCTCGGGGAGCTCAATCATCTGTCGCATGAGATGATATTCTCCCGACTTGGCATGTCTGAAACGTGTTACCTCCCTTCTCCCGAGCTTGCGGCAAGGGCTGCAACGACGGAATTCTCTGAGGATGGGAGCCCTCTGGTCGGTATCGTCCACGATGAGAATGCAAGGGCAATGGGGGGAATAAGCGGCCATGCCGGGTTGTTCGGCACTGCAATGGATTTGCTTGCATTTGCCCAGATGATGTTCGATTTCGGAAAACACAACGGTGTCAAGCTTTTGGAGGAGCATAGCGCGCTGTTGATGACCTCCAATATGAATGAGAGCGTGGGAGGACACTACGGGTACGGATGGGTAACAAGAAAGCCGGACAGCATCTTTCCAGATAATTGCTCTCCAGAGTCCTTTGGGCACACCGGCTTCACTGGTACCTGTATTGAGATTGACAGAAAAAACGAAGCGATATGCATTCTACTCACGAACGCGGTCCATCCGAAAAGAAGGGAGAAGAGCATAAACGAATATAGAAGGCGCCTCTTTGAATTGGCGATAGAGCTGTCCAAGAGGGCTCATTGACAGGATGACTGGAATCGAGAAAACGGACGACATGAAGATCGAGGATCTCGCAGGTGAGACTATTTTCGCCTCCGTACAGGACGAAAAGCTCACCGAAAAGGAAAGGGAACTGGTGGGGATACTGAAACCGGGAGGATTCGTGCTGTTCTCCCACAATCTGGTCAATATGGGAAATGCTAGGAGTTTTTGTGAGGAATTGACATCAATCGTCCTATCCGGAAGAGGAAGAAGACCCTTTATAGCAGTGGACCAAGAAGGAGGCCAAGTAATAAGACTGCCCAGACCGGCCAGCCACATACCAAGCATGATGGCGATTGGTGCAACGAGAGATCCTTTGAATGCTTTCAGGGTCGCGCTGATAGTCTCCATCGAACTCAGGGCCATAGGAATGAACATGAACTTCGCTCCTGTCCTCGACATCAACACAAACCCAGACAATCCGGTCATCGGCACTAGGTCCTTCGGCGAGAATCCTGAGCTCGTGACGAAGTTTGGCTCGAAGTACATTGAGGGCCTCAAGCAAGGGAAAATCCTATCGGTGGCGAAGCATTTTCCCGGACATGGAGACACCAGCATTGATTCGCACTCAGCTCTACCCATCGTGGAGCATGGCTTAGAGAGGCTCGAGTCGGTTGAGATGAAACCGTTCTACTCGGCTATCAAACACGATGTCGATGGTATCATGGTCTCTCATGTGGCTGTCCCTTCCGTGGATCCATCCGGCCTTCCCTCTTCGCTCTCTGAGAAAGTGGTCTCTGGGATCTTGAGGAACAGGGCGGCTTTCCAAGGATTGATCATAACAGACAGCTTGGGCATGAAAGCAGTATCAGACGAGTACGACATCGAGGAAGCCAGCACGAAGGCAATCGAGGCTGGGAACGATATGATACTCGGGTGCAGCTCGCTGGATAAGGCACTTGATGTACGGACAGCCATTGTGAGGAGGGCAAGGAAGGACAGCTCATTTCTCAGGCGATTGAAGAGCAGCGTGAGAAGGATATTGCACCTGAAGGACACGAAGTTAGGGAATTTCAGAAAGCCTACGACATCCGTGATAGGTTGTCAGTCCCACTATAAGGAAATCCAAAGGATAGTTGAGAGATCGGTGTCGACAGTGTGGAATCAAGGAGCCCTCGCTCTAAGAGCGAACAGCAGAATCTGCTTCGTGATCCCAAGCGACGTTTCGGCCTATTCGCAAATGATCAAGGAGGCTATATCGAAGCATTTTGCCGGGATAGACAAGCGGATATTCGAGCAATTAGATCCCAATTTCAGGGAGAGTGCTCTGCTTTCTAGATCCATCGATTTCGATGCTTTCGTAGCCTTTTCGATTGATCTGCACAAGAAGCAATTGCAGGCAGAATTCTTGGGTAAGCTGATAAAGAATCTCCCCAACACGATGGTGATCGCGATAAACAGTCCCTACGATATCCGCAGATTGCCTCCCCCTAGAGCTTACATTGCGACGCACAGTCCTGATCCATTTTCCATTGAGTTTGCCATTCGTTCGCTCTCAGCTATGCCCAATCGGAAAAAAGAGCAAGCATTTCGTTTCGTCGATAGGCCGATCTCATTCAAAGCAGATTCAAGAGGGTGATGATCCGAGGAGATCCCGGGCATTGGTCGTCCGACACCAATTGAAAAGGAGAGGAACCAGATCGGAGTATCTCGTAAGAGATATGTTCAGAAAGCATGGATGGGTCGTGGTTCGGTCAGGCGGCAGCTTGGGCCCGGTCGACCTTGTTTGCATGAAGGATGGAGTCGTGCGTCTAGTTCAGGTCAAGAGCTGCAAGGCTAGTTCCATGTATTTCAAGGAAGATATCCCGGACAAGATCACAGGATTCCAGGTACTAGTCATTGTCAATTTCGGAAGAGGTAACATCAGAGTGATTCCTCACCACAAGAGAAAAGCATCGAAACGAGATGGCACCCTTTTAGGGTACTACCTTGGTCAAGTCGAAAAAAGCGGGTATTCTCTTGTCGAGGAAGGGAAGGACCTGCTTTGAAATGGAACGAATGGCATCGGATGATATTTCAACCATCAGGCATCTAGCAGCCGTGGGTCCATGACCCGCGCGCCCACGACCAATTGAACGATTCGCTTTGAGCGATTGTTTGGAATCCTCCCGAAGCCTCGAATAGTTGAGAGTATTAATACTGGCACTAACACCACTTACCGAATAAGGCGTCTGATGGGCCCGTGGCCAAGTACGGATCAAGGCGTCGGCCTGCGGAGCCGGAGAGCATGGGTTCAAATCCCATCGGGCCCGTCCTCCCCAACAGCTCTAGACACAGCATCGGCACTGATCTCATTGACTATCCGGTCATTGCAGGATTCGCAATAAACCGACGGAGTCGAATTGCGGCAACGCTCATTCAGGCAATGGCGCCTTCCCATCCGCTTTTAGCCTGCTCTGTTGCTTTCCGGATCCATCAACCTCACTTGGATCCCGTGCCTCCTTTTCAGATTAGCCACTCTCACTCCGACCCTTCTCGGTATGATCTCTGATTCATTGAGGAATCTCCTGATAAGATCCCTCGCGATCTTTTTTAGAACTCTCAATTGATTTGTTGGCGCCTGAAGGGTCCTTGATCTGCTGTGGATGCTCAGGTCATTCGCAACAAATGTTATACCGATCGACCTAAACAGCAGATCCTCTCGAAGAACCATATCTCCGATTTGGTCACACAATCCTTCTATCTTCTCTTCGATGGTCTCTAAGTCACGCGTGTCCTCTTTTAGGGTCGAAATTCTGGATATCGACTGTAACTGCTCCTTCGCCTTGACCGGTCTATAGTCTATTCCGTTTGAGGCATCGTGGAAGTACCTTCCGAGCCGCCTTCCAAACACGTTCATGAGCTGGCCCAGATCATACCTAGCCAGATCGCCAATAGTGGATATCCCCAAAGTCTGCATCTTCTCTGAGGTTCTCTTGCCAACGCCAATGAGCCTACTGATTTCGAGAGGAAAAAGGAACTGCTGGACTTGCCCAAGACCTACTAGTGTTAGACCATCTGGCTTCGTGAAGTCAGCTGCCATTTTCGCGATGAGCTTGTTCGGACCGATCCCAATTGAGCAGGTGAGGCCTTCGCGACTTCGGATCTCCGTCTTTATCATCTTGGCCAACTCGACAGCATGGTCCAGTTCCCCCATCACTTTGTTACTTACCTCCAGGTAGGCCTCATCGATGCCGACCTGCTCGAAGAGATCAGTGTGGCCCTTCAATATTGTCATGACCCTCTCAGATACGAGTGAATAGAAGATGTGATCAACGGGAAGAAAGACGGCATCCTTTTCCTTAAGCTTCCTTTTTGCGGCATAGATTGGAATGCCAGGTCCAACTCCATAGCTTCTAGCAATGTAGTTCGCGGTGCTGACCACTCCACTGTCCTCGGTTCGCCCAGAATACACGCATATGACAACGGGCTTTTTTCTAAGGGCGGGATTTCTGACTTCTTCGCATTGGGCATAGAAGTAATCCAGATCCGCCAACATGACAATCCTGTCCTGCAAAAGCGGTTGCCTGGGACATCACAACCTTCACGCTATTTATGTTTCTTGGCAAACCCGAATCGAGAAACTGAAAAGCCCTTACTGGGCTAAGAGCCCGCGAAAGCCCAACCTCTGCCTATCCAGGAAGGAAAGGAATTGGGTGAGATAGCATCTCCGTTACCAGGAACCCGGACAGTCTCGATAAGCCCGCGAGGTGGTTGAGCTCGGGAGTGTCTTTGGTGCAGTCATGCGATTAGGTTAAAAATGCAGCACTGCACAATGCCGTGACATGAGTGTACTTGGGAAGAGCCAGATATTGGCCTTTCAGAAGACATATCATATGATCCACCCGTTTGACATGGATCTGCTTGATGGCGATTCATACATCTTGACGGTTGGCAAAAGGACTGAACTGAACTACATGGAACATAGAAACCTGATTTCTCGTGAGATTGTCTTCCTGCCGCCAACTCTAGTTGCCCACCTGACAGCAAAGAGCAGATTCGGCAGGGCAGGGCTGTCCTTCCTCAATGCTGCGAAGGTACATAGCGGGTTCTTGGGAAGACTTGCCCTGGAGGTAGTGAATCTCAACAACGACCGTAAGCCAATAGCAATAGGCAAAGGTGAGCCGTTCATGCATATTGAGTTCCTAACGAGAGCTGGAGATATTGCGCCATACGAGGGAGAATACCAATTCCAGTACATGAGTCCGAGAGAGATAGCCAGATATACCCCATATCTGAAAAAAGCCTTCCCGAACTATGGGTATCTTGTTGGGAAGTGGGGAATGAAGGAAAAAATGGGTGGGGGATCGGGATGGGAAAAGCTTTAAGGAATTCTTGGGCGATGTTTGCGTAGGCAATGGAAGAGAAATCGCGAGGAATCACGCCAGAAGAGAGTGTTGAAAAGAAGGCCGAGATAAAGAGATTGGAGCCCTCAATCAAGGTCTTTCCCGGCCAAGCAATGAGAAGGATATTCGAACTAGAGATGAAGGAATCCAGGAATGTTGAGAGGATTTCAGGGGAAGCTCTCATTGTTTTGCACGATGCTTTGCTTAAAGAAGGGAGACGAATCGCAAGAAGGGCATTGGAGTATTGTGAGAGAGAGAAGAGGAAGACGATCAGTTCAGATGACGCAAAAAGAGCCATAGCGGATTGCCTATTCTGATTTGCGGCTCCCACTAACCGAGGCCGAAGAGCCCATAGGTTTCACAGAAATCGCCTATGGTGCAGGCAAGGCCCACTTCGCACTCAATAACAACCCTCATGTGCTTTGGGCACCGATATTCTTATACCGCAACGATTGACAGACTGCGCGCCATACCTTGGAATCCTGCAATAAACTGAGGCCTGTGAGAATTGTGCACGTCACAAGGATGTGGCGGGAGGGCCTGCCCCAGTCAGGCCGCCCCCAGAGCTGACGTCTGATGGCTACGACGCGATCTGCCGAGAGAGATGAACAAAAGGCGAATGAGAATCGCGAGAGCACTGCAGCAAGGGCTTGGCATGCAATGGAAATCCAAGCAACCCTTGAGGCTCTGGATGCTACGAAAGCTGGCCTAACCCAGAGCGAGGTTCTGAAGCGCCTTCAGCAATATGGACCCAACGAATTGCAGAAGGAAAAGGGGATATCACCAGTAAGGATATTTCTTGAGCAATTCTCCAACATACTCATCATAATACTATTGATTGCGATGTTTCTTTCCATAGGCAGCGCTATCTATCAGGGAACAACAGAAGAGATCTATGGCGCAATTGTAATCTTTGCCATAGTCTTGGCTTGTGCTGTTCTGGGTTTCGTCGAGGAGTACCGATCCGAGAAAGCCATCGATGCCCTGAGAAAAATGACCTCTCCCTCTGCGATGGTTCTGCGTGACGGAAAAGAAGTCAAGATTCAGACAAGGGAGATCGTCCCGGGCGATGTCATGCTACTATACACTGGCGACAAAGTTGCGGCTGACGCCCGACTCATCGAAGCATTCAACCTGAAGACAGATGAAGCTTCCTTGACGGGTGAATCCGCCCCAGTTAGCAAGAACATAGTTGCAGTGCCAGAAGAAACGGCCCTAAGTGATAGGCAAAACATGCTTTTCACTGGAACTGTTGTTGTTTACGGACGTGGAAAAGCGATCGCGATTTCTACGGGAATGAACACCGAGTTCGGCAAGATAGCTCGGATGGTTCAGGTCACAGAAGAAGAACAGACCCCCCTCGAGAAGAGAATGGAATCTGTTGGCAAATGGATCGGCATGCTGTCAATTGGTGTCTGTCTAGTTGTGGCCGTAATTGGGATCATCGAAGGGCGCAATATTCTCAGCATGGTTATGTGGGGAATAAGCTTGGCAGTTGCAGCTGTTCCAGAGGCCCTGCCTGCCATTGTGACAGGGGCGCTTTCCGTTGGCATGTACCGTATGGCCAAGGTGAACACAATTGTCAGGAGACTCCCAGCTGTTGAGACCCTAGGGTGCACGAGCGTCATATGCTCCGACAAGACAGGCACAATGACTAAAGGTGAGATGACCGTTCAAAGAGTCTACTTCAATCGCCAAATAATCAGGATTTCAGGAGTCGGTTACGAACCTGAAGGAGATTTCTTCTTGGGAGGCAAGAAAATCGACGAGAAGGATGGATCTCCTCGAACACTTCTGAGAGTCGCTGCCTTGTGCACTGATGCAAAACTCGAAAAGGAAACCGAAACCGAACGATGGATAGTCAAGGGCGATCCGACTGAAGGAGCCCTAATCGTTGCTGCAGCCAAGGCAGGACTATGGAAGGAGGAATTAGAGGCGGACGCGCCAAGAATAGGCGAGATACCATTCTCATCGGAAAGGAAATGCATGACGACGATTCATCTAGTTTCAGGCAGAAAGAAAATAGCCTTCATGAAGGGCGCTCCTGAAATAGTCCTCAACAGATGCACAAAGCTCTATTCAAATGGCGAGATCCGAGAAATGGTCGAAGAAGACAGAATGGAATTGCTGAGAGTGAACGAAGCAATGGCACTGCAAGCGCTGAGGAACTTGGGTTTCGCGTTTAGGGAACTGCCGGAATCCATGGCAGCATTCGACGAAGAAGTCGAGAAAGACATGATTTTCGTGGGCATGGTGGGAATGATCGATCCCCCACGCGAAGAAGTCAAGGAAGCCATTTACCTCTGCAGGAAAGCCGGAATAAAGGTTGTGATGGTCACAGGCGACCATAGACTCACGGCCGCCGCAGTGGCTAGGGAACTCAACCTGCTAGGCGATAATGAAACGGAAGGCATGGTACTTACAGGAACCGAACTGGACAAGATGAGCGACGAAGAATTGGGCGAAAGGGTTGAGAAGATCGCGATCTACGCCAGGGTTTCGCCGAACCACAAGGTCAGAATCGTTGAGGCTTGGAAAGCCAAAGGGCATGTTGCTGCCATGACAGGTGATGGAGTCAATGACGCACCAGCCCTCAAGCTAGCCGACATAGGCGTTGCTATGGGAGTGACAGGAACAGAAGTCGCCAAAGAAGCATCAGACATGGTTCTAACCGATGACAACTTCGCTTCAATCGTAAAGGCCGTCAAGGAAGGCCGAGAAATATACGGCAACATCAAGAAATATCTGACCTATCTACTGCGCTGCAACGTCACGGAAATCATCGTGATGTTCGTCGCGATGCTAGGTGTTCCGTATTTGGCAGGTACACATCAGATTGAGGCAGATTCAGTTGTAGCTCTCACGGCAATACAGCTTCTATGGGTCAACCTAACCACGGATGGTTTGCCTGCGTTGGCCCTAGGGGTAGACCCTGGGGATCCTGATCTGATGGAGAAGAAGCCTAGAGACCCTAATGAAAGCGTGTGGACAACTGATGTCAAGCTTTATTTGACCATTGTCCCCCTCATCATGAGTGCTCTTTTGCTCTCTGGCTATTTCATGTATCAGCCATGGCTAGGAAAAGCCCAACTGACCGAAGCACGAACGCAATTGCTTACAGCGATGATCTTAATGGAATTGGCAAACGCGATTTCGGCTAGATCGCTGCAATATCCAGTCATCAACGTAGGACTGTTCAAGAACAGGTTCCTATGGTACGCGATACTTGCGTCATTCGGCCTTCAAATGCTTGTCCTCTACACCCCGGGGATCCAGGGAATATTCGGAGTCACTTCACCTGAGCCCATTGATTGGGCATATGCGATGCTATCCACCGCTATAGTATTCGGCTTGCTAGAGATAGGCAAATTCATCGCCGGCAGAAGACGGAGAGTGTAGTCAGAGAAACAGTTCGGAATTGAGAGGCCACCCCCTAAGACCGGCTTGCCTGGGCCCAAGGAGGTCCTGATTCCTTATCGAGGAATCCCCCTCAATCGCGAACTCCCTAGCTCGCAAATAGCCATAATCTTTAATCCCCTCTTCAGTAACCCCAATCGGGGATTTGTCTTTTATAGAAGCCGCAAGATCTGCAAGAGAGCAACTCCAGAACTCCCTTAGCAAATGCCAGTTGCGGGCCGAGCCAATCGTTAGGGAGTCCTCCGATCCAATGTACGGCGACATTTCTTCACCCATCGCTCATGAGATGGCAAACATGCTTGGGGAAGATGCAGATACGCTAGCGGAGCGCATCGTGGCGAACATCGAAAGGCCAGAAGAAGGCATCTTCAAATCGATTGAGGCGAAGGATGGATACATCAATTTCAGGCTTGACCAGGCAAAATGGTCGGAACTTGTTCTTCAGGAGATAAACACAAGGAAGAGCAACTATGGAAAGCCACCTATGGAAGTTTCGAGGAGAATACTCATTGAACACACGAATTCAAACCCGAACAAGCCTCTCCACATCGGCACGATCAGGAATACCATTCTTGGAGATTGCCTGCAGAGGATCCTCAGATTCGTGGGGAACGAAACCATTGTTCTTAATTACATTGATGACAGCGGCGCTCAAGTCGCTGACAATCTGGTCGCCCACCTGCATCTCGGATATCCATTGGAATCAAGCGGAGAGAGATTCGATTACTACGCCGGAAGAGTCTACTCGCATATCCACTCGAAGATAGAGCTTGACGAAGATCTAAAGAAGAAGAGAAGCAAGATCATAAGCGAGATCGAAAGAGGAGGAAACGAAGTCTCAGCGTTTGCCCGGGATTTCTCTGAAAAGGTGATGGTCAATCAATTACGAACCTGCTGGAGACTCGGCGCTTTTTTCGATTTGCTGAATTGGGAAAGCGATGTTGTGAGATCAGGGCTCCTTGACCAAGTCATAGGGATGCTGAGGCAGAAAGGAAGGGCGTACATCGGAGTGGAGCCAAGAAATGCCGGAGCACTTCTGTTGAGACTCTCAGATATTGATGAATTCGCCCACCTAGAGCAACCGGATGAAGTAATCATGCGTTCTGATTCGACGGCGACGTATCCGGGAAAGGATATCGCGTATGCCTGGTGGAAGGTTGGCAGACCGGGAACGGATTTCAAGTACAGGACCTTCATTGATCAGCCCAATGGCAAGACTCTCTGGACTACAGATAGCTCGAGGGGAGGGAAATCGGAAAGGCAGTATTCCATGGCTGAACTTGCCATTACGATCGTAGACGCAAGGCAAGACTACCCTCAGAGGGTCGTGAGAGCCGCCCTTGGATTCCTCAGCGAGGAGTCTGCACGCAAGTATCTACCTTATCTGTATGAAGTGGTCGCCATATCAGGCAGGACAGCCACCTCGCTGACCGGGGAGAAAGCATTCCTCCAAAGAAAGGTCGTCCACATGTCTGGAAGAAAAGGCCTGGTTGTGAATGCTGAAGATATCCTAGACGAATTGAGCAGAAGGGCGCGCGACGAAAGCAAGAAAAGGAATCCTGATGCGAGGGAGGAATGGCTTGAGACTATCGCCAACGAGATCGCAATCGGATCCCTGAGGTACGCTCTGGTGAAACTGGACCTGAAAAGCCTTGTTGTGTTCGATGTTGAGGAATCCCTGAATCTGGAAGGAGACACAGGGTCGCGTCTTCAATACACTTATGCAAGAGCCCACGGAATATTGGAGAAGGCACGGCCGTTCCGAAGGACACAGACGAAAACGGATCTGCAATGGTCTGAACCAGAGTGGGATCTTATAGCACAGCTCTCGAAACTCTCCTACTTTGTAGATGCTGCAGCAAGAGATCTGCAGCCTAAGGTTCTTGCCCACTATGCGAGGGCGTTAGCAGACAGATTCAACATATTCTATGAGAGATGTCCAGTCCTCACTGCGGAGACTGAGGAGCTCAGATCATGCCGTCTTGCCCTGGTTGAGGGATTCTCTTGGGTCTTTGGGACAGTACTAGAGCTTCTTGGGGTGCCTCCACTTGAGCGAATGTGATAATGCGTTTGTAGATCACCGAGATGTGGGCTATCGGCGAGTTCAGCGGAAAGAACCGCGCCTATTGAAGTTGAACGCTATTCATGTCTTCCTCTTTGGCTTCACCAGAACTATTTCTCGGTTCGCTAGTTTCAGTCTTCCTTCCGGAGCAAAGACTTCAGCCCAGTTGTTTTCCAAATACTCCCTGACATCTGCCGTTGTCTTTGCATCGTACTCCGGTTTCCGACTGGTCGGAGGCCAATGTAGGACCAAGAGGCCTTTTCTTCGTTAGCGACCAATCAGCTCGGGTACACGAACGCCTTTATCGATGAACGCCTGTCTCTCAAGGGAATTTACGAATCTTGGGCCCCACCAATCCAGAAGCTTGCGACTTATCGCGCTGTACGCTCTGAACCTTTTCTCGATCGCCCTCAGTAACTCATCATCAGCCATGTCTCTTACTTCAAACTTCGCCCTGAAATCCATGCAACCAGCATCGTAGAACATGGCGAGCCCGCTGGGATTCGAACCCAGGCTGTCCGGCTATCTTCGCGATTGTCCGGAGGCCGGCGTCTTCTCCTGCTAGACCACGGGCCCACGTTATTGAGAGAATTTCTGAAAAGAGCGTCGACCACATCAATTATAAATGCTTTCTCGCCATGTAGTTCAAGTCGTCAATCTATGGCACGCATTTTGAGGGCAAGTCGATCTGGCAAAGCCAATGATAGCAATGATTCGATCCCGAGGGTCTCTTTTCCTGGCGAACTAGCCGTTGAACAGAATGAGAATCAGGCTTCTGTTATGATTTGGGATACATTTGTGACATCGTTCACAATGGTCAGCTGTGTGTGCGCACTAAGTAACCGAAGCCCAAGATCAGGCGTTCAAATCCCCTCGGGCCCGTGATTTTCTAGACCAATTCAGCATGGGAGCTTGAGGAGGCTACTCCTTGGCACCGGTAGCGATTGCCATTCTTAGCATAACCGATTGAGGATCCTTTGCCCTCACCACACCGCTTGCCAAAAGAACACCAACGGTTCCAAGCCTGAGTGCCGCAGCGACATCCTCTTCAGTTGAGATCCCAGCTCCGCATATGACCTTCGACAGGGAGTTCAATGACTTCACCTTCTCAATGGCTTTGGTAACTACTTCCGGCTTTGCCTTTGAGACTGGTATCCCCGTCCCTATCAGCTCGGGAGGCTCTATCGCCACAAAATCCGGATTCAGCGCACACGCAGCAGCCGTTGCCTCCGGTGTGTCAGCGCACACGATGGAGACGAGACCTGACGTCTTCGCCGCCGATACGATCTCGCTCATAAGAGAAAGGGTGATCCTTCTCTCGGAGTGATTGACCAGCATGCCATCGGCGAGTGCATCCTTTGCCGCCTCAATTGTGTTTGATCCCGTGAACGATCCCGATACGGCTGAATCGACTGCTTGCGCAAATACTGGGATCTGCACTTGGCTCGCCACAGATCGGAGATCGACCCATTGAGGTGCAACGCAGAAGTTTACCCCGGTCTCCTTTGATATGTCCTCGGCCATTCTGGCCAACCTGATCGCATGCATGCCCAAGGATTCGGAATAGGCCTTGAAATTGATGACAATAACCGGCGTCTTCATACGGCATTCCGTTGGGATTCTGAGTTCAAATATTTTTCTGAACGGCGTAGGCTGCATTCCGATATTGTCGTGGAGGAGGGCACAATATGTCGAATCAACTGCTATCTGAGTAGTAGTACTCTCCGGCTGCCTTCTGTTCGATGTCAGCTCTCGAACCAAGCTTGTTTATCCTCGGCCTGACTGTGTCAACATCCCTCCTGAAGGTTATCGAAAGTCCGGAGAGAACTTGGTTCATACCCTTTCTCATGCTCGATGGCTGATGTACATGCCCCTTCTTCCCGGGCTCGCCATCTACTACGATGAGTCTGTCGGAAACGAAATCAACGAAGAGGATGTCGTGTTCAACCACAAATGTTGTGGTCGCCCTTGCCTCTGTGATTCTTCTTATTGCCCTTTGAGCCGACATCCTCTGTTCTATGTCAAGATACGAACAAGGTTCGTCCAAGAAGAGAAATTGCGAATCTCTTGAGAGACATGAGGCCACAGCCAGTGACTGCAGCTCGCCCCCGCTTAACGTCTCCACATCCCGCTCCATTATCTTGTGAAGCCTCAATGGCCTGATCAGCTCAGTTTCTATCCATGAGGGAATATCCGGCCCACCGATAGCTTGATGGATAACAGAGGAGACCAAGCCGCTGAATTTGCCCGATAGATATTGGGGCTTGTAGCTTACGCCAGAATTGTCCTCTCCGAAGTAATCAGTGATTATCTTCCTTATGAATGTGCTTTTGCCTATGCCATTCGAACCCACCACTCCGACGACCTGGGCTCTGGACACACTGCCAGCATCTATCCGAAGCTCGAATCCATCCAGCGAGACCTTGGAATTCTGCCATCTGAGAGATTCAGTCGCTTCTTTGTCAGATGGTGGTGGCCTTACTGAGAAGGTTATCGGTTGACTCCTTATCCTTACGTTGTCTGCCTTCAGGCGTCCCTCAAGGTACGAGTTCACCCCGATCCGCGAAGCCATCAGTTTCGAGACAATCCCGAAAACACCTGGTTCCCCATACAGAACGCAGACGTAGTCTGAAAGATAGTCGAGCAGACCCAGATCGTGTTCGACCACGACCACCGTCTTGCCTTTGTCCTTCAGTTCTCGAAGGACTCTAGCCACTGATATCCTTTGGGCTACGTCGAGATAGCTTGATGGCTCATCTATAATGAACGTATCTCCGTCCCTCATCAATGCAGCCGCAATGGCGAATCTCTGCAGTTCTCCTCCACTCAGCATTTTTACCTGCCGATCTCTTATTCCACCGAGATCCAAAGACCGTATTACATCTGCGACTTGGTCCTCGCTGCCGAATCTGAGCAGGATGTTTGATACCGATCCCATGACAACATTCGGGATCTCATCAACATATTGGGGCTTGTACACGATTTTCTCCTTTCCCTCAAGGATCCTCCCCAGAAGTGAGGATGTTGTCGTACCCCTCAGCCTATCTAGTATGTCCTCTTTTTCAGGGCTCGAATCGGGATTCCCCAAATTCGGCCTTATCTGACCTGCGAGTATCCTCAATATCGTCGATTTTCCTGTGGCGTTCTCTCCTATTATCGCTGTTATCTCGTTCGGTCTTATCTCGGGGAATCTGAATAGCTCGAATGCGTTGGCCGCGTATCGATGAAATGCATCTATCTGCAATTCCTCTGGAAGATTGACAACTTCTATTGCCTCAAAGGGGCACCTCTTCACGCATATCCCACAACCTATGCACACCCTTTCGTCTATTACAGGTGGTTGATTGTCATCGAGGAAGTAAATCGCTTCATTGCCAGTTCTGACAACCGGACAGCTCTTTCTGCAAGGATGTCCGCAATCCTTTGCCCTGCATGAGTCCCGGTCGATTACTGCAATCCTGTTCAAGCCGCCCACCAGACTGTAGTCTGTCCTCTAAAGCGGTCTCGGAATCTGAAGTAGCTATGTAGTCAGCTCTTCGGCCGTCAAAGTTACGGATGACCTTTCCTCTATCCTTTCTATCTCCCCGTCCCTGATCCAGGCGAGTCTATCACTTACGTCCACCATTTTCAGATCGTGGGTCGCACAGATGACGGTCGTGTTCCTTTCTACCTTCAACCTATATAGGAGCTGGACAATCTGCAACCCAGTTGAAAGATCAAGATTACCTGTGGGCTCATCTGCCAAGATAATTGAGGGATCATTTGCCAAGGATCTAGCGATGGCGGTCCTTTGCTGTTGGCCTCCGCTCAGTTCACTAGGCCTATGGCCCATTCTGTCTGCCAAACCGACCATCTTCAGAAGTTCCGCTCCTCTTTTCTCCCTCTCCTCTTTGCTAAGACCTGTGAACACCATAGGAAGGGTCACATTTCCGAGTGCGGAGAGAACAGGTATCAGGTTGAATGTCTGAAATATGTATCCTATCTTCCTGCTCCTAACATATGCGAGATGACTGCTATCCATCAGGGAAAGATCATCCTCATCTATTCTGATTGCTCCTTTGGTGGGCTTGTCCAGCCCACCAATCATATTGAACAGGGTTGTCTTTCCAGATCCGCTTGGGCCCATTATCGAAATGTATTCCCCCTTGGATACGCTGAGATTGATGCCCCTGAGTGCGTGCACGACACCTCCCCTTAGGAAATAATCCTTATACAGATCAAGTACATTGACTACTATAGTACTCAACCTTCCTCGGTGGCCGAGAGCTCTCTAGAGATAAAAAGCTTTTAGACGGCGCTGGCTATGATAGCTAGTTGCCGGCCTACTATTATCTGCTTGTTTCCTCGAACAGAGATTACGAAATCGACGCATTCCTTGAGGTGTTCGCAGCTTGCTCGGAAAGGTCAGTCAAGGCCGAGCTGTTCGGAATCATAGGAGAGGGAAGAGCGTTGCTGACCCTGCATTCCCCTATGTGTATTGACGTTCGGCGATTCATCGACGAGATGATGGCCAGAAAGAATTCCTTCAGATACCTGAAAAAAGCCAAGGCTTACTCTATGATCGCAAAGAGCGACGAGCTGCCGGAAATGATAGAGAAGCTGAGATCCGACCTCAATGTCCTCGCAGATGATGCAAAGATTGCCATCTCGATCCAAGGTATAGGACTTACGGGCCATTTCGAAAAGGACGTGATCTCAAAGATCCTAGAAGGAATTCGCATCAATGTGGACCTGGATAACCCGAATATTCTAGTGGGATTTTTCTTCTTCGGAGACTATTTCCTTATGGACCCAGCATTGCCACTATCTGTACCGAACATAGAACATCGCAGAGGACTCAGCGAGAACGTCTAGCGCCTCTTTCTTGGAGAGCCCTCCCTTTCGTTTGATTCCGCTGGATTTTGCAAGGCTTCCTGGCTTTTCCCAATCCGTTCTCGGACACTCCTGGCAAGAGCTAGCCGAACTCAGGAATGAATTCAGAATCCCAACAGCAGCCGTCTGGTCGTCTGCATATGAGACTATGAATGCCGGATTCCCCTCTCTTGGTTTGGTTTCCGCCAAGGCATCCTCGAATCGGTTAAGACCAGAAATGTTCAATAGCAACTCGGCGTCTATCCGCTTCATTTTCCCATAGCCGTGTTCATGTGCGCTCACGACATTGTAGAGGCAAAGGAAAACGTGGTTCTCATCAAGGATGCGATCTATTGTGATCGCTTGAATGTAGGCATTGGCAAACCGTGATCTCGTTTGCATCATTAGATCGATCCATTCTTCTCGAAATCCGCGGAGAACTGAGACCCCGGCATACCCCTTTCCTATTTTCCTCACAAGCAAGTACGCGTGATGCTGATGGATATGATTTATATCGCTTCTTCAGGTCGTCAGGCCAAAGCTCATGACCGTAAGGGACTTTGAAGTTGTTGGGTGGGGGCCCTTCTATAGACTGTGTCTGGAGCTCGCAGACAGAGTGAAGAATTCTGGGAGGAAATTCGATCTGTTGCTTGGCATAAACAGAGGCGGCCTTGTTCCCTTAAGAGTCTTGTCCGATGAGCTTGACAACCCAAATATCGCGACAGTGAAAATCGAATTTTATGTGGGAATAGCTAAGACAGCGCAGAATCCCACAATAACACAGCCTCCCTCTGAACCAGTTGCCGGCAGAGAAGTACTAGTCGTCGATGACGTAGCGGATACGGGGAAAAGCTTGAGGAGACTCAGGGACTATCTGGCAAGCGAGAATGTGAAATCATTCAGAATCGCCACCGTCTTCTATAAGCCTTGGAGCGAGGTCAGGCCGGACTTCTGGGTGAGAAGGACTCGCAAGTGGGTCATATTCCCTTACGAGGGAAGAGAGACAAGTCTGTTGTTGCTAAACAAGTGGAGAGGCAAGAGTTCGCGAGAGATCAGGGAGAAATTCATTCAGATAGGGATGGAGCCATACATAGTAGATAGGGTCTTGAGGTCTCTTGGTAGGAGAAGGAAAAACATCCATTCAATCCACAGCTAGCGATTGAATCCCCATATTTGCTCTACTTGCCCAAGCAGTTGCTCTGCCATGGTCACTAGATTGAAAGCGAAGTTGTACAGAAATGCCGACCTATCATCAAGCAGGTTGGTAGCCGCTATTGCCCCGTCGATATATTCTATCAGTTTGTAATATGCTGAACCTCTTCCTTGAATAGCTTCCAATCCGATACCTGAATCCCCGCAGTCAATGTAGAGTAGCGCTTGTTTGATGTCCTCAAGTGAGCTAACCAGAATGGCGTTACCATCATTTCCTGACTCGGCTAGATAACTTGAAAGAGCCATCTTTGCTTCGGTTACCTTTCTCCGGGCCCACCCATATGATTCCTCAGTTATCAGCAGGTTCATTCGTCTCAGTGGTCGCCTCCTCTTGTTTCAGCTCTTCCCCTTCTGCTGTCCCAGTTGATTCAGTGCCGGGTTCTTCAGTCACACTTCGCATTTTGTGGACCTTGGATGTCACATATCCTGTGACTTTGTTGATAATGAATTTGGAACGTGTATTCATTTTCCCTGAAATAATCCTCTTGTTCTCGTGGAATTCGGTTGTTAACTGATTTTGGTACTTGTTCAGTATTTCATCGCCCAACTTCTTGATGCGTGCGTCGTAGATTCTCCCCAATCGATCCGTTCCTCGGTCGAGAACTGCCACAGTTATTTAAGGATTAAGACAAAAACCTTTTTATCAGGCATTCCGCGTCAGCTTCTTGGTGATTCTGTTTGGAAGCCATTCCGGCTCAAATTCGGGGTCAACCTGTGTACATAATGAAAGAGAACGTGGCTAGGACGAGTGGGGAAGACGCACTGTCCAACATTCTGTCTGTTAGCTCCATAGTCGGCGAGGTCGTCAGGACATCCATTGGTCCCCGAGGATTGAACAAGATGCTCGTCGGGAGCTTCGGGGATGTGACTTACAGCAAGAGTGGCATCACGATTCTCTCTGAGGCCAACATAGAGCACCCAGTCGGGAAGCTATATGTAGAAGCGGCAAAGACATTAGATAAGAATGAAGGTGATGGCTCATCTAGGGCTATCTTCCTGACCTCAAGGCTAGTTAGGCATGGTGCAGATCTGTATGAGAAGGGCATTCACCCTGCAATAGTAGCCCAAGGATACGCCGACGCGCTCAAGTTCTGTACTGCAATTCTGGGGAGAATGGCCATGAATGCTCCTCCATCGAGTAAGGAAGGGGTAAGGAACGTGGTGAGGACCATACTACTTCCTACGCTTAGCAGAAGCGACTTACAGGCGTCAGACAAGTTCACCGATCTAATCATGGAGGCAGTCGACAGCGTCTCTGAGCAGATTGACGGGCAGATGAAGCTTGACTCAGATAATGTGGCAATAATCAGTAAGGCCGGGGGAGATGTTTCTTCATCGTCACTGGTCAAGGGACTGATAATCGAGAAGGAGATAGTTCACCCCAACATGCCAGACAGGATACTTGGAGCAAGGATCGCAATAATAGACTTCCCATTGGAAGTTAAGAAAACAGAGATATCGTCTGAACTGGAATTCACGGATCCGCAGTCCTATATGAAGCTAAAGGCCGAAGAAAGGAAGTCTGTGACAGACAAGATCAAGAAGGTTTTGGACAGCGGGGCGAATGTGCTGATATGCCAGAAGGGTATCGACGATACCTCGAGCTCTTCTTTGGCCAAGGCAGGGATTCTGGCCATCAAGAATGTCAAGAGATCGGACATAGAGAAATTGGCGAGAGCCACAGGAGGCAAAATCGTGAGCTACTATCTGGACGTTACGCCTGCAATCCTTGGAAGCGCCTCTGTAGTGGAGGAGAGGAAGCTAGAAAACGAAAAGGCCGTCATGATCGAAGGCGGTCTCAAGTCAAGATCGGTGTCCATCCTTCTTAGGGGAGTCAACAAGGAACTCATGAAGGAGAACGAGAGAGCCATCAAGAAGGCACTAGCAGGGATCCAAATGCTATTCACAGAGCCTAAGGTCGTTCCGACCGGAGCATCCGATTTCGCTGAACTGGCAATCCGAACCAAAAGATATTCTACCAATAAGAAGGGGGAGATGGCGATGGTCATTGAGGCCTTCTCCGATTCCCTAACGGATGTCGTTCAGGCCATAGCTGACAATTCAGGGATGAAGGTAACAAAGGCTCTGGGCGACCTCAGAGCCGCCCACTCAAACAAGAAGGGCACTTATGTCGGCATAGATTCGGTCAAGGGCGAGATAGCCGATGCAAAGAAGAGAGGAATATGGGAGCCACTTAGAACGGTGAGGACGATACTGAATTCGTCGACGGAGTTGGCATCAATACTCCTTAGGATCGATGACATGTTGCTCTCGATGAAGATGCCAGAGAAAAAGCAACAGGAGTGAATTTCCCCTCATCGAGTATTCGAGGTGCTCCGGCCGGGATTTGAACCCGGGTTGCGAGCTCTCCCCCTCAGATTACCGAGAGGCTCGCATGCTATCGGCCAACTTGACCGGACTACACCACCGGAGCCTCTCTGTCCGTTCTCTCAGCAATTGATTAAGATTGCGGAGATCTCAGATCACTCATATTTGGGCTTCTCCTTTTCGATCCGTTTCTGGGAGTCCGCGTGTGGCATTCCCTGCATTTTCTTGAATCAAAAGCCTTCGTCCCAATATCTGGTGGTTCCAGCCAACCGACTCAGATTAGGTTATTATAACCTGATCCCACATTAACTTAGGCATTGACGAGAGCAAGGGTAATTGCAGTAACGGGCACCCCGGGGGTTGGCAAGACAACCTTATGCCGACACGCAACAAGGGAATCCGGCTATGGATATATCGAAATAGGTGAGCTTGTCAGGAAACAACACATCTATCGGAGCTACGACAGGGGCAGAGAGGCATACGTTGCGGACATGGGAAGGCTCAAGAAAGCTATAGCGAAACTCGTCCGTGAAAGGGGAGACCGTGTTGTTCTGTTAGATGGTTCTTTCTCGCACCATGTTGTACCTAAGGAGTCGAAGGCTGGCATCTTCCTGATGAGATTGGAGCCCTCGCAGCTATATCGGAGATTGCAGAGGCGCTACGGAGCCAAGAAAGCAAAGGACAATTCGATTGCTGAGTTCATAGGGCTGATCTCATCCGAGCTCAAGGACAGGACGCATGTATTCGAAATAGACTCAACTGGTAAGACCATCTGCCAGCTCAGCAGAGCTCTCCGACGCTTCATCGAGACCGGATTCGTGGGCAGCAGACCTTCCATAGATTGGACTCTCAAGATGAAGGAAGAAGAGATCAGGAGGTTTCTTGAACTTGGCAAGGACTCTGTATCTTCTAGTTAGATGCTCCGATTGTGGACGCTACACCGGCATGAAGGTCGGGACAAAGCGGAGGCAATGTCCCTATTGTGGAGCCAGGATTGCACCCAAGCAGAAATCCAGTTCTAGGCTGTATCAATCGAATGAACTGGCTGAAGCCGTGAAGGTGGCGAATATGACTCTGCAAGAGGGATCTGAATAGTGATCGGGTAGCTAAGACCTTCAATGAGGGCAATGGCCCGTCCCTCCGGCAAGTACTTAAGCTGAGAATACAGATTTCTCCCCAGTCCCATCACATCCATGATTAGCTCCGCCTCTCCAGCCTCCGTCAGTCTGTGAACCAACTTTGTCCCAGCAGATTTTGTCACGTCCGGGAATATTTGTGTTGGGAATTGGGCCAGCAAAACTAGGCATTCTCCATACTTTCTCATCTCAAAGAACATTCTCTCGATGATCGTCGCTTCCTCTGTTCTGAGCCTATAGGGCAGAACATTCTGAGATTCCTCTATTATGGTTGCATGTCTGATGGGACTTGCCCCCTCGGATAGTCTCAGTTCGTAGAGGAGGGCCAAGATCATTGTTGCTGCCAGTTTCCTTAGACCGGTATTCTTCAGGTCTCCGAATGCGAGTGCGCAAGGCCTCTTGGACAGTTCGTGAACGTTCATCGGTCTGCCATTGACGAATGCCTTCCTGCCCTCTCCCTCGATCAATGGTTTGAGCCTCCTCAGCAAGGCGAATTTCGTCTCATGTTCGTAGAAGGTCTTGGTTTCATATCGCTCAATCTCATTCACAACATCCTCAAGTGTGGGGCGGTTCCCGCCGAGTGTGCAGGAGGCGAAGGTTCTCATCAGTGCTTCTCTGAAGACGAATTGCTGAGAGGCCGTGAAGTGATAGGCGTGATCGAAGACATCGGCAACGACTGTGACATGATCTATGAAATTGCCAGCATCGACTGGGTTCAGCAGATCAATATGGCATTCGCCCCCGAATCGTATCGCTAGGCCGCCGATGGCAGCCATGAGGCCTAGGTATTCATTGTGGAAGTCCAGAACAAGTACGGGTATGTCCCTATTCACAAGAGTCATGAGCAAAGCCTTGGCCGTATTCGATTTTCCTGCCCCAGTACAGCCGAATATTGTCACATGCCTAGATAAGGAGGATAGTGGGATAGTGCAATCTGGACCCATGACCCCTGCATAAAGAGTGTTGCCCAAATGGATTCTCTCGGTGTTCTGGGGAGGCGGAATGAAGGAGCCTCCGACTATGTCAATAAACCTGCCATCCTGGAAATGAGCCAAGGAGACGCTTCTGAGAAAAGTCGCAGCTTGACGAACGCCCTGGTTCCGATGATCGTAAAGATAGAGCCCCTCGAGATAATCAAGCAGGGCTTCTCCAATCAGTTGATTGACTCGGCAATTCCTAGTTGACGTCAGCATTGCAGACTTCGCCACCTCACACTGCCTATCGAGAATATTCCTAGCTTCTGCGGACTCAGAGGATTCGCATTTCTCGAAGACAAGGACGACAGTTCTAATCAACCCTTGTCGTTCGATATCATTGCCAGCCGAGGAGGAAATTATATTGGATGGTGTAGAAACAGATGTAATGATTCTTGCTTGTACTCCTACCCTGACCAATGCTTCAAGGGGCGTTTGGGCCTGTGGAGATCTGCTCTCCGACTGCGAGTACTTTGGATCTGGGTCAGGGCCCTCTATGACCTCAAACCCCTTGATGAGTATGGTATCCTTTTTTCCTTTCAATATCGCAACGTCGCCACTACGGCTGCCATCCAGAAATGACGATACTGATATCTCGCGAACTGACCTTCCGATGAAATATGTCAAAGCGAAGATGCAAGAGCAGCTGGCCACTGTCAATAGCAGATAAGACAGCTGATTCGAAACAAGGTCACGAGAAAGAAGTTTCAATCCGAAAAGGATCAATGACATTGCTGCAAGGCTGACGAATATGGCCCGCTCGGACTTCTCGTTCATCTGAGATCAAGGAGAGGCTATGGAATTACCCAACCGAAGAGACTATATGCGATGTCCCCTATTCCCTTTATTATATTATCGAAAAAGCCGCTTATGCCCGTTACCAAGGACTTGGAGACGCCGAATACTGCGCCGACCATCACAAGAGCCAACACTATCAGCAGACCCTCCTCTATCAGCTGTGAAGCCTTTATCCTTGCTTTCTTTTTCTGAGTCATCGCCGGATAGGGGCTATAGCGTATATAATCCCCAATGAATCAATAATCCAGAACGCCTTGGAAGCACAAGAAGGTCCCCCAGAAGATCAATGCGGATATCGCGTATTTTTCCAGCTGTCTTGTGAAGCTGAACCTCTTGCACACAAGCAGGTAGATAGTCGACTGAAACGCGAAAATGGCCAGTGGAACCAACGGATTCGACGAAACGCGAGTCAAGGCATCAAAGGGATTGGCCATCTTTCGGATCAGACTGAATGAGGAAGCGAGAAAGCCGAAAGCAAACGAATTCAGAAAGTAAAGGAATTGGGCCCTAGATGAGGTCTCCGACAACAAGCGGTCAGTTTCTGTCGATATGGCTAGATTCTCTGTCCAGAGGTTCAGGATCTCTGATGCCACACTTGTCCTTGCCATGCCGCTCAGAAGCAGATGTCCGAAGACTTCAGGCAATTGTCTCTCAAGCCCCCTCCCCTTTTCAGCCGTTTTCTCAAGGAGCCTTTCGAGTTTCATTCCCCCGGCCAACTCAAGAATGATCCAAGATCTTCCTTGTCTGCTGAGCAACTCGCTCGAGTTGGCCTGCATAAGGAACGATGCTTCCTGTCCCAATCCTGCTGAGAAATTCTCGGAAAGACCTGAATAGAAATCGAGAAGCTGCTCTTTCTGGCGAATCTCCCTTTTTCTTTGGACGCTGTGAAGTGAGGCCGCAAAGGCGAGCAACAAGGAGAGCATTGAAGCCAGAGCTATCCTGAACTCGTCATCCATTGGCGCTGTCGATATGACGATTGATGCTAACACGCAAGATATTGGCCAAAGCATACCACCCAATTCAGCAGACCAGTTCCTCATCGGTCTTCGTGGCCCATTCCGAAATTATACTTAGGAAGGGAGGATACATGAGGACGAAAAGAACCAGCAAATCCGTTCTAGCCCCGAGAAGGTATGACCATGACACTAAGGCTGAAAAAGGCACAACGAAAAGAAAGAATGTCAGCACTATGAGCTTCATCTGCATGTTAGCAGCTCCTATTCTGAATCGATTTCTGATACTTGTCTCAAGCAAGACAAGTCTGGATCTGACCCCATCTCTCATGTTAAGCAAGCCTTCCCAACGGTGTAGCTTGCCAGATAGACTTGATCCTCTGTAACGATTCCTTTGGGTCAGCCTGTTGACCATCGAGGTAATCAGAGCGGGCTCGTTCTCGATTTCTGCCAACCGATGCCACACCTCCGGAAACGACAGACCGGCTTTCCTGAGGGAGAAGAATAGGAAAAACAGATAGGAATCCGGTCTACTGCGCTTTGACATGGGCAGGAAGCGCCTTCGGGTGATTCTCGCGAGTGAGGCTACACGGTTTCGGGATTTCGTCAAACCATCCATCTGTTGGCGCTCACCCTGTCGATCCTGAGCCGTCGTTCCTCCGGGGATGTTGGAGAGGAAATCTTAGGATCTCCGATCCGTTTTCCTGAGCTGTATGTATTGAATCCAAGACTTGGTCAAACAAGGCGACGACTGATCCGCTGTGCTTTCTGTTCTTTGTCTCGAGTTCCTCAAGAATCCGATGGCCATCCTCAATGCGGGGACATCTGCCAATCTCTCTCAGCGAGCTCTGTTGCCCCTGTTCCTTACCACTTGGGTCATTGCCCGTCAGGAAATATGCGCCTGAAACGACTCTTCTGACGTCTCGGAAAGATTCGAGTTTCTCCATCTCAACCAGCACATCCAGGTTCGACACGAGCTCTGAAGGAATTCCATACACGTTGACGACTCTTTGGATGAAGCCCCTGCCTGAAGGAGCGTGAGCAGTGTGGATGAGCTTTATTCCAGCTGCCATCGCTTGGAACAGAGCTTTGAAGTGATCCTTGAATTGTACCTCTCCTAGAACAACATACGAAGGATTCCGATGGAGAACCTTGATTATCTCATCTGATTTCCTCCTAGAAGATTCTGAGCTTTCGAACGGATCCACTATTATCCTCAGACAATGGGCTGAATTGGACTCACTGTAGGACCTCAATTCGACAGCATCCTCGATGTATATTTTTCTCCACCAAGGAGGAGTCACAAGGTCTAGGGCACAGAGAAGCGTCGTTTTTCCGCTTCCTGGCTCACCCACTATTGAAATATTCATCTTAGAGACAATAGCTGATATTAGGATTGCAGCTAGTACGTCGTCTATTGAGCCCTGTCTAGTTAGTTCCAACAAGGAGAAGGGGCGGGGTCTCAATTTCCTGATGTCAAAAGCGTATTCGGAATCAACCAAGGGATAGCAGTCTATTGCCACTCTGGAGATGAAGAGATCTGTTTGGAGGTCACCCTTTATTGACGGAACACGAGCGTCAAGCTCCCTCCCTGAATTCCGCCGGAGATTTGTCACCAAAGCTTCAATGTCCTGTCTTCGGGGACGGATGTTCGTCAGCAGTCTGCCGGAAAGAGAGTGATCCACGTATATTCTCTTTCCCACGCGATCGAGGTATATTTCTTGGACCTTTTCGTCAACGAGAAGTGGATAGAGCTTTGAGAGTCCAATCGATCTAAACGAAGAATGATGAATAATCGAAGACTCCAGATCCTCAGTTAGTCCTCCGGACACATTCCTGAGGTATGACTTTCCTATGGATTGACGGAATATGACAAATTCCGAGAACCTGCCTCTGTCGAGAAACTCTTTGCAGATCAGCCCCCTCATGAAGAAAGAGACATCTAAAATCAGCCTATTGTAGGCCTCGGCTAGGTATTGGACGGAATAGAGATGTCTATCCTCGTCAATTGAGATCCTTAGATGAGACATAGGCGGGTGTTTGGTCAAGTTGGTGCTCTTTTCCCCAACATTCAGTCTTGTAGCCTCATCCTCGGAATAGAAGGCGTATGTGACCCGCCGTGGCTTGTGGATTCTTTGGGAAGGAGAATACGCAAGGCCTATCGCGGGATATACGCTGAGTTCAGCGAGCTCTACTGACTTCGAAAACTGCTTGTCAAAGGACGCCGCTCTGATTGTCCTTGAGATAGCTTTCGATCTTTCCATTAGCCCCCTGATTGTCTTCTCTGACGTGATTTCTTCAATTCCTCTAGGCGTTTCCACCTTCAATCTCTCGGTCCTACCCGCGAATCTGAGGTAGAAGCAAGCCAACCTCTTGGGCTGCTCAATATCATCTCCGATCTCAGATGCCTGGATATGGAGAAGTCCGATCTCGGGACGATAGGATACTGCTGCTGTGGCCATGGTCTTCTATCCGTCCGCCATTTCCGTGATTGTGCACTTCCTTTCTAGTTCCAAAATCCTCTCCTGAATGTCATCCATTTTCGATCTGATCTTGCTCATCTCTGATCTAAGCCTCCTGAGTTCATCGACTATTGCTTCGAGAAGTGGATCCTTTTCGGACAAACCAGAAAACAAGGATGATTGGCCCTTATGAGCACCAATTGAATGACATGACTGATGCTTTCTCTGATGCACTGCGTGCTCCTAGCGATTTCTCTTCTTATCGCAATCGAGGACCTTCTACACAAGGAAGTCTCAATCCTTCTCATTGTCGGTTATTCTGTCATGTGCCTAATTCAATTCCTCTTGCTAGCTTCATATGAGCCGGTGAATATTCTGGAATTGGTTACAAATAACCTGATTCCAATCCTTCTGATGTCAGGAATGATTCTTCTTGGGATGACAGGGCTTGCGGATGTCTTGTATGTAGTTGGCACTGTGCTCGTTTTCCCAAAGCCGATAGAGATTAGCGGCATCTCAGTGATTGTTTCCGTTTGCGAACCATTGTCTCTCACAATCGCTGAAGTAATGATGATCAACTCCTTCTCCATATTGCTTCGGAAAGAAGGCCTCGATCGAGCCATCTCCAGAAGGAGCGTTGTCTGCTTGGCGGCGTCGTTCTTGCCCTTCCTATGGTCTTTGTCTCTCTTTTGCGGCAAGCCTGAACGGAAGATCGTCTCAGCGCCTTTGATCCCTTATCTCCAATTAGGGGCGCTTATAGGGCTGGCATTCAGACAGATACTGATCTAGCAATGAGCTTGTTAATTGAAAAGACATTGATTTTCGCGCTTTCAATCTTCCTCTCAATAGGTGCGTTGTTGGTCTTCATCAACGACGTGATCCCACTACTGAGAGCTATACTAGAGGCATATGGGAAGACATTCGGTGAGGTGAGGGCATTGCATTTCTGTGCGTTCTATGAGGGCTTTTTTCCCGAGGGGTTTCCCACTTGGAACATCTAGAATACCTTGGTGAAACAGCTGCTTGGTTGTTGATATCCCTGTCGATTCTCATCCCCTATCTCAACTTCCTAGTCGGCGTCTATGGAAGGACCTACGATGACGCTGCGAGACTTCTCACGGATGCGACGAGAGCGCCGAAACTGGAAGAAGGCGAGCAAATCACCATTTCTCTGAGCATGACGAATACGAGCCTGTTCAGAATAGCAGTAACGAGGTCAAGGGAGATATGCCTCTTGGGAATAGATGGGCGCAGGACTTCGGTAGTTCTTCCTCCTGAGGCTGAAATCACTAGTAATCCCTCGGGTGCAATTGCCATTAGATGGGAGAAGCATTGATGACAAAACTAGGGGCTTTCATGGAATTCGGCATTGCGGTCATCGGTTTGTGCCTTTTCATCATGGGAATAAGATTGCTCGGCGAAATAATGATCCACGATCTTTCAGAGATGGAATTGCTGATAAAGGTGCTGGAGGGGATCTGATCCCATGAATAGCGAGGTGGACAGCATTCTGGCCAATCTGGGCGTGTGGATCGGCTGTCTTGTCCTCCTGTCGACCTTTGCAAAACCGATGCTGAAAACGTACAATGGGAGTTCGATCGAAGATCTCGAGAGACTCATCGCAGAGTCTCTTGGTAGCCGACGCACAAGGATCTTTGGTCTGGAACTAGCTCCTGATAGATTCCCCAGGCTGAACAGAGGACTGAAGCAGAATTTCATTCTTGTCACTTACGGTTTGGTGGACAACGTTAGAACAGGCGAGACGCTATATTCCAGGATTTCAATCTTGATCCGGGAAGAAGGCATAAGCTACATCATGGCGTTCGACGAATGAAACTATCATCTCCTCTCTTGGGAGTCAGCTTAGTCATTCTTCTGACTTCATTCCCGATAATCGTCGATCTGGCGCGACTGAGGGAATCTGCCTCTCTGACTCTGCACAACAGGCTCCATGTCGTCCTGCTGAAAGAGGATGTACACAGAATCCTTCAAGAGTCAGCAGGAGCCTTGGCCGCATTGAATCAGTCCTACCTTTCCGATTCTGGCATTCCTGAGGAAGTCATCGATCGCGCCCTTCAGACAGGACTTGACAGGTTGGCTTCCGGTCTGAATAGTCCTCGCGGTTTGATGTGCAAGTGGGAATTGTCAGAGTATGCGCTTGAGAATGCGACGGCATACTATGTCAAACTTCATATCTCTACCATGGCAATGCAAGGGGACGTGATCGTCCAAGCTACTCATCGATTCTTGGTCGTATTTCAGCGGCCACAAGAAGCTGCCGAAAGTGGCGTTCATAATTCTCCCTGATAGTATATTCTGCCAGTCCAGAGATCCTTGCCATGAAGGCATGTGAGATATCGCGCTTGCTAAGTTGCCTTGATCTTGCTGCTATCCTCCAGGATACGTATATTGCGCAGGAGGCAAGAGCACGAGGGTTGCTCCCAATCTCCCGAAGGTCGATCAATGAGAGCAGGTTCCTTGCGTTCCTTTTCAATTCCTCTAGGAATTCATATCTTTCCCTGGGGGGGAGCCCATGCGTTGGTGATGTCCAGTCGATTCTCGAGAAGATCTCGTCCACACAGTCGATCGGGGGAGTCGACGCCACATATAGGCCGATGTCCTTGTACGAGCTCAGACTGTCTAGGATATGCCCCGGCCTCATAGAGAATCCCAAGGAATCCAGACTTCGCCGAATATCGCTTGCGCAAACCACTTTTCCTGCCTCGAGCTTGCGAGATGCTATTATGAATGCAGCGCCTAACAGTGCTAGGACATTGGCCCTTTTTCCTTCTGCTTTTCGGGCAGCGCTCTCCAAGAGGAGAAGAGCTGCTTCGCACGTAAGATCGGAGACTCCGAGCTTATCTCCAAGCATGTACGCTAATCGTGAGAATCTGCTCAGCCGGCAATATCTGGCGCCTCTTGACCATAGATTCACAGACGAGAGTCTCCTAAGGCCTCTAGGACTTGAATGATTGGAGAACAAGTGGGAGCCCATTCTGATGTCTTGAAGCCCTGATGGCCCGTCTGTCTCGAAGGAGTCGGCCTGATTCTGTCCTCCCGATCGATCCAACAAGGACGGCTCTATCACCAAGCCGCACCCTCTACATGCGGCTTCGTTCTCGGTCCATATTATCTTTCCGCCGCATTCCGGACAGGCTGTTCCATCTGGTGATTCAGGGTGTCTTTCCATGAGCTTTTGAGGAGGCGCTTCCAGATAACTCAGGCGCATGAAATTGACTCGGGGAGTCCGTCGGATGTGGAGAATGCTCACTTCTAGCGATAAGCAGTCTCGTGGGGCGAAATCAATAATAATCGACCGCGCATTTCCCAGGCAAGATGCTTAGGGCGACGTTAGAGGCACAGCTGAAGAAAATGGTCGGTAAGCCAGTGATAGTGGAAACAACCGACTCTAGCCGCTTTTCGGGGACCTTGACCGCCTTCGATCCCGTTTCTCTATCGCTAATCATGAGTGATGTTCAGAAGGAAGGAGAGAAAAGGTACTTCCAGATAGTTCTCAGCGGCAACTCCGTCAAGGCAATATTCATTCCGAAGTCTTTCATGGACCTGAGGAAGCTGGCTGACAGGTTGGAGCATATATTCGGAAAGGTCGTCAGCTATAACGAGGAAGCAGGAGTGATAATCGTTCTCGACAAGGTTAGAGTTGATGAGACCGGCGTGATGGAGGGGACAGGGATAGTCGCTGATCGCGTTAGAAAGGTCTATGATGACTTCATGAAGGAATCTGAAACGCCGCCCTAGCTGCCTGGATAGAGGCTGTCGAGAAGCAGAAGGGTCTTCTCATAGAGCACAAGGGAGGCGGACTTGTCGGGAATGTCACCCGTTGTCTCCGCGAGGAGACATCCTCCTCTGAAGCCATAATATTTGGACATTCCTGATATCACCCCAGCTGCCCCACTGATCTGCCCAGAAGCTAGGATGAAATTAAGAGCAAGCGAGGCCTTGTAGGTCTGGAAGTCATTTGGTAGAACAAAGATTTTCCTCTCGGCTCCAGCTTCCGATGAATGATATCCCCCCAACGTGAAGGTATACATCGAACCCATCTCCTTTGCTGCCGAGAGGAACAGCTTCGCGAAGTCGAATTGGTACAACGGTGACACGGGCTGGAAAGCTCCGACCAAAACAATTACGGGAACATTCTTTTGCCCGATCTCTGAATAGAAAAGGGTAAATCCACCCGGGGACGCAACCTGATTCTCAGAGACAATCAAATTCATGTAGGAGGAACGGGCAAAGAGGTATTTCAGTATCTGCGGTTTCGAATTGGATCGCTCCAGAAATAGAGACGCAGCACCTGCCCCGACCGCTCCCAGCCCTGGAAGTCCTGAGAGAGCTGCCCATGGCTCCCGGGGAGCGGTATTCACACTGAGTACCTCATCCGTGCTCCTCGACAACTTTATCTTGCCTTTGGCATCGAGATTAATAAAGGCGTCGAGATTTGTCTTTTGAAATCAGAAAGACTGATATGAATGCCAGAATCGGCAGGATATCTACTAAGAGCGGGCAGCTTGAGACCCCCGCTTTTCTCCCAGTGATCAGCATCAACAGGCCAGTTATCCCTCCTCGAGAATTGGAGAAGGAATTCGAATCTCGAGCCATAATGACGAATGCATATCTGATAGGAAAACATCTTCTTGATGACGGAGACAGAGACATACATAGGATATTGGAGTACAAGGGGATTGTTCAAACGGATTCCGGCGGGTATCAAGTTCTGAGATATGGCACAGTATCCGCTGGGCCTGAGGAAATCGTTGCCGTTCAGGAGGCATTGAACGTTGACATCGCCACTGTCTTGGATCATCCGACTGGAGCGAAAGCAAGCAGAGCCAGGGCCCTTCAGACCGTGAGAAAGACCATCAGAAACTGCGAGCGATCATTGGCCGCGAGAACGAGGGAGGACATACTGTGGGTCGGGCCAGTGCAAGGCGGCCTGCACCAAGATCTCGTGCGCTCATGCTCCACGAGGATCTCAAAGATGGGATTCGACATCCTCGCTCTTGGATCTCCTGTAGAACTCATGGAGAATTATGAATATCACAGGCTAATAGAGATGGGAATTGCCGCTAAGGAAAGGGCTTCCAGATCGAAGCCGTTCCATTTCTTTGGAGCTGGCCACCCCATGCTGCTTGGAATGTTGGTGGCCATTGGGTATGATATGTTTGACTCAGCCTCTTACGCCCTCTACGCCTATGATGGCAGATACATGACAGCTGAGGGCACACTCGATCTGGCCACTCTTGAATACCTGCCTTGTTCATGTCAAATCTGTTCGAAATATACTCCAAAGGAATTGAGGGAGATCGGCGATTCTCAGAGGATCAGACTTCTGGCGGGTCACAATCTGCACTCGATCTATACTGAAATGAAGAACATCAAGGAGCACATCAGAAGGGGAGAACTCTGGGAGTTGTTGGAACAGCGGGCAAGAGCCCATCCGGGTCTCTATTGCGCATTCTTGGCACTATCGAGCAGATCAAGAGCGATTTTCCCGGATAGCCGAGTAGCCAAGGCAAGAGGTCTGTTTGCTTATGATCAGAAAAGCCTTTCAAGGCCTGAGATAGCGATCATGTCTGAAAAGATCCAGAAGAGGAGTTGGCGTGCGAAGAAAGTGATTGTCATAGTCCCCGAGGGCGGTCGTAGCCTTGACAAAGCCGTTGTGACGAAAGCGATAGCAGAGGGACAGGGGAGCGGATTTCGAGAATGGGAGTCACTCTTTGTACTCCACGATGTATTGGGTCTAGTCCCATTCTTTCTGAGGAACAGCTCTCCTTTTGATAAGGTAGTTTGGGGAGGATCGGAGAATCTGGACCTGAATGGGCTTGGTGTAAGGTTGGCCATACCCTTACTGAGCAGAGTGAAGGAGGTTGTCGCAGTGGGACGCAAGGGATCGAGGAAATTGAAAACATTTATAGAGGTGTCAAAAAAGACCTCTAGAAAGCTCAAGATTCTGAAAATAGAGTGTTGAAATTGCCAAAACTAAGGTTCCTTGGTGGGGTTGAAGAAGTCGGAAGATCTTCAATATTCCTAGAATCCATTGGAGGCGAGGGCATTCTCCTAGACAGCGGTGTCTCTCTGGATCATACAGTCAGGTTTCCTGCCTACGTCCAACCAAGCAATGTCACAGCCATTGCGATAAGCCATTGCCATCTCGATCATGTTGGCTCTGCGCCGTTGTTCTTCATAGGCGGCAATCCAAAGGCGATAATGACTTCAATGACGAGAACTCTGTCGAGAATTCTCCTTCTTGATATGCTGAAAATCGCGAAGACGTATCTCCCATTTGATACGATAGAGGTCAGAAGACTCCTTGATTTAGCCTCCGCGGTGCAGAACAGAGAGCGGATCGGCGTGGGCTCGGGAGGAATCTCCGTTGAGTTGTTCAATGCAGGTCATGTCATTGGGGCCTCACAGGTCTTGATTGAGGCAGATGGTATTAGAACGCTTTATACCGGAGACATGAATGTGAATGCGACAAGGACAGTTCCCCCTGCGGACGTAGATTTTCGCGATCAGATAGATGTCCTCATTACCGAGAGCACATACGCTTCAATTGACCATCCGAGCAGAGACACAATCGAGAAGCAGTTTGTAGAGGAGGTGGAACAGATTGTCGAAGAAGGAGGTAGAGTCCTTGTCCCAGCCTTCGGAGTTGGAAGATCGCAAGAGATCATAGCTGTGTTGGAAGCTCATGGGTTTCGCTATCCCGTTATGCTTGACGGAATGGCTAGGACGGTGAATGACATTTTCATGAGCAATCTCCCCGCTCTGAATGAGCCAGACCTGTTTGCCAAGGCCGTCAATAGCGTCACGATCATGCAGTCAGGAAACGATAGGCAAGCTGCACTCGGTCAACCAGGAGTCATAGTCACTCCAGCAGGAATGCTCAAGGGCGGGCCCTCTGTTCTCTATTCTGAGGAGATAGCGAAGAGGCCAAAAGATGCCATCTTTCTCGTTAGCTACCAAGTTGAAGGCACTCCGGGAGCCATGCTCCTGAAGGAGAAGGTTCTGCCGCTAGGTGGCAAGTTGGTCAAAGTCAGGGCGAGGATAAAGCAATTCGACTTCTCTTCCCATAACGGGAGGGAAGATTATGTGAAGTTTGCGAAGACCATCAGTCCAGAATATGCTTTCATAGTTCATGGAACCAGGCAAAATGTAGAATTCCTGTCCAAGGAAATGGAACAGATTGGCATCCCTCATGTGATCAAGCCCAAGGTCGGGATCGAATATTCTACAGGACCTAAAGCCTGACAATAGTCAGGCCGGTCTGTTTGGCCAGATCCTCCCCTTGCTTTTCGGGCAGCACCATAACATAGAGATGCTTCGGTGTCCTGATCTTCAGCTTCACCGAATCACCGATCTTCTTCAGTCTGAGCTCCTTGCCCCTTTTTGAAACCTCGAGGAATTTCTCCTTAGAACTCACCTGCTTTGGCATGCACTTACACCAGCCAAGGGGCAGGTCCAACCCCATGTTTTTTAAGTCTTTGTCGCCCCAAGAGACTGATGGAATCTAGCAATGTTTACGCAATTACTTCTCAGATGGCGGCAATCGCCACTATGAAAACGAGCGCCGGCATCAGTGCATTCATGCGATCCTTCACTTCCCTTGCAGTGCTTGCCTTTGGATCCCTCAACAATTGATGGGCCGATACGAGGAAACCACCCTCCAGGGCTATTATTGGCAAGGCCCAGACTGCATCAAGATTAGCGCGCGCTGAAAGAAATGCGGCCAGGGAATGCCACAAGAACATAGCGGACCGATGAAAGTGAAGCAGCGATTCTCGGGCAGTGCACCAAGGGAACGCTTTTCACACCTCTGATTCTGTCCCCTTCCGCATCAGCTATCGACTGGGTTATCTCCCTGCCAAGATTCGAGAAAAAGGCAAGGGCAGATAGAACGATTACGGTGGAATTCAGGGACCTTACGGCAAGTGGGCCATACAAAAGCCCTATGGATATCAAGCAGGCAATGATGACATTCCCAAACAGGCCCTCCATCTTGTAACGCATGCTATAGGTTATCGAGACAGCCAGCGTAGCTGTCGCTACAATCGCAGCCCCTAGATCGAGAAGGATAGAGCATACAACTACAAGAATCGCCAGGAATGCACCGAATCTGAGCGCCGAATTGGCATCGATTATCCCTCAAGGTAGCGGCCTACCTGGCTTGTTCACCTTGTCTAACTCTATGTCAAAGAGATCGTTCACACTGAACGATGAAGCGGGGAAGAGGAAGGCGGAGGCGAATGTTAGCATCAATTGAACGGGGGATGCTGTCGTATTCTGGGAAAGGATCATGCCAGCAACTGCCACCGCTCCCATCAGCAGAGAATGCGGAGGTCTCAGCGACTCCAAATGAGCTCTGAGAAGCTCCATCCTGAAGATGGCCGACTTCGCTCCAGTATGGCAAAAGAGCGGCTGCAAATATATCCATAGACTAATCCTTGGCCAGTCAGAGGGGATTGGTTCACGAAGACGACTTTCACAGGGCAATTGAGTGGCAACACTAAGCAAGCGGGATCAGCCGAATTTGCCCCCGGCCTAGCGAACGCGTGCTGACAGGTGGATCAGTGGATTCAGTGGGCCGGGCCGGATTCGAACCGACGAATTCCGCCGTGTGAGGGCGGCGTCATACCACTAGACCACCGGCCCTAAAGAGAGATCAGAGCGCGGTCCCTTCCCACTATTTCCAATACCTCGAATCTCTCAGGGTTGTTGGATGAACGCGGCCGTTAAAGGTTTTTGCTCACAGGTCAATGGGTATTTCCCGCAAGCCGCTTTGTGTTCTGCCTGCCCTGTCATGATCAACTGGTGTTCAAAACAGAAACAATAGCGATCCATCATGACCAGTCGAGCGCTGATTCTACTTCTTCTTGGCCTTCAGCATTCTCTTCTTTGCCCTGAGATTGTAGCTGTGGCACCTTCTGCATTTCTCTGCGCTTATGCTGTTCTTGGCTCCACACTTCCTGCATATTTTGAAGAACAGCCTCCTTGACTGAGCCAATTGGATCAGAATTGGATCTGCTATTGGCATTTTGGAGAAATCGCTCTGATTGACTTAAAAACCTATCGTTGAAGTGGGCCTGTCGAGACATATCCCCTCGCTTTGGAGGTTGAGCATCTAGTGCCGGATAGTGATTCACATCAGCATTCTCCCTTAACCTTCTCCAAAGAAGTCAAAAGCTGCGGAATATGGAGTGGTCTCATATAATGCTCCGATAGGACCTCAGAGTGGGTTGATCCTGAGCGCGAGATGATAGGGAGGTTTGGGTATCACGTCGCACGCGGACGAGTTCTGCTACCGACAAGGGATATTAACGGGGATTGAGTCGCCGAGATGATGAAGACTCCCTTCCATGATTTCTGCCTTAGGACAGGGGTGCTATGCCAGCAGTGCAGGCGGATGATATCCAATGGAGAAATGTCTGAGACCGATCTTGCGATAAGCAAGATACTTCTTCACTGGGTCCCAGAATCGAAGGAGACCAGATTTCTCAAATCATATGAAGGGAAACAGGTCACGTTGATCAAGCTCTCAAGAGGGTCGGTTCAGAGGATATCCCCACATATGAAAGACATCCAAGAAGCGCTGACAAATGCCCTCGCCAGGCAATCGTTCTTCTTTGAGGAAGGAGAGCAGCTTCAGAGTCTAACACAGAGGCTCTTCTATCCGGCCAAGATCGCATCGATAAGGCAATCGTGGTTGCCAGATGGGACAAGTGTCACCACAATCAAGGTTTCAGGTCGGATTGGCCAAGACCCAGAGGGGCCTTCTGAAGTTCTCAGTCTAGCGTATGGGAGGACGATTAATATATCCTTTCAGAGCGACTAGCTAAGAGAATGAAGTACAAGTCACACGCAGCCTCGGACTTGGCGTCAGCAGGAGAAGGGCAAGAGGTCAAGATTGCCGGGTGGGTCAGAGAGAGCAGGGACCTTGGTCATATAAAATTCGTTGTTCTGGCTGACTCGACGGGCGAGGTCCAAGTTACCTGGAAGAGTGACGAGGGATCGCAAGAACTCGGCGAGACCCTTTCCTCCCTGAGGCAAAACGATGTTTTCATGGTATCGGGGAGGGTCAGGAAGAGCTCCATAGCAAGGAGTGGTCTGGAGATCTCGCCAACGGAAGTGGTAGTTTTGACCAAAGCAAGGCATCCATTGCCATTGGATGTCACGGGTGAAATAGAGGCGGGGCTGGATGTAAGGCTCGACTTCAGACCCCTTGACCTCATGCGGCCTCAGACCAGAAGAATCTTCAGACTCTATTCAGATGTGCTGAGACACATCAGAGAATTCCTAGTTGGAAATGGCTTTGTGGAAGTCGTCTCCCCTAAATTGATTGCCCAAGCGACCGAGGGGGGCGCTAATCTCTTCTCGCTTGACTACTTTGATACTAAGGCATTCCTGGCCCAGAGCCCGCAGTTGTACAAAGAGCAATTGACGATTGGCCTTGAAAGGGTGTTCGAAATAGCCACATTCTTCAGGGCGGAACCTTTTGACACGACTAGGCATTTGAACGAGTTTGTCTCCATGGATCTGGAAGCAGCTTTCGCCGATCACAATGACATGATGGATCTTCTCGAAAAGATGGTGATGAGTGTTGTCCAAAGCATTCTGGCCAACGAACCTACCAACAAAGCAGTTGGAAAAGGGTGGAGGAATCTCAGTTTGCCTTTTCCGAGATATCGATATGACGAGATCTTCGACAGGATAGTGGCCCGGGGTATGCACGCTAGATATGGAGAGGATCTCTCATCAGAACATCTCAAACAGATAGAAGGACTCAGCGGACTATATTTCATCACAGATTGGCCGAAGAAGGCAAAACCGTTCTACATAAAGGTCAAGGAGGCAAGCGATCTTACTGATTCATTCGATTTCATGTGTGACACACTTGAAGTTTGCTCCGGAGGTAGTCGCGAGGAGAACCTGAGCAGACTAAGGTCGAGAATCATTGAATGCGGACTAGATCCTGATGGCTTCAGGGAACACCTAAAATTCTTTGAGATCGGAATGCCGCCGCATGCTGGGTGGGGATTAGGCTTCGACAGGTTCATGATGGCGCTAACTGGCCTGCAGAACATAAGGGAAGTTGTGCTCTATCCAAGGGACAAAGCTAGATTGATTCCTTAGCTCGCTGATATCCTTACTCTACTTCCTCGGCATCAGATATTCCCTTTTCGTCGATCCTGAACATTGCTTCGCCTTCAGGCCTATCCACGCTCACCACTAGTCTGGCCACTCTATTTCCTTTTCCTCCAGCCGCTTTTCTGACGAAAATTCTGTTGTGACTCCTATGGCCCAGAACGTGGCCACCGATTGGGTATGCTCCTAGTCCGAAGAACTCGTCTGGTTTCGCCATCACCTGGTTTGAAACCACAGCTACCAGATTGAATGCGACCACTAACCTTTCCAGTCTGTGCAGGTGAGCATTGAGCTTCTGTTGCCTCGTCACAAGCGATTCCCTTCCAAGATACTCGCTCCTGAAGTGGCTTGTCAAGGAATCGATTATGACAAGCTTGACATCATTCCTCTTTATGATCTCATCGGACTTCTCCAGGACAAGAATCTGATGATCAGAATTGTATGCATCTGCCACTATTATCCTCTTCAGAGTTTGCTCTGGATTTAGCCCCACATTCGATGCCATTGTTATTATCCTTTCCGGTCTGAAGGTGTTCTCCGTATCGATGTAGAGAACGCTTCCATCAAGTCCCCCCTTCTCGGGCGGGAGCTGAGCGTTCACGCACAGTTGGTGACAGATCTGGGACTTACCCGTGCCGTATTCTCCGAAGAATTCTGTTATCGCCATCGTCTCAACCCCACCTCCTAATAACTCGTCCAGTGCCTTGCTACCAGTTGTTATTCTCTTGATCTCCTTCCTTTTCTCGAGGACTTCTAGAGCAGTCGTGAAGTCTATCTGAATGCCTTGCCTCGCCTGAGAAATGATTCTCGCTGCAACCTTATCCGAGATTCCTGCCTTCACCAGCTCGATTACAGAGGCTGTGGCAAGGGATTCTACTGTGGAATATCCAATCTCCTTCAGCTTTGCTACCGTGGCCGGGCCGACTCCTGGAATCTCTTCTAGGCTTTCGAATCTCGATTTCTCTGATTCCTCTCCTTTCTTGGCTGGCATGTATGGGGATGAGGGATTCAGCTTGGATATAAATTATAAGCGGATGCCGTCAGCTGAATCAGGGCGGTTGGCAGACAGGATCAGCGTTATGGAGGCCTATGATGTCCTTTCCTGTGACTACGCTAGACTTAGGTCGAAATCCTTCCCGGAATTGGAGAGGATATTGACGGCTGGGTCATATGCGATTTCATGCGACTACGGATCCGGACCAGGAACCAATCTACCCATCCTCGATGAGATAAGCAAGGAGCTAGTATGTCTGGACCTCAGCCTTAGAATGCTGGAACTTGCCGGAACCAAAGCCAAATCACAAAACATCAGGCACAAGATACATCTGGTTGCGGCGGACATAGCGAGTCTGCCCTTCAGGGAAGGCGCCTTCGATCTGTCCGTTTGCATGGCTGCGTTGCATCACCTCTCCAGCTTGGATCACGCCAAGGCAATATCTGAAATCATTAGAAGCTCAAAGAACCTGGGGAAAATAACCGCTTCCATTTGGGCTCCGGTGGCGATCATGAGATCGAGGGTTTCGAGAAAAAGAGGAGATATGATCTGGGTGACTTGGAGGAAGCGGGAAGAGACAATCGAAAGGCTCTACTACCGCTGTGAATTAGGACAATGGCAGTATCTGCTTGATTCTGGCGGCCTCATCTGGAGAGATATCTTCGTGTCAGGAGCGAATTTCTTCGTCTCAGGCCTGAAGATCTGAGATCTCGCCCGGTGGAAGAGAAGTGGGATTTCTTCATGTGGATGTCTCCAGAACGGGATTCCACAAGGTAACGAGAGACGGTGAAACATAAGACATATGTAATGCCAGAAGCGACGTAGAAGCGTGCGGCGTTGGTCTAGTCTGGTTATGACACTAGCCTTCCAATCTAAGACGAAAGCTAGTAGTCCCGGGTCCGAAAGACAGTCTGTTGCCCGAAACTCCCGGACGCCGCACTCGATCAAGGCTTTAGGAGTATCGACGATTGATGGGGCAACTTGGCGAACTTCTGAACATAAAGAGAAGAGCGGAAAGAAGACGCGAAGAACTGGCTCGAATATTTGACAAGACAGCTCGTGAATTGAACCTGGCAGGGGCTAGTCCAGAAGAACTCCGGGAGGAACTCAACAGATTGATCGATTATCCCTACGGCATCAGAGTAGGGATTATCGCATATCGTGGTTCCGATGGATACCTGTACGCGGAGATTCCAAAGGAGAGTTTGCAAAAATACCTGGGCCAGAAGAAATGTATCTTTGAAATAGGAGCTGATAGTAAGAGGGTATACAGAGAGTATGGCCCGGACAAAGAGAGACATAAGCACTCAGTTCCCGAATGGATTGGGGGACCTGGAGAAAAAGTCGAAGCGAGTGTGAGAAAGATCAATGCAATTGGATTCCTCGAAGCAGCCGACAAGGCGGGTCTGCCATTCAAGCTCAAAATAGCCGAGGGTGGGATTCGCATCGTTGTGGATTCCCGCGAGATTCAGGCCAAGATAACTGAATTCGGTTGGGAACCGGGCGGTGCAACCGTAGCCTACGCCAAACTACTAATCAAAGACTACCTCGGGAATGAGCATGTTCTGAAGATTGAGTACGAGGGCTACGGTATAGCGAAATCTGAAATAATCGCAGAACAGGCACGTGAGATACTCGCCATTCACTACAATGACCCCTTGAAAGAGCTTGTTTTGACATACAAGAAAGGTACGCACGAACGCAAACGCGCTATTGCTTTGGAATACGTCGAAAATGTCAGAATAACCAAAGGGAATCTGGACTCTTGTGAGGGTTATGTCTCAACTGATCTATTCAAGGAAGCAAGGGGATTCAGCAGCTTCGAAAAAGGAAAGGCAGGATGCAAGATAGCTGAGGAAGTCCTCAGGAAAAGTGATTTCAAAGCCTTACGTATCGCGACGACTTCAAACAATATCCCTGGGCAGGGCGATAAGAGGTTCGACATCTTCGACGTTTCTGGATATTCTAATCACGAGTTCATTGGATGTGAGGTCAAGTTAACAACAGTGTCTGAACTGGATATGCGCCAAGACCCGGAGAGCAACAGGACAAAACAACAGTTGTTGGCCCATATAGCCACGTGGAATGATCCCCATTGGAGATATAGAGCGAAAGGAGACCCTGCCGTTAAGAAAGGATTGATAATATCCATTTACATTGACAGAGAGTCTGGACAGTTCAAGCTTGTATCGAAGGGTATAGAATTATCACAACATGGAGGAGAAAAATGAATGTACTCCCAGAACCTTAGAGACAAAGTGAAACGAACGTTGGAGACCGTCACAAGCCATCCATACGAGACAGAAGAGAGAGCGCCAGGCGTATATCTGTGCCTTTCTGAAGGATTGAGAGAAGGTGATCCAGATGTTGTTCTTAGTCCGAACGGAATTCTTGAAGTAAGAAATGACACCCCCGCAGGCAGCATGTCCAAAGTAGCGGATCTCCATTACCACATTCATATGTACCAGGAGGACTGCAACCTGACTATGAGGAAGGACAACTTGGGGGCGAGGAGGATGCTAACAAGACTGGCCTCGGGGGTTATGAAGGACTTTGAGATGGGAGAAAAATCCGCAGAGGAAAGTAGCCTGAAGTGTCTTAACGACCCCAATTTGATAGAAGTGGACTACTCGCGGATGCATTTCAGTTCCAAGTTTTCCATCGTGGAGATGAACGAAGATGAGGCCATCAGGCAGCTCGAGAAAAGGGCAAGGGCAGTTTCAGAAGCAAGCATGGGGTTCCTTCGATGGCTTGAGAGCAAGGAAAGGAAGAGACTTTACGATAGGACGAGCATGAAGAGGGAATCGAAATCGAGGACATTCCTCCCGTACTGGCCTCCAAACTACGGGGACCAGAAGAGAAATGAGAAGGAAACCAAAGAGGTCATCGAATTCGTCCGGAAATACAATGCCGAATTCTTCACCCCACATGGCAAGCTTGAGCTGCAGAATGGGAAACCGGTGATAGAGGAAGAAGAAAATCCGAGAGGAAACCGCCCACGTTAAGCTCCTGAGTCGGGATGGCCCTTCCGCTAGGAGTCCACAAGGCCTTAACGTTAAATCCCGCACATGTCCGAGAGGTCAGCGGAGGCCGCATACACCGACGCCGCCCTCTTCGAATGACCATCCTTGAGAGAGCAAAGCAGGAAGGAACGAGCTATGGAGCAAGTCAGGGCTATGGTGCAATTCGCTCTCCAATGGGCGAGTGTAGATATCGAATGGAGTGAAAAGACACTTGAGGCTGCGATGAGAATATGGAAGAAGCATAACCTAAGAGGATACCCGATTTTCAAGAGATACTTCTATTGCCACGCGTGCAAACGGATGTTGATCCCCGGTAGATCCGCGAGGATTAGGTTGAGACATGGAAAGCCAAGCAGAATAATGGTCGGGTGCCTAAAATGCGGTGCGATGTATCGAATACCCCTAGTTAGATTCAAAAGCTCCACCTGAAAAGCTTGATCATGGTCGATTCAGAGTGGATCAGAGCTTTCCTTACGCTGTTTGTCGTGCTCGATGCCATGGGGAACGTGCCAGTATTCTATTCGCTGCTGAAGAACATGGACAGGAATCTAAGGAAGGACATCACTAGAAGATCTGTGGTTCTTGCCTCCGGGATTCTGATAGCGTTCTCGATTTTTGGTACATCTATCCTCAATTACTTCAACATAAGCATGGGAGACTTCAAGGTCACTTCTGGAGTTGTCCTATTCCTGCTGTCTCTCAGGTATTTTCTCTCTGGAGAAAGCCAAAGCTCGTATGGGCAAGGGGAGCTGGCAGTCTTCCCCCTCGCCACTCCCCTACTGGCAGGCCCGGGAAGCATCTCGGTAACCATACTTATCACCGAAAGACTGGGAGGCCCTCTTCCGGCCCTGATCGTTATCTTGGCCAATTCGATAGTCTCATATCTCATACTCGTCAGTCAGGATTATATAATGACGAAGCTGGGTGAGGCAACTAGCGCGACTGTCTCCAGAATATTGAATCTTGTGACTGCGGCTTTTGCGGTGAGTCTTGTCCATGAAGGCCTTCGCGACTGGATGGTCGTGGCAGGGATCTAAGCGTTCCAGTCCTTCATCGGCCCTAATCCAAAATGGCTGAGGCAAATCCAGAACGGTATAGGAACCCCATAGTTGAGAGTCCAAACGATCTGAGGGCGATTGGGAGTTTTCCGGCAGATCATAATTAAGAATATAAGGATGCTTTTTCTATTTGTTTAGAACATATTGAGTATTCCGCGAACTACGAGGTGCGAGATATGCGGCGAGTTGCTTGCACTAAATTACAGGTTTTGCCCGAAATGCGGCACTCCGGCTAGAAGTTTCAATGCCTTCAGGAGAGTCTCAACGGGCAATCCTGACATAGATAAGCTGACCGAGGGCGGATTCGAAAAAGGCAAGACGTACCTCGTCGCGGGAGAGACCGGCACTGGGAAAACGATTTTCTCTCTCCAATACCTGACTTACGGAGCTAGGAACTCGGAGCCAGGTATCTACGTTACCATAGATGAAAGGCCTGAGGTCCTTATCTCTGATGTAAGGAGATTTGGTTGGGATCTTCAGCAATACATAAACGAGAGAAAATTAGTGATACTTCCCGTCAAGCAATACTTCACCGCGAAGATGTGGGGAAAGGAGATGGACGTACTGGTCAACAGCATCGTAGCTGAGCTCTCAAGGATCTCGAAGATGATAGGGGCAAAGAGGTTGGTCATAGATCCAGTCGCGCCGCTTGTGACAATGACGACCACCGAAGTGACTTGGACAAGAGAATACATAAGGAGCCTGATATTCACGCTTGAGGATAGAGTTGGTGCCACTAGTGTTATCACGTCCGAGATACCCACAGGAGAAAACGTCATGAGCAGATTTGGAGTCGAGGAGTTTCTTGCATCTGGCGTCATAATCCTTGGGTTAGCCAAACAAGAGAACAGGATCCAGCGAACCTTGGTCATAAGGAAAATGAGATGGACTTCAACGGAACCAAAGGAGTACACTTTCGGAATAGAGAGGGGCAAAGGAATAGTGCTTCAGGGAGCCTCCAGTTAGGACCCTACACTTCTGACTCGCCCATGGCCTCGAGTCGTTTCTGTATCTCTTTCTTGATTGAATTGTATTGCTCTTCGTTCAGTTTCTGATCCTTGAAGTCCTTGTCCATTTCCTTCAACCGCTTCTTCAGTTCGGAGGCCTCCTCTTTTGCTTCCTGGGTGCCTGGTTTCGGAGGGGGAACTAGCAGAAGGATGAATGCCTTGTCTGACAATTTCTCCATAAAGAGGGCCAGGGACAATTCCGCCTCCCGAGGATTCATTTTGAACTCTTGGTTCATCCACTCCATGAAATCCTTCATGTCAGTCTTGCCATCGATCCTTTTCCAGACCTTGCTTCCGATTTCATCGAGCTTCACCTGTTTGTAGCCAGGCAGATCTGAAGGCCAAGATAATATCCGCAGGAAGCCCTTTTTTGACCTTGGTATCTTTAGTGTTATCGTCCCATCATTTTCCTCTTCCCAACTCAATCCAGGATTCCTGAGGGGTATCGATTGCAGGAAACGATCCCGTGATATCACCTTCTTCTTTTTCTTGAAGGGCCACATTGCACCAGCCTATGATTGTTACAACTTGGCTTTAATGCTTTCTGCGAAGCTCCTCGCCATCTGCTCGTCATTTCTTAGAACGGAGAAAGCCACCGTGAATATCCTATTCGAGCTCTCATCAAGGTAGACTCTCAGGAAATTCACCTTCTCCTTAGATATGACGGGTATCATCCCCTTCGACACAGATTCCAATTCGATTGACATGTCATTAGTCTTCACTTTTTTGAGAAGCTCGGACATTCCCTTTCCCATTGTCCTTACATCCCCAGCCTCCATCGAAAGGAAGAAGTTGCCTAGGCCCTTGTAGTTTCTTAGCTGCTCTTTTGCCAGACCAGACCAGCAGACATAAAGCTGCGAACCTTCCTTCGTGAAGAAGAGATAGACCTTTCCCAGCATGATTTTCCTTTTCGTCAGATGATACCCTTTCGGCGCCTTGAAAGAAACTCCGAGCACCTCATACTCGTAGGAATCTAGGTCTGTGTGACAGCTGATATTCTTCAGGATTTCCTCGAACAGTTCCTCCTTGGCTTCCGCTTCTTCCAAGCCATATTGTAAAAGCATTAGCTTGCCCTCATCTTGACACAGCCAGGACATTGTGACATACCGAGCATCCTTCATGCTCCAAATATAGTATGCCGCCCTATGGCCCGCAACCTTTGCATTGCCCTTCTCTGTTACCTTCGTAGCCGCCTTCTCCTTGGAGGATTTCACTACGCTCTTGAGGAAATTCTCGATCGCCGTATACGGCAAGGCCTCTCCTTTCTTCTTGACACGCTCCCATCTTACCTCCATCTTGATCTTCTCTATTGAATTGAATCTCATGTACGCGTCGTTGAGCCCCCCTGATTCGGCAGTGAGCTCCCAATCATCGGGGATCTTTAGCCTTACTTCGAGCCAGCCTATGTCCTTCATCGCTCTTCCTTCTGCTTTGATATCTCTCCTATCCTTTCGGTAAGGATGCTCACTAACTTGCTCCTGATCTTGTCGGGAGATTGCTGGATCATCTTCAGTCTGGCGATTCTACCGCCAATCCTCTTGTCCCTGAAGACCTCTTCGAACCACGCGTCGAAATCACCTCGATAGAGGTGGAACACAAGGGACCTCGAATCAATGCGTCCTGCCAAGCCTAGGAATTCCTGATATGAGTGGGCTACCTCCCCCGTCAGAATGCCCTCTCCCAATGCAAATCTGAACGCAACATAGTCAGGAACGGCGGATCCCTGCGGATACCCGAAGGCTATGCGAGGATCTCCCTTCTCTAGGTAGAATCTCCCTCTTCGGGTTATCTCCATATTTCTCTTTATGTTGTCGGTATATTGTGCTAACCCATTTCTTACCAATACTGAGATGTATTTCGATAGTGAACCCTTCGTGACACCGAGAGAAGAGCGAAGCATTTCTATATCAATGCCTGGGGATGCTTTGATGGAATTAAGGGCCTTCAGTTCGCCTTCCTGCAAATCCCGAGCCATCCCTTCGAGATGGCTGGCAAGAAGCATATAAAACGTTTAGGCTACTGATCCATGGTTAGACTTAATACGAACTGGAACGATTGGAAGGCCATTGGGCAACCCAGAGATTAGATTCGATTGGTTCTCAGAAAGGACATGTGTCATTGCTAAAGGGAGGGCCTCCCGTCCGGTCCTGTATGCTGAAACCCCTCAAGCAGAGACAAGGCCTTGTCCGTTTTGCCGTGGAAATGAGCAAATGACGCCGTCAGCTCGGATAGTCTTGCGATTGGCTAGCAATGGCGACTTCGAAACTCTCTACGGAGAAACGGCAGGAGATTCCAGGGATTGGCAGGTCAGGATTTTCCCGAACATGTTTCCTGCATTCAGCCCAACAGAATCAAGGGAAGATGGCGTTGGACAAGCAATCAATGCATATGGATATCACATGATCTCTGTTGACACTCCCGATCACAATGAGGACATTGACTCCTTCTCTGATATGGAGACTAATGCCTATCTGATGGCCTTGCGTATTCTTAAGGAGAACTTGGAACGAGATCATAGGATCAGATACGTTAGCATTTTCAAGAATCAAGGCAGAGAGGCCGGTGCGTCAATCCCGCATCCGCATACTCAGGTAATAGCAACAGAGAAGATCCCACCTAGCATTGTTCGCGAAGTCCGGCTATTTGAAAAAACCAGAAGTGAAAGCGGAGAAGAGGCGATGTCAAGAGTGATCGAAGAAAGCCGTATCGGTAATAGACTGATACTCTCTGATCAACATCTTGCCGTATTCACGCCATATGCCCCCATTTCACCATATGAATTCTGGATCGCTCCGCTCATCTCAGGAGCGGAGTGGGAGGACAGCTTATCTGATATTGGCAAAGTCCTAAGGCTCACGATCGCGGCAATGAAGCAATTCCTAGGAGAGGTCCCCTACAATTTCTACTTCCATCTGCCTCCTAGGGACAATGAGGTATTTTGTTGGCACATCGAATTCGTGCCCAGATCGAACATCCATGCAGGATACGAGCTGGGTTTCGGAGCATACATAATAACAAGCTCCCCAGAGGAGACCGCTAAATTATATAAGGAGCACATTGACAAAGTAAGTTAGAAGTCATGGAAAAGGTTTCGAAGGAGTTTCACGTTCTGTCCCGACTTCACGACCTGGGCGTAGTCAGCGAGGAGAAGGCTTTGACCGATGACGAAATCGCCAAAATGCTCAACATGGACGTTCGAGATATCTATGACATACTGAGAAAGCTGGAGCAAAGAGAATACGTAGTCGCCTTGAGGATAGATGAGCGGCAGAGATATCACGTAACGGGCTTGGGCATAATCGCAGCGTGTTCGATCTACACATAGGTGAGGCAGATGCCTAGGGGAGCGCTCATCGTCACTCCAGAGTTCCCTCCTAAGGCTGTAGGCAAAACTGCGTCAAGGGCAAATAGATTAGCGAGGATCCTCAGAGACCTCGGGATGCTCACTAGCGTTGTGGTACATGATGAAATGTTGGTCGGGACATTTGTAGAAAACGGCCTGCGGATCGCAAGGGTTAGGAATCCAATCAGGACCTTTTACTCCATTCTGACAACCGAGACATTTGTCAGCACTCAGTTCGTGAAAGAGGGAGAATTCATTGTATCAAATGAGCTGGTGGACGTGATCTTTTCTTTCGAATGGTCGACGCTTCTTTCTGCAATAAGCTTGAAGACCGTGCACCACCTCCCGCTGGTTAGCGTGATGCAGACTCTGGAACCGTTCAGGACTTCTTGGGGAAAAGATCCGTTGAGCATTACCATCGAGAATTTCGAGAAGACATTCCTCCGAAAAAGTGACTTGACTGTAACTGGATCCAAAGAAACCTACGATTATCTCATTGAGAAGTACCGATTGGATCCCTCCAAAACATTGGCGGTTGATCTTGATGCTGATTACTGGCCTCTGGTGGCCTTATCGCTCGTGAGGGGGACACAAGATGAAGGTTCTGATGATTAGCTGGGAGTATCCCCCCAAGAAGGTCGGTGGCTTGGCCACGCACGTTCAACACCTCTCAGATGAGCTTGCTGCTCTTGGCGTTGAAGTTCACGTACTTTCGTGCTCTTTTCCTGGCAAGCCCGAAAGACAGACATTGAGAAAGGGCCTTGTCATTCATAGAGTGGATGTCTATGACTTCCCTTCTCCTGATTTCCTGTCGTGGGCCATGAGCATGAACCACAGCCTACTTGAATACGGTTCGCGTCTGACAGGAAGAGAGCATTTCGATGTAATCCATGCCCATGAATGGATGATCCTTCCGTGTGCTTTTTGCATGAAATCCCTTTCCGGCAGTCCTCTTGTCTATTCAATACATTCGACTGAGTATGGCAGAAGAAACGGCCTCCCGAGCGATTTCAGCAGAACAATACATGAGTGTGAAGGATGGGGAAGCTACGAGGCATCGAAGATAGTTGTTTGCAGTAACTACATGCGTGATCATGTCCGTTGGCTTTTCAACACACCGGACCAGAAGATAGCCACAATACCAAACGGTGTTGTCGAGAATCCAGTGAGAAGTGCGCCGATCGAATTCAGGAGGGCCTTCGCAGATGACAACGAAAGAATAATCCTATTTGTCGGTAGGTTGGTGCATGAGAAAGGACTTGGGGTATTGATCGGGGCAATTCCGAATCTATTGAAGGATGGCACCAGGGTGAAATTGATGGTTATCGGAGATGGATACGCGGCTGATGAAATGAAGAAACTGGCATGGGACCTTGGCATATACGACAAGGTGTATTTCAGGGGATACGTGACTGATGAAGAGCTTCATAAGGCCTTCAAGATTGCAGACGTTCTGTCCGTGCCTTCGCTATTCGAACCTTTTGGAATAGTGACGCTAGAGGGCATGGTGAGCGGTACACCAGTTGTGGTCTCAGATGTCGGTGGACTGTCTGAAATAGTACGACATGAAGTGAATGGACTGAAAGTAAGACCAAATGATTCATTGGAATTGGCCTCTAGCCTAAAGAGGATTCTTGTGGAGGACCAGTTGCGAAGGACTTTGGTGCAGAATGCTCTTGAAGATGTTGCTGTCAGGTATTCGTGGCGTTCAATTGCCAAAGCCACTCTGCACATCTACGAGCAGTTAGCTTCCGGTAGGTGACGTGAATTGTCAACGAGGATTCAAGCAAATCGACAGCATAAGCGGCTTGGTTTCACCTCTAACAGCTTTTGCCAAACTTTAATAGAATCGGATCGATATTGAGAGGAAGAAGCTGAGAACTACATGACTGTTCCTTATGGGATATTGAAGGTCGCCAAGGACATAGAGGAGATGAGGATCAGGGGAGCAGGTCCGATAGCGAGTTCTGCTCTAAGAGCTCTTGCCGATTCCCTTGACGAGATCTGTGTCCAATCTAGATCTAGCGAGGATTTCTTCGCAGAGATCAGAAGTGCGGAAGAAACGCTTTTGAACACTCGTCCAACCGCAGTGGCATTGCCAAATGCCATCTCATTCGTTGACAATGCGCTTGTTCAAAGCAGGGAGAAAGGTGAAGAAAAGGAGCGGATGAGAAATGTCGTTGAAAGAGCGATCGGTGAATTCCTTGACAGAATGGACCGAGCCAAAACCATGGTCGCCGACATTGGGGTGAAGCTTATTCCCAGAGGGACATCTGTGATGACACATTGTCATAGCACAGTTGTGATCTCCCTGCTCAAGAAGGCCGTGGAGACAGGTGCCATCTCCACAATCTACGTCAAGGAGACAAGACCTCTGTATCAGGGCCTCATAACGGCTAGACAGCTCTCAGGCTTTGGGGGCGACGTCAGGCTCATAGTAGATTCGGCAAGCGCCTACTACATGGATCAGGTCGACATGGTCGTTGTTGGAGCGGATGCAATAGCTCTAAATGGAGACGTAGCGAACAAGATAGGAACATTTCAGACAGCCATCGTTGCAAGACAATTCAGTAAGAGGTTCTTAGTTGCCGCTGAAACATACAAAATCGCCCCAAAGGCAGGCAGCGGTAAGGAGATACCGATAGAGTTCAGGGGGGCAGACGAGGTCGTATCAGATTCGCGCGTCATCGAGACTGGACTGAAGGTTCTGAATCCTTCATTTGATGTTACTCCCCACAAGGCAATAGACTGGATCGTCACGGAAATGCGCGTGCTAAGTGGAGATCTGCCAAGAGGCGTCGCGGCATTGGCGAATGAAGCAGGCCTGATTCCATTGAAACCTTTTTAGAGAACCGCAGAGGCTTTTCCCTGATGTCAATCTTCAGGGCGTACGATATACGAGGGATATATGGGCAGACGCTGGATCCAATCGATGCCTACAAGATCTCCTTCGTCTTCTCGAAATACAAAATGGGACGGGGCCCTGTCTTCTTGGGAATGGACAATAGGCCAAACAGTCTGCCTCTTCTGCTCAGTTCCTCTGCCGGCATCATCTCGGCAGGAATTGAAGCTGTGAATCTCGGAATGGTGCCGACCCCTCTGCTCTATTTCGGTGTGGCCCGTAACAGGGCACCTGGAGGAATAATGATTACTGCATCTCACAATCCTCCTCAATACAACGGTCTGAAGCTTGTGAGTGAGGGGGCGAGGCCTCTTACTAGGGAGACCGGAATATCAGACATAGAAAGAAGGGTAACTGAATTTTCTTCGGAAAGACCGGCAGCAACGATCGGTAGAATGCAGGAGCAAGACATCGGGGAAGAATATCTTCAGCACATCACCAGGGATATGAAAATGTCCAAGGACATCAGAGTCGTCTTCGAGACCGGAAACGGAACTGCAGGCCCTATCCTCCGGAGAATGGTCGAGAGATTCGGCCTCAATGCTGAGATAATCCACGAGACACCGAACGGCGCTTATCCAAACGGAATGGTCAATCCCGTTATGGAGGAGACCTTGGCCGATCTGAAGGGAGAGGTCATTCAGCACGGGGCAGACATCGGAATCGCGCTAGATGTGGATGCTGACCGTTTTGGTCTTGTTGCCAAAAACGGGAGATGGATCCCAGCTGATTTCATAATAGGGCTTTTCTGTCTGCCCATATTGAGGGAGAACAAAGGCGCCACAATACTAGCTGACGTAAGGATCTCTAAGGCAGTCCAGGAGTTCATTGTATCTCACGGCGGGAGAGTTAAATTCACGAAGGTGGGACATTCATACATAGCCAATGAAATGGCAGATGGTGACTATCCGCTCGGTGGAGAGATATCGGGCCATATATACTTCAAAGATAGATACTACGGATTCGACGACGGCATATATTGCGCCGTCAGGATGCTCGACCTCTTAACTGTTGAGAGGAAGTCGCTAGAAGAGCTCATGAAGGAATTCAGGGAGACTTGCCTCTCCCCTGAAATAAGGGTACCCGCGCCGGACGAACTGAAGTTCGACATGATCAGGAAGATCGAAGCCAAGCTGAAGAACCAAGGCACTGAGGTGCAGACGCTTGACGGAGTAAAGGCCTCTTTGGAGGACGGGTGGTTTTCCATAAGGGCATCCAATACAGAGCCAGCACTTGTCATAAGGGCGGAGAGTGAATCGCAACGCGGTCTTGGCAGAATAATGAGATTCGTTGAAAGTCTTGTCGAAGAATCAAGATCAGGCTAGATACCTGGAAAGCTTGTGCATTCGTAATGTCCCTGATCCTGAGGAAACACCTATCTTGCGAAGTGTGGACGTGAAATCCTTCGTGAATCCGTGGGTCACGAGCACAAGCTCAGGATTGACTTCTTCGACTATCCTTACAAGACCCTCGAAGTCCGCATGATCGCTAAGGGGCAATGCCAAGTCAACGTTCACTGATTCGGCGTAGCCATGATATGCCGCCCAACCTGTGAATGAGATCGAATATGCCCCTTTTTTTCTCAATTCGTCATAAACAGCTATTCGAGAAGCGTATGACGGCATGTACAGGAGCCATCCACCCTTCTCCATCATGGTCGGAATGCTCGCAGAAGAGGCCTCCGTCTTCTCGGAGATCCTCGCACCGAACAGACGATATATATCGTTGTATCTCGATATCATTGGCCATATATATGTCTTGTATCCGGTGAACCATTTGTCAAGAAAGAGTTGAAGATGTTGGGACTTCCCAAGCGCATAACCAAGGACAATGACGTTCTTTCCCCTATTGAGAAGATCGTATATCTTATCTCTTGCCTCAGCGACCACATCGTGTTCCTTAGGAAACCTGAAGAAGGGTCTGCCATACGTGGCTTCCATGAGAAGCACCTTCGCCTTGGGAGGCTTGAAGCGTAGAGAGAAGGGCCTATCTCTGTCATTGAAATCCCCGGAATAGAGAAGCTGATCCCCGACTAGAAGGCCCGAGGAACCAAGCATATGGCCATTTGGAATCAGCTTTAATTCGGAAGAACCGACTTGGTTCATTTGAATCCCCCTCATGCTTGCGAAAATCGATGTTGGGGATGAGCAGATGACATCCTTGTTTGTCAGACTTCGTGATATGTGATCGGAATGTGCGTGCGAAACGAAGTATTGCGTTAGATGACGGCGCCCTAGGTAATCCAGGCCTATTGTCCTCCTTCCCATCTCTGCGATTATGCCATCATGGCTTCTGACAATTTTCATGCCTTTGACTGATTCCCCACAATGTCCTTCTCCGTAGTCAGAAAACCTTGCAGAGCGCTCGATTTCCTGAGGCTGATCCAGATTGAGAGGACGACGATAGAGGCTAGGAACGAAAGAAGCAGAAGAATAGCTAGTGGAGCAATATGCTTGATCACCTCTCGTATCGGGATGCGTATAGCAATACCCTTGAGTCCCTCCTGCACGAACATGGGAATGGATGTCAACAAGAGTATTATAACAGCGATCTCCAGACGCCTTCCCCCCATAAGAGGAATCAGAATAGAAACTAATGGTAGCCCGATCCCGCAATTCAAAAGCAACACAGAGATCAAACCCACCAATTCGAACGTCGAACTAGCGGCTCCCTGGTCTGCGGAACCCATTGAATATCCTATTCCTAGAAGTAGAGCCGTCCTTGCTGCCCATATCAAGAGGCAGAAGACTGAATACGACAACGAAAGCTCCAGAGTGCTGAAGTGGAGTAGGGCAACATTCGAGTTCCTTCTCAAGAGCGATTCACTCAGGAAAACTGAATCGATTATTGCTAAAGCTGCCAGCAAGGAAGGCATGAGCATCATTCTCGACACTGCTATCAGATAGCCTGCCCACGAAGGTTCAGCTCCCTGCGGCTCATCGGCGATGAGAGACTCTCTCATGATATAGGCTCCAAAAAGGATCAGTGCAATCAATGCCCCGTTGAACAGCAGATAAGCTGCATTCCTTAGCGTGCTTTTGGACAGAATCGAAAGCAGGCTTCCAAAATCGCTCATCTGTCAATCCTCCTTCTTCGCCGTTAGGATATCTTTGAAACTTGGCGAGTGAGATTTTATCTCTTCGATGCTGCCGCCATTGCGGAATATCTCTGCCATCACGTAATTCGTCTCAGTTGGAGATCCAGGAGCCAATATCGCCAGTCTGTCTTCGCCAACGTAATGCCAACTGCAATCGGCCCTCATAAGAGCTGCTTCAACCGCTTGGAGTTGGAGCCCGCGGACAACTATCTCAGTAGTCCCATATCCCAAAGCTCTAACCTTCAGGCTGTCCGGCGGGCCGATCTCGAATGTGCTGGGACCATGCACTACTAGTACCCTGTCGCAGAATCCCTCTGGGCTATCGGTGCATATGATGATTGTCTTCCCGATACCTGTTGAGGCAACCAGATAATTTCTCACGAGTGACTCGAATTCACCTTCTATGGGTGGAATGTAGTCCATCACAATGTAGGAAGCGTCGGTCATCAGTGAGGTCACAATCGATACCCTCTGTCTCGCCGAGGATCCGATTGAATCCCATCTCTGATTCAGCATGTTCGTCAGGCCAAAAAGACCGGTTAGCTCTTCGGCCTTCTCCTTGCTGGCCTTTGAATTCATTCCCCTCATGGACCCGGAGAAGAAGAGAATCTCCTGGACCGTCATCTTTGGTGGAAATGACATGTCCGAAAGGTACCAAGATATCCTTCCTTCCTTTCTTCCCGTCTGAGGGGAGGATAATCCAGCAAACCTTATAGTGCCTTTCTGTGGGGCTATGAAGCCTGTCAGCGCTAGGATGATGGCCTTGACCAGTGCTCTCTGGTGGCTAGCCATCCCGAATATCTCGCCTATCAACACCTCGAAGGAGAGTCCCTGTATCAGAAGCTCCCTGGCCCTTGACATCTGGAGATCCACTACCTTAACCACCGCATCGGAAGTCATGCTCATTTCCTTCTCACATTAGATGGGGAGCTCATAACTCAAGATCCCGAGCATATGCTGCTCAAAGGCCAGACAAATCATCGCCCCCGTCGATTTTTGGTCGAATAGATTAATAACCTTAATCATGGTAGGTCGTTCCTCGACTTCATGCTCCGGAAGATAAGGGTAAGGATCTTGGCAGCAGAGTCATTTGGGGTCAGAAGCATGGCCACATATGTTGAGACCCCAGACATCAAGATCGTTCTTGATGCAGGTGCTGCATTGGGTCCGAGATTCAGTCTCTTGCCGCATCCTTCTGAATACAAAGCCTTGTCCCAGGCCAGGGAGAGATTGAGACAGCATTGTCATAGGGCCGATGTCATAGTGACCACTCACTACCACTTTGACCACTTTTCTCCTGGCTTCAATAGCGATTTCACATGGACATGGAGCAGCAAGGAAGTCGCGAAGGAGATATATCTAGACAAGACGATACTGGCGAAAAATCCGAAGGAAAACATAAACTACGCTCAGCAGCTGAGGGCTTGGTATTTCTGGAGATTTCTAGACGGAAAAGCAAAGGAAGTCAAGGCAGCCGATTCCACCACTTTCCAGTTCGGCGACACGCGGGTCGCTTTCTCGAGACCAGTGCCGCACGGTGAAGAACAAGGGCACTTGGGCTTTGTCCTTATTCCGTCTATAACGTACTCAGATGAGAAATTCGTCTTTGCCCCCGATGTCCAAGGCCCCATGGTGAAGGACACGACTGATCTTATAGTAAACGAGAAGCCCGATTTGCTTTTCGTAGGGGGGCCCCCTAGCTATCTGGTTCCCTCTTCACTGAGCAAGGAGAGATTGGACCGAGCAGTGCAGAGCATCACGGAAGTAGTCGCTGTCGTCAACACAACTGTTATAGATCACCACCTCATGAGGAGCGAGAAGTGGAGAGACGAGATCGAGGGGGCATTCACTGTGGCACTTACAACCGGAAATGAGCTCTTTTCCGCTGCCAAATATGAAGGCCTTGGGCCGATTCTCCTGGAGGCGAGGAGAAGGGACCTCTATTCCGAAATGCCTGTCAGCAAGGAATTCGCGAAGTGGATCCGGAAGAAACCCGAGGAGAGAAGAAGGATCCCGCCTCCCATCTGAGTATGAAAGACGAATCGAAACGGTCTTGGGCCAACTTCCTCAGTTCCAGAGGGAGAAAAACGTAAATATAACCGCGTTATATGTTGAACGGCCCGTAAGTTGAATGATCTGATGTCGTTTCTGCCTGATATGTCCTGGCCTGAGAAACCAGTTGACCAAAGCGAAATCGAAAAGACTCCCTGGACTCTGAGGTGCTCCCCATGAGGAAAATCTACATGGATTACGCCGCAACAACTCCAGTTGATCCAAGGGTGCTCAGGGAAATGATGCCCTATTTTTCGAAGAAGTTTGGAAATACTATGAGCTTGCATTCATGGGGCCAAGAGAGCAGGAAGATCCTAGAGGAATCAAGACTCACACTTGCGGACCTGATGAAGGCGAGATCTGGCAGGGTCATATTCACGGGGAGCGCAACTGAGGCCAATAACCAGGCAATCAAAGGAATAGCACTTGCGAGAAGAAACAGGGGAAAGCATATTATTGTCTCGTCCATAGAACACCATTGCGTACTCAATTCAGTGCACTGGCTGCAGGAACAGAGCTTCGATGTCACATATCTGCCAGTTGACAAGTGTGGAATGGTAAGCCCAGCTGATCTGGATGAGGCAATGAGGAAGGATACTATTCTGGTTTCGATCATGCATGCGAACAATGAGATTGGGACAATAGAACCGATACAGGAAATCGGGAAGATCTGCGGCGAGAGAGATGTCCTTTTCCACACGGACGCCGTTCAGACCTATGGTAAAATACCCATTGACGTTGAGAGAATGAATGTGGGCCTTCTCACCGCTAGCGCTCATAAGATGTACGGTCCCAAGGGTGTTGGTGCCTTGTTTATTTCGGAAGGCGTCAAGATCGAGCCTCTGTTGCACGGTGGAGGGCACGAGTTCGGATTGAGATCCTCAACAGTCAACATCCCTGGAATAGTCGGTTTCGCGGCCGCAGTTGAGATAGCCAAAAGGGAAATGAATGCAGAGGCAGAAAGATTGACTAGGCTTAGGGACAGACTCATACGAGGTATCAGCGACATCAAGGAAGCTCATCTTAATGGACATTCGAAGCTCAGACTGCCCAACAACGTGAATTTTTGGTTTGCCTTCATCGAAGGAGAAAGCCTAGTCGCACAATTGGACATGCGAGGTCTGGCCGCTTCGACAGGTTCTGCATGTTCTTCCGAGTCTTTGGAACCGAGTCATGTGCTCGTGGCAATCGGACTCAAGCATGAGCAAGCTCACGGAAGTCTGAGACTTAGCCTGGGCAGATGGTCAACCATGGAAGAAGTGCAATTCGCGCTCAAGGTGCTCCCTGAGGCAGTAGGGAAGCTGAGGTCCATTTCCCCGTTCAAGGAGGGATGGTAAGATGCAACCCCCTTCTATGTACTCCAAGGAGATAGTCAATCATTTTAGAAATCCAAGGAATGTAGGCAGAATAAGAAAAGCAAATGGCATTGGGAAGGCTGGCAATCTGCTATGTGGCGATCTCATGAAGTTGTATCTCAATGTCGGTCTGAGCAAGAAAGGGCTGAAGGTCATCAAGGACATCAAGTTCGAGACATTTGGCTGCATTGTGGCGATAAGCAACAGTAGTATGCTGACGACCATGGTCAAGGGCAGGACGATAGAGGAAGCCGCAGCGATTACCAAAGATGATCTGGTGCAGAAATTGGGGAAGCCACTACCCCAAATAAAGCTACATTGCTCCCTACTTGCCGTTGATGCCCTCCATGAAGCAATCTATGATTATTATGCGAAGGCTCAGTTGCCAATACCGGAGGAGCTGGAGAAGGAACATCAGAGGATACAGAAGTCTCTTCATACAATTGAAGAAAGGCACAAGGAGTTTGTTGAGTTCGAAGAGAAGTTGCTCAAAGGGCCATGATTTCTGGTCATTGGCCTCCGTCGCACGCGATGTTCTAAGAAGATTCTTCAGGCAAAATACACTCAGACAACTCATCTGAGCTGGAGCTCGCGCACGCTCCCTTATCTCTATCATTGAGAAGACAGACCCCGAACGGTGAAACAGTAAGGGTTATCATCGTGCTCAGTTTCAGCATGTCGCTCCAATGCCGGCTAGGATGAAGCTGCCAAGCAACGTGAGATGTGCTGTCGCCATAACCTATGACACCGACACAGCAGGAGGATATGCCCCGGATGGTGTATGCCATGGGAGGACTCCGCCCTTTCTTAGGGACTACATGGACATGCTGTGTGACACAGCGGAAGCGCATGGCGTTCATCTCCAATTCTTTCAGATAGCGAATGGTCTTGAAGTCGACGAGGTAGTCTCACACCTACGAGAGATCATGGCAAGAGGGCATGCCATCGATTGTCACACCTACAATCACGTCAATCTGGCAGAGACCTCCTCGGTTCAACTTGATCATGACTTGAAGATGGCAAATGAGCTCTTCCGAGAAAGACTTGGGATTGGGTCAAAGCTCTTGAGGGGCCCGGGCGGATATCCCAATGGTGCATTGGACATAGAGAATCAGAACGTGATACTCGCGAACAGCTATAGATTCGTCAGCGGCGAATACGATACCTCACTGATCCACAGGAATGATTGGAGCTACTTCTCGAGCACACCATCGCGGAATCTTCCTCTTGTGTATCCGTCTGGCTTGGTTGAGATTCCATTCCAGGGATGGACGGACAGGATCTGGTTTGATGACTATAAGCTGATCGACCCAGCCGCATATAGATCATGGAGGTTGGAAAAGGGTCATCGTCCAGTTCCTTACGATTGGAGTTGTCCTTGGACTCATCCTGATGCTCTCAAGAAATGGATTGAAGTCAACCTCGCCTGTTTGGATCATGCATACGAGAATCGCCTTCTATGGACTTTGTGTTGGCATCCCTACAGCCATTATCTTCATGATCGAGCCAATACGATGCTTCCAGCATTGCTAGAGGCCGCATTCAGCAAGCCAGAAAAAGTCGCGATCTGCACGCTGAGGGATGCATTGAAGTTCATTGTGACTTGAGCTACATTTCTGGGTTCATTAGTCCTCGATTTGGCCGGCTGATATGAAGAGTCTTTCTCCTATAACGATTCGCCACTTTCGATATTATCGTCGCTATATCTTCCACATCGCTATCGCTGTACTTTTCCGTGAAAGTCCACCTGAGCATATGGTCTACATACCACTTTGCCTTTGGCGTCATGCCCGCTGAATATTCCCTATCAAAGTAAGTGTCTCGATTCCCGCCAGGCCTGTCTCCAATGGAGTAAGTGTGTCTTAGATCATTCAGTAGATCGTGGCTATCTGGAATCAGGTAGTATCTGCCTGAGCTTGCTGCTAATCCTTCTGCATTCAGCGCAGCTGCAAACGTGTCCAAATCGACACATAGAGCCTCTGTCTCAACGATGAATGGGAAGATCCAGTAGACGGCATCTCCATCGGCTGGAATCGGGCAGGGCCTAATGCCCTCAATTTCGGAAAGCAACTTGTTGAGCTTGGCTCCGAGGTATCTTCTCCTTGCAACCTGAACTGGCAGAATCTCTATCTGAGCAAGGCATTCTGCTGCCCGCAGCCCATCGAATCGATAATTGCAGCCTAGTATCTTGTGACGTCTCCCGTAGAGAGGATCTTCGACGAAGGAACCACGGGCTTCAGCGAAATTGGATGCCCTCTTTGCGTAGACCTCCTCATCTGTGATCAGGGCGCCACCGGTCCCGCACGAGATATGTTTCTCATTGTCGAAGCTGAAGCAGCCCAAGGAGCCGATCGTGCCTGCATTGCTATTCCTATATTTCGCCAAAGGCGCTTGGCAGCAGTCTTCGATCACCGGAAGGTTGTACGAGCTTGAGATCTCCATGATAGGGTCCATATCAATGGTTATGCCAGCCCAATGAGTGAGAATAAGGGCCCGCGTCTTCGAGGTTATCCTCCTCTTCACATCCTCGGCTGTCACATTCCCGTTCAAAGGATTCACATCCGAAAAGACCGGGATAGCACGTTGGGCTATGATGCCATAAAGGGTACCATAGTCAGAGATTGGACTGACTATGACCTCATCTCCTGGGCCAACCCCAACGGCTGAGATCGCAGTGTGGCAAGCGACTGTGCAATTCGCCACTGAAATGGCGTACCTCGCGCCGTTAAGCCGAGCGAATGCTTCATCGAATCTCCCGAGCAGATCAGCTGTATTGCCGCTTCTCACCCATTCTTCTAGATAGGTAAGGGCATTGGGTCCCACTTCACGAGGCCATGGATCCGGCAAGGGATTCTTTGGACCACGGATTGGTTCTGCTCCTTCGATGGCAAGTGAATCCATGGGTTTCGGTATCGATGCCGTTCTTATAAGATTAGCTAGTCGGGCATATATAGAACAGCGATTAGTTCCATGTGAATCGGATCCCAACGCTTAAATGGCTGATGTGCTTGAATCGAAAAACGAGATCAGATGCCAAGAATCCTTAGGCTGAATGGACGATATTATCGAACAATCCCGATGGCGAAACCCGGGTATGAGGAAGAGGCCCTCCAACTTGACGCCGACGGAACGGCCTTCGCATCGGTGCATTGCTGGAATGTCGGTTGCCCAGAGAATCCCCTGAAAGATGAGTATTGGGTCGACATGGGATTCAAGCAGACCCATGAAGAGGCTCACCGCATAGAGAGGGACTTCATTCGCCCGGCCTTGGACGCAGCTCGCAGGGCAAGAATTCTTGTTTGTCATGTCCAAACAGAGTCCATTGCCAAGAAATATCCGCAGAATCTCGTCATACTCGAGGGTGAGACAGCTGTCCCGATTTCACATTCCGTCAAGCCCGCAATTGTGGGCTACCGGGAGAGCATCCTTGAGAGAAATCATGGGAAGGATTATGCCACGATGTCCCCGCTGAATAATCTCGATTTTCCGAAGGACCTGGCACCTATGATGGGAGAGCCAGTAATATATTCCACAATGCAATTGGACCACGTCCTAAGAAAGAGAGGAATCGTGAACATCATCTATTCAGGCTTTGCAGCCGACATGTGCCTGCTGAATGCTCCAGGAGCAATGGCTCCAATGTCAGAGTTAGGATATCGTGTCCTACTCATGCGAGAAGGAACTCTCGGAATAGAAATGCCAGATTGGGGCGAGGACAAGATTGCCACAAGGTGGGCAACGAGGTTCGTCGAGACGCACTATGGAGATACGATAGGGTTCTCTGATTTCATCTCAGGATGTGCCAGTATCTCGAATGAGTCAAAAAGATAGCCGAGGAGCTACTTCTCATGAGCGTCACGGCAGACAATCGAGAGGCTTAAATCCCCGAAGCGCAGTCGCTGCTTCATGCCGAGAGAGGTCGTAGCTACTTCACCGAATCATCTTGAAATGAGGAATTACGAAGATCGCCCGTTGAGAGCGAATGAGATTCTCCTGAGGAGCCGGCTAACGGCCGAGAAGCATGGCACTGCCCTTGCATTCTATGGAGGCATTTCGCCATTCCAGAGGAAGGCATATGATGCCAAGTCGAGGCTCTTCGTCGAGAAAGAAACGAACCCTTTTCCGATGCATGTAGGAAATATGACAGTGGGGGTTGTAGCTGCAGTTGGCGAGAAGGTTACAAAGATCAAAATCGGAGAACGCGTCTATGGCTATCTTCCTGCAAGGGAGACGCACCTGATCAGCGAGGATCGAGTTGAGATTGCTCCGGCAGAGATGACTGATGAGGAGCTGGTCTGCATAGATCCCGCTACGGTTGCGTTGATGGCCGTGAGAGAGGGCAACGCAAGAATCGGGGACAATGTAGCGGTCTTCGGGCTGGGCGCGATTGGTCTCATGGCAGTTCAGCTCGCGAAGCTCTCCGGTTCCATGTTGGTAATCGGATTCGAGCCAATAGAGAAAAGGAGAAGTCTGGGTAAGAAGCATGGAGCAGACGCCGTTCTTGACCCAAGAATATGCGATGTAGGCATTGAAACAAGGAGATTGGCCAACGGGGAGGGAGTCGACATCGCGATTGACACAAGTGGCGACTATCAAGCACTACATCAAGCCATAAGAGCAACAAGATACGGAGGCACAGTTGTGCCCGTCTCATGGTATCACGGGGAGCCGCGAGGATTAGATCTAGCTGAAGAATGGCACTTCAACCGGCAAACTCTGGTCTCAGGTGCCAGGGTTGAAAGCGAGCCATATAGGGAGCACCCCAGGTGGAACAGGGAAAGAATCTATCAGACTGTGCTGCAGTTGTTCAGACGGAGGCAGCTGAGCGCACAGGAAATGCTCGATCCGATTGTCAAATTCGATCAAGTCGTCGAAGGATACAGAATGATCTCCGAGGAACCAGGAAGGACAATCAAGCTCGGAATCAGTTACGACTAGAGCGTCATTGAAGTCTTAAATGAGCGCTGGCACACCGGTTTCGTATGGCAGACAAGACGAGGGTAGCTTTTGTCGGATGTGGAGGAATAGCCGAAGCGCATCTGAAAGGGCTTGTCAAGAACGAACAGGTTGAGCTTGCCGGATTCTGCGATGTCAATCTTGCACGAGCGGACGAGATTTCAAAGAAATATAGTGTCACGGCAAAGACATTCGGTAACGCGGAGCAGATGTTCGGAACTCTTGAGATCGATGCCGTGTTCTTCTGCCTTCCGCCCTACGCTCATGGTTCAGAAATGGAGGCCGCGAAGAGAGGGATTCCGTTCTTCGTCGAGAAGCCGATAGACCTTCACCTTGAGCAGGCAGAGAGGATAGCCAGAGCAATCAAGAAGAAGAAGATTCTAACTAGCGTAGGTTATATGAACCGATATAGAAAGGGCGTCCAACTAGTGCGGGATCTCATTGAGCAGGATCAGCCAATATTGATGACAGGAGGCTGGATAGGCGGAACGCCTTCAGGCGAAAAGGGAGGCATCTGGAATTGGTGGATCAGAAAGGAGAAGAGCGGGGGGCAATTCTTAGAACAGGTCACACATACTGTCGATCTAGTGAGATTCATATCCGGAGAAGTCTCTCAGGTTCACGCCTTCCCGGCAAAAGGATTGAACAAGGCGATCCCGCAAGGATACAGCATCGAGGATGCCAGCGTTGTCAGCATGAAGTTCAGGAATGGAGCCGTTGCTTCTCTTTGGGCATCTTGCTCTGCTAACGGTGGAGGAGGCGCAGTGAGTCTGAACATATTCGCCAATAGCACAACCGCCCTATTCACTGGATGGGAGCACTCACTGCGGCTATTAAGGAAAGGTGTTGACCCAGTGGAAATCAAGGGCGAGGAGAACATATTTGAAGTCGAGGACAACTCTTTCATCGAAGCCGTCAGGAAAAACGATCCTTCCCATATAATGTGCCAGTATGAAGACGGCTTGAGAACTCTCGAGGTTACCGTTGCGGCAAATAAATCCATGACCTCAAAAAGGCCAGTCAGATTATCCAACGCAACGCGATGAGATGACGCCGATGGTCCCAAGCCGAATTTAGGATGATGCCATCTGTACGAACTGCTTGCGGCAGTTCTGGACATGCACTCCACAACCCTAAGCGAATCTGAGAAGGAATCCCATCAAGAGCTCCCATCCTTTCTCATCTCCCATGCATCAAGGGAGATCAGTCTAGATCTACCATTGCGCGCGAAGAGTCCCATATGGATACTGTCTGGTCTTGACGGATATATGCGGCCAGTGAGGCAAGTCATGGAATTTGCGAAGACCTCGATCACTGATCGATCAATGAAGATGTGCATCGTCAGTGTGTTCCCTTCAAACAGGTCCATCCTTCCGCCATGTATTCCGTGGCCAACATTCGTATCGAGACTAGAGAATCTCGTGTCAAGTTGGAGGGATCTTGTATCCTTGTCAAAGGCAATGAAAGTCTTCTCTGAATCATCTGGGGAGCAGCGCAGCTTCAGGCCAAATTGCTGTGCGTCCTCAGCAGAGAATTCAGCGGAGATTTCGAGGGCATCTCCTTCCAAACCGTCTAGCGGGAAGGATGACCCAGCTGCCAGGCGGATGTCCTCATATCTCTGGTGTCTTCCGCGGAGGGATTTCAGTTCGGTAGCCGGCTCTATGCGGAGTCGGCTACCATTGCAGAGCGATAGAATCCGGGGAACAGACAACAGCCCTGCCCAGCCTGAGATCTTGCATGAAATGGGATCTCTGTCCTCTTTTACCCAACCGAAAAGGATTCGGCGACCCATTCCATCGGTCAACGTCCTACCAGCATAGAAGCTGTCCCCAATGTCAGTTGTCCCCCGCGCCTCTGTGGTGAAATTGTTGTCATGATATCTGCCGATGAAATACAGTGTTCTTCCGAGGGTTGACACGAGAAGAACGTGCTTCTTATTTAATGGAAAGAAATCAGGGCATTCCCACATATCGCCAGTTACGTTTCCATCGCCAATGCAGAGAGGATGAATATATCTCCAGTTGATTAGATCCCTTGACTCGTAGAGCAAGGTAGCTCCTCTGACCCCTCTCATGCCGGAACCCAATATCATGCACCAACGGTCATTCTCATTCCAAACGCAGGGATCCCGAAAGCCGTCGACTTCCAAGCCCTCTGGAGGTCCTCCGAGGACAGGGTTCCCACTGTATTTGTGCCAAGTCACCATATCATCCGAGCTCGTTGCAATACATTGCACCTCAGGTCGGACACCTGTGTAGACTATTGTCGGAATGCCTTTGTTTATGACAGCGCAGCCGCTCCAGCACCCTTCATTGTCCGGGCCACTCGATGTAGGCGACAGGGCCAAAGGCAGATTCTTCCAATGAACGAGATCTTCGCTCACAGTATGGCCCCAGTGCATCGTCCCCCAGAATGGGCCCTCCGGATTGTGCTGGTAGAACACATGGTACTTCCCCTTCCAGAAAATCGTCCCGTTAGGATCGTTCATCCAGTTGGCTAAAGGGAGGAAATGATATCCGGGACGCTGCATATCAGCCCGCAGTTTCTCCTGAGTCCTAGGTTCGTCACAAGAGGCCTTCCTGGAATCGCCTTCGCTGGTTTCCATGCTCTTGGCTTGGAGAGCGGAGTTTATATGCGGGAGTTAGCCGCTGGACCACCTAGACTGGACTTAAGTGCAGCAAGGTCTGAAGAGAATTCAACCGAAAACGTTAAACGGCACGGCGCATCGTCCCATGCCGAAGGTGGCCCAGCCGAAATTCACGCGGAAAGGCGATATCCTTTGAAATGCAAATACCCAGATTGCTCTCGCAACGAGAGAAGAGATGGTTGGTGCATCTTCCATCTCCCGAGAAAGGGGCCACTGGAAGCGAATGAATTCAGCGAACAGGTCATGCGCGTGATGTTCGGATCCAATGAAGATCCAGATGTTGGCGAGATCAACATGCGGGGCTTCATATTCCCCGGCCCGTCATTCTCCCTGCAAGGATTCCAATTCAAGAAAACAATCAATCTTGGATACGCAGTCTTCGAGGGAACAGCGAATTTCATCCGAGCGGGATTCCTCCGTCATGTGTCATTCGATGGAGCAACTTTCTGCGAAGGGGCATGGTTCAGAAGACTCGTGTTCTCTGGCCATGCAAGCTTTGAAGACACAACATTCTCTGGTGGAACATCCTTCGATGTTGCCACTTTTTCTAATGGCGGCTCTTTTGACAGAGCCACATTCTGCGACCTTTCATGGTTCGACAGGGCGACTTTCATGGGCAACTTGTCATTCTACACCACGATGTTTGCCTTTGACGCCTCGTTCAGCCGAGCGACATTTGCTGGAGTCACATCTTTCAGACAAGCGACTTTCTCGGGGGACACGTCATTCGAGAACGCGACATTCTCTAGGGGTACATACTTCAACAGGGCGAGATTCGCTCGCAATACCTCATTCAGAGGCGCAACGTTCTCCGATCCCATCTCATTCTGCGAAACCCGATTCTCTGGTTCATCATCATTCAGGGAGACTACCTTCTCCAAGATGGCATCATTCAGTAGGGCATCTTTCAGTCTCGCAGTCTCCTTCGAGGAGGCAACCTTCTCCGCGAGAAGATGGTTCAATGATGTCAAGTTCCTTGGTTCTGTTTATCCTAGTGGACTGGCCCTCGAGTAAGACTAAATCCACTTGACAGATGAGGCATGTTCCCAGGAGTATGCATAGACTGATAGGTTCCGACATTGCACGCGATAGATAGGGTGTGATTGATGGGAGAAGGGCTTAGATTCGGGGTCATTGGCTGTGGCGGCGTCGGTGCGGTCGGGATGAAAACGACCTTGACGAATCCTAGTGTCAAACTTGTCGTGGTGTGCGATGTGGTCGAAGAGCTGGCTAAGAGAAGGGCAGCTGAATTCGAGTGTGAATTCACTCTTGACTATGAATCAGTCGCCTCCAGGAGAGATCTGGATTGCGTGGTGGTATCTACCCCTAACAAATTTCATGCACCTATTTCGATGGGCTGTCTGGAGAATGGGAAACACCTTCTCTGCGAGAAGCCTCTAGCTAGGAATCCGGAGGAAGCGCGAAAGATGGTCGAGGCTTCAAGGATAACTGGAAGGATTCTGAAGACGGGATTCAATCACAGGCACTTGAGAAGTGTCCTGAAGACAAGAGAGCTCTTCGAGTCAGGAGCCATCGGCAAGGCATTGTTCATGAGGGCAAGGACCGGCCATGGAGGGGGTGAACGCATGCTGAGCTTTTGGTTCTGGAACAGAGAGAGGGCCGGGGGCGGCACATTTCTGGACAATGGTGTTCATGTCTTGGACCTCGCTAGATGGTTTCTGGGAGAGATAAGAGAGGACGAGGGATATGCCGAGACCCTTTATTGGCCAATAGACGTTGAGGACAATGGATTCGGTCTGTTCAAGACCGCTGATGGCAGAATCGCTTTTGTGCAGTCCTCATGGACTGAGTGGTTCGGATATATGCTAATTGAACTTTACGGAGACAGAGGTTATCCCTATACCGACAACAGGAACTGTAAGAAGACCACTCACGGGACGAGGAGTGGGGAAATCGCCATTTGTGATTACAGTAATGTGCAAGATGAGTCCTGGAAGCTGGAACTGAAAGAGTTTGTCGAAGCCATCGATGAAAGGAGAAGACCAATGGGAGATGGATTCGACGGTCTCAGGCCGTAGAGATGGCCTATGCAGTATATGCTTCCTCAAGTACGAGGGCTGCAGTGTTTCTGTAGGTCTCCAGACCAGATTTGAGTGCGAGATCGGCAGGATCTTCCCGCTCCTACCAAAGTCAATGTAGGATTGTTAGCTGGCCTAGGCCTGACTGTGGATGCGGCTAGGACATATGTAACTGGAAGGTCCAGAAACTCCTTTTACCCTGAAATCCTGAATCACCCCGCGCTTCAAACGTTTACGGTTTCTCCAGTCTTCGCTGACGTATAAGCAGCAAGTACGAGCTCTAGATCCCTTCTGGCCTCTGGGCCATCCACGAGAGGATGCCTTCCCTCGACAATGCAATCCGCAATGTGTTCTATCTCTGCACTGAAGCTGTCCCTAGGTTCTACCTCTATCTTCGAGATCTCATCGGGTTTGTCCCCTGCTAGAACTAGCACGCCAGCTTCTGCGTTGACGATTGTGCCCATAGAGCCATACAGCTTGAACAGGTGCTCGTCCATTGGCCTTCTTGCTGCCCACGTCAGTGTGAGGACGCTTATGGCTCCTCCGGCATGCTTGAAGAGCAAGCATCCTGTGTCTTCACCTGATATTTCCTTCCTGATCAGTCTGTTCAAGAACGCAGTAACGCTTGAGACCTCGCCAACAAGCCATCTCATTGTGTCAACATAATGGATACCAGAGTCTATTACGACGCCTCCACCAACCCTCGAAGCATCAAACTTCCATCCGCTCGGGGCAAGATCGCCTGGAAAGCCTACGCAATCTGCCTTGGCCAGGAAGATGTCGCCGATGACGCCATTGCTGATGAGCTCCTTTGCTCTTGCGACTTCAGGAAGGAACCTGTAGTTCTCTCCTATCATCAGTACTACACCCATCCTCTGAGCGGCTCTGATCATGGCATCCGCCTCATCCAAGGTTCTGGCGATCGGCTTCTCGCAAAGCACATGCTTCCCCCTTTCTGCAGCGGCAATAGCCACGATGCTATGTAGATCATGGGGAAGGCATATGTCTACGGCCTCGATGTCATCGCGCCGAAGCAACCTATCGTACTCGGTGAAGTAGGTCTCGGCTCCCAGCGCCTGCATCGCGTGGATGGCTCTCTCGGGAACAGCGTCGCAGACTGCTGAAACCTTGATCCTGTTCTTTAGATTCCCATACGCCTTGATGTGCCTTCTGCTTATTCCCCCGCAGCCTATTAGGCCAAAGATGACTTGCCTCATCTCCAGCGAAGCCAATGAGGCACCAAGAGATATATCATTATCGCAGAGGGAAAGCACCTCTTGGCCTGAATCTAATGTCATCGGGCAAAGCTAAAAAAATAGCTTGGTATTCGAACAGCATGGCAGGCAAATGCAGGATAGCTGTAAAACTAGATTCAGTCATGGCCACCATTGATCCGAACATCTACGGGCATTTCATTGAGCATCTCGGGAGTTGCATCTATCCTGGCATCTGGGTGGGTAAGCGACACAAGGCAGCCGACAAGTATGGATTCAGGAAGGAAGTTGTCGAAGCGCTGAGAAACGTATGTGCTCCTGTTGTCAGATGGCCTGGAGGCTGTTTCGCCGACTTCTATCATTGGGAGGATGGAATCGGACCTAGCGGAGAGAGGCCAAACAGGATCAATCTATGGTGGGGCGGATTGGAAACAAATGAATTCGGCACAGATGAGTATGCGCGATTCTGTTCAGTTGTGGGAGCGGAACCCTATATTTGTCTTAATGTTGGATCTGGCAATCCCAAGGAGGCCTCCTCATGGCTTGAGTACTGCAATTTCGAAGGCAAATCGAGCTACGCAAGACTAAGGGCCAAGAATGGATATCGGAAGCCGCACAACGTCAGGTATTGGGGGATTGGGAACGAGAACTATGCATGCGGCGGCTCATTCGATCCTCTACACTATGCCTCAGAGTACAGAAGGTTTGCGACTTTCCTAAAGCGCTTCGATCCTTCGGTGAAATTGATTGCCTGTGGGCACACAGCTGGAGACTGGAATCTCAGATTCATGGAGAGTCTTAAAGACCAACTGCATCTTATCGATTATCTCTCCATCCATCATTACTTTGGCGACAAGAAAAGGTATGGGTCAGATGTGGAATTCACCGAGGACCAGTATCTAAACCTGGTTGGTGATACCCAATACCTGGAACAAAAACTTCAACAGACAATAAGGATCGTGGACTACTTCTGCCATGGAAAAAAGGAGGTAGGGATTGCGGTCGATGAATGGGGCGTTTGGCACCCCCAAGCGAATTTGGAGAGCGGGCTATTTCAGCAGAACACACTGAGGGATGCCATATTGGCGGGCGTAGTCTTGAATATGTTCAATAGGCATTCAACAAAGGTGAAGATGGCGAACATTGCCCAGACCATCAACGTCCTCCAAAGCCTGTGTCTTGCCAAGGGCGAAGAAACCGTCCTGACGCCGACCTATCATGTCTACAGCTTGTATCGGGGCCACATGGGGAAATCAGCTGTTGAAGTGACTGTCGATTCTCCTCCTCTGAAAATGCCTGAGCAATCCACCAATTCCGTCAAAGGAACGAGTGTGATTAGGAAGCCGAACTTGCTTGATGTTTCAGCTTCGATCGGACAGGAAGGAAACAGGCTGATCCTAACCTGCGTGAATCAGGACTTGCTAGGGGATCTTGACGTCGAGGTGAATCTTGTTGGCAACAAAGAAGTCGATGGAGGTGAGATGGCGATCCTAACCGCTGATGACGTGCGAGCCCATAACGATTTTGGAAGCCCGAAAGAAGTGGAGCCGATAAGACAACCAATAGATGCTTCTGGGAAGAAGTTCACGAAAGTGTTGCCGAGACACTCTATCAGCAGCCTCGACTTGAGGCTCAAGTGATGTAATCCCATTCCTTCACTGACTGCTGAATTTGGGCGTCTTGTCATGGCTTTGTAGCAGAATCCATGCCGATCCCATGTCCGAAGACATCTTCGTTTCGACATCTAATAGCATCGGAACTGTTTTCCATGCAAGAATGAGAGAGCAATTCCCTTTGACTGTGCCAATGCTCCCAACGCATGCTTTGGAGGCTCAATTTCAAAAAATCCCTATAAGCAAAGGCAGCCCTTTGAAAAGACGAACCAATTGGAGCCAGATACCGTGAATCTTCTCTGTTGTCCGGGAACCTTCGAACCACTAAAGTTGATATCTGAAATGAGACGGGACGGCGTCCCAAGTGAGGCATTGGTGGGAATTGAATCCGGAAGGAAGTTCCCCATTCAAGATGGCATTCCAATGTTCATCGACTACACCGAGATCTCTGGCTTGAACAAGCAGTATCAGGACTTATACGATCGATCGGCCGGATTCTATGATCTCGGAAGTAGGATCTACGGGTTCCTCACGGGCGGAAGGCTGAGAAGGAACGTCTTGGCCGATCTTGAGATAAGCAATGAGGCGAAGGTGCTCGAGGTCTCAATAGGAACAGGATTCAATGTCGGGCTCCTTCCGAGGAATGCGAAGTATTTCGGACTTGACATCTCATGGGGAATGCTCAAGAAGTGCCAAGGGAATATGAGAAGATGGAAAATTGATGCCGAGTTGTTCCTAGGCAATGCGGAATCTCTTCCATTCAAAGAGGATGTCTTCGATGTTGTATTTCATATCGGTGGCATAAACTTCTTTGGCGACAAGGGGAAAGCCATAGGTGAGATGATAAGGGTAGCCAAGCCAGGTACAAAGATCCTTATAGGAGATGAAATGGCAATGGTTGAGAAGTTCTATGCAGGTCTGCCTTTCTTCGGTGAGCACTTCAGGGGTAGATCGGAAATGATGAAGCCCCCCATTGACCTAATCCCCAAAGACATGGTTGAGATTCAACTGAGGGACATCCTGAAAGCCTTCTACATTGTCACATTTAGAAAGCCCTCCTAGCTGCGATCATTGGCAATCTGCATGATACTTTTAAGCGCGATATATCATCTCTGGGCGAACTGGTTTGCCTGAATTCGAGATACGTTCTCGAGAGAAGGTAGTTTTCATAGGTGACAGCATAACTGATTGCGGTAGACAACTTGATTTCGCACCCCTTGGAAATGGATATGTTCAGTTGGTATCAGCATTGGTCACTGCCAAGTATCCTGACAGGTCCATCCAATGGTTGAATAAGGGGATCAGCGGCGAGACAGTCCAACGATTAGTAGCTAGGTGGACCCCGGATGTCGTCCAAGAAAGACCTGATTGGATTTCAATAGCCATAGGCATCAATAACGTTGCGTCCGACTACAGCGCCAACAAGGACTCCAAGACTGCCGCGGAGGAATTCGAGGCATGCTACGAAAAGATCCTTGACAGAGCACATGAAGAAACGTCCGCTCACCTGATTCTATCCGAAACATTCTTTGTAGCACATGAAGATAGATATCGCAGAGCCTATGACATAGCTCCTTACAATCAAGTCATTCGAAAGCTGGCCAAACGCCACAAGACTCTGCTGATTCAGCTCGAGTCGTTGTTCAGACGAGCCAGCACCAAGACATCAAATTCCGTTTGGACAACAGAAGATGGCGTTCACCCGAATATGAACGGCCATGCTCTAATTGCCTTGGGATTCCTTGCAAAGCTGAACTGGTAGGATACGCAACTGCGAAGTGCACTAAGTCCTATCTATTTTCCTGCCAATCATCTGCAAATGCCCAGCAAAGTTCACAAGTGATCTGTTTGTGCAGTTGAGAAGCTCGATCCTCAGAAGCCTCCTTCTTGTATTCAAGTCCTTTTCTAACCTTGCTAGGGAGTTCTCTTTGATTTGATGCATGAATACCGGGGCACCGACTGTTTCAACGACCCTCAGTCCAGCGGCTTCGAAGTGAATACACAGCTCCTCCCAACTGAGATTGTATTGTGGGTGCCCGAATTCATCAGAAACGTTAGTCCTCAGCAACTTTTCGGCCGCCGCTATCTGTCCTGCCTCAATCAATTCGGAGACCCTTCTAAATTTTGTGTCGAGACTGACGACGATGTATGACCTGCTTTTCGCCACCCTTGCCAGCTCCCTTACTGCAATCCCGGGTCTCATGCAATATGACACGGCATCATACTGAGAGAACACATAGTCAAAGGCATTCGATTGGAGTTGGTGCATGTTCGCGATGTCACCCTTTATCAACCTAGTCTGATGCTTTTCCCTAAGCTTGCTCAGCCTCTTTTCAGCTTCTTCAAGCATTCCGCGCGAGATGTCATAGAGGACGATGTTCCAATACCCTCTCTTGATGAGCTTCTCCGTCCAATACCCATCACCGGCACCTGCATCCAAGATCAGGGCAGACCTCCTTTGTGGCAGATACTTGAGAATGAAATGCCATGTAATATCGTCTGCAAAGCTCATGGCAGTCCTTGCGGTAACGGATGCGGTCGGGAACAAGCGGCCTTTCGAATAGCTTTTTGCATGCATGTCGTAAAATCGCTCAACGCTGCTTTTTCCCATCACAACTTTTCCGTCAGTTTCCCTTTTATCGGTTGCTGACTAATCTTCAAGCACGTGCACTTAACAGAAATAATTGAGCGAGGTCTTCTGACGCGATATGGCCGAGACATAGGAAGCTCCAAGTATGGATTCCCACGAACAGAATGGCCATAAGCAGCTTCCTCCCCACGAAGGGCTGAACTCTGTGCCAACCGAGAATCTTGAATCTCTTCCCCCACTTCCTGATCAACAGAAATTCGAATGGGGTTGCGATGACTACGACGATACTGACGATGATGAGCCAATGGGATCGTGATATGCCTAGTAAGTAGGATGCTGCTCCAAGCGACACATATAGCATTGTGTTCTCCATGATCATGAGGAGTTTGGTTCTTCCCACCAAATCCGGGAAGTCGATGCTTGATTGAGGCAGATAGAGGAAATAACCTAATATCGGAATAAAATGATACCACTTGGCTCTGAATCTCACTTCTGCTGTCATGATCTCCCCCCGGGCTCACTACTCCTGCTTGAGTACATCTCTGACATACCTACGAGATATGCCCTCTTCTCCCAAGCCTAGCAAGTCCCTCATCCGGGGCATAATCCTCTTCCACAGCTTCGCGATGGTCCCACGTCTTCGACTGATTTCCTTCCGGGAGTAGCCCCCTATCTTCATTGCCTCCCTAACCAGTCTCGTATAGTCTTTCGGTAGCCAACTCAGCCCGTATGAATCAAACAATCTCCACTTCGGAGGAGGGAGATATTTTTTATTGAGTGCAAAAAGGATCCTAAGCAGAAGCTCGATTGAGTAGTTCAGGCAATAGTGCGCTGATATGAGATCGCCCCTGCTGATCCATACCTCGGCCAGACTCTCTTTTGCCACTTGGGAAGGATTGCAATACCACCTCAGATATTCAGCCGAAGTCACTATACGCCTAGTCCAGAAATCATCTGTCGATTTCATTTTGTGTCTTCCTATTCTTTTCATGGCACGAGTTGGATCGTAGACGACCCTGGAATTCTCACAATCCCACCTTTCAGTCTCACCCCATCTTTTGCGTTTGTAGTGGTGGAGAGAATAGACCTCCATGTCAACATCGGTTTGATAGCGAATCTGAGCTACTGATGCCAGATCTCGGATTTTCCTGCTGAGCTCAGGATCTCTGCGTTCAAGAATCACATTTATGTCCATATCTGAGAATTCGTCAGCAAAACCTCTGACAGCAGCCCCTGAAATCATTATTCCCATTACTCCCTTGAGGGAAGAGACTGCTGACACGAGCTCCTTCGTTATTCTTCTGAATTTGGATATCCGATTCCTTCCCTTAATCTTGAAGACCGACTTCTGTTTGGACATGAATGAACTGTTTCGGATAGCTACAAAGGATTAAAGATTATCTCAGCGCAATGCCATTGGCAATAGACTTATGATGAGCAATCAGGGCGATTGTGTGGCGAAACGAAAAATGAAGGTGTTGTTCGTCTGCTCGGGGAATGTCGATAGGAGCCCCACGGCTGAAGAGATGTTCAGGACTAGGCCCGGGCTCGAAGTCAAATCAGCAGGAACTTCGATTCTTGCAAGAAGACGCCTGACCAAGGATATGGTGGATTGGGCTGATAGGATATTCGTGATGGAGCAGGAGCATGCCGATTGCGTTCAATCGATGCAGCCTTCCGCAAGCGCGAAGGTCATTGTGCTTCATATTCCTGATGTCTACCGTAGAAATGATCCCCAGCTGAAGACGATACTGCGGAGAATCGTGACGCCTCGCCTAGAGGCGCCATCGGAAATGAAAGAGTGAACTATCATGGTCTTTGTAATAGGTCATAGGGGCGCTTCCTCTTCCGCGCCGGAGAACACAATTCCATCATTCCGTGAGGCAATCGAGCTCCGTGTTGATTTCATAGAGTTCGATGTGCATAGATCCAAGGATGGCGTCCTAGTAGTGATTCACGACTCCACGCTGGACAGAACAACCGACATGAGGGGTCCAGTTTCGCAGTTCACTCTGCAACAACTGAAGAAGATGGACGCTGGATCTTGGTTCTCCCCAAGATTCAGGGGTGTCCAGATACCGACTGTTGAGGAGGTGTTGGACTTAGCTAAGGGCAAAGTCTCAGTGGCCCCTGAGATCAAGGCCAGTGCAATCGAGAAGGACTTGACGAATGCCATCATTGGAAAGGACATGATATACAGTTCAATGATTCTGATTGGGCGGAATTACGAAGCCGCCTCGAGGATCAAAAGCCTTGAGCCAAGGATACCCATACAAGCCGACATTATCCCTGTGAGCGAGCTGATGGCTAGAAAAGGAAGATCTGCCAACGAGAGGGGCAATCTTGGACCCAAGGAAAGGGAGGGGCTACTCAATGAATCGCTGGATCCGCTGTCACGGAATCCGATCAATATTGCATCAATACATAAGACTGACTTGGCTTGGGAGGGGATTGTCGATGTCTGTCACAGGAGGGGGGTACTTGCCAATGCTTGGCCAGTGAATGACAGGGAAGGGATGATCAAATGCTTGGATTCGGGGATCGATTTCATGACGACCGACAACCCGCAACTTGCTACAAGTGCTTACACCAAAACGGGACATGAACAGGGAAAATGAATTTTGTCCAATCCGACTGGCCTACAGCATCCCTATCCGAAAGGAACGGGCCGTATTATAGAGTTAAATCTGAATCCTATCACCTGCTGTCTGGGTCAAGAATGCAATTTCCATTGGTGCAAGTTGCTCTTGATGTTACCAACATCGACAAGGCAATAGCCATTGCCGTATCCGCTGAGAAGGCAGGCGTAAGTCTCATCGAGGCCGGGACACCTCTAATCAAATCTAGGGGAATCGATGCAATCTCATTACTGAGACGAAATCTTCGACATGACGTCAAAATCGTCGCTGACATGAAGACAATGGATGCCGGAAGGATTGAAGTAGAGCTTGCCATTGATGCAAAGGCAGACATAATTTCCATTTGCGGCCTTGCTTCTGAATCAACTGTCGTCGAGGCGATCAGAGCCGGAAGAGACAGAATCCAGATCATGCTTGACCTCTTGAACCACCCGAATCCAATTGAGGCAGCCAAGAAGTCTGAGGAGCTCGGCGCGGATTACGTATGTTTGCATACAGGCCTGGATGAGCAAAGGCAGAAGGCTGTGTCCGCATCGAACCAGCTGCACATCATAGGAGTGATTGCTTCCAGAGCCCGTATCCCGGTCGCAGTCGCTGGGGGAATAAAGCCCCAGATGGCAGCAAGTCTTTTGGACGCAGGGGCAAAGATACTGATAGTTGGATCCTACATCACTTCCGCGATAAATGCTCGAGATGCAGCAAGTGAAATGCTTCAGGCGGTGAAGAGAGGATGGAAGAAAAGAATCTGATCTTGGACATTTTCAGAGCGGCATACAAGGAGATTGATTCGAGCGTAGATAGATCGATCTCTGAGATACAGGCAGAACAGCTTGAGAGACTGATTGACATCTTGTTGATGACCAAGGCCAAGGGCAAGAAAGTCTTGATGCTTGGAGCTGGCAGAAGTGGGTTAGTTGCCAGAGCCTTTGCACTAAGGCTGGTCCATCTCGGATTCAATGTCTATGTACAAGGAGAAACAATAACGCCTGCCATAGGAAAGGGAGATCTTGTAGTAGCGATCTCCGGATCTGGGACAACGAAGCTTGTTGTGACAGGGGCCGAAATAGCCAAAGGGCTGGGAGCCAAGGTTCTTGCAGTGACATCAAGATCGGACTCCGAACTAGCCCACGTTGCGGACGAGCTCATGATAGTTCATGGCAGGACAAAGGAACCCCGGGAAAAGGACTACTTCTCGAGACAGATAAAGGGCGAACACGAACCATTGGCACCACTCGGAACCATTTTCGAAATTGCATGTTCAACCTTCCTTGATTGCGTTGTTGCCATTCTCATGCGCCGGCTTGAGGAAACTGAGACTGATATGCGAAGAAGGCATCTTACAATTGAATGAACGCGCGTGTTCCACGAGCACTGAAGGACCAGGTCGCCCGAATTGCTAGAAGGCGTCAGATCCTAGAGGCACGATGGTGAACAGGATCATGGATCATGTAGGGCGGAAGGGCTGGTTGATTTCCTACTGCGGTCTCAATTGCGCCAAATGCGACATATACGAGGCAGGGCACGGAAACGTAGAGATGAGAGACGAGATTGTTGCTTGGTTCCTCAGCGAACGGAAGGAAAAAATCAACCCAGAGCAGGTAAGATGCGATGGTTGCAGGGGACGCTTCGAGAGACACTGGAGCTCAGATTGCAGGATGATGCTATGCGCCAAGAGCAAGAATGTCGAGCATTGCTTCGAATGTGCTGATTTTCCTTGCTCATTATTGATGGAATTTGCGGAAGATGGCATTACCCATCATAGGAGAACAGTAGAGAACTCGAAAAGAATGAGGGAAGTCGGACTAGAGCAATGGATCTCGGAACAAGAGAGGCAGGGCAAATGTGTCTTCTGTCCCTGAAGGAGACATCTGTTCCAAGTTCAGGACCAATCCCTTCCCGGCCGGGTTACGAAAGCGCCAATGGGATAATGCGAGAGCTGAGCTATCGCACTATCAGGGAGTATCGCAACGCGTAGGATGAGTGCCTGGGCACACTCAGAAGGTCTCTCAACTGCGTGAAGACAGATCAGAATCTGTACGAGCTCTCCTTCTCACTCATCGGATTGGGCAGGTCTGGGAATGCGCTCTTCATTCTCTGGCTCGCCACTTCTGAAGCTTGACGGAGTATGGCTTGTACTTCTTCGTCGCTTTCCTCTGGGATGTATGCTTGGTCACCCATGGTTCCGAATGACATGGCAATCTCCTCCATGCCTTCGTTGAGCTTGCCCAGTTCGAGTGACACTTCAGGCATCACGCCTCTCAGTGTTTCAGATAGGGGCTTCAGTACACCCAGTTCAGGCGAAGTGAGGAGGTCCTTCACCTCCATTGCCGATCTGACAGTGTCGAGTCTCATCGTCACCTTCTCGAGGGCAGCTACACCTATCCAAACCGTCTTCGCGACTTTCCTTACTTGCACGATTTCATCTGCATATATTGCCGCCTTCTCTCTGTCCTTCAGCGCCTCAGCCCTTACTACTTTATCGAACAGTCTTTTGCTTTTCTCCTGGAGTCTGGCCTCGTTTTGCTCTAGTTTCTCCGACAGAATCCTCATTTTTATCGAGATCTCTTGGATCTTTGCTCGGTAGTCATACTGGTTCGTGATCGGGGCAACAGGTTTCTGTTCCTTCTTTCTTAGGAATCCGAATACCATTTCAAAGCTTCAGGAGAACCAGCGAAGATTAGTCTATTACTCTAAAGGAGAACACCAACTGTGCTAATTGAATTGCTAAAGTTCGGCCAAGAATCTCCCTCTGTTTCATTTTGGCCCGAATCGACGGTCCCTGAAGGGCTGCAAAAGAAAAAAACCGTGAGCCCTAGTCTATAACATGTTGATGGCCCTTGGGCCACATTGCCATAGGAGAGCTCCGAAGCAGTCATTTCAAGGATCATCAACAAGAACGCCAATTGTGCACAGGTGAAGTCTGCTTAGTAGAAATGATAGATAGTCCTGCATGTGGAAAATGCAAGTTACAAGGGAATGCTGGGGACCTCTCGAAGAGATCACTTTGCCGTGGGCCGCATGATCCTAGTCGCCCTGAGGATCCTGTCAATGAGAGAACCCTCGGAGGAGGAGGTCTTGATGTCCTGACCATCAATCGCCATTGGCAGTGCCCATATCACCATGTTGCTATAGTAGTCGCTCCCCCAGACTGGTGAGCCATTTGCAGCACTTATGATGCAGTATTGGTTCCAAGGAGTTCGATGCCTCAGAGCTATACTCTCGTACATCCTGCGAGCGATTTCGAGACCAATTTCCTTCCGATTATTGTGAAGCATTGTCATGGCCACACAGAAGCTTTCGCCTACGAAGATCTCAGATGAATGCGTTGTCCCTGAGTTGTCAGGAGTCCCATTGGGCAGGCAGCCGTTGATGATTCCAGACTCGGTTCCCCTGAAGTTCAGGTATCCGATCGAGTCAAGTGCACTTTCCACATGTTCAGGTGGAAAGATGCGGCCCAAGGCCACTATTCGGCTACACCACTCTCCCATAAGCTGGTTCGCCAAGCAGACCTCTGACAAGCGTCTATTCAGCGGGTCATTGTAGAGCCTATAGTATTTCCCGTTCCAAAGCTTCTGTTCGAATGCGGACCTTCCTCTCTCGAATATGGAACTGCATTCCGTCACGAATTCGGCATCGCCCAGCGCCTCCCCAATAGCTTGAGCGATCTTCAGAGTGCCAAGCCAGATTCCTGAGACATATGCTGAGGTGCCAAACCAGGGCCAGATGTCGTAGAATTGGTTCGCTGGCCAATTCTCACCGGGAGGAGCGTGAGGATGGTCGTTCACCAGCCCGTCCTCATCATTGTCCAGAGTCTTGGCGAACTGAATTGCCTCCTTCACTGAAGGGAAGAAGTCTCGCAGGAAATCCTTGTCGCCCGTTCTGAGGTAGTAGCGATAGACCATCTGGACATATTGGGAGGAGTTGATTGGATGCTGACAGTAGTAGAAGGGACGAGTCAGTCCAGTCTGTGTGCCAAAACAGAATGGAATCTCCCCGGTTCTCAATTGGTAGTGGGCGAATCCCTTCAGCGTGGAAAGCTCAAGTTCAGGAAAGAAGAACAAGCAAGGGAAATGCCCGTGAAAGCGACATACGATGGTCTCCGTTATTGCACATCCAGTGAAGCTCTCACTGTGAGTGAAGAATCCAGTTGGTCCCCACCAGTCGTCCGGCCTGTCGCTATACACCCAAAGGCTGTTCTTGGCAAGGCTGTAAAGCCCATTGACCAGACCGTCCTTTAGCCATATTGGATAGTTCTCTCCATAGATGACTTGCTGCCAAGCGAGAGTTCTCTTAAGCAAACCCTCGTTATTCGCGGCAACGAATTCGGCTACTTGCGCTGCATCCTTGAAGCGCTTGAGATATCTGAGTTCATGCGGCTTTCCATCGCTGTCGCGGAAGTGTGGGTAGAACCATGCCAACACGAATGTCTTTCTCTTTTGAACCAAAGGGGCCAGTGTGAAGTCGTTGGTTATCGTAGAACCTGGGTGATCTGAGGGCGCTGTCTTGACTCCATCAGTCAGCTGCTCCCAAGGGCTCCCATCCATTCCCAGAGCCGGCCCGAGTCCGATCCTTCCTTCAGGATTGAGGAGACCTATGAAGTAGCCTGAGTCCCTTCCGTGCTTCAGCTCGATACCTGTTAGACCGTCGACCTTCACATCCAGTGGAATCCGCGAAAATACCTCTTGGTCTCTCCTGACGGGACCAGGAAAGCAAAATGCGAGGCGGCAAGACAGGTTCCGTTCTCCGCTATTCATCAGACTGACCTTCATGACTAATGCCGGTGTGTTGGAAATTTCAGAATCCCCTAGCACAAAGGGGGAGAAGGCACGAACGCCGATGTCCACTGGCAGATCAGTTTTGTACTGCAGATCAGCAACAGGGTAGTGTCCCCAGTATTCAATATCAATCGATCCTTTGATCCGCTCCGGCGGCTTCAACGCCAAAACACGCAGTTGACCATCCAAGACTAATCCCAGGAATGGGCAATTGAGATCCCGAGGGCTTGGCCAATTATTGAATATGGTGCATTTGCCGAGTCTCCCATCCGTATTGAGGTCAACGTAACCAGTTCCTAGCCCACCAAGTGGAACCCCTCCAATCGCTCTACCGCCTCGATGTATTACCCCTGTGACCTTGCTCGAGAAACCTTCGGCATCGAATTCCGTGAATTCGCACTCAGGCAAATCCCTTTGGAAGAGCACTGGCTCCATTTTCCCATCCATGGTCATATTGTCTTTCTGAGCTATTTATTCATCAAGTCCTACGCTGTCACGGGGAGGCGTGCGATCTCAGGTCAGATCCGGTAATCTTCGAGGACTTTGCCAATCATCCTGGCCCTTTCTATCTCTCCATCGGGGGGCATCATGTCCGATATCCCGACGATCAACCTCGGCGAAAACGACTCAACCAGCGTGTTCACGAATCGCTTTAGTTCGAGATCGGAGGAAGTAGGAAGGAAATGCGTCGCTGGTATCCCGTCGCAAAGGATCATGTTCTTCAAGCCAACCCTCAGTTCCTGGACACTGACGTTGCCCTGCGGACTTGGCGGAACGCATTCCAGTCCGTCTAGACCTGTATCCTTCGCGAAAGCCAACAAGCCCTTTACCTTTCCGTCCCAGTGAGAGGTGCAGAATTTCCCAGCTTGGTGGATCTCTTTTGTTCTTCTCCTATAATAGGGCATCATGTACTTCGTAAAGAGAGTAGGGGAGATCAGCCCTTCGTCGATGTTGTCCAGGAAGTTCACAATTCTGAATGGCATCTTCGCTACTAGGTCGAAGAGATCGCTGTCACTCTCATCGAAAACGCGAAGCAATTCCTCAACTTCGGCTCTATGCTTGTAGATCGCCACCGTCCCCTTTTCGAATCCCATGTATACTATCAACAGCCTCATTATGGAACCCCAAGGTATGTTTAATAGGGGCTCGCACCTGTCATCGAGCAAGCCTTCTATCTCCTTGAATAATTCCTCATCGAATTCAAACCTTTGATTCCTCACTATATATAAAAGCACTCTGAAATCCTCTACGCCCTTGAGCAAGTACTCTATGCGCATTCTGCCTGTTGCATATATGTTCTTCTTCTCGACTTGCGTCAAGTTGCCGATCGGGGTCATATACTTCGTATGGACAGAATTCTCATCTTCTTTCGTCGCCAATTTGACATTCTCTCCCTCCAGAAGCTTCAAAGTCTGGTCATAGAAGTGATATCCCCTCGGGGAGGCCTTGAGATCATCATAGACTTCGAGTATGTCGCGACCCACGTATCTGCGTGGAAGAGTGCCTCTTGCTTTGTTGACCCCATACCAATGATGTAACCTCGGTTGCCATAGAAGACGATCTGTCTTCCTACCTTCAAAGACAGCCATGGTTCTTTCTCGATTGTTCAACTAATTCTGCCGACCAAGCTGGACTTACGTTCCTAAGCCTATAAGCAATTGGTATTCTACTTCCTGATAAGCTCTAGCACGGCAGTTGGTGCGCGCGGTGGTGCTGGCGCTTCGTCTCAGATTGATCCGTTACCGAGAAAGGAAAGCAGGACGAAGGGCAACCAAGGTGGGTCAGAGCTGTGCAAAACGTGTGCATCAAGCGCGAGAGTTCAGGGTCGCATTTACTTGATCCGTTGCTTTGAATGGCAGTTCGCAAACTTTATTATGGCTTGGAGTAATAATCAAAAGCCAACTCATGGATCTTACATATGGCTATGGAGCGTTGGGCAGTCTGGCCAAACTCCGCAATTGCAGAGCCAAGAGGATGTCGAGCTATGATCGATCGGGAGGAAATGCAGACTACATGGTCATTGATCCTGGAGAAGCGAAATGCTTTGCACAAATCAAGGGCCCAGGCGTCATCCGACATATGTGGTTCGGAGGAGGTTGTGACTCAGAATATTACCATCGAAAGGTGCTTCTAAGGATGTATTGGGATGGTGAACGTGATCCTAGCGTGGAAGTACCCTTGGGGGATTTCTTCGGAGTAGGTCACGGGGCAGTGGGTAGTTTCTTTTCCGCCCCCCTTTCGATGTATGTAGCTGACTCTCCGACTCGCCCTGCTAGGAACTGTTGGTTCCCCATGCCGTTTCAGGAAGAAGCAAAGGTTGAACTGGAGAATGAATGCGAGAACCCATACGTTCACTACTTCTACGTCGACTACGAGGAACACGGTTCAATTCCTGAGGACCTTGGCCGTTTTCACGCCACGTGGAGAAGGGAGAATCCAACAAAGGCCATGCCAAAACCGCTAGATGGTTCGGAGATCAAGAACACGAGCGCAGCGGGGAATTACAGGATCTTGGAAGCAAAGGGACGAGGTCAATACGCTGGTTGCGTTTTGAGCGTGCGAGCTCTTTCCCCAGGCTGGTTTGGGGAAGGCGATGATATGATATTTGTCGATGATGAAATCGAGGACGATGGAACGCTTAAGTGGCCTCCCAGCTTGCATGGTACTGGTACTGAGGATTTCATGAACTTCTCATATGAATTCCCGGTACGCGATACTGCCTACGGTCTATATCATGGTGTTTCGCTTCCCGGCGCCATGTACCAAGGGCAGTGGGGAAGTCTGTCCGGAAAGAGCAATCAATGGTCTGTCTACAGATTTCACATCCAAGATCCGATTCCATTTCAGAGGAGAATTGCCGTGACATGTGAACATGGACACGGAAACGACAGGGCCGATGATTGGTCGAGCGTCGCCTATTGGTATCAGATTGAACCCCACGCCTCTTTCCCAGCATTGCTTCCAGTCTCTGGAAGGTTATGTTAAGATCCATTTCAGGTCCGTGGCGCGCGTCTGGAAATCTCTTATCAGCTATCTAGCTTGCCATCCCTTCGCCCAGAACGTCGACCGAGCCTCAATATCCAGTTGGCCCCACGGATATCTTACCGAAAACGAAAACAAAGACGATGACAAGAACGATCACTGCCGCTCCAATGGCAAGAAGGAATATCCTTGCCATCCTTTTGTCTTCATCTTTGGTCACGCTCTTCTCCTTTTCGTTCATCGGTCCCTTCTGATGATCCTCTGGCTCCATTATCTATTCCGAATTTCTTATGCTTCAGCGAATAGATAAACTTAGTGCGAACTCTTCTATCAGCTTACTGAATGCACCAGGTTCCTCTAGCATGAGATTGTGACCTGCGCCCTTCATGACGATGAATTTTGCGTCCAGAATGTCAGCGACCCTCCTTTGCTCCTCAGGTGCAATTATGCCGTCGAATTCGCCGGCGACGACAATGGCTGGAACCTCGATCTTCTTCAAATCGGTTATAGAATCGGCCCCCGCAATCTGCCGCATCACTGCCATAAGAACTTCTGCTGATGATCTTTTCGATTCACTCCTTACGAATTCAAGTAGCTCGCCTGGTGCATTGGGGGCAAACATCCTAGGAGTGACTACCTTCTCAGCCAGACCTCTGAATCTCATCAGGAGTTCTAGAAAGAAGACGGAGAGTCCGCTCTGGATTTGTCTGGAGGCCCCGGTAAGGACGATTCCAGACGTCATTCCATATTTGGCGACGAATTTGACGACTATCGCGGCCCCGAGGCTGTGGCCGACGAATAAACAGTCCTTCAATCCTAGGCCGTCCACCAGTTCATGAATGTCATCGCTCATTCTTGAAATCGAATAATCGATGCCAGGTTTTCCTCCTGAGTCCCCATGGCCTCTTAAATCCAATGCGATAGTCCGGAATCTTTCTGAGAGCTGTTTCATCTGACGTTCCCAAAAATTCATCGTGGCCGCCCAGCCATGGACGAAGACAATTGGACTTCCAGATCCCATTTCCCGATACGATATTCCAATTCCGTCGCTTGACTTCAAATTAGGATCAATGGTCATTCTGCAATATGGCAGACAAGGCGGCGCCATATTAAGCTGTGGGCTTCAGCGATGTAGGGGACTACGTCATATTTGATCTATGGGAGACCACCGCCCACGTTGGGACTCATCAGCAAGTCCACCATGGTATCTCTCATTTGATTTGCCATTGAGCTTGAGACTGTCATAGCTTGGAGCATTGCGTTCTTCTCACTGTCAGATCGCTATTTACGATGGACGCCGAGGTCTACTGCCATAGCTCAACTGGCCATGTGGGACGACCTCGATTCACGTCCTATCGCCTTCTTGTCGGCGAGAAAGGTAGAATCGGAAATCGAAGATGCATCAGTCGTTAACGAAGATTACATACAAACCGATATGTCGCAAATCATCATTTGATCCCGGCGGCAAGGAATGCCGCATCGTCAAGAAGGCAAGGGCATTACTCTGGTGCTCGTCTTCATTGTTCTCGCGGGTGCGATTAGCCTTCGACAGGCGTTGGATAGTGTCCATGCCAGCTCATCGTGTGCTGGGAAGGATTTCGGAATTCAAGATCCAGTTCTTCGTACTGAGGATCAAAATCGCCTTCGAACTGGATTCGAGACGGCTGGCATCAGAGGTCTCACAGAGGACAGAATCAACGTTTACGCACCAAGGCTGGTTGAATCCCTCGATGACGCAATGGGGTATCCGTTGCAAATCAGGACCCTTATCTATCACGATCAGAGATATCCCAACTCTTGGTGCAGCAAGGATACGTCTGATTTCTTGGTCAGATATCTGGAACGTGTGTTGGGGAGCATGGGAGTCGAGTATCTCGTGCTAGACGCCGACCAGTTGAAGGAGAATCTCTTGAGCAGCGATCCAAGGAGATCTATCCTCGTGTTTTCTCAAGACATAGCTCCCGATACTATCTGGAATGGCAGTCCGTCTTCCCCAATAGTCTCGTGGTTGTACCGTGGAGGCACAGTGATATGGACTGGGGATTGGGAATTCTACTTCATAGGTTTCAGAAACGGTTCATGTGTCCACAAAACAGGAATCGAGAGTATCCCATTTGGAAGACGAGTGACGATTTCACTGAAATCACTCACTCAAGACCAGCCGATTGATCTCCAGATGAATGATCTGGGAATCACATACATGCCAAGCGCACGCTCAGTAATAAGTCTCAGACCCTTCGACGCAGAATCCATCGAAGGATTTGGAAATGAAGTCTACGGATTTTCTTGGATAGGGAGCACTGCAGTTGTCGATCCTGGCCTTCTGAAGGTGGGAGAAGGTTCCTTCGTGAAGATCGGGGCAATCGGCGATAGGCTAGGGGCAATCGACAGGGCTTCCATGATAGCTGAGTTTCTGGTTAATCGAATCTACGGGCTCAGGATCGACTTGAGGCAGGGTTCACGGTGCTTCAACTCTGAAGATTCTGGAATAGTATACATCCTGCCCTCGGGTGCATCAAGCGCATACTGGAAACGAACCTATGGAAGTAGGATATACTTCTATGTGCATTCAAATGTCTCCGAATCAAGATCCAATATCATGAGCGATCTAAGATTGATAGCGCAGAAATATGGATATATAATGATCATGATTCCAATTGAGGATACAGAACTATTCTATCATAATATGAATGAGATGGACTCTTTGGCAGGCGAGGTGGGGCTTCAGATTCTTTACATCCTACTGCCGAAGGACAAGTATGGCCCAGAATGGGACTATCTATCGCCGGGTTCCATGAAATACGACCTGATGGTTAGCGACATGAGATTCCTTTCTCGTCTGCCCAGAACCAAGGGCATTGCCGTCTGGTATGGCTGGCGCGGGAGACCGGCGTGTCCTAGCGAGATTCGGACCTTTTGGGAATCCCTTCCTTACGAAGTGCGGCACAAATATCAAGTCTGGATCGATCAACCCTTTGTGCAGAAGGTAGTCGAATCAGGTATGGCTTATCTCGCCAATGAGCTGAACCTGACCATTCTGACTGAGTTATACTCGGACGAAGCACTGGCTCTATATGGGTCAGCCTTCGAACATCAGACAATAGTCACCGGCTGCAACAATGCGAGCTCAATCAGCCAATGGGTCTTGAGAGTCAGGAGTCGTATAGATTGCGTACTAAATCTCTCTGATGACACAGTGGAAAAAAGGGGACTTGGAATCTGGATATTCTGGGACAGCGAGGAAAACGAGAGATTCAGAAGCTACATAGATAGAACCCTCGTCAATCCCTTCCATATTGAGACTTCTGCGACTGCGCCTATCATAGACGACAGAAGGGTTTGTTTGGGGTCTATTGTAAAGCCCTTGCATTTCTAGATCAAAGCAATCGGTAGTCAACGCTCACGGAGAATGCAAGCAATCGGTGACCGGGTCGGGTACAAGTTTGGTGAGTTTGCTTAGAATGCCCGCGCTGAGCAGGATGCACATGCCTACATTATCTGAGCGAATTCGGGGGTTTGGCGGGTTTAGAAGCTTGCACGCGGTCCCCGAATCGCGCTACGTTTCAAAGTCCATTAAAAAGCTATCCTGTCCGGCATAAAAGCCTTAAGAAACTAAAATCACAATACTTGCCATGGCCATCAGCCAGAAACCATTTCTGAAGTCCCGATCTTTCTTCTGCCCGAAGCGCCTGACCGTAAGTCCGAGGGGTGAAGCATATGATAGTTGAGACCCTCCAGCTTCTGAGCATAGTCATCTATCACAATATTCACCTTCTCTTCTTCTTTTTCATGTTCTTCACCTTGACCTCACATGTTCTCATCAAGTATCACAGCAGAAAGTACAGAAGCTATCAGTCCGATAGGAAGAGGAAGGTCACAGTGGTCGTTCCAGTCTATGCTGAGAACCATGAGCTTTTTGAGAAATGCCTGAAGTCAATCGCTGATCAGAATCCAGACCAGCTAATCGTCTGTCTCGATGGAAAGGACGGAAGGCTTGCTGCGATTGCCAGCACATACGCCGAGCTATATAGAAGCGAGACTAGGAGAGGAAAGAGACAAGCTCTCGTCGAAGGATGCAGAAGAGCCCGGAATGAAATTGTCGTCAACATAGATTCGGATGTCATTCTCGAGCCGGCCTGCCTCGATGAAATAACTAAGCCCTTTGATGATCCCGAGATCGTGGCAGTATCTGCATGGCACACATCCACACCAAGTTCCTCAGGTATCTCCTCAGCCATGTCAAGGCTCATTGAGGCGAATAGGATAGTAAACGATATGGGGCTGAATGAGGGATTGGTGGTTGTTGATGGTAGGTGCGCGGCTTGGCGGCGAGAATTCCTACTCTCGGTTTCTGATGAATTCCTCAACGAGCGATGGCTTGGTGTGCGTGGAATGATCGGCGATGATAGATTCCTGAGCAGACAGGCTCTTAAGAAGGGGTTCAAGACCGTGATCCAGAGCACTGCCAAGATCCTGACAAGGGCACCTGACAGCTTCTCTGAGTTCCTCAAACAACAGATAAGGTGGAGGCGCAGCGGGACGAAGTTCTTCCTAAAGGACTTGTATGAAAATGTATCCCCATCCTTCACATACCGTTACAAGTGCTTCACATATTATACTAGGTCATACGTCTTGGCAGCTGTCATCATACTTGATTGGTTCTTCTTCAGACTGCCCTTCTATTGGTGGGCTTGGGCATGGTGGCAAGCGTTGATAATAGCCATAATAGGGGCAACGATGGTTACTGCTTTACTGCAGACTATATACCATGGGAAACCGCTTGAAATCTTGTGGCTTCCGGTGCAAGCCATATTGAGTCTATTCGTCATGCTTCCCCTCAATATCTATGCTGGGTTGACCGCATGGAGACAAGATAACTGGATGTCAAGAGGAGACTCCAATGGCATATCCATCTCCAGCGTAGTCTTGTTTGCGATATCGCTTATGATATCTCTGGCATCGGTATTTCCATTCTTTGTAGTAGAATCGATAGTATACGAATAGCAACTTGGCATCCCGGCAAGCACGGAGTACCTCGAGAAGAGGGGTGAGTGTCCATTCATGGACCATGAATCTATTTCAGACTCTGATCGAACGCATTGCCTCTACGAAATGATGAAAAGCTGAAGGATCCATGCTTCCTCTGGGCTCAACGGTGAGAAGCCCTGAATAGTGCCACCTCTCAATGATCACATCGAGATATCTATGGAAATCCTGACCTGAACCATCTAACGCCCAGCCGCCTGGCCCTAGTTCTGCGTGCAGATGGATGTTTACTATCTTCCGAGCTAACGACTCAAAGGCTTCCAACTCTCGGTACATCTTCGCCCATCTCAGATCAAGAGTGAGGAAATCGAATGACCTCGACAGGGAGAATGGAGTGTGACCTGCCAGATGAGTCGGTATATTCTCGACCGAGCCCTTGACTTCAGGGAATAGGTCCATTTCCCTTGAAAAGGCAGCCCTCAGGCCGTCGACATCGAATGCAGAACTCCAGGTGTCCCAAAGATGAAACACGCAGATACTGGCACCGAGGCTCTTGGCAATGTGTACCGTATTACCAATCAGGCGTTTCCCCCTTTCGCGGTCCTTTCTTCGAGTCGCACATAGGTAGTTCCCGATGTCTCTGCTGCCGTGGACCGAGAGGATTGGGAGACCTTCTTCCCGAACAAGGTCAACTATATCATCGACGTCGTATTTCCGCGTCCTTGTCCATTCCTCATATTGGCCATCCGTCAGGGGAGGATTCTCCTTGTCCCATTCCGGTTCCAGCTGCAGCTCGAATCCGTCCACTACTGATTCAGCGAGAATGCGCTTCATTACCTCAATCGTTCCAGCCAGATCGAAATACTTCTTGCCGCCCAGCTTTGCTATGGGGGCGCTGGAAACAGAGATGGGGTTTTTCACTTCCTCATTCAGGCACCGTTTGCTTTTAAGTCCTCCTCATCGAGTTCGAGAAGCGAGAAACCTGATTCGACCCGAAGACGAGAGTGGGCTCTATTTATAAAGGAGCATCCGGATTCACTCGGAAGGCAGTATGAAATACCGAAAATTCGGACAGCTAGACTGGGAGGTCTCTGCTCTGGGTTTTGGATGCATGCGTCTTCCTAGAATAGCAGATGATTGGAACAAAGTGAACGAACCCGAGGCAATCAAGATGATAAGGTATGCCATCGACCACGGGGTCAACTACATCGACACTGCCCACACCTATCACGGAGGGAATTCGGAGATCATACTCGGCAAGGCCCTGATGGACGGATATCGGGCGAGGACAAGATTGGCAACCAAGCTCCCCAGCTGGGTCGTAAAATCACGCGCCGATATGGACAGAATCCTAGCAGAACAACTCTTAAGGCTGAGAACTGACTATCTGGACTTCTACCTTCTTCATGATCTCAACGAACAGAGATGGGTTAGCCTATCGGAGCTAAATGTCTTCGATTGGATTGATCGGAAGATGTCCGAAGGGAAGCTACGACGAGTTGGCTTCAGCTTCCATGATCGATTCGAAGCGTTCAAGAAAATCGTAGATTCTCATGACTGGACGTTTTGCCAGATACAGTACAACTACGAAAACGAGGATGTCCAAGCTGGCACAAAGGGACTCGAGTACGCGGCAGCGAAGGGACTTGCGGTTGTGATCATGGAGCCCCTTCTCGGAGGGATGCTAACGAACCCGCCGGATCCCGTGAAGGAAATATGGAATCGGGCAGGCAAGAATCCGGTGAACATGGCACTTCAATGGCTCTGGAACAAGCCGGAGGTTTCTGTCGTACTTAGCGGAATGAGCACAATGGAACAGGTCGAACAGAATATTGAAAGCGCATCGAAATCAGGCGTTGGTACCCTGTCAGAGGATGATCTCGGTCTTGTGGCCAAAGTGCACGAGAAATACAGAGAAATCTGGCCGATAGAGTGCACTAAGTGTGGTTACTGCATGCCATGTCCGAACGGAGTCAATATACCTCGGAATCTGGAACTCTATAACATCGCAATAGCCTATAACAAGCCGGATGTCAGTAGAGAGAGCTATAGCAGATGGATGCCCAAAGAGCAAAGGGCAAGCGCCTGCGCAGCATGCGGAAGTTGCGAGGAGAAGTGTCCTCAGCATATACCGGTGAAGGAGTATATGCCCCGCGTTCACGACCTGCTTTTCAGACCATGAGAGGACGTGGGAATCAATTTCTGAAATAGTCCACACAATTCAAATCGCGCGCCGGGCGCTTGACTCAGATCAAGAAAGGATATACCTTTCAACTCTCCAAATCGTTCATATCGACAAGAAATGGGAGAGCTATCTGAAGGCAAGAAACGGCCCAACCACATCTCCGGAAGAACTTCGAAGCCTGCGTTCAGTCTGGGGGAGGTGTCGTGCGCTTCCGACCGGGTCAATACACGACCGGCACGATTCATCTGCGTAGTCACGTGACTCTCTACATTGAGCCAGGGGCAACCATCTATTCTGCAAAAAAGCGGTAGGCATTTGACCAAGATGCACTGATCTTCGGGGATGGCCTTGAGAATATATCGATCGAGGGTCGCGGTACGATTGATGGTCAAGCGCAATACGAATGGCGCCTCGATGACCATGAGGATGATTTCATTCGTCCGAATAGGGAGATCATGATAGCCCTAGGTAAGTCCATCGGACGTTCATTCCCGAAAACGGATCAATATGGCAAGCTCATCCTCCTGCCACGTTGGAACGATGTCAGAATCTCTGGCTTATCCTTACTCGATTCGCCCTCTTGGACAATGCACCTATATGGTTGTCAGCGCACAGTCATCGATGGAGTTTACATCCACACGAGCGTAAAGGACGCGGTCTGGGCCGATGGAATCGATCCTGATGGATGCAAGGATCTCAGGATTTCGAATTGCACCATCGAGACTGGTGATGACGCTCTCGTCTTCTATTCCATGGACTGGTACGGTCCGGCGCTCCAATGTGAGAATATAACCGTCACGAATTGCCGGCTCACTTCGGCGTCGAGTGCCATAAAGTTCTCTGACCGAAACATGAATTGCATCCGCAACGTGACCATTGACAATTGTGTGGTGACCGGGGCAGACAGGGGAATAGCGCGCGCGGCAGGTCAAGGCGGACGGGAAAAACCCAGCAATCGTATTCGATCAGGTTGAGAACGCCACGGTCCGCAACTGCGCAGCTTCGATGGGAACCGGAACGTTTCTTCATCTCAAAGGGAATAGGACGAGGGATATTGTGCTTGTCCAGAACGATTTTCGTCAAGCCAAGAGATCGTATTCTATCGACAAGAACCTCCACCCAACCGTAATCACAGAACTCGGTGGCATCCATCCCGTGAAGTGAGGGCATGCCGAGATTGAGTCCTTTCACTTCTATTGCATCAAACGGTTGCTGGGCCAAGCCCAAGTGCGCACTTTTGATGAATATCTATGCCATTTCAACGAGCCCTCTCATCACCCTCAGGTCTTCCCCCAGGATTCGTTTGGGGTCTTGGCCTGCTTCAGGCGATTCGTCTTCGATGACGATCCAAGAAGAATAGCCGATATTCTTCAAGACCTGTAACATGCCCCTCAATTCACACTCGCCTTTTCCTAATGGCCTCCATTTTCCTTGGCTGTCAGCATCCTTCGCATGAATGTGCGCAATGCGGGACTTGTATCTCCCGAGACAATCAACTAGATCCTGTCCTCCACGCGATATGTGCCCCGTATCAGGATTCCATTTGAGGCAGTCTGAATCGGTCCACTTCATGAGATTCTCGTATTCTTCTTCTGTCTCTATGAGAGATCCTTGATGCGAATGCGGATGAACTGCGACCACAATTCCCATTTCGTAACCGAGTCTCGCACAAGCGTTATAGAAATCGCATGCGTACCTCAATCTGTTTGTCCTATCTTGCTCGTTTGAGGTGGCACCGCCTAGTGACAGAATCGCTCCGGGGAAAAAGGTAAGAAATTGCAGAGCAGCTCGCACCTCTTTCAGTTCGAACTCACGGAACTTGGGGTCACTGAATCCATATGGGCTGCTCAGGGCGAAGGCGGAAAGGTCCAAAGACCTTCGGGATAGTGCATCCTGAAAGGCCATTGGTGAATGGTAATATGCCCCTATCATGTTCACTGAGACCTCTATCCCCTCAAATCCAAGGTCTGAAATCGTGTTTAGGATGTCATCGATGCCTCTTGTCCACTTGTTGCCCAGCATTTCCCATGTGTAAGTTTGGCAACCCAGTCTCGCTCGCATTCTGAATTCACCTATCTCCAAGAATTCGACTCATGTATCTGAATGCCTCATTCACATACGTGGGCGCATTCTCTGGATCCATTACTTCAAGCTCGATCACAAAGAGGCCTTTGTAGCCAATCCTCCGTAGGTCACGAATCAAACCTTCTACGTCGATCTCTCCGCTGCCTATTGGAACTGATTGTGCTCCAATATGATCCTTCAGGTGGATGTTCCAGATCAGATGCGGATATTTCCGAATCAATGATATGAAATCAATCCCCGCGGTATGGAAGTGTCCAGTGTCTACAGTTATGCCTAGTTTGTCACTTTTGATCTCCTCAAAGATCCGGTCATAATCCTCTATCTCTAGTATCTGTGACTTGACATGAGGCTCAAGACATACTTTGAGCGGCTTGTGCTCAATCTTCTCCATGAGTGACTTCAATCCGTAGATTGTGTTCTCGATTCCTCCTTCTGTTCTGGTTCCCCCGGTCTGAACAAGCATACTGCATCCGAACCGTGTCGCGAATTCACCAGAAATAGCAATCTGTTCCGCACCGACTTCGGCCTTCTCAGGGCTTTCTGTAGGAATAGGAGGTGTCCACACCTCGCTAAGCTTCACATGGTTTCTTGATAACGTTCGTCTGAGTAGATCCTTGTCGAGCCACTGGATTAGGCCAGGCTCCCAAGTGAAAGGTCCTCCAAGCGCAATGCATCGATAGCCGGCCTTTGGTGCGTATAGAAGCGTTTCCTCAATCTCGTCCTTCCCTCTGCCTCTGAAACAGCAGGTCGAGCACGAAAGGGGAATCATTGCATGTGCACTCGGTCACTGCCCTTTTCCACTTATATGGATTTCCGCAGTAAGAGAAAAATCATTCTCGCCATACTTGATGCTCCCCCGACCGAATCCCCACAGACGAACAGAAACGCTTTAATGTGCAACGGCCCCTGACGACGAATGATGCTGAAAACGGGATTTGTTGGGTGCGGAAAACATGCGAGTCTGAATATATATCCGGCATTCCGGATGACAGATGTCGATCTGGTTTCAGTGTGTGATCTGAAAGAGGATCTTGCAAGACGAAACGCTAGAAACTTTGGTGCTCCAAAATGGTACACGGATTATCGGAAGATGCTGGAAAATGAAGACCTGGAAGCCCTTTTCGTGGTCATTGGACCGAGTCAGCACTATGAAATCGGCAAAATCGCCATGCAGGATTACGAACTTCATGTATTCACGGAGAAACCTCCTTCGATGACGAGCGAACAGAGCGAAGAGTTGCTTAGGACTAGTAGGGAAATTGGGACTTCGTACATGGTTGGCTTCATGAAGAGATTCGCTACGGCCAACATGCTTCTGAAGAATACAACTCAACGGCAAGAATTCGGATCCGTAATCCAGTATGAGGCAAGATATACCGCTCAACCTTATGCGAACGAGGAGTCGTTCCTGTTGCATCATGCAGTCCATCACGCAGATTTGATGAGGTTCTTTATGGGAAATCCAAAGTCCCTAATCGCCAAGAACTCCAAGGGAAAGACTGGATTCGGTTATCAGATCCTTGTGGAATTTGAGACCGGTGGGACGGGGATCATAACATTGAACTGCCTTGAGTCTTGGGGAAGCCCAAATGAAAGAGTCGCCATTGTCGGAGACCAACATCTAGCAGTCAATGACAACGGTAGATTCTCTTGGTATAGAAACGTGCCCATCAGGGGAATGATGGATGAACCAGACCTAGATTTGGAGCATGATTCAATTGGCTGGGAGCAGAATCTGTCCTGGGCGACCCTATATAGCAATAGAGGATATGAACGGGAGGTAGATCATTTCGTCAAGTGCGTGACCTCTGGCAGCAAGCCAAAGCCGGATGCTGAAGATGCACTCTGGGCCATGAGAATAATAGAGAGCATCAAGGCCTCAGCGATGACGGGGGAGCCAACAAGATTCTAGAATAGAAATGAACCAAAGCATCCGGATTGACATAGACCAAGTGACTTTCGAACCATAATGGCCTCGTTTCCTTGCATCAAGCCAAAGGCGTACTTATTGGAAGATTTCCTTTCTCATTGACTGTTTCTGTAACAATCTTGATTCCTTTTTTGAAGTGATCTGGATGGCTGTCCTCCGTTATGCCAAGGATGTATCCTTTTCCCGGAGCAATCTCCCCAAGCAACTCCAAGACGTATTGCATTATCTCCTGCGAATTTCTGAAGAAGACTTCCTCTGGTAGATTCATCCAGATGACCTTGTCCTTCCAGATTCTTTTGGCTACACTGGGCCGGAGATCACCCATCGGCGGGGGGGTGAAGGCCTCTATCACATCGAGCCTTGCTCTCGCTATCAGGTCCTTGAGCACATTGAGTCTACCGTCCATATGAGATATCACGATTTTTCCTCTTGCCTTCAGAATTGCGGAATACGAATTATAGTATGGAAGGCAATATCTCTCGAAGAGGTCGGGAGAAACGAGCACTGAGTCTATGTTGTCACCTAGCCTCACTATTTCAGCTGGAGACTCGGCTACTATTCTGAACATTTTTTGATAACTTTTATCTATCTTCTCAATCAGACGCTCAACCATATCCCTGTTTCTGTGGCACATGATCGCGAACGTTCTATATCCCATGTACCTTACGATGATTTTCATAAGGGGCGTGTAGTCAGACCACACTGTGACGACGCCATCAGATCCGATGTCCTCCGTGATCTGATCATAGCTTTCGTAATCTGGCTCATAGACCGTGTCCTCGATCATGAAGCTAAGGGCCTCAAGGTCTTTGGTGTTCTTCACTGGATGCTCGATTGTCCATGAGCCGCCTGGACGTTGGAACCTCATTCCAATCCTTGTCTTCGATCTGAGCTCACCGACTGGCGTACGATAGGTCGTGAATAGATAGTCCCCGACAGTCCTGTTCTCAATCCTAACGTTCGGCATGAAGGCTTTGTATATATTGGCCCAAACAACGAGTCCAAGCCCCATGTCCCTCATCTCTCGCTCAAAGCTTCCAGTTGGAAGAATCCCGGAGTATATCAGCCACGGGATTCTATCTGGCATTTCTCCCCGCAGGACGCATTGCACTCTTTCACGTATCTCCATGATGGAGTTGCATACCGTTCATTATTTATGCTTGAGCAATAAGTTATGACCTCCTAACAGCCACTGTCAGCTTCATGAAGCTCGATGCGCAACCTTCTCAATTCTAGAAGATGCTGTTCGTGGTTCGTTCTTGGCTGTAGGAGTCCGGAGTCCCGGGAAATTCTCAACTCCTTTCTAGAACAAGGACTAGGTCTTGCAGCATTGGACCGATAGGTGGCCTCCATTCATGATTCGCATCGCCAGACGCAATACTTGCCTTGTATTCGTGCCCAGTCCGGGGGTCGTAGTAGAACGCGCGGTATTCAATGGCGTTTTCCATTTCCTTGACCTTTATGGTCTGCCATGGAGACGGCATATAGAAGACGCGGACTTGCTCCGAAATGCCAGCAGCATAGGGGGCTTGATAATTCTGCGTGCTCCAATGAGGTTCCACCCATTCTGGGTGAGGCTCGAATCTCCACCACTGATATCTTTGCAACAGCTTCTTCCCAAGTCCGACTTGTGTTGATCCCGTCAGTCTGTATGCATCTTCCCATGGAGTATCTACCCAAGACCGGCCGTGTGGAGAAGGACCGAATGGCTTCCTTCTTGTATTCACCTGCCAGATTCCATTTGCCCCGTACGTGTGGCCGGCTGTCCCACTCAACATACATACCCAGAACATCAGTCTCTGGATGTTCTCCCAACTAGCACCCATTATTCCCTCATATGTCACTTCACCAACTACGACAGGTATACGTGGTGATCTCGCTACTGCTGTTGTGACGCTATCAACAGTAACAGGCAGGCCTTGAATGTCGCTATGGCTGGTGTGAAGCATATCTATGTCGAGGACGGAAGGATCGTCTACGTTGTCACGACCGAAGTGGCTGCCGCTTGGATGGATTGTTATCGGGTTTCTGTTTGGATCGATCAGGCGCACATAGTTTGTCACTCGAGTCCAAGCGGCTCTGACTTCCGAAGAATAATGCCGACGCTTCTCCAGATCGCTCGCTTCATCCCAGAGATAATACGGCATTGTTACCTCACCCGCTATGCACCAAACAACGGGGTACGCGAAGTACCGAGCTATGAGATTTCTCCAGTGCCTTCTCATGACTCCTTCCCCAGCGAACTTCATGAAATATCCCCATGCGCCGACAATGCAGGGGACTAGACCGTTTTCCACCAACCAGTCGACCCTTCTATCGGCGAAATCGAAATATCTCTGATTTATCCGAGAATAGCCTTTGTCCCAAGGGAAGCCACCCTCGTTCTCGCCCCTAGGATCAAACGGAGGCATGTCAGGATAGAGGCCAGCCACGATCTGGATGATGCTGAATCCCTTCTTGACCCTGTCCTTCGTCAGGAGCTTGAAGTCATCTGGCCATCGGAAACGTTTCGCAAACCCCATCCACCATGTGTCCCCCAACCAGAAGAATGGTGTCCCATCTAGATGTTCGAGATACTTTCCGTCTTTGCTGACCCTGAGAGGTCCATGTTTGAATAAGGGATTCTTCCCCCTGTGCCCTATCACCTCTGCCTTCCCACGCAGACCGTGAAGGCCTTGATTTGACTCATCCGAACAAACCGTGTGGAACGTGTGGACGCCAATTTTGGGAGAGGAATACCTTAAGCCCCAGGAACCTGCGCCCTTCCAGAAGGCAGGAATCATCTTCACTTCGCCGTCTGGATCGGTGAATACGGCCGAAACCTCGATCTCGTTGAAAGGGTCTATATACTTCTTGGAAGACAACAATGACCATTCCCTTATCCGATTCCGTTCAATCCGCTTTGTTCCTAGGCTCATTTGGAATTCTCAGGAATCCGGATCCGGAATACTTAACCGTTTTCTGCCAAACGGAGGCCATTCGCGTTGATGAGATGAATGGATTTCAACGACTTTTTGGATCATCGGCAGAAGAGGCTTCTTCACATCCACGGCCAGTCGCTTCACAACGGTAGTCAGTCTTCGAGTGTTGTGTTGTCTTGTAGTCGTTCACGCATCACCAGCATGCCAATGTTCATGTTATCATCGTGCCCTCAGGCACGTTTCTCTCTGGTGCCAACAACACGCATATTCCCCCCTTATCATCCTCCGCACATAATAGCATGCCTTCTGATATGGAACCTGAGAATTCCATTGGTTTGAGGTTCGTTAGGACCACTATCTGCTTGCCGACGAGTTCTTCAGCAGTGTAATATCCGACTAGGCTTGAGATGATCTGGATCGTTTTCTGACCAACGTCTACAACGATTCTGAACAGCCTCTCAGTTCTGGCCATTCTCTCAGCGGAGATTATGCTGCCCACCTGCATTCTCAGTTTCTTGAAGTCAGAGTACTCGACGTGCTCCATCAGGGTCAATGCTATAGGTTCGCTATATAAGATGTGATTGATCCGAAAGGCAACGCACTCGTAGCTTAGGATATCCCAACGCGTCGGGCTCGCGAGTCATTGTCCAGATCCGAAAAGGGTTGGCTATCTAGTGAAGCCGGAGACCGCGGGAAGAAGGACAGAATAGGCGAGAATATCTAGATGGGATCAAGAGAACAATATGACAGCGAGCTGAAGGAATCGGAGGAGAGAGGCAAAGAGAAACACTGAACGGATGGGATTCCCTCCGGCACGCCTTCTCCTTCTCTAAACGAATATTTGAAATACTCCAGCGGCACGGCGAAGTGAGCGTGCGCGATGACTTTGAGATCTCGACTAAGAGTGGATAATAACTGCGGAGGTTAGTGACAGTGCTGGTCTAAGCGAAATGACGCCTGCAAGGGGCAAGACTGCTTACGTCTGCACTGGCCCACAGCCGCTAATCGATGCTTTCCTCTTGGAGTCAGTTCAGAGCGCCAGAAGGAAGGTGGTCCAACCGAAACGTGACCTGCGCATCCCCAACCCCCTTATCACGGGCAATGAGGATCATTGTTACCAACCTTTCTTCACCGTCCTGCGCGATGCTGAAACGGGGCGGTTCCGCATTTGGTATGGCGTTTGGGGTGACCGTGACGATGTAGTTGGGTCGCACATTGGATACATGGAGTCCGAGGACGGGCTCCACTGGATCCGCCCCCATCGCGTGTTGAAAGACCCAGGCCCTATCCAGTTCGGCTCTGAGGTCATTGATGAAGGCCCTGCTTATCCGGACCAAACCCGGCGCTACAAGTATGGCTGGTGGTACGGCGGCGGCCTACGAATAGCTGTCTCGTCCGACGGTCTGAAATTCAGACCCCTGGTAGATCGAGTGGTGTTGCGGCACAACCACGACATCAATAACATCTCCTGGGATCCGCTGCGCAACTGCTACGTGGCGACGATTTCCGTCTACATGACCGACAGAGAGTGGACTGGCTATCGGCGGATAACGATGCAGAGCTTCAGCCATGATCTGATAGATTGGACTGAGCCATGGTTCGTGCTGCGCCCGGACAAGACCGATGAGGGTGAAACGCAGTTCTATGGCATGTCCGCCTATCTCACCCGGGGCCCACTGAAGATTGGGATGGTAAAGGTCCTTCGCGACGACATCAAGGCGGATGAACCCCCCCTGATAGACCCAGATGCCTATGGGATAGGATACACAGTGCTGGCGTGGACCCGTGATGGCATTCACTGGACGCGCGACAGAGAAATATTCTTTGACCGAAACACAGAACCCAGGACCTGGGATCGCGCCCATTCCTGGATCGACGAACAGGTGATCGTTGGCGATGAGGTCTATCTATACTACGGCGGCTACAAACAAGGACACAAGAAGAACCGCTTCTCCGAGCGGCAGATCGGGATAGTCAAGATGCCCCTTGACCGCTACGTTGCTTGGGTCGCGGAAGGAGAGGAGGTGGGCATCTTATTGACAATACCTCTCAGGGTAGTACCGCCGGCCGATCGCCTCACTTTGAACACTGATGCCGCGAGCGGTAGCCTGAGCGTCCAGATCCTTGACGCCGACAGCTCGACTGTGATTCCTGGTCTGGGATTTGACGAGTTTCGACCCATAACGAGCGACGGTCTTCGTCTGGAAGCTGTCTGGGGAGATAAGCAACAAACGAGACGAAGACTATCCTCTCTTCGTGACAAAGAAATCCGTGTTCAGTTCAGGCTCATAAACAGCAGGCTTTTCGCCTTTGAATTCACCAATCAGAATGAGTCGTGAAGTTCGAGAGCATTGACTTCCTTTCTGTCCCCTCCGCGCGCCCGAAACTGCGGACATGCGAACTGCTTCAGGTGGAGCATATAGCTGCTGGAAACATCCGGCCCGCTGCTGATGGCGACAAGCAAGTTGCCCGATTTCGGATTGCCCGCCGCGCGAACGTACAGCGTGACGCCAGAGGCCTGGATATGTGATTCCCGAGCCACTTGCATCCTTGAGACTGTCTTCCTCCGCGATTTCGTCCTTGTCGAACCCGCCCACCTTTCTGATTTCACATCTGCGAGACATGCGCGTTGCCAATCGTGAAGCAGCCTCAGAGGATCTGGATCCTGTATTCATAGGCAGGAGACGTGAGTTCGTTTCCCCTTTCCTGAATCCTTGCCATGGTGAGGACGAACTCGCCGGTTTCCCTGTCCTCGTAGACTCTGAAATTCGAAAATTGGACAAGAGGCGAATCTCCCTGTCGTTTGTCCTCGATGACGCCTACTGTGTTTTTGGTGAGGCCAACCCGCGCTTCATTGACCTCAGCGATCTGAAGGGGATATCTTGGCCTGTTGCCGTCGGGATTCTCCGGCACTATGTTTCCAATCCAATATAGCTTCCGATTCTTCGAGTGTCTGATTAGACGCGATCCAGTTGCGGGCGAGTAGAACCTCTCGCCATCATCATAGCAGAAGGGTCGGACATTTGACCATTCATATCCACCATCCTTTGAAGTACAGAACCACTTGTATCCGGGCAGGTTTGGGATCGTGTGATTGCTTCCACGACAGACCATCAAGAACGAATCATCCATTAATTCGGCGATTGCTGGCTCGCATAAGCCCCGAGATGACAACTTGGGATAGATGCTAACCGGCTTGGAAAGATCCCATCGGATCCTCTTCCCTTCCCACCGACCGATGAAACAGGCCGCCTGCCACTTTATGAGAAAAGGATTGTCGAAATCTGAGTCTGCAGGACAGATCTGGACCGGAAGGATGATGTTGGTGCTTCTCGTCTTGATGGGGGCGCAGAAGGAGATTGCAGCATTGTTCTTGCCGAATGTGATCCCCCTTGCCCATGTGTCCGAATTGCACCCCTCCTGTATGAGCTGGACAGTTTCCGAGAAACTCTCTGCTTCGTCAAAGGAAATCATATAGAAGATCCTCGTGAATCTCTCGACCTCACCAGTAAACGTGTTCTTTGGATACAGATGATTGTTAAGGAAGAAAATGACTGCGTCCTCTTGCTCGTCGAACAGGAATGCATTCTCCCCCCATCTAGATACTCCTCGTTCTCCACGAATCGGTTCGAAGATTAGGGAGCCAGGGGACCAGGTCCTGCCATTGTCAAAGCTAATTCTCTTGAATACCTTGCCAGCGGTATCAGATGCTACCTCATGCCAATACATTTGAAGGAGTTTTGCGCTCCTATTTCCGCAATATGTTGTGTTCGTCCAGATGGCTATTCCTGATTCCGTGGGTATGAGAAGCCTTCTCCTCGCCCTATCCGTTTCGATTCACCCCCTCGATTGCATCGATCGATTTAGACATATAAGATTGATTTGAGTCCGCCTATAGAAGTCGACCTTTGACTTCGATGCATGCGATGCAGCTCAAGCCTAGAATCTAGCTTGCGTGGCTGGATCGTTTCGGTACTTCGCCAGTTCGTCTCTAATTCTATCCAGCTCCGACTCTATATGGATTAGCATCAACATGAACATCATATCGTCGGGAAATGTCATGACGGATGAGCATGCGCTGTCAGATGTAGATAGGACAGCTCCGAAGAGCTCCCTCAGGGCTCTTCTCTCGCTCTTCTCAAGCACGGCAATTGCTCTCGCCCAATCCTGGTAGCGCTCTTTCACGTATTCTTTGAATCTGGAGGTCGGGCTTAGCATGTAGAGTGATTCCCTCCCAAGTCTCTTAACAAAGGTCGATTCAACTGCTATGGGAGACAGAGTTGACGGAAAATGAAAGACGAGAGTCTCATTTCCACTTTCATCCACGTGCGAACGAAATGTTCGATGAGGTTCCCATTTCCCGATCCAGATCAGATTGTTTCTTCTCCTACTTGGCGAATCCAGCTCCTACTCCACTCAACGGCCTCAAGCCCTAGGTCCGCTATGCAAGAGGCCAGAAATACCATGCCCTCAATGCGCCCTGAGCGAAGCCAATCCAAGCCGAGCTCGCACTGCCTCTGCATCAGATCCACCGGCATTGGATTGCATTCACCATAATCCCACATGTAGCATCCCAAGGCTATCCTTGAGGAGGGCGCTTTTCGTTCTAGCCGATCGAAGTTCCGCTGAAGATTGAGTATGTCCCTCGCATGCCATGTCCAAAACGTAAGCATATCGCACTCCCTCAGGGTTGCTTCCACATTCGGTAAATCCAGGTTGCTCGTGTATACTGTGACCCAAAGCTCAAGCTTCCTTCCATCAAGGAGGAGCCTCTGCTTTAACGTCTTCAGATCTCCTGGGCTGTATGGTGCTATCCGTTCACTCAGGTCTGGCTTGGCGAAGAAGAAATCGTCCATCTGAACGCCACAGATATTCGGAAATGCTTGTGTGAGCCCGAGAACCTGATCCAATTCGTCGGTTTGGAATCCACCACCAGCTCCGACTATGGACCATACTACTTTTTTGAGAGGGCTCAAGGCCAATGCATGTTGGTTAAACGGAGGACGTGGAAGCAGATTCCCTTCCGCATCAGGGTGGCGAACCATGATTATGTTCGGCACACCCAAGTAGAAAGCTCCTTCCGCAGGAGTCATGCGAGACTTCAGGTTCCTGTCCTTGATACCGCGATACCAGTTATGGCTCCCAGCCTCATGCCCCCAGATCCATAGCCTATCCCTCACTCTGGTCATCATTTCCTGCTGATCTGAAAAAGAGAATAAATCTAAATGCTTTTGTGACTCACATAGGAAGACTATGATGTCATAAGACACTCATCTAGCTTTGAAGGTAGCTTGGCAACCTATTGATGGGAATCACTTGTTGCAGGGAGGTGGGGCTCCGTGTTGTTGTTTGTATTCGTTTACGTAAGCTTCCTCAAGTAGCCTCGCTTCGGATTCAGAACCAACATATTGCCTCCTGTAGCCCCTTGTCCTTTGTTTACAGGGATCCCATTCCAGATTCGTGCTGAGATAGTTTCTGAATCTTATTCTCAGATTGGAGGTTGACCCAATGTAAATCAAGGTATTCGACGCATCATACAACTCGAAAACCGCGGGCTCCTCTTTCACGTTATTGGCATTATTAAGGGACCAGCCAAATAAGTCCCCCCCAATCATACCGATATCGAAGCGCGTTTTATGATATAAGACTAATCCAGCCCTTCCCCATAACGCGCGCACGTGCTGAGACACATAGCGGCGCCCTGGCTGTGACTGGAAATGCAAGCTCACTGTTGAGTGCTTGACTCCATCCTCATTTGAGCCACATATTCCCAGATAGTCTCTGACTCCTTGTCCATCATGTTGATTTGATTGAAGAGCTTGTCCCGTTCTTCAAGTAAGGGATTCCTCCTGACCTCGATTCTAATCAAAGCGTCCCGGGTTTTGTTTTCAATCTCCTTCAGTCTTGCCTCAAATGCCTGAGCCGTTCTTTGTATCGTGAGCACAGATAGCCTTTCGCGAAAGATGCTCCTGATCTCTGGTGCTAGAATGACTCCTAGGGAACCAAAAGTGTCATCCGATCCCAGAATATCGTCGATTGCGGTCACACTGAATTCAAGACCTTGATCGCTGTACACCGGAGGGTTGGCTAGAAGGTACATACGTAATGAATCCAGAACTCGCGAAAACATCTGAAGTTCGTAGTGACGCCTGTCCAGCAGCTTGATCTCTTCCTCCATTTCTATAAGCCTCCTCTTCGATTTCTCCCTTAGCTCTCTGAATTCCTTGAGGGAGGTTTTGATCTGATCTACTAGCGAACTTGGATCTGACATTCAACAGGGCCTCTCATTCTTTATCCACTCACGGTCTAGGTGCGTCAATGTACTTGAGTTCGACGCTTCAGCAGTCCCAGTTTCTCCATTCATTCGGGAAACATCGATCGTCAAATGACCGGCTAGTCAAGGTTCTTAAGACGTTACTCTATTCTTAAACATATATGTCATTTAAAATACCGAGCAGCATTATGCCAATCCTTAATAACGAATTCGCTTGACCATACTGCCAAAGAAAGATATGGCCGAATCCGTTCTAAGGACGAACGAACGAGCTGAATATCAATCTCCAGTAACAAGCTTCTCTACGAATCACAATCGACGCGAACTATCATGTACACTCATGCTGACAAACACTAGGCGACTTGTGCTTGTTGGCGTGAAGGGACTTGTTATGAAAGAATACAGGATCATCTATGCCTTTGATCTCACCGATATAATCGGTGCCAGAGTTGAGAAGGCACTGCTCGGCAAAGCCTTGATCATAGTTGCCCGAGTACATGATGAGCGGGGACAGGTCACGCTGCGCCATGAGGGAGTGAAGGATCCTGAGGTCTGGGCCAACCTGATCAGCCAGGAAATCCGAGTAGATCAAATACATGAGTCAACATCAAGAGATCTCGCAGCGTTTCTGAACTCCAGGCAGCGCACGAGTTTATCCGATATATTGCCGATTCTGCGGATCTCTTACCCGAAGGCCGACGAGAGTTCTGCGTTGGGATGGGTGAGTTACCTCATCTCTGAGAACATGGTCCAAGGATCTTTCGATGAAGCGACAAGTGAGTTCATACATCTGTCCGCTGCCAAACAGGAAAAAGAAGCACCCCAGCATGTCACTGCATCGAGCTTTGACCTGAGTCCGGATGGAATCGTTCAGATGACCTGCCCTCATTGTGGTAGTTCTCAGGAACTGAGACAGATGGAGCCCACAATTCTCTGTGCCAGCTGTCGAAGAACGTATATAGTGCCTGAGAAGGTTTTGCGTCTTCTATGATTCTTGGGACGTCCTTGGGGCGAGGCGGAATAGGATTATTAGGCTTTCAGACATAAGATAAGGGAAGACCAATCGAGGTTAAGATGGAGATTGCCAATTCCGTTCTGCTTCTTCGATGTATTCCCTGCCCTTTTGGAATTCCTCAATGGTTTCGCCATCTGGCTCGGTAGTCTGACTTTGCAGGACATTCTCATGATCTACTGGCCTTTGATCTTATTCGATCTCCTGAGATCAGTGGGGAAATCTGCTTTCCTCCTGGCTCATGCCTTTTACACTAGGCTTTACCCGCCAAAATTCGAACCGAATTTTCTTCCAAAGATTTCGATCATCATACCGGCTCACAACGAGGAGAAGATCATCGTCAGGTCTATTGAGTCAGCGATCGAGACTGACTACTCCGACAAGGAGATAATCGTTGTGGATGATGGATCAAGGGATCGAACTTTCGAACTTGCCCTCCCATACGCCAAAAGGGGCCTAGTCAAACTGCTCCATCGAGACACCGCAAGTGGTTCAAAGGCAGGGGCCCTTAATCACGGACTCTTCTTCTCATCCGGAGATGTGATAGTCACGGTTGATGCAGACACCGTGTTGGAACGTGACTCCCTGAAGGAGATAGTCAGGCCTCTGAGTGACAGAAGGATTAGCGCGGTCTCTGGTAACGTTCGCATCCTTAGGGGAGAAAACGGTTCACATAACATACTGGTCAAGCTCCAAGCTTATGAATACATAATATCATTGGAGCTGGGGAGGAGATTCAATTCCCTTGTTGGAACGCTCCTCATGATATCAGGAGCCTTCGGTGCATTCTGGAAGCAGTACGTGGTTTCCGTCGGCGAATATGACAAGGACACGATAACCGAGGACTTTGATATAACCGTTAAGATGAGGAAACTGGGAAAGAGGCTATTCTTCTCCGACAGGGCCATCTCCTGGACCTTTGCGCCTGAGACCTGGGGGGAGTGGAGGCGTCAGAGAATCAGGTGGACAAGAGGCCAGATAGAAACCCTAGTAAAACACGCGAACATCCTCCAGCTTCGCGGATTTGACCTTAGGTTGATTGTGTCCGTCTACGACATGATCTTCACCGACATTATCCTCTTGTTCGTGAGACTCGCTTGGTTAGCTTCTCTCGTTTTCTTCCGAGGAGCCACTATCGTCTATGTAATGCTGCTCGGCCTTCTAATGTATGTTCTCATAGAAGTAGTTGCCATAGGTTCAGCCGCTTCCCTCTCCCCTCACAAAGGGGAATTCCGCAACATCTATCTCGTCCCAGTCGTTGTCCTCTTCTACAGACCATACCACTCTCTGATAAGGCTGAAGGCATACATGGACTGGATATTGAGAAAGGAAAGACGTTGGTGAAGCGTCAGGGATTCAAAATACCGAACCTGCCATGCACGCTTGCTGAAGCGCGCCGAGCGCCGGTCATCCCTCTATTTCTGCTCGAGGCCAGTGACTACCATCTGTTCTGGTTCGTACGTCTCGAGTCGGTCCTTATTCAGCAGGTTCTCCAGTTGCCGATTCACAGTCTCAAGATCCTTGCCCTCGACTGCTGTGATGCTCAGCTTTGCTGCATAGAATCTGCTCTCTTCGCACAGCTTCGGGATGGCTATCAACATCGCCCGGGTTGGGTTTGTGTCCAAAACCACTCCATACAGCGCAAGGACTGCCTCTGGCCTTATTGCATCTTCAACTAGAATGTCAGCTATGACAGTCTCAGTTCGGCCCGATGAGCCTTTCTTGGCGTAGATGTCGACTGGATGGGAGATTCCAGATATCCCAATAACATCGACGAATGTCTCCACGGAAAATTCATTTTTTCTGAACGCTTCCGCGATTGGACTTATGTATTCAAGAATTCTACTTATTTCCTCTCTCTTGTCCTCCCTCAGTCCGTACGAGTAGAAGTCTTCAGATATGGCTTCATCAAGCGAGAAGACGTGATTAGAGACATTGCACACCCATCTTTCGACAGGCAGGGGGCACAGGTTCCCACATGAAGAGCATTTGTACGCTATTCCTGCCTTGCGGTAATCGACTCCTATCTGGAATAGTGACTTATGGTCCTTGGGACACACGAAGGTACCTTCCTTCATGAAACTCTTCTCCAAATCAACATGCCCACATATGATGTGCTCGATCAGCAGATGCTTCTCCAGATTGTCCGAATTGCATTTCGGGCAGGCCACTCTTGGCCTGATCAGCGGAGTATTGTCATGGGGACATCTGTAGATCCGTCCTTGGAATTGCCTCTCCAAGTAGCCCTCTTCATACAGCTGCTGGAGGATGACCTTGGTTCTATCCTTCCCGGCGTGCGTGATTTCCTCGGCCACGGGATAGTAGACATCCTGACCTATTCGAGGCAGTATCTCGGAGAGATCTCCGTACATAAGGCTCCGTAGCAATTTCATGACATTGGGTTGGATGGGGCGCATGTAATAGCCTCACGTTCCTTTAGCCTTGTTGACGTCAAACTATTTACTATTGTGTATTTTATGTCATTACATACAATATTGACTAGACCACAATTTCCAGTGCAGGTCGGAACCCAGTTACGATTCCGTGTTATAGTCGAAAGGATTGCCAAATTCCTCGAGACTCGCAATATTCCGAAGGTCTTTCTTCCTATCCACTAAATCGGAAACATGGTCAATAAGACTGCGGTCGTCCTTCGGATATCCGACAGCCAAGAGAGAAACGACCCGGTAGTCCTCCGGAATCTTGAGGACACGTTTGACCTGATTTTCGCTGAAGCTACCTATCCAGCATGTTCCCAGGCCCTCGGCAGTCGCAGTCAGGACCATGTTCTGCATAGCAATCGCTGTGTCGACCGTGTACCAGCTAGGCGATGCCTTTCTATTTCCGCACCCTGCAATGACCACAGGAGATTCGGACAAGAACCAAGCAAATACCCCTCCCCTTGACAGAATCCTCCTTTTCTCCGCATCCCTCACAATCACGAAATGCCAAGGCTGCATATTACCGGCTGAGGGTGCCAATCGAGCAGCATCGAGAATTCTCTCTATTTTTTCCTCCGGTACCTCGTCTGGAAGATAGGATCTGACTGATCGCCTCTTCTGAATGGCCTCAAACACATCCATCTTTGCCGTCAATCTCCCAAGAGGCTATATAGGGGATTTCTTGTTCTTTTCACAACGAGTCTCGGATTGCGGCAATGCTCGACATCTTAGACCCTTGCATCTACCAAATTGCATACGATCATTGATCTCTCATTGACATTCAGGTCGATGTGGGGGGCATCATAGTGAAAGCCACGTGCCTAGTCCCTTCTGCTTGGCATGACGGTATATTTCGGGCGCGATGGCCATGTCTTCCAATGCCAATCCAAGGTTCATCGCCATAGTTCTTTCATCGTCTCCCTCTCGACCTGGCTTCAATCCAGCGACAATTTCGCCCAAGTCAGCATAGGGGTCTGGTGTCGTCTGGAAGTAGCCTGTGCTTCTGTAATATTCGAATTGCGCGTAATCATCCGTGCAAATCTTGTCGAACTGTGCTAATGCAACTGGTTTCCAATAGCTATCGAAGTCCACTGCACTGGCAAACGCCCCTGGTTGCAACCAGTCTTTTTCGATTGTTGGATCCGGATGCTTAAGGATTGGCCCCGATGTCACGACAATGTCGCTTCCCACCACGGCCTTACGAGGTTCTTCGACCCCAATGATTTCTATTCCGAACTTGCTAGACATCTCCTCAACGTATCGTTGCTGAGCCGGAGCAGATATATCATAGGCATGGACACGCCTTACTGGAAACAGGCAAGTGAGTGCCTCTAGGTTGGCGCGTCCCTGTACACCACATGCCAGGATGCCAACATTCGTGCTCTCAGGTCTTGCCAAGTACTTGGCTGACAGGGCAGTCGCTGCCCCGGTACGCTTCGCTGTGATCCAAGTACAGTCCATCACTGCGTAGGGCAGGCCTGTTTCAATGTCGTTCAGGATCAGGAGACCGGAAATATATGGCAGACCGCGCTTGTAATTCTCTGCATAGCCGCTGACCCACTTGATCCCTGCTGATTCTAGTGCAGGAATGTATGCAGGCATTGCGTGAATGAACGCATCTGGTCTGGTGTGAATGCCCGGCTTGGGAGGCATTTCCACCCTACCTTCCCCTTTCAATCTGAAGACTGTCTCAAGCAGCTTGATGATTGTGCGCATGTCCAATGCCACGCTCTCCACATCTCTGCGTGAAAGATAGAGTAGCTCTCCAGAATCCATCCGAATCGCCTCCACTTTCTTCAGCCGATGAAGTCTAAAAAGCATTCCCCCACAAGAAAGCACCTGTCGCGGCTGCCCCGATTGGCCTCCTCGCCTTCGTGACTCTCCTGTCGCACTCCTTCCTCTTTTCGGCCGCGACTACATTACCGACTTGGGCCCATCCTCACTAAGCGCTGAAGAAGAAAAAAATCTTTTATCCCAAATCTGGCACCTGGGACTTAGATGGCAAGACAGAACGAGGTACCTCTCATACCCAGGAGGAATCTATTTGGTAATCCTGACAAGACTTTCGCTCGGCTTAGTCCAGACGGAACCAAAATGGCTTATCTCGCTCCTGCTAATGGTGTGATGAATGTCTGGGTAGGTCCAGCTGAAGACCCGACTGCAGCAAAGCCAGTCACAAAGGATACCTATAGAGGCATTCGGTACTATGACTGGGCTTTCACCAATAGGCATGTGTTGTATATCCAAGACAAGGCAGGAGATGAGAATTGGCGAATCTACAGCGTTGACCTATCGAGCAATGAGATTAGAGACCTTACGCCAATCGAGAAGGTTCAAGCCCGCATAGAGAAAATCAGCCATAGACTTCCAAATGAGATAATGATCTCAATCAATGACCGCGTTCCACAATTCCATGACCTGTATCTTCTGGATATCTCAACCGGCGAAAGGCGGCTATTGCAGAAGAATGATGGATTTGTCAATTTCATTGCTGATCATGACTACAGAATCCGCCTAGCCAAGCGGATGATGCCAGATGGAGGAAGCGAGCTACTAAGGCTTGGGGACGGAGGAAATTGGAAGCAGTTCATCAAGATTGGGATGGAGGATTCAATTTCTACGGACGCAATCCAATTCGACAAAAGCGGAAAGATACTATACATGGGGGACAGCCGGGGCAGGAATACCGCAGCCCTGTCTGCGCTGAACTCCGAGACCGGTGAACAGACAATTCTGGCCTCGGATTCCAGAGCTGATCTTTCAGATGTCATGATACATCCGACTGAGAAGAACGTGGACGCTGTGGCTTTCACCTACGACCGAAAGGCGTGGCAGCCCTTGAACGAAGCTGCAGCAGGGGATCTCTCTTACCTCTGCACTGTTGCTCAAGGGGATATTGATGTTGTAAGCCGGACACTTTCAGATGAAGCATGGATCGTAGCCTACAACATAGATGACGGCCCGGTTCGATATTACCACTACGATCGGGATGCAAAGCAAGCGAAATTCCTGTTCACGAATCGCAAAGCACTTGAGGGTCTGCCCTTGACAAGGATGAATCCAGTGGTCACTAGGTCGAGAGATGGACTTGATCTCTTATGCTATTACTCAATGCCTCTTGGGAGCGACACTGATGGTGATGGCCGGCCTGACCGGCCTCTGCCAATGATCTTGCTTGTCCATGGTGGCCCTTGGGGTCGCGACCAATGGGGATTCAACCCAATTCATCAATGGCTGGCGAACCGAGGCTATGCCGTGGTTAGCGTCAATTTCCGATCGTCCCTTGGATTTGGCAAAGCATTCGTCAACGCCGGCAATCTGCAATGGGGAGGGAAGATGCACAATGACCTGATCGATGTCGTTGCATGGGCCATTCAGGAGGGGATCGCAGATCCCGCGCGAGTGGCCATCTATGGAGGCAGCTACGGTGGATACGCCGTTCTTGTCGGGATGACCTCGACGCCAGAGACCTTTGCATGTGGAGTGGACATTGTTGGACCGTCGAATCTCGTGACGCTGCTCCAGACGATTCCGCCATACTGGGAGCCGGAGATCGAATTGTTCACGAAACGAGTCGGAGATCACAGAACGGAGGAAGGCAGAGCTTTCCTAGCCAAGAGGTCTCCATTGACGTACGTGGATCGGATCCGGAAACCTCTATTGATCGGACAAGGGGCGAATGATCCTCGGGTCAAGCAGGCGGAGTCCGACCAGATAGTCAAGGCGATGCGGGAAAAGGGCATACCAGTGACGTACATCTTGTATCCTGATGAGGGACATGGTTTTGCAAGGCCAGAGAATAGGCTATCGTTCAACGCAATTGCAGAGGCATTCCTGTCTGCATGTCTGGGCGGAAAATACGAACCTATAGGAGAGGACTTCAGAGGATCAACAGTGACCGCTCCTGTGGGCGCAGACTACATTCCTGGTTTGGCAAGCGCTCTTCCAGAGAAGCGATGACGAATCTTTTGGGCTATCCGATGGCATGCCCCTGCGCATTTCCCAAGGAGTCACGTCCAGAGCCTGAGCTCACCTCAGGGTTGACCAAGCCATTCTCCTGAATGTGTGGACCCTTCCCTTGACAGTCATGCAATAAGTCATAATGTTGTCGGGAAAGAGATTGAAACCTGCATCGCCTATGTGTTGTATATCAGCGCCGGCCATCTTCGAATGAAGTGCAATCCTCTTTATTGTTTCGAGGTCTGAACCTTCAATGGCGGAGTCAAGACAAGTCATAGCCAATAGGCCATCGTCGTGCGCGAACTGTATCCATTTCCTAGCAGTTTCTTCGCTCACACTTTGTACTGTGCCCGGTGCCGGCACCATAAGCACATCACACCCTGCCTTTGCCAGTTCTGAGATATCCCTTTCAGAGATGATATGATCCCTCATTTCCTGCGTAACTCCGGCAGAGTGCATTTTCCCTGCCATCAGTATTACCCCTTCTCCTAATTCTAGTTTCAATTCCGCCACCGCCCGTATGATCATCTGATTGGTGACGCCCGTTTTGGGATTTCCTGTCAAGCAGATGAAAGAGGCTCCCATTTCACTTGCCCTCCTTCCATTCTCCACCGTGGCAATCCTGCCTTGCGGCAGCTTGATTTTTTCATTGATGGCAATCGCTTCATCTATTGGTTCAAGGTTGATTCCTATTGGCACGCCTCCTAATGCTGCAACTTGGGCCAACACCCGTGGTCCTCTACCGAGTAACAGATTCTGAGGAAGACCAAGGAATCTCGGATTGAGAACATCGAAGGCATTCAAGGCCACCAGATCGGCTCCAAAAGCAGCGGCTAACTCGACTGAACTGACGTTCGAGAGAATCGCAGACTCCGCTGCCACTTCGGCCAGTATAGCTTTTCCCTCTGCCAGAGTCACACTTTCCAGGAGTTCTCTAGCACTCATTTTCTCGAAATCGCTCCTGACAGCTTCGAAAATCCTTTTGACCATTTTGGCAAGGATTCCGTTGCGTGTATATAAGAATCGCGCCAAAGGAAATGTGATGCACCGACAGTCCTGCAAACAGCCCGCACGGGATGTCGTCAGATCTCTCTAGAGAGGGATTTGCACCTTGCACAATAAGTATTAATCAATGTTGTCAATCGATCTGCACATGCAGACAGAGAATGAATTGTGGCGTTTGAAGGAGGACATAGAGAGAAAGGTCTTGCAGTCTGAGGAAGAGGGTTATGTCTTCTTGGACGTGGGGAGTGAGCTGAAGCAGGCTGAGCGATTCCTACAGGAGTACAGGGGCACAAAGGGATGGGAAGGGGGATACGAGGGCAGAACGAAGAACTACGACATTGGCTTCAACATTGACAGAGAATCTCTTCTACTGGAGGCTAAGCAATCTTTGTTGAGGGCCAAGGGCGCACTCATATCTCTGAGACTTCCGAATTGGGCCAGGGAGCTTCGCTATTATTACGTGGGTGGTCAGGCCACCGAATCTGTGGAGGCCTTTGATGACCTAAGAGGCGTAGTCTTCATGTCGGGAAGCGATTGGGCGCTGAAGGGCTTCCCTGAAAGTCAAGATGGATTGTGGTACAGGTGCAACTGCAGACCAACACCGGAGGGCATAGCAATGATAGAGAAGTTCCATGAGGAAGGCAAGAGGGTTGGCACCTACATGAGCGGAGGCATGATGGCCATAACATATGCTCTGCTTCCTGATTCAGAAGATGATTGGACGGACGAGTTCATGAGGCAATATGCCGGCCACTATTGGCATGGAAGCAGGGAGAGGTTTTGGGGAGCTAGAGGTTCATCATCGGAGTGGAACGATTCCATCCCTCCGAATATGGATTTCTCCAGGTGGATGATGGATCAGCTTGAGTTCGCCAGAAGGATCGGGTTCGACTATGTTCACCTAGATGAGGCGTTTGGCAAATACTGCGATGCTTCTTACCTATCAGAGCGGAATCCGAATTTCGTCGTCTGCCCGAATAACATTGCAAGAATGTATGTAGATGAGGATTGGAGGTTCGGATGGACTTCCATGGGCGAATCGATCGGCAGTCCTCGCAATTGGGACGAATTCCATAGGAACATGAGGGAAAGGAGCATGAGAGCCTGCAACATCCCTTGGTGGGGATGGCATGGATATGAATCGTTCGAGAAGGAATATCTCAACCTCTCCTTTGTTACAACATTGGCAGATAAAGGAACGGATGTGAGCCATAGTCACCCTTCAGATGACTACATAAGATTCTCAAGGCGATTCTCGGACTATCTGTATGGCCCATATGTCGATGTGTATGTGCCTCAAGACATCGTGACTCCCGACTCACCACCAAGATCCCTTCGGACCATATTGAACAGAAGGGCCCTGAGCGAAGGCCGCCAACAGCTCATCCTTCACGTGCTTAATATAGACCCTAACGTCCCGTCTTTGGAGAATCAAAGGATAGAAGTGGACACTTCGGGATTTGGTATTAAATGGCCTCCAGCAATCACATTCGCTTCTCCTGAACTGGGAGTGAGGCAATTGCGAACTGAAACGGCAGACCGGAAGATACGATTTGAAGTCCCGAAGATAATCACCTGGGTGCTCGTGTTGATCGGCGAGGAAATCTTCCCCCAGGTTGAACTAAGCCTTCGGCTTAGAGGAAAGACCCCGCCGACCGATCCGTTGGACAACGGCTTTGTCCCAGGTCAACTGATCGAAGTGGAAGCTAGGGTGAGCAGAATCGTTCCAGTCGAGTATGACCTGCAGCTGCACCTTCCCGAGGGATGGAAAATCATCAAGAAGAAGAGCGAGAGGATAGACGAAAACACCGACCTATTCTGGTTCGGAATTCTTCCAATGTTTGCCAGGAAGGATCGTGCGTATGCGATTACGCCTCTTGTGAGAGTTCATGGAACTGCAGCTCCTTCATTTCCACTCTTGCTTCAGGCCAGGGATAGACTTTGCATGAGGCTCATTCCTCCAATGGTAGAGTCCCCGTGTGTTGTATCAAAGCATGAACTCGAGGTCAGAAATCATGGTGAATCTGGTTCATTTGCTCTTTCGCTGGAGCTACCGCAGGGGTGGGTCTCTGACAAGACCTCATTCAATCTTGATCTGAAATCAGGAGAGGCTAGGAAAATCCCTCTAGAATTGAGGCCATGCAATCATCACATCCGACTCTGGGAACACCTCGATGTCGATATCCCGATGCGATGGAAATTAGACGATGTGAGCGGAATTGATCGAGTCAAGGTCAGGGTCTTTCCGACGAAATTCTACGTCTATGCGGAAGGGATAGACAAGAAAATAATGCATTCCTATCCGAATCTCTATTTCCTGAAGGATCTGGAGGAGGCAAGATCAGCTCTGAAGGAGGGCCAATATGTCGCTATCTGGCTTGCAGCTTGCGATCCAAAAACCCACGGAGCAATTGCAGACGAGTTTCTGAATCTGGGCGCGGGGGTTCTGTGGATGGGCGAACCGTTCCACGGCAAGAACTGTCCCGTATCTGGAGAGAAGAATCACCTTCTATCCAAGACTATACGATACTTGGCTTTGAAGGACCAGCCAGAGGGCGTACTACTTGGTCCTGCTCTGAGAAAACGGGCTTTGTATGAAGCTGAGACAGGCTTTCGAGTTTCGAGGGTAAGTGCCAAAGATTGGGGTGCTGTGTGCGCGATTTGGGGCGCATCTCCTAAGGATCAACCAGACACCATCGAGGGCACGCCGGCTGTTGTCATATCGAAGGACCCTAAGAAAAGGATCATATACATCGGATCCCGACTGGAGACAGCCTCTGAGGACAATTATCATTTCGAGGACAGGCGACATCATGAAAGCCACTGGTATCAGACCTATCTCTTCTACAGTCTTCTGAACTGGGCCTCTGGGGCGTACGTTCTCTGATCGGGACGCAACACACGCGCGCGTGTCTCAGGAATGGAAGCCAAGATTTCCTCGATCCGCTGATCCCGAGGGCTCTGATAGGACGGGGGGCACAATCGCTGGGTTGATTGATGCAAATCCTCTTCTCCGAGGGGAGGAATAGAATCTTTGCATATCATTCTATGAAACGGTGGCGAGCTAATTCAGTCTCGCTATCCCTTAAATAGCCTCCTGTGCTGCTCCTAATTATGGCATGGGCAAGGGCAACATGCTACTCGGCATCTTGCTGCACCCACGAGGAAGATGATCCATGAAACGAAGGGATGCCTGCCAAATCGATGAGACTAGGATAGCAAGCATGCCTATATGGAGGCTATCCGATCAGCTAATGGACTGCCGCGGCTGCAGTTCTAGGTACAATTGTGATCAGTACAAGACCATGCTGCAGAGGATGGTCAAAGAAGGTTAGATCAAAAGGCTTCACAGACGTACCTCACCACCCAGAGTGGAGGATGCCATCGACCAATCCAATCAGTGCATGGTCATCGCTTGTTCGACGAACCAGCCTTGCCTATGCATAAATCTATCCCATGCCTTGAAGAAGACTGCTTGCCCAACGCGTCTCCTTTAGAGCGCATTTAAAATGGCCCATCCGCCAACAACAACATGCCTGAGCTCCCTGAGATAACAATAATCTCACGACAGATGGACAGGACCATTGCTGGTAAGCGCATTTCCAGCGTAGAAGTGAAGCAGCTGAAGATCCTCAATCTTCCTGCTCGAAGATTCATGAATGCTGTAGAAGGAAAGACTGTAGGAAGAGTCTCGAGTAGAGGAAAATGGATTTTCCTGAAACTGAATCCTGGCTATTTCTTATTGATCAATCTTGGGATGGGTGCAGAGTTGCTTTACTCTACGCCGAAGCGCGAATCGCCCAGACGGTATCAATTTGGGGTCACCTTTACAGATGGAACTGGATTCACGATACGCTTCTGGTGGTTCGGCTATGTGCACCTTGTGGAGGAAGGTGACCTAGGGAGACATAAGCTGACTTCCGGCTTGGGAATATCGCCACTGGAGGAAGGATTTACGGAAGAGCGCCTCAAGAGCCTATTGGCTGGCAGAAAAATGGGGATAAAGAGCTTCCTGATTGACCAGAAGGAGTTGGCTGGCATAGGGAACGTCTACATACAGGACATACTCTTTGGAGCGAGGTTGCACCCAGAGCGGAAAGCATCGTCTCTTTCCGAGAAGGAGATTGTCAAGTTACATCGGGCAATCGTCAGGACTCTCAATCGGAGCATCGAACTGGGGGGATTGGCATATGAGAAGGATTTCTACGGTCGGAACGGTAGATTCGACTCGAAAGAATTTCTTGTCGGTTACAGGGAAGGAAAACCTTGTCCTGTGTGCCATACAACCATACGGAAGATCAGGACTGGGGCCACGGCTACTTATATTTGCCCGAAGTGTCAGAGGAGGAAATCCTAAAGATTCGATTGTCGATCATATTGTCAAGCGGGTTCGACAAGACCTGAGGATACCTTCAATGGAATGACGGAACCGATCGTCGATGTAAGTGAGATGGACGAGTCTCTCGGTTCGTTTGCTGCCTCCTGTTCCATTCTGTTACTTGCGATGCCAGATGTAATAACCCAGGGAGTATATTCGCTTGGGATCAAGTGGACCTATTTTGGAGATCTTGGTCTTGTTCGAATATTCATACAAGAGCGTTGGTTTTCCCAGCCTCTTGAGGCGTTCCAGATCCTCAGCTATCACACTGCTCTGGTCCACCCACATGACAATTGCTGAATCACAGTCCTCGATCATCCTTCTCTCCCTTTCCTGGAGGTCCTGTCCATATTGTTTTGTTTTCCAGTCGCCTGCGTTATACCTAATTCTCATCGCATGTCCAACGACTACATTTCGGTAGCCCTTGGACTTGAGATAGTCTTGGAAAGACCTGCTTGCTCCGTGGGCCTCTCCGACAATGATTTTCATCTTTCTCGCAATGGCCTCGTCTATCGTGCTCTTGACTGCTGGGGGCAGGGCCTTTTCTCGGTAGAATGCGCTGCCCATCAAAAGCAACTTTCTCCCTCTAAGGGCGCTTTTCCCGTCCATCTCGAGAATCCCACTTTGCAGGCCTTGTTGCGGGCGAGGATGGCTTTCGGTATTTAAGCCTAGTGTCAAGCGAGTAGTCGGCCTGAAAGGCAAAACACTGATATACGAAGGCACCGAATCCGCTCTCTGTCAATGACCAGAAGAAAGGGACTTCTGATCGCAGTAGTTGTCGTGGTTGTCTGCATCTCAATCATCGCACTGTTCCAACAGAATCAGATGCCAGCTCCCTTCTCCATCATGGTAATTCCAGAGAGCATCAAAGGAGGAAGCATTCCCGGCCAGAGACTTGTTTTCCTGGTCACCGTTGTTGATGAAGGACGAGGAAGAGGAGAAGGTGAGTCTGTGAACATATCCGCGAGTCTTTCCCCTGTACGTCTTGCGTTGGTCACGATTGAGCCTTCTACTATTGCGCTAGGGCAAGTAGCCGAGATAACAGTGGTACCTGGTGAAGACAGTGCTGGAGAAAACATCACAATAACTGTCCGCGGCGAACGGCAAGGGCTCGTGCAAAGGGATTCGGTCACCTTCGGGGTGCTCGAAGGGGATTTCGGAGGACCCGATGCCCAAGAGGAGTTGCGGCGCTATGCTGCAGGAATCCGTCAAACGTTCGTTACGTGGTTGGCGGCCAATCACCCAGAGCTCGGCATTACGAATAAGACAGACTGGATAGGGACGATCGTGAGCCCGGAATGGTTGGTCGTTACTCACTACCTCTTCTTCTCAGAGAGCTGGGAGATGCATGTATCTTGGCATGTGATGATACCCCCATATGATTGGGCCAGGATAGATCTCCGACATCGTTTCACAGAAACCAGTCCGTCATCCGCTTTCGAAATATCTTCTCGGCATGGAATTGAGGATCCCAAAACCATCGAGCCGCCGGATTCGGTATGGCGATGATCGGCTGTACTTTGGTCCGCAATCGCCCGGGATATGTCAAGGATAATCCTATAGAGGCCATACGCTTCTGGTGGCTATGACGAACACGGGGGAATTCGGCATCAATCGGCGGCAGGCCCTCTCCGTGGTGAATTCGATACGATTCTGGTTTCGATCTGCAGGATATTCTCTTTTGTTAGAACCTTTTGGGATGACTTCTTTGCTTGGTGGTTGCCGATGGGGAAGATGTTCTCCTACATACATTTCTATCGCTTCCTGACTTTCTTCATAATACCGGTGCCCTTCGGCATATATTTCATGGCAATAGTCCTTAGTCTTATCTCCGGATTCTGTCTGCTCTTGTATATCCTCAGAAGGAGGCCTAACAAGAGCATTATTTTCATTTCGATTCTCGTCCTCTGTTGCGCTTTGGGGAGTTCTGCGATATTCATAGGAGAGTAAGATGCAAAGGAACTCCGAAGAATCGAGCCAGAGTCCCCTCGAATTGAATCTGGACCTCCAAGAAGCGTTAATAATGCCCCAGCCCTGATGATTGGCTCGAGCGCGAAAGATTGGGCAAGCAGATTGACAAGTATGGATTGGCAGACTGGATGAATAGAGTGTATGATCGCCTGTGGAATACAGATTTCTTCAAGATGAGGGAGGCGGATCGATCAACAGCATTGGAGGACAAGGAAACCCGCAACCGAGCTCTGCAAGGTGTCGCGATGCAGGCGCGGGACGACATACTGAAATTCAGAATGGAACTTGAAGAATTCTCCATGCCAAGTGGCCTGGAATGGGCTGTGCCAAAGTGCAACGCCTATCTGGACACTCTGGGCAACTACTTCTATTCAGTCGCAGCTCAGGATTACGGTGCTGCCACTCGGTACTTCGAGGCCGCTGAAGCCGCCTTTTCACCGATTTTCAACAATGTCCTAGATCTTGAGGGACGAAAGGAAGCCGAAGCTCAAGGACCCCCACCACCGCCGAGTACTACACCAACGGTAAAGGAGATAATAAGGGAGAAGGAGGTCATAGTGAAGGTAAGATGCGCTTACTGCAATGGTCTATACGACGAAACCCTCGATGCTTGCCCCAGTTGCGGAGCCAAAAGGTAGTCGCTGCATGTAGCTGAAATGGCAGTCCAAGGCTCAGAAGAGGATTACCTGCAATTGCACGGCGCCTCACTCGATCTCAAAGATTCCCGGATGAAGGCCGCAAGGAATAACAGATTCGACCAACATTTCTCCGAGCATCGAGTTTCATGCCTGCGCTTGTATGACCTTCCTACCCACAATCCACCATCGCAAAAGGTGAATGTTCTGCGGCGGGGTTCCCCGCATGATCTGAATGCTTGAGAATCACTTCTAACCGTCGATAGATAAAAGGTGCGGCCGCCGGGATTCACATCGCTGACACGATTTTGCACCCGGGTCACCAGCTATCTTCCTGCGCTGGGAGACTGGACTTAAGCTGCTAGACCAGAGTCCTACGAGACTAGACCACGGCCGCTTCCCAGAATGTTCTCCAGCGCCTACTCGAACTCGCCTGGGCCACCCATGCCTCCCTCTGGCGGCCTCGGTGGCATCGGTCTCTCCTTCGGTTTCCCTGATGCTATGACATCGTCGATTCTTATTATCATGCTTGCTGCCTCACTGGCTGACTTCACGATTTGTTCCTTCACGACCATCGGTTCAAGTATGTTATTCGCCCACATGTCGTTTGCCTTCCTGTTTATCGCATCAACTCCAGCCCACTTCTGGCCCTCTTCGTGAAGCTTTCTCAATTCGGCCAAAGTGTCTATAGTGTCCATGCCCGATGTCTCTGAGAGCGAGGATGGAATTACCTCAAGTGCGTCTGCGAATTTCCTGACTACAAGTTGCTGTTTCCCTGCTATCTTCTCAGCGAAGTCCCTGACCTTGACCGCAAGCTCGACCTCTACTGCGCCTCCTCCTGCCACTATGTACGGGTTCATGATGACGTCCTTCACAACATATATGCAGTCATGGAGCGCTCGATCAGTCTCGTCAACCACCTTCTCGGTTCCTCCCCTTATTAGCAGAGTCACAGAGAGCGGATTCTTGCATTTCTCTATGAAAAGCCACTTGTCCTCACCAAGCTTTCTTTCCTCGACAAGTTCTGCTTCTCCAAGATCCGCCGCTGATAGATCCTCGACATTCGTTACGACTCTCGCACCGATCGCCTTGGCTGCCTTCTCCATATCAGACTCCTTGACCCTTCTCACAGCAAGGATACCAGCCTTGGCAAGATAGTACTGAGCTATATCGTCTATTCCCTTCTGGCAGAGCGCAACACTTGCTCCAGATGCCTTGACCTTTTCTGCCATCTCCTTCAGGATCCTTTGTTCTTCATCCAAGAAGGCCTTTATCTGCTCAGGCCTTTCGATGTTTATCTTCGCATCGAATTCCGTTTTCTCAATCTCGAGCGGCCCACTTATCAACGCTATTTTGGCATTCTCGACCCTCTTCGGCATTCCCGAATGTACCACCTCCTTATCCACCGCAATTCCTTCTATCAGAATTGTCCCACCGATTGAACCTCCTGCCTTCTTCTCGACCTTTATGTCATCGACTCTTGAAACATACTTGCCATCCTGTTCCTTCGTTACCTTCCAGACAGCATCGACAACGATCTCCGCAAGATAGTCAGCGTTTTCCTTGACTAGTTTGCCTGCCAATGAAGTGATCGCGATCTTCTTCAGCATCTCCCTGTCGTTTGGGTCTACCTTCACCGCGAATTCCTTCAAACCCTCTATTGCCTTTCCAGCAGCAAGCCTGTAGCCCTCAGCAATGACGGTCGGATGCACCTCGATATCAAGCAACTCTTCCGCTTTCTTCAGAAGTTCACCAGCCAGAACGACTCCCGAGGTCGTGCCATCGCCAACTTCTTGGTCTGTGGTCTTTGCGACCTCAACCATTATCTTCGCCGCCGGATGGTCCACTTCCATTTCCTTCAGGATCGTAGCTCCGTCATTCGTTATAGTGACATCACCAAGGGAGTCAACCAGCATCTTGTCCATTCCCTTGGGGCCAAGACAAGTCTTCACAACTTCCGCAATGACTTTGGCCGCCATGATATTGTTCCTCTGTGCTTCCTTGCCCCTTGATCTAGTGCTTCCTTCCTTCAATATGAGTATTGGGGTTCCAGCCGCAGCTGCCGGAACTGCTGTAGCCATCTAACACATCACCTCATATCTGATTTTCAGCATACTCAAAAAACCTCTTATAAGCTTTGCCTTATCGTTCAGCGCCGGCTAGGCGAGAGCTCATTCACGTGTATGACTTCTGAACCAAATGGGCAGAAGGTACCTCAAGCCAATCGATAGATTTTTTAAGCCAAATCGGATTCTACTTTCATGCCCATTCAGTGTCCATGTGGAAGATATATCAATGAGGCAGGCGAGTTCAAGCTGCTATTTCTCAAGAAGGAACTCAATGAAATAGACATATTATGCCCCAATGAGACCTGCTATCTTAGGGAACTTGGCTATCTGAAATTCACTGTTCAGGATGGGAAGGCCAAATTCAAAGAGGGGTCATTCTATCCGCCTTTTGTGACCTGGAACTCGAGCCAGTTGGGGAAGGAGGAGGCCCAGAGCAATCTGAAGCAGATGCTGGTTGACCTGGTCACAAAGCACGTGGACTGGAGAGTACTCCTGGGCGAGAAGAAATAGGAGTTCTTCCGGCAGATATCCCTATACTCCCTGGTAGTCAGATCAGCAGATCTTCCCATGTCGCGGCCTCCATTGCTGCTTCTTTCCGTCCGGTTACTCTAGGATTAAGGTCTCGAACTCAAGAATTCTCCGAACCGCGCAGGATTGCAGCGAACAAGGTCAACATTATGGACTGTGCGATATAATGGGGATGTCTCTTGGCGGAGAATCCGTTGCAGATGGAGCAACATTTAAATATCACATCACGATATATCATGACGTATCTCGAATGTGGGGGGCATGGTGGGGACCTGGACCCAGGGGGCATATGATGCGAGGATTCTCTGGACTACCTCGTGGCTTCGCCAAGCTGGTCGTCCTAGAGGCTCTGAAGGATGGACCCTCGCATGGATATGAATTGTCGAAGAAGATCGCAGAACGATATGGTGGCTGGTATTTCCCGAGCTCTGGCCTAATCTATCCGACCCTGAGTTTGTTGGAGGACATGGGATACGCGAGCATCATCTCAAGGGAAGGGAAAAGGGTCTACCAGATCACGGATGAGGGAAGGAAGTATCTAGAGAGCCACAGGAATGAGCTGGAGGCATTTGGGAAGAAGAGAATGTTCGTGAACCACAGTGCGAAGATGCTCGGGCTTAGATCAGAACTCGTGCAAATCGGCATTGCGATCAGACAGCTTGGGGTTCTCTCATCAGAGGAGAAATTGGAGCAGACTAAGAAGATCCTCGAAGAGGCTAGGAGAAAAATAGAACAACTGGGCGCATGAATCAAGTCTCCGGTCTGTCAATGAGAGTCCGGACAAAACTGGTTTAGGGCATCTCGTCTCCTTCTCGAAGCCTTAAATGACTGGAGGTGAATACGGGACCTTATGAGAGGGCAATCATGGAGATTGAGTGACATCGCTGGTTATCTCGACGAACTACTGGAGATGGAGAAGTATCGAAGCGAGAGAGAACATGAAGGCCTATTGGTGGAAGGGAAGCAATCCGTGAAATCAGTAGGTCTCGGGGTCAACCTATCCCTTCAGACAATCGGACAGGCTGTTGGACGAGATCTGGGGCTCCTTGTGACTCATCATCCTGCCTCTCTGTTCACTGATGGATTTCTTTATGAGGACAAATACAGAATCTCGAGGGATTCCGGGTTGTCTCTGTATGTCGCCCATAAGGCCCTGGATCAAGCCAAGCATTTCGGCACAGCATCCTCATTTGCTTCTGCCATCGGTTTGAAGGTGGAAGGGGAGCTGATACGCGATCCGGAAACGGGAAAGTACAGCGGGGTCTATGGGCACTCAGGAACCAATCTTCGAGATTTCGTACACAGATTAGAAGGCGTCACTAGGATGAAACCTCAGGTGCGGATGGCATCCAAACGGCTTGGGGGGATAGCGGTAGTGACAGGCTGGGGAGGCCGCCCTGAATGGATTCATGAGGCAAAGAATCTTCGCTGCAACACCTTTGTCACCGGAGAAGCTCTGATGTTTGGCAGGCTCGTAGCAAAGGAATTGGGAGTAAACATGATACTGGCAAGCCATTACGCGTCTGAGGTGCCGGGAGTCAAGGCCCTAGCACAGAAGATCGAAAAACGTTTCAAGACCAAAACCCATTTCCTCGACGAAGAAAACATCGGATAATGCCACTCTTTACACATTCCAGAAGCGTTGGGCATGAGAGCAGCCTCCCCTGCACAAAGAGCGCGCGTTTCTCCTTCCAAGCCAGCATGATGCATGTTCACCATAGCATTCTGCACGCGTGTGACGCCCGACCGTCATCTTAGGCTGGCTCAGCAAAATCCATTTTAGCTCCTACAACATTCCCAGAGCATGATCTACGAGAGGATCATTGGCAGGAGAACAATAAGGAAGTATTTGCAGAGGGAGGCGCCGCGAGAGGCCCTTGTAAAATGTGTGGATGCCGCAAGGCTCTCACCCTGCGGATCGAATCTCCAGGGATTGAAGTACCTCGTGATCGACGAACCCGATCTACTTGAACGGGTTTTTGCAACGCTGAAATGGGCAGGATATCTCCCTAGTTATGGTCATGAACCCACGGAGAAGCCGAAAGCCTACATAGTAATCCTCCTTGACAGAGCGATAAGAAAGGACCCGGGTCATGATGCAGGAATAGCAGCGATGAGCATTAGTCTAGTCGCTCACGATGAGGGATTGGGTTCATGTATCCTTGGCTCAATTGACAGGGACAAGCTAAGAATCGCTCTCAATATTCCCATCGGGCTGGAAATAGTCCTTGTGGTTTCACTTGGCTATCCTGCCGAGACATCCATCGCGGAAGCGATGATAGGCGATAACGTCAAGTACTGGCTTGATGACAATGGCACCCTTCATGTTCCAAAGAGGCCCCTTGAGAGCATCATGTGGTGGAATAGGTTCGCATAGTCGGAATGGCCAAGCTCAGAAAAGTGGGCTTCCACCTAGGGTGGCCCCATCTCCCACGTCACTGAGGATCGTTTCTCCCGAGACTTTCTCCATGAGTCTGCTTTGCACTTCTTGGGCCCGATGCTTCAAGGTGTTCACGAAGACTGAAGGTCCTGTGTCAATTGAGTACCAAGCGGGTATCCCTTCCTCACGCATTCTGATGACCTCCTTGATGACACCTACTGTCTCCGGCTCCCAGAGGACCATGTGTGATTTTCCAGTCATTGTTATGGCATGAAGATTTAGCGAGTCTTCCTCGGCAAGCCCTGCAATGGCCGGAATATCGCGCATCGCTATTGATTTTCTCATCGATTCAATCATGTCGGGAACGCGCTTGAGCCTCGCATCGAAAAGGGGAGAGCTAAGCACCTCGATATGAGCTTCATCAGTTCTAATCGACGATGGGATTGGCACGATGATCATCAACAGATCCAGTCCCTCGCCTTTGGCAATTTGCTCCGCATACGACTTGCCATCTTTGTTCGCATACCATATCGAAAAAGCGCCAGAAAGACTTCTCGTTGCAGAACCCGCGCCCAATCTGACCACCTCGGATAGGGACACTTCATCGAGGTCAATGCCGAGGGCCGCCGATGCACTCAGACCGAGTGCGGCAAATCCAGATGCAGAAAAGCCGAGCCCCTTGCCTTCGCGAATGCTGTTCATCGACATAACCTTGAGGTGGCCAGAATATCCAGCCATCGATCTGAGTTTGCCCAAGACAATTTCCGCGCGTTCTCTGTCTCTCCCAAGCATCTGCCTTCCGTTTACCACAATCGAATCATCGCCGATCTCCGGATCTGTTTCGACGGTGGTAGTTGTAACCAAAGCACCCGCACAGACTGATATGCTGTCATGGAAGGGAATTCTCAGGATTGGGTCACTTAGCCCATGGTACTTAATCAGGCCTTGAATCGGATGTGCTGTCGCGGTGGCTTTCATCTCCCTGAGACATCATCTCCGGCGCGTTTTCTTCGAAGCACTCCCATCAATTGCCTATCTACCATAGACTGTACTTCTTTCCCATCCGCTCGACGAAGCCTTTCGCTTGAAGGACCTCCTGATCAAGTCTGTCCTCGATGTCCTTTCCTCCTACATCTACTGCAATATGCCCCTTGAAATCGTATTTTCTCAGCCCTTCAAATACTGCTTCCCAGTCTATGGTGCCCTTTCCTGGAGCGCGATGATAATTGTCCCTTCCATCATTGTCCGATACATGAACATAGAGGATCTTCGTGTTGAGCTTCTCTATTGAGATGGGTAGAAGTTCCTTTTGTGCGTGAAGATGCCCAGCATCAAGTACGGCGCCGAAGTTCTCCATTCCTATCTCATCGATCAGTCTGAGCATGAGATCTGAGTTGCTTACGTTCTCTCCCACACGGGGCTCGATTGCAAACTTCAGGTGGCGTTCATCAGCCATAACCGCGCATCTGGACAGGATATCCACTATTCTCTTCCAGTATGAATTCCAAGAAAAGCCCGAAGGTATCCTTACCCGGTATCTTTCAGCAAATGCTATCGTCGTGCTGTAGGGTCGAGCTCCGATGTATTCAACTGGAGGCGTGAAGGTGTCCGTCTGCGTTAGTGGCGCTCCAAAGAAGCTTGCAAGCTCAGTTGTTCTCGCAAAGAGACGAAGGCCCTTGTCCCTCGATTTGTCATCCCCTGAGAGAAGCTCCGGAAAGATCGCCGCTACGTTGACAGTTTTCAGATGCTTTGTCTCGAGGTAGTTCTTCAACTTCTCCTTGTTCTGTTCCAGCTCAATCAGATTCTGCTCCCTACAGACCTCAAGCTCTATCGCCTCGAATCCAAGTCTGGTTGCATCGTCTATCGCGTTATATGTATTTGACAACGAAGGAGGATATCCATACTTGGTTATCGCATACAGCCAAGCGAGATTCACCCTCATCGTGAAGGTTCGAAACAGCCGGTCAAGGCCGATTATAAAAGGAATTGCCGACCGCGCGCGCAACACGATATCGTTAAGAAGGGCGTCTGGCTCTCATTCTACAAGGTGAGTCTCATTGACCTGCTATTTTAGGCATCTCCAAAGCTTGTTCGCCAAAGCACGCGTGGAAGTGACGGGTGACAACAAGAAGGAGCTAGACAAGGTCATCCACAGGATTGTTAGAAAGAGATACAAAAACTGTCCGGCCGCTTGGAAGGAAGTGAAAAAGAGAATAGAAAAAGACGAAGACGCCTTTGCCCTAGAGCTGAAGGATGCTTGGTCGAAACGGGTTTGATGACTGGAGCCCTATCGCTCGCGCGCGTGACAACTCAGACAGGCACTTCGTATAGCAGTACTCTGTCCACTTCCTTATTCAATCCCAGGCCCCCAGGGTCTATGGCCTCGATATATATGAGCAATCTTTCTCTGGATGTATCATATACCATGTCGACGTAGCTGTGGATCGGGTAATCATTCCTCTCGAATGGAGAGAGAGGCTCCCAACGGCCTGAGAATAGCCTTTCGAGGTTGAGGTTCGGGTAGTCAAGTCTATAGGATGTCAATGTATCCGTCACTGAAGCAGATTCTATGACAGTCTTTCCTTCAGATCCGATGAAAACGGGGCCCCTGGTGCCTGGGAAGATCTTGCCACAGAGTAAGAGGTAATCAGGTTGGGGCATGCCGTCTAGCTTCAGAACTCCATGCTTCTCCCATACTATGCCATCGCGGCTGATTGCAAGAGCCATTCTGACGCTTCTCCCGTCATTCGCCTTGTACATCGCGAAATATCGACCATCGATCAGGTCTATGGTTGCATCCCTCGCCTCCAATGAATCGTATGCCGCATCTCGGCTTAGAACAACTCCTTCGGCATTCCAAGGCCCTGTGGGATCCTCACTCCTCAGCAGGAGGGTCTCCCAGCCCCGGGGCGGCGTATCCACTGAGAGGTACAAATGGTACTTGCCCGTCAAGGGATCCCTTAGGAGCTGTTGACCCTCGATGCTGTTGACTGTCAAGTTGGCTATCGACCCAACTGACTCCCTTGCTAGTTCTGACTTTAGGCTGAAATTCTCCCCGTCCTCTGATCGATATATCTCGACAGCATACCCCCTAATCGGATGAGCCTTTCGGGGCCTAGTGGTCAACCAGAAGCTTCCATCATCAGTGTCAAGGAGTACTTTCCCAGCGCCTCTCCAAGACCCAGGATTGAAATCGGGCGGCTCCAAGATAATCTTCCTGAATCTCCTATTCGATAGGATGTACTGGACTGACAGGAGCCCATGAAAATCGAAACCGGGAACATCTCTTCCGTTCACAACCATGGCTGCCTCAATCCTCCAAGCCCGCAACTATCTCTCGGTGAACCCAAAATGTCTTTCTGTTACTTTCGCGCCTTGATTCCCAGATATGAGGGTCAAGTTCGGTCATCGCGCGTGATGCGTCAGAATCCCCCGGTGAAAGGTCCCGTAAAATCGCGGAGTATTCCGACATGAGACTGAATCTGCCGAGCAATTGGGGGAATGGACGGATTGAGATTTAAATCGGCAGTGCAATCTAGCATGTGCTCCAAGGATGCGCTACATGGAATTCCCATCGAAGAAGGGGAGAAGGGTAGTCTTCAGAACCCCCAGGTGGGAGGATCTTGACGATTTCTTGGAACTGATCAACTCACTCGTTGAAGAAGGAGCCGACATAATCAGGAATCAGAAGGTCACTAGAGATGAAGAAGTCGAATGGCTCGCCAGATACCTTACGAATGTCGAGAAGGGACGGGTGATAGGGATTGTCGTCGAAGTCGATGGCAAGGCTGTCGGGAACTCTGAAGTAGCAAAAGGCAGTGGGAGCGAAAGCCATGTGGGATTGCTTGGGATATCCATCGCAAGGGACTACAGAAACCTCGGCATAGGGACTAAGCTGATCGGGCTTCTCATTGAGGAATCGAGGAAAGCAGGCCTCAAGTTGATCGTGCTGGATGTTGTAGACAGGAATGAAAGGGCTAGACATGTTTACGAGAAAGCCGGATTCAAGATTGCGGGAGTTATACCGAAGATGTCCTCAACGAGAGATGGCTACTTCGGCATGGTTAGGATGTACCTCGAGCTCTAGCATAAGAAGACATACGATTCAGGTAATTGCTTAAATCCTGTCTGGCCATTGGATGCGATCTCAAATTGCGATTCTCGAAGCTCATCATCATAGCTGCCGCATTCGTGATCTTGGCAGTCATTGGCGGCGTCTTGTATGTCATGTCTCGCAAGCCAGAGTCTGATATCGCAAAGCTATGCTCAGCTCAGCTGTCCCTTTTTCAGGTCGGCTTTGTCTATCTCGGCTCGAGCGGCATATTACTGAGGACGAGGAATCTTGTTGCGGCGATTGACGTCGGAGGCATGCTCTCGAGCGGCCAGATCTCGGACATTTCGAAATTGGATCTACTTGTTTACACTCATGTCCATTCTGATCATTTCAACATAGACGTTGCTCAGAAGATCTATGAAGCAACAAAGTGCCTCGTCTTTGCCGAATCATCAGTTTACGATTCACTGAGCGGCAAGATTCCTTCTTCCAAGTTGATCAAGATGAAGGGAGGAGAGGTATTCAGGGTGAGCCTCGCAGGAGGCGATATCATTCTGAGAACCGTTCCCGGGATCCATGGGAGCAATATCACACTAGTGGCATTTGAAGCCGATGGCCTTAGGGTTTTTCACGGGGGCGATTCCGGATATACACCTCAAGTTGCACTTCTCGGTCCTGCGGACGTAGCGTTTCTTCCTGTCGGAGGTGCCTCGCCGACAGCCAGTCCTGATGACGCAGCAAAGATGGCTCTTGACCTTCGTTCAAAGATGGTTGTTCTGTTCCACGGAAATAGCGATCAATACAATGCGTTTCTCGTTCAGGTCAAATTCATACTCAAGGCTGAAATCATCGTGCCAGAGATCGGAAAATTGTACATCAAGGATATCTCCTCTTGACCTTGGTCGGCTTCCTTGAGCCAGATTAACGCTGCAATCCCTACAACAGATATAAGCCACACCGGTGCTCCAATGGCTAATGATAGCAATAAGCCGTCTCCAAGTCGACTATGGGAGGCATCAGGAGCCAGTTCTGAAGGGGATCAACACGGCATTGGACCAGAAATCGTTGATCTTAGGACCGAACGGTTCAGGGAAGACCACGCTCTTCAGGGCGATATGTGGTCTGACCAATGTCTCCTCGGGGGAGATCCTGATCGATGGCAAGAAAATGGGGGACATATACGCCACGATCGGATTAGTCTCGGCAAACTTCGAAGAGGTCTATACTCTCCTGATGACTGATTGCCAGAATCTGATCTCACTATATATGGACTTGGTCGATGGCGATGCCGGCGTGGCATATGACATATCAAGGGATCTGGGCCTGGAACGCGATTTTCTAAAGAAAAGAAGAATAAATGAGCTGTCAGCCGGTCAAAGGAAAATCGTCTGTACCGCAATGGCATTGGCATCCAAGGCAAATCACGTACTGCTTGATGAACCATTTGAGCAATTGGATCCAGCGAAGAAGGGAAAGTTGACTAAGCACTTGGACAGCTACAGAGGCCTGGTCATACTGAATACTCATGAGACTTGGTTACTGAGAAGCTTGCAGGATTGGCTGGTGTTCTTCATGTTCGAGGGGCTGATGTACGGGCCAGTTTCAGTCAATGATTTGCTGAAGGCTGAAATATCCTTCTCCGAGGAGCCGGATGCAGTCCTCAATTTCAGGGTCTCGGGGAAGCCTGTAAGCATCTGCAAAGGAATTGGGAATAGACCTCTCTTGACGAGCTTGGAGAACCTTGATAGGATATATGAGCTTGCTGAAAGTGAGATGAAATGACGAAATACCTGTGGATGAATCTGAGGTCTTTGCTGACCAATCCCTACCTACTTTTTTGGTCAATAGCTTTCGTCGAATTCTGGGTGTTCATGTGGGTGTATGTATTCGGGACGGGGATACCGAACGTCGAAGCCGCGGTACTGGGTTATTGTGCAACTGCATTCGGGCCGATTGTCATACTGTCCATCTCGTCTGCTGCCTCTGGAATAGCCATGACCATCCTGTACGCATCGAAGTCCGTTCGGTATATAACGAAATACACGAAGCTTTCACCTTCTCGCTTTCTTGCGGAGAATCTCTTGTCCTCCGTGCTTGCATTGCTCGTCATCTCAGGCGTAATGTTCGTATCACTGCTAGGCGTTTTCTCAAGCAAGTTCGGGCTGACGCCATTGCCCAAAGCTCCAATAGGGCTCTCGCTGATCATACTTTTGGCAGCTCTGTTCGAATATTTGCTCTCGCTATTTCTGAGCCTCCTTCTGGTCTACCTGAGGGCGCCTAGGGCCGCCTCCTTCATTTCTTTCGTTCCGCTCGTCCTCGGTTTCCTGCCCTATATTAGTCTCTGGATCAATTTCGGGAGTGCGGTATATGTCTCCCCGTTCAATTGCATAACTTCACTTTGCTATTACTACTATTCGGGAGACATTCCCCCAACGGGGGGGTTCTTCATGCCTGGCGCCAATACTTTGGTGGACGTTAACCTTGCCTCGGTGTCGCTAGTCGGATGGCTAATAGCCCTCATACTCATTGATGTGTATCTCCTAAGCAAGATGAGAGGCGTCGGAATGGAGGAAGTACGAATAATATAGCGAAGATAGAGAATAGTCAGTCTTGAAAGCAACAACCTGAAGATACCTTCTTTGAAGGTTTGAACATAATGTCTGCAAGGGCGTGCAAAAGGTTACCTGTTCCATCTTCTATGTCGCCATCGTACAATGCAAGGACTTCGAAGCCAGGATAGTCCTGAGCAAGCAACGAGCGGACACATGGTACCATAGTAGATTCCTCCTTCCGCGCTGGCAACAGAATGGAGACAGGAAGAAAGCGATTTGAGGAGGCATGTCTATCTAACTTGCGCAAGAATCACAGAATGGACGATACAACTCCAATCAAACCGGCAGGAAAAGAAGGAGAGTTACCTGATGCAAAATCAGGAGACGATCAATCAGACCCTCCACGATTGCATACATATGGAATTGGACATATATCTAGATAGCATGCAATAAGGTTTGCCGGCTTGTAAGCGATTTCTGCTTCTAGAACGGAAGAGTCAGCCATCTAATTGAGCCGCCCGCGGAGCAGTCACCGGGCAAGTGAACGCAAACCCATCATAAGTACGATTTGGAGGATTCGAGAACCTCAGAAAGATGACTCAGGCTAAAGCTTATTGAGTTATCCTCGCTTGATCGTTGAACCGCTGGAGATCTCGATCTCTCCGAGAGTTGCAGTTCCGCTGTAGGTCAGTCCTGAGCCACCGCTGAGGTTCGCATCTAGTCTGCCATCAAGATCTATTGATGCGTTACTAACCCCGCTGAGCTTGACGTATGCATCGTGAACTGAGAACCGAGACAGCTTTGCATCACTGGCTCCAGAAACACTCAACACAAGATTCCTGCCCCTGCCGCTAAGCTCACTCCTACTGGCCCCAGACAAGGTCAACTTGACATCTCCGCTGCTCACGACATCTCCTCGGGCAATGCTTGCACCCGAAACGCCAATCTCCAGTCCTCCGACTGACATATCTTCCATATCCAGAGAGCTGGCTCCAGATAGGCTGACGATCAACCTATTCGAAGAACCAAAATCCTCAACGTAGGCCCGCGTCGCCCCTGATAGTATCAGTTCGTTGAGCTCAGGCATCTTGATTCTTGCTCTCACAGTTATCGATGAATAGCTGTAGCCTTGCTTCAGATCCAGGACCAAGGTATCGCCCATTTTGGAGATGTCAACATAATCGAAGAGGTTGTCATCGGCGGTTACGCTGACGTAATAGGAATCGGCTCTAGTTATCTCAACTTCGAATGTGCTCCCTATCTCGACCACCCTGAATCCGCTGAAAGCCATTTCTCTAGTGACAAGCGTTCCGGAACCCGTTATCCTGGTACCCGGTGGCATAGGGAAGTAGCTAGGAAGCCAATCTGCCAACAACGAGACCACGAATGAGCCGGCGGACATGACCACTATGGCTATTATGGCTATGATTACGATTATGGCAGTGACGCTCAGGCCCTTCCTGTTCACTGAGAAATTGCTCATTCTCGACCTCCAAGGAGATTTACAACACTGATTTAAGCCATTCGCTTCCCGATCTTCTCCCTGGCTGGTATGTTATGGCGTGGGTATCGTGCTCTGAGAGTCATTCGGGGTCTTTTCGTTTCGCTGTGTTACACGTTAAGGCGATGAGATGATATATGCGGAATTGATATCTCATTTCACGCGTTCGAATTGATCCTCAGTGATTCGCCGAATACGACCCTCCCCTACGAGGAGTTTGACTATTTCATGGGGCGACGGACTCGCTGTGCCAAAGAGAAGAAAGAGAGTATGAAGAAGAGGCAGATTGCTTCGATCTTTCAATATCTCGGTGAGGATCTTGTTTATGTCATTTCGGGTCAGAACGGCACGGCTTTTCCACTTCATCAAGACCGACTCTGAGATTCCGACTAGATAGCCCCTCCTGAGGAATTCGTAAGACGGGTACAAGAAGACTGAGAACAACACAAAGGAGGCCATGGCAGATACTAGGTCCGGGTATTCCTGATATGCAATCGCAATGTCAGTCCATTCGAACACGACCGTGATGAAGAAAGATAATCCGCATATTGTATAGGGTAGTGCACCGAATCTGCCACCGAAGATGCCGATCATCGAGAGCGAGTACAACAGAATCGTCAGGGCGAGGAAGACCAGATACTCCATCATACCCCGCGCGTATGTGCCAAATTGGAATACGAGTTCCGAAAGCAATAAGCTTGCAAATATGAAGCATACAACTCCACCGAGTTTCCATAGCAGGCTCTCTGCCCCGTTGGACGTTTGCTTTCTCCTCGGAAGATTGAACCGATTTCTATTTAGGTCTTCAATCAGCTTGGACCATCAGGAGGTCGGAGAGCTACCTTATCGATTGATCTCATATGAACGGCGGAGTATTGTTTTCAGTATCTCGTGATGCTTCTCCTCATCGTCAGCAATGTGCTGCAATAGGAGCTTTATTCCTTCATCCTTGGTGTGAACGGATTCCTCTTTCACATGGGCCATCATTTCGTCTTCAATCTTAAGGTGGTCCCCAAGTTCCCTCTGCATATTCACGGCATCAGTGTATTCGTGCAATACATATTCCCATGACGACCTCGGGAGACCCCTCTGACCAATGATGTTGAGTATTTCATTAAGTATGCCTATATGCTTCTGCGAATCCAAGCGCATTTCCATCAGGAAGATCTTTGCTGCTGGAGTGCTTACCTTCTTCTCGGTTTCGGCGAGCTTTTGCGCGCTCCGCTTTTCTACTTCGATCTGCTTCTTCACCAAATCGATGAGCGTCTGAGGGTTTTCCATCTTAAGTGACTCGCCGCGAGATTGGAATTCTGACATATAAGGATTGGGGGCGTCTCGTTCGCTTTTTGGAGGCGGATAGGCGCGCGACCTACTATGGCATTCATCGTGCTTTCTTTGACCGCGCACCGCGTTCGTCTCACATTCTCCCAAGGCTTTTTAGCCACACCGAGAGCCTCCTAAGAAGGATGTTTCATGTCTGCTAAGAAAGGTTGGGAGATCATATCAAGGAGTTATCAGAAGAGTACGAAGATCTCGCTGCAGGATGTTCATTACGGACCGATCTCCCCGGGAGAATCCGAACTTAGATTGCTTGGCGATGTGATGTCCAAGGACATTCTGGAAGTGGGTTGTGGGGGAGGACAGAACTCCATTGTGCTCAGCAAATGGGGGGGCAATGTCGTTGGTCTAGACATCTCCAGAAGACAGATCGAACACGCAAGGAAACTTGCCACAAAGGAGCACGCCAGAGTCAGGTTCTACCTGGGCAATATGGAGAATCTGAGGATGTTCGCGGATCGAAGCTTTGACGTTGTCCTTTCGTCATTTGCCTTGGGATACGTCGACGATCTTGGCAAGGCATTTGCTGAGATCCACAGAGTCTTGAGGAAAAGGGGGATATTCGTATTCGCCGATTCCCATCCTGTTGCCAATCGAGGCAGAGTCATGAGGTATGGGAAGACCAGGCGTTGGACCTTGGCGAACTATTTCGACCGCAAAAACCGCAAATGGATTTGGAGGGCTGGAAAGCGGGTGGCTGAGTTTTTGGGCCATAAAAGAACGATTCAGGATTATTTCGACCTCCTAACGCTCAGGGGTTTTGTCATCAGAAGGATACTGGAGCCGGAACCGTATCACATTGATAGGTTGGGGAAATCTGAAAGGAGGAAGATACCATATCTGCACGAATGGTATGTCCGAACAATCGATCTGTGGAAAAGAGTTCCTTACACGATAATATTCAAATGTGAAAAAGCGCTCTGATATTCGCACGTGTGCGTCAATAGTACTTCTGCTCGTACTGACAGTACCAACGCTGATATTGGGCCACATAAGTCAGTGGTCTGCCGCAAGTCGGGCAATTTGGAGGAGGCGGAGGGGGTGGGGTTCCGGGGGGTGCAACCTGGGTTTTCTTTCCTCGTTCTGCAAATTCCTGATAGAGCAGATAGACTCCCACGCCCATCAGGGGTATACCAAGGACCGGCCCAAAGAAGAGGAAACCAGGCAGTGCAAGCAGAATGCTAACGACTCCCATCAAGATTCTAAGTAGCCCCATCGATATCGCCACAGGGAAGCCCATTACTTCTATATATGTTTTCGGTCCTGCGTTCTGAAAGGACCTATGAGAATGAAGACCATGACATATCAACAGAAGCCGCCTTTCGTGATGATTCGGATTTCGAGAACGCGCGCGCGTCGCGAGCAGGAAAAGTGATAGACGCTATGTCAGAGATCGTGACCTTGATACGCCTCGTGGTCAGCCGCCACGAGCTCTTACATATGCATAATAGGCTCCTACTGCAATTAACGATCCGATGACTATCATGGCGATCGCGCCGCTATATCGCCCCAGATCCAACCCCAAGACACTCGAGAGCCCGAAAATGACCAGCAATCCGCCGAAGATGAGGCCCACTATTGCTCCTCCATAGGGAATGCCGAAGCACTCGTCCTCAGGTCTCTTGGGCGGTCTAGGAAGAGGCTGCCCACCTAATGCCGCTCCGCACTTCTTGCAAAACTGCGACCCATCCTCATTCTGCGTCCCGCACTTCTGGCAATAGATCATTCTGCGTACCTCCGGTACATTAGGTTCTTCTGACTGGTTTTAAAGATTCCTCCTTCCTTGTTCCAGATTAGGGTAGACGGAGGGTCCTCATGAGTCATATAGGAATAGGAAGAGCTCGTTTTGGTACCTCGCCATCACAGGACACGAAATGGCGATTTCGAGATCCCAGGCGTAGGTCAGCGTGCGGTTCGATGTCAAGACGGAGATTGGTCTTCCCAGACTTCCGAAATCCTACAAAGACATCTCGATATTGTCTATCTTTTCTTCCGTCAATGGAAGCGTGACCTTCGACATGATGTTGGCGAACATCTGAAGGCAGTCCAGGGGAACCCACCTTTCAGTTGAAGCATCCAACACCAATCTATATCCGGGAATCACGGACCTAAGAAAATCCAGAAGGTGCTTCTTCAATGCTTGCGGCCCCATAAAGTGATATTCATAATTGACCCAGAGCACTTTGTCTTCCCAAATGTCCAGTGCCTTCTTGATGGGCAGATTGCCTATAGGAGGAGGAGTCACAGCATGAATAACGTCATGGTCCAGTTCTGCGATGAGATCCTTGAGGCCATTCAGTCTCCCATCGCAATGTATCGCAGTAGTCTTGCCTTGCGCATGTGCCATGCGCGCGAACTTATTGTGTACTGGAAGGAAGTACTTCTCGAAGGCTCTGGGACTGATGAAGGCATCATCTATGTGATCCCCATACTTGATTATGTCTGCAGGTGCGTTCGCCGCTATAGGATACTGCTTCTCCTGATTCTTGGCTAGGGCCTCGAGTACCCGCTCAACCTTTTCCGGATGCTTGACGTGATCAATGTAGAGTCGCATGGCGCCTGTCCATTCGATCAACAACTTGGTGTAGGGTGAGTGATAGCCTACGAACGTGAAGGTGACACCTTCCTCTCCTATCAATTCTTTGAAATAGTCGAATCGTTCATAGTAAGGCTCGTATTGGGTGTCCTCAGCCATAAATGCCAGAATATCCCAGTCCTCAGGTTTCTTCGCGAGATACTCGGTGAAGTGCCCCCCGATTCCGTCGTAAGCTCCCCTGAAGGGTTTTGCATCGTGTTGAATCTGCCATACAGCTCCCACGGGCGTCTCATAGGTGATCTTCGTTCCCCTCCTTTTGTCAGTCACATCCGCCGATGTGGTGACCCTGACACTTGGCATGCTGGTCTGCATGCAGGGCAGGGCGTAATTGATTCCCATGCCGTTGTTCCTCACTTCTCGCTCTACCTGTCCGAGTGGCAGATAGCCAGCACGAATCTGGAAAGGAATCCTATCTGGATGCTTCCCTCTGATCGTGGCCAGAATTCTTTCTCGGTTGGTCATCTCCGACAACTCAACAACCTCCCTTCAACGCCAGGCAGAGATTCATCATTCTGAGCGAGGACGATTCGCATAGGTCATATCTATATCTTCTCGCTTGCCGGCTTCTCAATGAGGCGTGCTACGTTCTGTAGCTGAACCATCGCATACCGCAGCAATTCCGCTTGGCATAAGCTATTTAAGAGAAACAACCCAATATGCTGAAGAAAGACGGTGAAAAAAGAGGGCAATTCTAGGAAGGAGGTACCGGATTTCTCATACTTCGGTGTGCAGGCCTACTGGGGTCTGACGAAACACATGGGAGGTTTGAAGGCCACGAGAGAGTTGCTTGAGCTTTGCCACATTGCAGAGGCCCAGTATGTTCTCGATGTAGGCTGCGGTGTCGGTGTGACATCCTGCTATGTTGCAAAAATGCATGGGTGCAGGGTCGTTGGAATAGACGTCTCAGAGAACATGGTCAACAGATCAATGGAAAGGTCGAAGAAAGATGGGCTGGAGCAGATGGTTGAATTCAGGGTAGCGGATGCTCAGGACATTCCATTCGGGGACAATCTGTTCGATGCCGTCATCTGTGAGTCCGTGACTTCGTTCGTGGAGGACAAACAGAAAGCAGTGAAGGAATACGTGCGAGTCACAAAGCCAGCAGGATACGTTGGCTTGAATGAAGGCACCTGGATGAAAGAGCCGCCGACGGAACTAGTCGATTACATGTCCCGCAGGACAGGAGCTAGGGAATTTCTGACCTCCGATGATTGGAAACAACTGTTGGAACAATCCGGGACACGCGAAGTATCCTTTAGGACGTATAGAATTACGACGCTCAGTCAATTCAGAGAAGAGTCGCAGACATTGAGCCTAGGAGATTCTCTGAGAGCATGGTACAAGTTTCTTTCACTGTATGCTACAAATTCCTCCTTTAGGAAATACGCAAGGGAAATGGTCCCTTCCCTAAAGGTAATCAGGTCCGTGTTCGAATGCCTTGGTTATGGGATGTATGTCGGGAGGAAGTGAGGCGGGGCTCTCCTTTACAACTTCCCATCGGCTGGCGCTGCCTAGGAAACGCGCTGCTCGGTTCTCTTTGTGGTCTTCTGGATTCCTGAAAGCTCGAGTAAGAACACAAATCTAATAAGAGGATTTGGTGTGCATGCGACGATCCGAATTGCCATACGAAGATGCGGCGAAGGAGATACTCTCGAATGTCGTCGAACACGGTGAATACAGGTCTAAGTGCCTGAACTTGATAGCGAGCGAGAATCTGACAAGCCCAGAGGTTAGGGCTCTCTTGTCCTCAGACCTTGGTCATAGATACGCGATAGGATTTCTTTACACGAGGGTCTACCGTGGGTGCCGTTACATAGACTCGCTGGAGGAAACCGCCAACTATCTGTTGAGGACCCTCTTCAGGACCGAACACATCAACTACATACCCGTCAGCGGAACAGTTGCGAATCTCGTCATGTTCAACGCACTTACAAAGCCGGGGGAAACGGCCATGGCCCTAAGCGTCATGGACGGCGGTCATAGCAGCTTCAGAGAGTGTTCGAATATCCATGGCGTGAGCATGGTTCCCCTGCCCCTAGATCCGAAGACCTATAACCTAGACATCAATGAAACGGCAAAGCTTGTGGCGAGGGTGAAGCCAAGGGTCGTGCTGTTCGGTGCGTCCGACTTCCTTTTCCCCCATCCAATTCGTGAACTCTCCAACGCTATCAGGGACAACGGCGGCATTGTTGCATACGACGCTGCCCACGTTCTGGGCCTGATAGCAGGAGGTTGCTTCCAGGATCCTCTTAGAGAAGGAGCCGAAATCATGACGGGTAGCACGCACAAGACTTTCTTCGGACCGCAGGGAGGCATCATCCTGTGCAATCGGAAGCATGCAGAGGCAATAGATCATTCGAGCTGGCAGATGGTCAACAATCACCACCTTCACAGAGTGGCTGCCCTCGCGTTGGCATCGGCCGAGACGCTATCGTTCGGTGCGCAATATGCTGGACAGGTCATACGAAATGCAAAGGCGCTTGCAGAGAACCTCTACAACTTGGGGATGAAGGTACTTTGTCCGGACCTCGGATTCACCGAATCGCATCAGGTAATTGTTGATGTTGGCGAAGGAAGAGGACAGGCAGTCAGCCTCAACCTTGAAGCAGCGAATATTATCACAAATCCAATGCCGCTCCCGTGGGATGAAGGGCAGGAGATCTGTTCGGCAATCAGGATAGGAACCCAGGAAGTCACCAGACAAGGCATGAAGGAAATCGAAATGCGGGAAGTCGCAGAACTTATCAGTGATGTCATCTCAAACAAGTCCCCGCCTCAAGAAACAGCGCGCAAGGTCGCGGATTTCGTGTCCAACTACCAGCAGGTTCTGTACAGGTTCGGACTCGAAAAGTACGCCCATATCTAGAAGGCAGACTAGCGGCCCATATTCCGCAATTGCCCTGTTTTGAGCCATTCTCGATGGTTGCGCGAATGGCAACTTGGATGTGCATGAGGAAAATGCGACAAGGGAGCTTGGCTGCGAGCCCCCTTTGGATACTGAGCGTGGACAAGCGACCCTCTATTCTCCGCTGCACCTCCGTTCATCCCAAGGCATAAACGATATGAAGCTGCTTCCTAAAGCGTTAACCAATGAAATCTAAGGATAGGGTGAGAGAGGCTTTCGCTCATCGTGAGTCAGATAGGGTGCCGGTCTTCGAACAGGAGATAGCCTCTAACATAGCCAGCAAGATTCTTGGCAGATATGCTTACACTGGAGGAGGGATAGGCTGGCGTGACAATGTGGAGCTCCTGTTCCAGCGCAGAAGGGATTTCTTGGTTGAGAAGCTTTGTGGGGATCTCATCGAACTTCACGAGAAGCTAGATATGGACGTGGTGAGGGCTCCGCTGGTTCCGGAGAAGGATGCGGAAGGACCAAAGAGGAAGCTGGACGAGTACACATACTACTACGAAGACGAGGAGGAAGAAAGATGGAGCGTTCACAGATATGAACCAAGCACTATGATGTATTCATTAGTGGACTCCTCTTTCAAGAGGGAGGGATTGCCCGCCGTTGAGAGGTTCATTCGCAATATCGAGGACAAGGAGATAGAGATAGATGAAAGTGCCTTCGAAGTCATGCGCACAATGACTGAAAGACTTGGCGGTGAGAGGACGATCACGGCAGCAAGCGGGATCGGGATTCCATTCGAGACATCATGGCTGAGGGCCCTCTACGAGAAACCCGAGATAGTTGGAATCTACTTGGATTATTGCGTCAGGAGAGAGCTGATGCTGATATCGAGGTACAAACAAATCGGCGTCGATTTCATATTGGGAGGAGGTGACATAGCGAACAACGGCGGACCATTCTATTCCCCTGGCGTTTTCAGGAAGGCCATCCTGCCAAAGCTGAAACAGATCGTGGATTTCTGCCATGAATTGGCTCTGCCCTATATCTATCGAACAGACGGGAACATATGGCCGATAGCGAACGAGCTCTTGGTGGAATCCGGGGTAGACGGATATGGAGAAATAGACGCTCAAGCCGGAATGAGGCTCGGAGAGCTCAAGGCCAAGTTTCCGGGTCTGGTGCTATGGGGGAATGTAGATTGTGCCAAGACGCTCGTGTTCGGTTCGAGGGAGGAAGTCATAGATGAAACCAGAAGGGCCATCACTGAAGGGGCGCCCGGCGGAGGATACATCCTGGGTTCGTCTAACACCATTCATCCGAATGTCAGACTGGAGAATTTTCTGCTCATGCTGGAAACGGCCAAGAGATACGGAAGATATCAGAACATGTAGAACATGTAGAATTCTCAGTACGCCGTATAGTTGATCTGCTGATACCAAGCCGATCGTTTCAATCATGGATATGGCATAGAACCACGCAAAGATCTTCAAGGTCGCCTTCAAATCTTTCCTCTTTATCAATGGCCCAGAAGCCAAATAACAACCAACGCGAAGAATGGTGGAACTAACGCTCCTGCAATTGCCATCTTCGATGCCAACGTTTCTCGTAAACCGACCAGGATACCACTGATTGTGCTCATGATGATTATGAGCCAGTCAAAGGCATCATCTATCTGGTCGCCCATGAACGTGGTCATGTGCTCTAACTTCTCAAGTCTACTCAGGATCTAATCCCCATCTTTTTTGATCGCGGGTCTTATTTCGTTGTTGAGGAGGGTGCTTCGCTAAGCGATTTTCGCGACTGCCAGTCAGTCATAAATAGATTGGTTCCTGAGACTCATATGGGGCTGCGGAATTGAAGGTAATTGGTGTCCAGTCAAGTCCTAACGTGGATGGATTGACGTGTCAACTGACTCAGGCAGTGTTAGAAGGAGCTGAGAGCCAAGGAGCGCAGACTGAATTGGTTCATCTGAACAGTCTGACCATTGAATCGTGCAAAGCACATGATCGAGGCTGGGGGACATGTCGAAGGGAAGGAAAATGTGCGATAGAAGATGACTTCCAGAGCCTGCGGGAAAAGATCAATCAGGCAGATGCCCTGGTATTCAGCACTCCCGTCTATTTCGGTGACCTAAGTGAATCGGCCAAACGGTTTCTTGACAGATGGCGCAGATGTGAGTCCTTCAACCGTGAAAAATCGCTGCTGAAAGGAAAACGTGTCATCGGAATCGCTGCTGCAGGAGGTTCTGGAGGAGGAGCAGTCAATGCTTTACACAATCTGGAAGGATACTTGCGTTTGCTTCAATTCACGATATTCGACTTGGTTCCTGTGACCCAGATATCAAAGAAACACAAGATAGAGATGCTTAGGGAAGCTGGAAGGCGATTGATGTCTGAGCTCTAGGCGCTTCCATCGCCCACATTCGTTCGTGGCCGGGCTTGCCCGCGCTCTTGGAAGCCTTATATCGAAAAGTCGAGAGGCCCGTCAGGCAATGAAAATCACAGACTGGATCCGGAATCTCCTGAACGCCCTCGTCTCATCCCTGGTGCCAACGAAATTCGTGAAATTCCTCACAATTGGGACGATAGGCGCATGTATCAACCTAGTGATTTTGTACTCACTCACAAATCTGGGGCTGCATTATATGGTTTCCGGATTCATATCAATAGAAACCGCCATTCTCTTTGACTTTTTCCTTAACAGGGCCTGGACATTCAAGGAGGAATCACGTTCTTCAGGCCTATTCAAGCCACTTATCAAGGATCATATAGTCAGATCCGGTGGCCTAGCGATCAATCTCGCTTTCTTATGGGTCCTCACAGAATTCCTACGACTGTTCTACATTTTCTCCATGATTATCGGCATATTGATCGCTACAGCATGGAACTTCCTAGGTAATGCGATATGGGTCTGGCCGAAGCAAGGAAGAAGAGAAAAGACCAAGGCTCCAATTGACTTGGAAATCCCTGCACATTCCTAGCCCTTTGTCATGAATCTCAGAGCCCAAGAGCCGTCGACTTCGAATTCTCTTCGATTTCATTGGCCATGACCTCGCGTCCGAGGATATCCGAGAGATAGACCCCCTCACTGATCAGCATCGTCTGAAGGGCAATCCGGTCAGTCGGAACCAGCGGCACACGGTTCTGCAAGGCGGCGATCCAATGGTGCTGTGGCGAATCATAAGCGTCCTCGTTTTCTCTCAACTGGTGCCAACGCCAGTCCGCGTTTTCTATGTTGAAGGTTGCATCCATGTCCATGTCGCCGAACGTTGTGTGAAAGCTGAAGGGCCCTAGCCGGATGCCACCCTCGGAACCCACAATGAAGCTACCTTCAAACGGGTTCAAGTGGATCGCCCAGGACTCGATGATATCGAGGGTCAGCCCGCGCTCAAATCGCACAAATCCGAGTGCAAGTTCTTCAACATTGTAGCCACTGCTTTTGCGGCGCCCCTCATCCATGCTCGTTTCCTGATAGATCTTGCCGGAGATTCGCTCCAGGTTGGGAAGGCCCAGGAGGTAAAGGATTTGGGCGATATGATAGACTCCCATATCGTAAAGCGCCCCGCCGGCTGCTACCTCCTTCTTAACGAAGTTGATCGAGCCATATCCATCCACGAATGGACGCCCCCGCCTGCGAAATCCGGTCGAACGAGCATGATAAATGTGGCCAAGACGACCTTCATCAATAAGACGCTTGGCGGCCTTTGTCTCCTTCGAGAACAATGTACCGAGCTGGATGCTGAGCTTCCTCTTGTAGCGCTGCGCGGTATCATACATAGCTCTGGCATCGATGTACGCGCCAGCCATCGGCTTCTCGCAGTATACGTGCTTACCTGATTGCAGCGCTGCAATCGTCACCGGTGCATGCAAGTTATTATGCAAGCAGACGTCAACGGCATCGATGTCGTCCCTTTCCAGAAGCTCGCGGAAGTTCGCGTAGGTGTAAGGGATCTTGAAGCGTTCAGCGACCGTCTTCAACTCGGGCTCGTTGATGTCACATGCTGCAACCATCTCCGCAGCAGGAATCTTCGAGTAGGTGTCAAGGTGCGCCTTGCCAATCTGCCCGACGCCGACGATGCCGAGGCGAATCCTGGAGTTCATGTCTCAATCATTTGCAGACGAGTATTTAGCACTTGACACTGACATTCAGTGAAATACGCCTCGCCCTTGGCCTTTACCTTGTCACATCATTTTCCTCAGATTCTGAATGCAGCGCCGAGCGCATTCGAGCGGAGGCAATGACTTGCTCCCCTGTTCGACAACATACCACTCCGTCCTCCCTATTGTATGGCACAGTGAGAATAGTTCTTTCCATTTGATATCTCCCTCTCCTATTATGGCCCTATCATTAGTCGATGAGTGTTCCCTAAGGTGTATAGTGTTCGCACGACCGGGATACTTGCTGATCATGGCGAGTATGCCATCTGGGGTGAGACCCCCGCTAATTGCATTCCCAGTGTCGAGTTGCATCACAACATCGCGAACGGTAGCTCCGAAAAATGTGTCCCAAGGCATCTCTCCTTCCAGTGGATGAAACTCGATGGCATGGTTGTGGTATCCCACGCGCATTCCCTCGGGCCTTAATTTCCCAGCTATCTCGTTCATAAGTCGGGCTGACTCAAGCCAAGAACGTCTCGATTTCCTCCACTCCTCCGGGAACGCTGCCACGATGAGAAACTTGTTCCCCATTATGCGATTGAACTCGACCGTCTTATTGAATTCATCACCCAACAGCGCTTCAATCCACAAGTGAGTCCCAGCGACCTTCAGCTGCAGGTCGTCCAGCATCTTCCGCAGCTCATTCGCGCTTCGACCATAATATCCCGCGAATTCAACTCCATCATAGCCCATGTTCGCCACGGCCTCAAGGGTGCCTCGAAGATCGCGTGCGCAGTCTTCACGAATAGAAAACAGCTGTATTGCTATTGGTATTTTCCCCATCTTCTGGTTCTCTTCCGTTGATGCGTTCGATTCGCTGGACATTCGATATTTAAATCCCTTCGGCTCGTCCCTCTGTAATCCTATGGGCAGACGCTTAATCCATTGGTCGTAAGGCGCGCGCCAAAAAAGCCTCGATCGGCCCAAGCGCAAAGCATTAGTACATTCGAGATGGTCTAGCCGAGAAGAATGGCAAGCATCAGACAAGCGACTGTCAATGATGTCGAAGGAATGCAGGAGATTGCAGTCCTTGCGTGGAAGCCAATCTATGGCCTGCGCGAGAATTTGATGGGACAGGAATTGTTCAATACGGTCTTTCCTGACTGGAGGGCAGAGAAGAGCTCCCAAGTCTCGTCTCATTTCAAGAGGCATCCTCAATGGACCATTGTCATCGAAGAAGGAGGTGAGGTCTTGGGGTTTCTGACATACTCCCTGGATGAGAAGAAGAGAATCGGTGAGATAGGAAACAACGCCGTGCATCCGGACCATCAGAGAAGAGGTTTGGGCGAAAAAATGTACCTGGAGGCCTTGAGGAGGTTCAGGGACTCTGGCATGGTGTATGCAAAAGTGGAAACGGGTCTTGACGATGCTCACACTCCCGCCCGCAGAGCATACGAAAAAGTTGGCTTCAAACAAGTTGATCGCAGCGTGCAATATTTCGCAAGGCTGTAGATCACTGGGCCTCGGGAACATCATGCGTCATTGTTCAATGGGCTCGATATGCGGCGCGAGTTGCACGGGATCAGTCTCCCGGCAGGGATCGGTCACTCTCGCCACGAACGACTCTGACAGTAATTGATGCGTATTTGTTCTTCGCGGAATCGTCGCTAGGTTCTGCCGGGCAATGAGAGCAGTTGAATGAATGGTACCGGGGGGACAAGAACGCGCGCGCGTTGTGTTCACATTACCATGACTTTTTGTGATTCACTATTCATGTGACTCGGCATGAGGTGTCAAATGGAGAGCTGATGTATCTTCTAGAACTTGCCCCACTATCAGGCATTGGGCGATGGCGTAATCGTCTACTTTGAGTCCGATTTCCTCTTTCTCAAGGCGAGATAAGCCCATATGAGAAGAACTGGCAAGAAGCTCAACAGCAGGTAGGTCAATGGTTGGCCAGACCCGATTAGCATTGCTGTAGTTATCAAAGGAATGATAAGCCAGAATATGACCAAGGCTTTGTCTGTTGTTCGTATGATTCGCGATGCAGCGAGATCGCTTTCCAATATTGCTGAGAGGGAGAAAAGATCAACCAAGAAAAGAAAGAGACCAGAAATCAGCGCACCTTCCTTACCGATTACGCCCTCATTTATGAGATTCCAGACATCTCCAAATGGACTCATCCCTCCTATGATCAAGTATCCTGTGGGATTGATGAATGTCCAGAAAGCAAGCCAGAAAAGTGAGGTCGAGACGGGCCAAGACAATTTGCGGGTCAGGAGAAAGGCCTGAATGACAGACGTGACTATGACGGAGACAAGGATGCCGCCTCCGTCTACCAAGATAGCCTCCCAGTGCGCGAAGCCACCGGGTGGAGGAGTGAACGATATAGAAGAGAGTTCGTATGGCCACATGATGGCTATGTGAATTCTCGTGATCGTTCCCCCGAAGAACACAACCGGCAGACCATGCCCGATGATCTCGTGAATGGCCTCTCCCGCGATCTTTGCCAAGAAACCTAGGAGAAGAAATTCCAGTGTAAATCGAGTGGCGCTCTTCATCTTGGTTCACCGGCCATAATCAGAGTCACGGTTTGATACTTGCTTCGATTAAAGAATTGTCCTCTCTGCCAACTAGGTGCACCCGTGCCTTTGATCTTCATTATGGATTGGGTCCGAGCTTCTGGGCAGCGCGGGCGGATCAGATCTCCGGCAGACATGCGCAAATCAGCATTCGCTGACTAATACTTTGGATAACGATATCGTATTAGCTTTTTGAGCTTTCCGCATCAGCCAATGGTGAACGGGGTAACGGTCCGCGAGTGAGCGCGTTTAGGAAATCTTAGAGGCTCAGCAATTTCTCTGCGTTATTCTCGGTTATGCCGTTCATCACTTCCTTGTCAGAAATCAAGCGATTCAAGAGGCGAATGTGATGTCTGCCAGGACCGAATTGGGTTGCATCAGTTGAGATGGCAGGGAAGTCAGTGGCGAACAGAAGCTTTCTCCAATTCCTGGTAATGAAAGGCCTCGAAAACTCCGGATCTCGAGCCAGAGCGTTGAAACCTGAGGTGGCGGAGATGTCGGCATATGCATTCGCGTAGTTCGTCAATATGGATTCTGCGTTGCCAACTCGTTTGATTTTGCCGGTCGGGTACACTTCATCCCCTGGCTCTGCAGAGATCTCTTTCCACCATCCAGGACCGTGAGCGATGAAATTGGTGTTCGGATATTCGGCCAGTACCTTCTCGAATCCATCGATGTCAGGATTGAACCGTGCATCGATGTGGATGAGAACGGGAATTCCCAATTCCGCGCAGATGCCATAGATTCTCTTCGATCGTTCATGATTTATGGGCAGCTCGACCTTGTGTTCGCCAAATCCCTTGCATCCCAGGGACACATAGTGTCTGATTTCACTCTCCAACTCTATCTCGAAAGGATCAACTGCGCAAAAAGGTATCAGTCTGTCCTGATGCTTGGAGACAGCCTCGAGGACCTCCTTTGTCCCGCTTACGAATTCTCCTATGTCGGGATATTGCTTGGCGACCGGAAGGACAACCGCTCTTTCGACACCGCACGCATCCATGTACTCCAAGAGATCCGATAGGGAAGCATGGATCATTCCCTTCAGGTATTTCGAAAGCGACCTCAAGATCCCTGTATGTGTGTGGAAATCGAGCATCGACTATGGCAGTTGACCCGAAATAAAGGCCTATGCGCGCATGGTCCCGAAGTGCTTTGCCCGCTGAGGCCTCTGCCGCGAGCGCGAGGTTATTGCATTTGACGCTCCTTCGGGGATTCGTCGCTAGCGTTTCCTCACTTTGAATATGAGTGCGGCTCCTAGACAGTAGAATAGGGATGAAAGCACGAAGATGGCCGCAAACCCAGCCCAGCTCTGAGCGCCTCCGAGAAGAAACAACACTGTTCCAGCAACTACAGGAGAAGAGGCGTTCGCAAGACCAATGGCCAGGTTAAAATAGGCCATGTACTTGCCGGATTCCTCTTTCGGGACCAAGTCGCTCGCAAATGAGTTGGTCACGCTGTTGAAAAGGCCTATCGTGATCGCGTAGGCGGAGGCCACTGCCAAAAGCACTGCGAAAGTCGTTACGAAGGGAAACAGCACATTCAGAGCGGCTGCGAAGACGGCTGCTGCAATTATCATTTTCCTACGCCCTATTCTGTCAGACAGGGAGCCCAAAACGACTGCAGAGATAGCTGATATCAGCAAGATCGTCACCCCAGTTATCGCCATTGCCTCCGAGGGATTCTCGACCTTCAAGACTGACTCGAAGTAGTACAATCCGAAGAACATCAGGTTCGTGGAACCTAGCATTATCAGGAAATGTCCCAACATGAACCAAGAGAAATCCGGGATTCTTGGCCTGAAGCGAAATACTTCCCCTATCGCAGTGCCGATTCTGAACGGCTCGACCCGAGAGCTTCTCCTGTCGACTATTTTTATGGCGTACAAAGTAACCGAGGTCGTGACGACGAGTACAGCTGCGATGAGGATAAGGGCCAACTGCAGATTCCCTTGCCCCGCCAGTAAACCTGTGACGCCATACCCAAGGGCGCTGCCGAACAAGATCATCATGCCCTGCAGGCCACCCGCTATTCCCCTTTGGTCCTCCGGGACAATGTCTGCCAGAAGGGGTTGATAGGAGCCACAAGAGAGATTCGTGAAGACTTCAACCGCAATGAAGCTGAGGGACGTGATGAGCATCGAAACGGGAAAGATGACAGTCAGAATAACACCGGGCACGGCGAGAAGTGACCCGATCAGGATGTAGGGCGATCTCCTCCCGAACCTACTCGTGGAATGGTCGCTCAGTATCCCCGACAATATGTTGATCAGCAGTGAGGCAGCTATTGTTGGGCCTGCTATCAAACCGAGGACCAAACTCTTGGCTTCCGGCGAAGCGAAGGACTCGACTTGAATGGGCAACACGAACGAATTGAAGGATATCCAGAGGTAGTTGGTTCCGAGGTAGTAGACGCTCATGGCCAGGAGAAAGAGAATCGGGTGTCGGTTTGGATGGTCTGTCACGAGCTGCCTAGGTCTTCAGTTCTATTAAGCTTTCGAGGCCACGGAGCCAGATCCGACAATCGTTGGATTTTTCTGAGCGGACATGAGGGTCGGTTCCTCTGCTCCGAAAGGCTTTTTGTCCTCTGCCCCGACCCATTCTACGACGCGGTTCGAACAGCAATGGATGTGAAGATATGCATCATCGGCGCCGGCTCTGCAGTCTTCTCCCTTGATCTGGTTCGAGACCTTTGCTTGACGGATTCGCTACAGGGCAGCACCGTTTCACTTGTTGACATCAACGAGCAGCGGCTCGATGCAATCCATGACATAGCAAGAAGGTATGCAAACGAGACGAATACCAGTTTCACGTTCGAGAAAAGCAGAGAGAGAGGCAAGGCCCTCGAGGATGCTGATTTCGTGATAAACACTGCCTTGGTCGGCGGCCATGAGAATCAGGAACTGCAACGCAAGGTCGCCGAAAGGCATGGCTACTACAGGGGAGTCGGGGACATTATCAGCGACTACTATTCGGACATCGGGTCCTACCACCAGCTCAAGTTCGCCAAGGACCTGACCGAAGAAATGGAGGGAAAGTGCCCTGACGCTTGGCTCTTGCAGACTTCTAATCCAGTCTTCGAGATCTGCACAATGTTGACGAGGGAAACTCGGATTAAGACCTTGGGGCTCTGCGATGGCTTTGATGTTGGGTGCGAAGTGCTGACGGATGCCTTGGGTCTCGATAGAAAAGATGTCCTCATAGAGGCATCGGGTCTCAATCACATAATCTGGATGACGAAGTTCCTTCACAAGGGCATGCACGCATATCCGATCTTGGACGAATGGCTTGAGGAAAAAATGGAAGCTTACTACAGGGATTTGGAGTATATTCCTGAAGCTCTATCCCCAGCTGCCATCGACATGTACAGGACATTCGGACTCTTTCCGATTGGCGACACGGCCAGGGTGGGGAACTGGTGGTACCACATCGACCCAGAGAGCAAGGAGAGATGGTACGGGCCCGCAGGGGGCATGGACTCGGAAGTTGGCGATGCGATCTACCTGAAGTTCATAGAGAATAAATTGAACGAGGTGCTCGAAGTGGCGAAGGATCAGTCCGCCTCCGTGACGAAGAACTTCCCTCTGATGAGAAGCATACAACAGCACATCCAGGTCATCGACGCAATTGTCAACGACAATGAAGGCAGATTTCAGCTCAATGTCCCTAACGTGGACGCGATCTCTGGAATAGCCAGTGATGTGGTAGTGGAGATCCCAGCCTCGGTGAGCAAGAGAGGGGCAAGGACGCTATTCAGGGGGGAACTACCAAAGCGAATAGTGATACAGACCCTAATCCCCAGGATATTGAGGATGGAATTGGTGATTGAGGCTTTCCTGACAGGAGACAGACAGCTCTTGCTCGACCTGATCCTGAACGACCGCAGGACTGAGTCTCCTGATCAAGCCAAGGCTTTACTCGATGACATTTTGGGTCTGCCTTTTAACAAGCCAATGGCCGACCACTACAAGTAATCGGGGGCACCCACCAACTGCATTCTTGTGTGAAGCAATATGCCTAATCCTTATCTCCTAGGTAGAGTTCCGGATTCATTAGGTATAGTGGTCTCTTCCCATCAAGGAACCTGAACAAGTCCTCCACGATCATCGTCGACTGTCGCTCCGTCGTTTCTCGGGTGTTTCCTCCTATGTGCGGCGTGACCACGACATTATCTAGCTGAAGGAAAGGATTTGAGGAATCTACGGGTTCATTCTCCTGAACATCCAGTGCTGCCCCCGCTATCCTTCTCTCCTTGAGGGCTTTCAGAAGAGCTGCGTCATCCAGAGTTCCCGGAGATGAGGTGTTGATCAGTACAGCTGAGGGCTTCATGGCCGCAATCTCCTTCTCCCCCATGATGTGATACGTCTCGTCTGTCAACTTCGCATGGATAGCAACGATATCTGATTGACTGACCAATGTTTCAAGGGCGACTCTCTCACCGCCAACTGATTTGACCTTCTCATCAGGCACATACGGATCATAGATCAAAAGCGAGGCGCCGAAAGAAGAAAGGATCTTGGCGACCCTGGTCCCTATCTGTCCGAGCCCTATTATACCGACCTTCCGTCCGGAAATCTCCATGCCTTCAAGTGATGTGTACATTCTCTGGAAATCGCTCGACGACTCATAACTCACTCCTTGGGTGAGCCTCCTCTGAGCGTAGATGACCTTCCGGAGCAAGGCTATCATGAGACAAATCGTCAACTCAACGACTGCTTGTGCGTTTCTTCCAGGGGCATGTACAACAGGTATGCCCTTCTCTGTAGCGGTGGGCACATCAACCGCGTAAGGATTCCCCCTGCAAGCTCCGATGAACTTGAGATTCGTTTGCCTTATGGTCTCCTCTGTTACCTGATCGGCCTCGACTATCAAAATCTCCACATTGTTCTTATTGATCTTGTCAGCCAGCTCTTCCCCGAAGTATATTTGGCCAGTTGCCTTCCAGTCCTCGTAGATCACATCGACTCGTTGGGACAGCCTGTTCAGCGCTTCTCCAGTCAGTGAGGCCGTGATCAAGCACTTCGGTCTGCCCGAAGTCTGGATTTTCTGAGGCATGATGGCTCAATCCTTTGCGTATGGCAACCACCACATTCTGGTAGGCTCCCTTATCTTGTTCAAGCAGATCTGTCTGATGTTGACCAATTCCAATAGACCATATCTTGATGAATGACGCCCCAATCCACTCTCCTTGACCCCGCCCCAGGGTGCATGCGGGAAGGTGATTGCGACGTCATTTATCCACACCATCCCTGACTTGATGTCGTGCGATAGTCGCAGGGCCTTTCCTTCATCTAGGGTCCAGATCGAAGCGCCAAGACCATATCGAGTCGAGTTGGCAATCTCAGCCGCTTGGGCTTCTCCTTCAAAGGGAATCACAGGTGCCACTGGCCCGAACATCTCCTCTGAGACGACCTTCATCGACGATTTCACATCTGTCAGCACAGTCGGGCTATAGAAGAAGCCCTTCTTGAGGCTGGGAGGTACTGAACCTCCACACCTTGCTCTCGCGCCGCTTTGCACTGCCTGCCTCACGGCCTTGGATACGTAAGAGCGTTGATCCTCGCTGATCAAGGGACCTATGTCTGTCGAAGGTTCAAGTCCATTGCCAACTTTCAGGGCAGACGCCTTCATCGCGAAGGAATTGACAAACCCATCGAATATGCTCTCCTGAACCAATATCCTTTTGGCGGATACGCATATCTGCCCAGCGCCGAAGAACCTTCCGTATATTGCGCCATTGATTGCCTCTTCAACATTGGCATCGTCAAAGACTATGAACGGATCGCTTCCACCCAATTCCAATATCGTTCTCTTCAATCCCTTCGCACAATTGATCGCGACTTTGGATCCGGCCCTGTTTCCTCCTGTGAAGACCACGGCCTCGACATTCGATCGCACAATCAGGTCACCTATCCTCCCATCACCTTGCACTAAGTTCAGGACGCCCTTCGGCAGCCCTGCATCAGCGAAGACCTCAGCTATCTTCTGTCCAACCATTGCCGTAAGCGAGGAGGGCTTGAATATCACAGAGTTCCCTGCAGCGAGAGCAGGTAGTAAAGTCTGGAACGAGATTATGAGGGGCCAGTTCCAAGGACTTATGACGGCCACGGTGCCCAGGGGTTCAAACGTTGTCCTGAACTCGTAGTTGCCAGGTTGCGGGAAGTCGACGATCTTGGACTCCTCCTTGAGCAGTTGACTGGATTCAGCGGAATAGTAGTCAGCATACATCTGGGCGCCCATTGCCTCCATGTTGGATTCCATGATCGGCTTGCCGTTCTCAATCGTGATCACCCTGGAGATGTCATCCATCCTTTCCATGACTAGTTGACTTACCTTCTTCAGTATCTCAGACCTTTCTTCGATTGAAGTTCTTCTCCACTGATTGAAGGCCTTTCTGGATGAGTCAATGGCCATCTTCAGCTCGGATGCAGTCGCGATCGCAACCTTGTGAACGACCTCTTCAGTTGCGGGATTTACCTTTGATATCTTCCTACCGCTTAGTGTCCTCCACTCACCATTGATGTAGGATTGCACCGCGTCCAACGTCATGACGAGCTCGTTCGTCTTGCTGATTTAAGCTTGAATTGTCGCTGCCCAAAGGAAGGCGAATCCCCACTACAGTTAAATATCATGCTCTTCGAGTCAGACCCATGCCCACGAAGGAGCAGGTGTACGAATCGTTGGATGGCATTAGAAAGAAGTTCGACGATCCAAGTATCAAGGAGAAGTTCAAGGGCTTCAAAAGGGAAATGCAATTCAGATTCACAGACATTGGTGCTAACTATGTCTTGAGCATCACTGAGGACCCCAGCGCAACCCTGAAGGAAGGAACTGTGGATACGCCTAACATAACGATCGACACAGACAGCACAACATTCCTAGGGGTAAGAAACAAGACAATTAGCGGCACACAGGCCTACATGTCCGGCAAGCTGAAGGTCAAAGGAGTGATGTCGGACCTCCTGAAGCTTCAGAGATTGATGTGACCCTAGAGCGACATGGTTCTGAAAAGCTCCTTACCCATCTCAACTGAGGATTCGGGGAGTGTTTTTGGAGTTCCGATGCTTTTCGCAAGCAAATACACCCTTGCGGCCTTCTCAAGAAGCAATGCCTTGTGAAATGAGTCCCGAAGGTCCTTGCCACATACGACTGCGCCATGATTGGCAAGCAACACTGCATTCCTATTGGAAAGCCCAGTGGCAACGTTTGAGGCCAGCTCCTCAGTCCCAGCCATGGCATATTCGACCGTCGGAACGTTCTCTCCCAAGAACGGGATCGTTTCCTCTAGAAAGGGGGGTATTGTCTCATGAAGCGATGCCAATGCGGTTGCATAAAGCGAGTGAAAGTGTATCACGGCACTGACATCAGACCTTTTGGAATAAATCTGGAGGTGCATTCCGGTCTCGACTGAAGGATTCCTCTTACCTTCGATTACGTCGCCCTTCCCATTGATCACTAGGATATCACTTGATTTGATCATATATCGAGGGACCTGACTTGGGGTTATGACGTACCTATCCAAGATTGAAGTCCTAGAGCTGACATTTCCCTCGTTCTGCAGCACGTATGCAATGCCATAGAGCCTCCTCATCGTGGCGGCGACTTTCTCTCTCATTGATTTCAAGGAGGTCATCGTTAGACTAGGCTTCCCAGTCTGCTATATATAAGCCTCCATCTTCTGTAGTCAGCCTGATACGCATCAGATTCTTGGGATGGCGTAACGACCTTCTCCTTGACTATGTCCTTGACCACATCGACGGGCTTTTCTGATCTGAGGAAGCTCCAGCACGCAACAGAAGCCCCGATCGCGCTGGCTCGCCGCTCAACCGGGATAACTATTGGCCTCGAAAGCACATCAGCCAATATCTGAATCAAGACTTCACTATTGGACAGGCCTCCCGCAGCCCTGAAGTTGGGTTCAATCTCATGCCAGACTTCATTCATCTGTTCGAGATTGCCCTTGCAGGCAAAAGCGATGTCCTCGTAGCAGGCCCTTGCTATCTCGGGGGCAGCAGGTCTTCTTCCTGCAACCAGCGACGGCATCACTATTGCAGCTGGCGACACTTGCGTGAAAGCTCGAGCATCCATTATCGAGGGGCCCAAGAACGCAGCGACATCTCCGGAGCCCCTTGAGGCCGACTTAGCAAGCCTGTCAAAGCGCCTGTAGTCCGAGCGCCCTCGCCTCATGATCTGCAGGACAGAAGTAGCTAGCCAATCGAAGACGGTGCCGCACACGCCAGAGTTGCTCTCGAGCACCCACTGGCCTTCGAGTGGGAAGCAGCCTGTCCACATGCGCTTCTCTTGATCGATCCGGGGGTCTGACATCACCACGTGCAGGGGAGCGGTAGAACCCAGCGAGACATAGGCTTGTCCAGGCGATAGTGCTGAGGATCCTATGCCCGAACAATGGGTGTCGCCAGCGCCCATGATCACTTGCGTCCTGGGTGATATGCCAGTCGAAGCTTGAAGCTTTTCGGTTGGATAGCCCACGAGCTCACCGAAGGCGGACACATTGGGCAACTTGCTAGGATCGATGTGCGCAACGCTGCACATTTCCTCGCTCCAGTGCCTTGAGCGTATGTCGAACAAGAAAGTTCCGGCTGCCTGCGACGGTTCCTCTGCCGGTGCTCCAGTGAGCTTGAAGTAGATCCAACCATCGATCGTAGCCAGATACTTCATTCCCTCAATCACTTTCGGATAATTCGACACAAACCACCTAAGCCTGTCAAAGGAAAACAGGAATGACGGGTGGAGCCCAGTGATTTGATATGCTTTTTCTCCCAATGTGCCGATCGCTAGATCTTCAACCTCCGCCCCCCTTGCATCCATGTTCGGACAAAGAACAGAGGTGCCTCCTTCATCATCTATCATGGCGGTGGTGAATCTCTGTCCTGCAGTCGTGATCGCAAGGATTTTCCCTCCTTTTGCCCGTTTCACGCAATCAGTCACTGTGCTGCGTATCGACGACCAAAGTCTAGCCGGATCAAGTTCCACAATGTAGGGTCTTTCGGGCGAGGGCAGGAGGGTCTCCAGCGGACGGGTCGACGAATGCACTATTGTCCCCGAAGTAGAGACAAGACGAGAGTGAATCGCGACCGTAGTGAGTTCAATGACAAGTACATATTCTTTCATGATGGTCCGCCGCGATTCTGCTCATAAAAGACTTTGTCGATTAGATGTCTCCAAGACGGAGAATCCGGGGCGCGCTCGGTAAGGCTTAAGAGCCAGAATGTGGATCCGATAAAGAATCGAGTTCAATGCGTGAACGGATCACGAGCCATGAACAAGCCTTGGCGATTTACCGCCAAGCTACGGAGTTGTACGAGAAGGGCGATTTTGAAGGGGCGATCTCCCTATACGATGAGCTGTTGCAGGCCCCTCCGTGGTTGATCAATCCCTACGAAGTCAGGAAGGTCAGGGCCATGGCCTACTGCAAGGTAGAGAGATTCGAAGAAGCGGAGCAAGAGTTGGAAGATCTGATGAATGTTCTGAGTAGGTTCGGCGAGCCGAGTTCCGGGAGTCAGGTCAGATATTGGTACCTGATGGCCAAGTACAGGGGAGACCAGAAGAGAGTAATGGAGGAAATCCTGAGCGCGGACTAGCATGTGAGGACCATCGTGGCATGCTCAATTGCCGGAATCGAAATGTCTATGTTTTATGCGAGACTGAGGAAAGTCACTCGTTAATGTTTAATAAGTTTCGATAAGAAACAAGACTGACTTGGGATTGTTTGGTTTCCTGCGGAAGAAGTCGTTCAGAGAACTCATGGACGAATACGAGAAGGCTTACGGAGATTCCAGTAAGCGGCTGAAGATACTTCAAGAAGCAGCCAAAGTTGCCAAGACTGACGTCGAGAAGTTGGAACTTGTGACTACTTGGAACGAGTTCAAAGAACAACAAGGCGCGTGATCGACCCTTAGTCGTGGGCGTGAGATTATTTGGAGTTCTTTTTCGAAGATTCAGAGCGATAACGAATAGTCCTCGACCTTTCGGTCTCCGGGGATGCAAGCAAACTAAATAAGCATCTCGTGAGAGCCAATATGTGTGATCTCTAAGCGGCTCTATCTAGTCGCAGCAGTCGCGTTCATCGCATCTGCCGCCGTCCTCACATCTTCGGCTTCAGCAATGAGGGCGATTGTATATGTGACTTCATGTCCGTCATGCTCCGAGCAATGGGGGATCGATCCCTTCACGCCGTATATTCTCGATCTCAAGAGCTCACTCAAAAGGCTAGGCATTACCGAAATAGAAGTGAGGTACCTCAGCCCGGATCAGACCCAGGAACTGGATCTGCTCTATCAGGAATTCGGTGTTCCGAAATCAATGCGAGGACTCCAAGTAGTAGTGGATGTAGATGGCAAATTCCTTTTCGTCAATTTTGTCCCCGTGGAACTCATAATCGATTTCTTGGCGAGGCATTCGGAAGAGTACCCAAAGCTTGTTGTCTACAGGGACTTATTGCGTGAGCTGTACGTAGTGATGGACGAGTCCCGACACATCAAGGAATGCGACATAAAGAACTCCATTTCGGAATGCATCGGCGATGTTGGCCTATTATCGTCCAGCACGGGATCGGTTTTGCCGCTAGTTGTAGTCGGCGGACTCTTGGATGGAATTAACCCTTGCGCATTCTCGCTTCTGTTGTTCTTCGTTTCCTTCATCTTTGCAATGAGCGAGACATCGTTGGAGAGAAGCAGACAGAAGGTTCTGATAACGGGTTTAGTCTACATCATTGGGGTATACCTCGCGTACCTGATGATAGGACTAGGCCTGATAACCATAATGCCCATTGCTCCGTTTCCTCATTTCATTGGAAAAATCGCCGCTCTACTAGTGATTGTCTTGGGAGCAATTAGCTTGAAGGATTACTTCTTTCATGGGAAGGGGCCTAGCCTTGTGATATCAGACTCTGGTGTGGAAACAGTCAAAAGCTGGATGAACAAGCTCACCATTCCCTCTGCGTTCATAGCAGGTTCGCTAGTGGGCGTCTTCGAGTTTCCATGCACAGGAGCTATCTACATCGCTATCACAGGAATATTGGCCCAACAGGCAGGTTTCTTGCAAGGTTTCATATATCTGCTCGTGTACAACGTTGCTTTCACATTCCCTTTGATTGTCCTCTGCTTTTTTGCATCGCGCAAATTCTACTACAACGAGATAATCGAATACTCATCGATAAAGTGCTCACGCTCTTTGGACAGACAGATCAAGCTAGCGTGGGCCCTGGCGATCATAAGTTTGGGATCGTTCCTTCTTTTCTCTGGCTTGGTCTGAGTGCGCTTCTAGCACGGACGACATGCGCTGTGGAAGTGAAGTGAGAACCGAAAAAAAGGTGGTCGCGTCGTTCCGCTCAGGACTTTTTCCTGAACAAGAGCAACGCGAGCGCTAATATCGCGATGGCTTCCAGCACAACGACCAGGTAGAGTATGGAAACACTTCCGGATATCCCAGACACATCAGTCTTTAGCTTATCTACGCTCGACTTTACGTCTGTGAGATCAGTTCTAATGCCCGACACGGTTTGAGCGATCGTCGCAAGTTCAGGGAACACTGGCGCAGGGGGCGAGTATGAAGCAAGACCTTTCGTTATGTAGAACTCTGCATCATCTGCGGGTATCCTCTGGGAATCCCCAGCCTTGAAGGGACCATACCAACTCAGGTCGATACCTCTGAAGATCGGCGTTGCCTTTGTGAAGTAGACAGTCGCATAGTCCACGGTTTTCAGCCTTATCCCGCCAACCCATCCTCCTGTCTTACTCGAATTGAATCCGTTCATGATGAGGGTCAATTGTGCCCACCAGGGAACTGGCATTATCCAGGGGTTCTCGGCTGTCGGCCAGCCAGTCCACTGGAATGTGTTCACCGGTACAAAGGCAGGCGCTTGAACCATCGGTATGCTGGGTAGATCCGCGTAGTAGATTGCCATAGCTTGTTTGAAGAGAGCTAGTGACCCGGTTTTGTTTAGCAGAGGTGACGTTGCCCCCAGCTTGGTGACTATTGCGTCGTATGCCGGATTTATGTATCTCCAGCCATTATACTCCCAACTCGCTACTGCTTGGCCAAGTGGCTTTGTATATTTGCTCTGATACAGGTTCAGATTGAAGAAGGGATCTGTGTCGCCCGGACACTGCCAGCCGTAGAAGATGTCCCAATCACCTTTGTTGAGGGTCTCGGTGAATACCGCGCCTGCCAGGAACTTGACGGTGACATCCATTCCTCCTGTTCTGAGTTGATCCGCTAGAACTTCTGATACTCTCCTCTGCTCCACGGTGTTCGTGTCTGAACTGACTACGTAGAGCATTGCAAGTCTTGTGCCATTTCCAGTGACCCAAACACCGTCAGATCCCTTCTTGAAACCGAGGGATTCGAATATCGTTTTTGCCTTCGTTGGGTCATATTTCGTCGGCTCGTACTGCGTGATAAGGTTCGATATCCCGTCGAAATATTCTTGGTATCCTCCGTACGCCGGGAAGATGTATGGAGTGGCCACCGTGGTGCGATCGTATGCTATGGTAGCGATTGCTGTTCTGTTGACCAGATACGAGATTGCTCTCCTAACCTGCGGGTCGTTCCAAGGATACTTCGCATTCTGAACGAAAAGTACCCTCGGGCAAGGATCTTTCCATGCATAGGGAGCCGCTTTGTACCAAGCTGTCACGTATGGGTTTCTCTGTTGAACAGTCAGATAGGTGCCAAAGGAAAGCAACCCTATGTTCACTGCGTCAACATCGTTGGATGCCAAAGCGGCAGCAAGGGTTTCCTCGGTGCCAAGGGTCTCAAAGACGACATACTTGGGTGCTGGTCTTATTCCATACTTTTCCGTCGCCCACCAATCGTCTCTGCGTTCGAAGACAGCCGCGGTCTGAGCCGCGCTAACCAGCTTGTAAGGTCCAGTTCCGATTGGGTTCGGATAGTTGGTAAACGTCACAGGGTCCTTGCCCTCCCAGATGTGCTTTGGCACTATCGTTAGGCCTCCCCAAACTCTGACTGCAGGAAATGTATCCCTGTTGAGATGGAACCTTGGGTTCGCGGCCTTTAGATTAATTCGGACTGTGTAATCGTCTATCTTTGTGACCGAATCGACATCCGCTGCGACAGCAGCTGAACCAGACAATTTTGGCGCATTTTGTAGGAGCATGTTGTACGTGAACACAACGTCGTCCGCTGTGAACGAATGTCCATCGTTCCATTTTACGCCCTTTGTCAGATATACCGTGATGCTCTTGAAATCCGCCGAATACTCATATTTCTGCGCAAGCCACATCACGTCTTCTCCTGTCTCATAGTTCCAGTAGGAGAAATATTCCCAAATATTCTGTTGCATGCCGGTCCCCGATCTCGAAGGCGCACCCGGCGCGTATAGATTAAGCATAGCGAAATTGGCATACCCACTGCCTAGGCCGCGTACAAAGTAGAACGTCTCGTCCCTAGGAAGAGGTGGTGATATCGCAGTCGGTATATTGAAGAACATTAGGACGAACACAAGTGAGATAAGAATGGAGATTATTTTCTTCATCGATTTCTCACGAATTATATAGGCCGGTCCTCCGATTTAAGCTTATTCAGGACATAGAATGCGAGAACTGAAATGTCTCGCCGATTGTGTGGAATCGCAATCTAGGTTTAGCAATATATGCAATATCGTCAATCATGATACAAATGACATGCAACGAACCTTGACTCGTTTGGTTTAAGCCCTGGTCTATCTGTCTTGCACACATCGGTTCTGAACTTGCATCTATCATAGAATTTGCATCCGTTGAATGTCTGGCTTCGAAACTCCCTGGTTGGCAGGTCCATGTGCTCTTTCCATCTTTGTTCCGGGTCAGGTATCGGAACTGACTCTATCAGCAGCTTGGAATATGGATGCAATGGATTCTCGATCACTTCGTCTATTGGTCCCATTTCCACCACACTTCCTTGATACATTATTGCGATTGAATCACTGATGTAATGGGCCGTCGAAAGATCATGGGTGATGTACAGAAATGACACGTCCCATTTCTTCTTCAAATCTAGCATCAAATGCAGAATCCCTGCCCTCATTGAAGCATCTAGCATCGAAACTGGCTCATCAGCCACTACTATTTTCGGTCTCAGGAGGAATGCTCTCGCAAGCATTATCCTCTGTCTCTGTCCTCCACTTAGTTGATGGGGATATTTCCCAAGTATTTCCTCTGATCTCAGTCCGACTACTTCAAGGGTTCCTGACATCAATTGGTGAGCGTCCTCATCCGTCCTGGCCAAGTTGAACTTCTCTATCGGCACTTTCAGAACATGATCCACCGTATACATCGAGTTGAATGCCCCGTAGGGGTCTTGGAAAATCGCTTGTACTTCCTGTCTATACATTTTCCAATCGCTGTTATTCATATTCAGTATGTTCTTGCCTCGGTAGAGAACTTCGCCATGGGTTGGTTTTACGAAGCCTAGGATCATTCTGGCCGTTGTCGTTTTGCCGCTTCCACTCTCGCCCGCGATTGTAAGTATTACGGGTCTTTCAGCAGGCACATCGAACGAAACATCGTCCACAGCCACCAGCTCTCCTTTTCCCATGAATCCGCCCATTCTAAAGACTCTTGTCAGATGTCTTACTTCCAACAGGTTCTTGGGGTTGCTCACGATCATTCACCATGCAAGTGGCAAGCCGTTAGTCTGCCAGGCTTGATCTCGGCAAGTTGAGGCTCCTCGACATCGCATTTTCCCGCCATTAGATGTGGACATCTCGGGTGGAATCGACAACCGAGCGGTGGGTTTCTTAGGTCAGGAGGCAATCCTGTGATCCACGCAAGCTCTGTCCTGATCTTCAGCCGCGGTATGGATGATATGAGCAGGCGGGTATACGGATGTAGCGGATCCTTGAATACGTCCTCGGTTCTTCCAATCTCCATCATTTTCCCCGCATACATTATTCCCACTCTATCCGAGATTTCTGCCTGTGCTGCCATATCATGAGTTATCAATACGATAGTGTGCATTCTACGCCTAATCTCGCCGAGTAGTTGCAGTATACCTCTCTGGACAATGACATCCAGAGCTGTCGTGGGCTCATCTGCTATGAGGATTTCAGGATCCAAGGCCGTCGCCATCGCGATTGCAACCCTCTGTTTCATCCCCCCACTGAGCTCATGTGGATACATTCCGGCGATTTCGCGCGATAGCCCTACGGTCATCAGCAGCTTCTCTATCCGATTATCCAATTCATCTTTCGACTGCCCACTCTCGTGGGCCTCTATGCTGTCGGATATCTGGTTCCTTATTCTCATCACAGGATTCAGAGCGTTCATCGAACTCTGAGGAACATAAGAAATCCTCTTCCACCTAATCGACCTTATTTCCTCTTCTGCGAGCTTGAGCAGGTCGGTACCGTCGAATATCACTTCCCCCCTCCTTATGTGCCCGGGCGGTTTGAGGAGCCTCAGCATGGCCAACGCAAGTGTCGTCTTGCCGCAAGCAGATTCACCTGCAATCCCGAATATCTCTCCCCTTCTTATTGTTCCTAGACTTGCATTATCCACAGCCCTTGTCGGATTCGGTCCTACTTCATAATAGGCGGTTAGGTTTCTGATTTCGAGAATCTGATCGGACATCCTACTTGCCTCTCAACTTGGGATTGATCACTTCATCAAGACCTGCATGCATCAGATACAAAGAAAAGAACGAAAATATCAGGACAAAGACTGGCGCCCCCCACCACCACCATAACCCCCTATACATCGCAGCACTATTGAGGGCCCACCAGAGCATCATACCAAGGGTCATATCGATCTGGGGTCCAAGGCCCAGTATTGACAAGCCAGACTCCGTCAGGATAGCTGATAGGAAAGCATTAACGAAGTTGGCAATCATCCACTGGAGCATATGAGGCATGAGCTCTCTCACTATCAGTTCGAAACTGCCCATTCCTGAAAGCTTCGCCATATATACAAACTCCCGTTCTTTCAGGCTCAATGCCTGAGCCCTTACCTGTCTCGCAGGCCAGGCCCAAGCGAATATCGCTATGATCATGGCCATTGTCTCAACCGTCACAACTCTGACAAGCGCGGATATCAGTACCAAGAACATCAGCGATGGAATTGAGAGGAAGACATCTGTGAGTATTCTAAGCATGTCATCTGTGATGCCGCCATAATACCCGCTGACAAAGCCTATTACAGCACCAACAGCGGTTCCTATTGTAGCCGCAATCAGGCCTATCTTGAGTGAATTTAGCGTAGCTCTGAAGAGCTGGACCAAGATGTCTCTGCCGAGGACATCCGTCCCCAGCAAATGATCTAGGGTCGGAGGCAGTGCAGGCGAGGAGTGACCCACGCGAATGAGTTCAGGCGATGACAAAAGCCCTCCAAGCAAGGGGATCGCTATCAATATGACGAACATGGCAAAACCCACAGTGAAGTTCCGATTGCCGAATGGAGCTTTCAATATACTCGCCAAGCTGGCCGCAAGTCTCCCCGAGAATGTGGTCTTCAATGTCATTCCCTCCCGGCTCTGATTCTTGGATCTATGAGCGGGTAGACAATCTCGATCGCGAAATTGGCCGTGGCTACAGACAAGATGATGAGCAATACAGTCCCTTGGATTAGCGGGTAATCGAGAGACATTATGGCACTAGTTGTTAAGGATCCAATCCCAGGATAGGCGAATATTACTTCCGTTATGAGTGCCCCGCCGACTATGCGGCTCAGGGAGATGGCTAGGCCAGTGACCTGCGGCAGAATGGCATTTCTGAAGGCATATCTCCAGAGGATGTGACTTTTTTGCAGACCCTTCGCTTCCGCCATCAGGAGAAAGTCCTCCCCCTTGACAGTTGTTATCATCGACCTCATGCTCAGGAACCACCATCCGAGGGACGAGAGTATGATAGTAGACGCGGGGAGTATTGAGTGCTGGATAACATCGATGGCGAAATCCAGTGTAAACGAAGGTACCAATCCTGCGGTATAACCTCCTGAAGGAGGCAGCCATCTCAATGTGAATGCAAACAGGAAAACCAACATAACGGCAAATATGTAGTAGGGAACAACATATAGGAAGAGCGCCGCTGAGGCGAAAATACTCTGAATCTTCGATTCTCCTGCCCATCCAGCGAGCGCCCCCAAAAGGGTACCGATCATCCAGCTGAGGACAGTTGTGGTGGCTAGCAAGCAGAAGGTCCAAGGAAGGGCCCGAAGGATCAGATCAGAGACCGTAGTGGGAAAGTGCACTATGGAATAGCCCAGATTTCCGCGGAGGACCTCTCGCATGTAGGAGAAATATTGCGTTAGTATGTCCTCGTTCAGCCCGAACAGCCGCTTGTACTCCTCCACCATCTCTTCGGCCCCTCGAAGTCCTCCCATCTCTGAGAGCCTCGCGACGACCACGCCGAGAGGATCGCCGGGAGTAAAGCGTGGAATAATGAATATTACAGTTATCGAGACAAGAATCGTCAGAACGAATATTACTGACCTCTCTATCAGATATCTTGTGGGAATCGCCATCCACGATAATCGGCTCAAAGTCACTTATATCTATTGCCACTGCGCCCGAAGCGATTCAAAGCAGCCACCATGCGAACTCGCTTTGTCACCCATATTCAAAGAGTACTTGTCACCAATGCGTATGGTCCGCTGGGGATAGTAGTGTTGGATCGGCCTATGGAGTGGGCTGGGGAAAACTTTCCAGCTCTGTCCTTAATCTTCTCTCCTCCTCCCTTAGCTCTTTCAATTCCGCTTCCAATGCATTGGCCTCGATCGCCAGTTTCTTGAATTCTATTCTCTCCTTCAACTCTCCTATAGTTTTCACGATCTCTTCCTTCTCTTTCAATAGCGCGCTGATTTTCTGCTGCAAATCTGCTCTTCTACTTTCGAGTTCCATGAATTCCTCCTCCAACTCATTGATTGCCGTGGCAACGCTTTTTAATGTTTCCATTTGCTCAGGCAGCCTTGTTGTCTCCATGATGGGCCTCTTTTTCTTCATCCTGATTTCCCCTTGATACCAATTTAGAAAGATGAACGTCAGCCCCACCATTATCAGGATCGGATTCCAAAGAAGGAAGCCTGCAGCTAGTATGGCGAAACCAGTTACGAACAAGGCTATCGACAGGAGACTCAGGAGAGCGCCATACAAGATCTCTGAGAGAGGCTCTTCAGTCTTCACTGATCTCGGTCACCTGGGTCCGAGCGAGTGATGTCCATCTCTTCCCTACACGCCTGAGTAGAGTTCAGGATTTATCCATTGTGATTGCGCCCGTTGAGGATATGTTGATTCCCAGAAGTTCTTTCTTACTCGTAGTGTAATGTCCAAGAAAGGCTTTAATGATTACCAACATTAGAATCGGCGGTCGAAATGCCAGACCGAGTCTATGAGCTGGCAATTGGTCTGAACCCATTCGAAGCTGAGGAAGAGATCAAGCGGCTTCTCTCAGCTCACGCGAATCCTGACGAAATATTGGATTCCCTAGGAAAGGCAATGGTGGAAGCATGCGAGAGATATGATAGAGGGGAGTTCTCACTTCCTCATCTCTCGGCCATGATAACAACCTTTCACATGGGGTACGAGCTCCTGAAGGGGAAAGTGAAAAACCGAGGACAGAAGGGCAGAATATTGATCGGTACTCTGGGTTCGATTCACTACATCGGGA